>CAZGJD010000022.1:0-16424 GCA_964526385.1 uncultured Candidatus Poseidoniales archaeon | reverse complement strand
ATACTGGAGGCAACAACACTGGTGGGAATAATACTGGAGGCAACAACACTGGTGGGAATAATACTGGAGGCAACAACACTGGTGGAAATAACACCGGAAATAATTCGACCAATGGATCGATGATGATGTCTGGACCAGTTGGTTGGGAAGTCAGATTTAATGACGACACAATGGATATGCTACAGGCACAAGAAGTTCGATATGCGACTTTGAGAATAACAATTCCGAGTAATGAACTTCCGGGGTATTATGGATTTGACCTATATGCTGCAAGCGCTCTTGGGAATTTCTCGGTAATGACCACGATGGTGATAGAAGTAACTGCAGTGCATGACCTTCAGTTTAGCAAATCAAATGGACAAAACCTACTGCCGGGAGGAAACACAACCACTCAGGTTCAAATAACCAGCCTGTCAACCGCAGATGGAAATTGGACGTGGTCTGCTGAAACGAACTCTAACGGATGTTCAGTAGCCCTGAATGAACTACAATCTACTATCCTTACAGGGGCAACATACAATCTCGATGTAATAACCTCTGTTGGGCCGAATAACCACGTTAACGATGAATGTCAGGTCAACTTATTCGGTGTTTTAAATTCAGATGCAACTGTTACGGAACAGTACTCTTTCACCAATTATGTAGGGCAAGATTGGGGACTTAGCATGGTTATCCCAACTTCGATTAAACTCGATGTAGATACAGTTGAAAATTTCAACATAGCGATAAGTAACGATGGAACAGAACAGGACACCCTATCTTTAATCGGGATAGACCAAGAAGGGGTTACTTTTGACAATCCTGAACCAGTCACAATTGATAGAGGAGAATCGCAATATGTATCGATAGGAGTTACAATCAACTCATCAATGGTTGGAGATATAACATTAGAATTTTCTCTATCTTCAACAAATTCAGGCCAGAATACTATCACCGATAACGGAGTTTTTGAAGTTAAACCGTTTGCTGAGTTATCAATATCAGGCCCTCAGGACAGTCGTATTTCGATCATACCCGGAGCTAACTCGAGTATAACCCTCAACCTCAGCAACGATGGCACTAGAGATTTGCAGATTACTCCTGAAATATTTGGGCTCCCAAGTGGCGTAACCGTCGTAGCTGGATTAGATTCTTTACTCCTTTCATCTGGAACATCCACTGATGTCATCTTAGTCCTGTATGCTGAACCTTACGCTACAAAAATGACAACTCTGCTTACTATTGATTTTTCAAGTTCTTGGGTCCAAACCGACATCGAGATAGAACTTCAGATTGATGATAGAATGGATGTTACAATCGATTCTACAAAAAACAAGTTATACGCATCACCTGTCGAGGACTCTAATATTACGCTAATCATCACTAACTTAGGAACATCAGAGGATAACTTCGTTGTGAATGTGGATACAAGCGAAGCCAGTGATTGGTTTAGTATTGGTATAGACAAACTCTCTCTCGTATTGCAATCAGGTGAATCCGGAACTGTTGAAATTTCCGTCAGAGAAGTCTCAATAGGCGCCCCTTTGGGTGGAGTAATGATGAATATAACAGTTCAAAGCATAAGCGACTATTCTGTGACTGATTTTTACACCGTTGGCATTATTCCACAGATAGCAGATGGGATGCTGACGATATCTTCAAACGTAGACTCAGGAGAACCATCTGAAACTATTCACGGCACGATTATTGTTACAAATTTAGGAACATCAATGGACACATTGTCACTAACCACTGTAGAACTTGATTGTACATTATCAGTAAACAATGTAACCTTACAACCAAGCATGTCATCCACACCAATCGATTGGAGTTGCTCTATACCCGAGAATGCTAATGCTGGAACATATGCTCTAACCTTTAGATTAACATCAGCAGCCAGATCTAACATGCTTATTACCTCGGTAGAAGCATACGATGTAGAACCGGTTTGGGGAGATAGCGCTGTTGAATTTACCATAGATGAATCAAGTCTTGTATTCGACAAAAACAATGAACAACAAACCGTTTCACTCACCATTTGCAATATTGCAAATACATTCATTGAAGGAAGTTTAGAACTAATAGGAAAGAATGAACCACAAATGGACGGGGTATTCTACAGAGCAGGCGAAACTGGAATCAATTCCTCTTATTCTCTATCGAGTGGGGGTTGCCAAGACTTTAGGTTGATGTTAACTCCACTAAATTTAGATGGCTTTGACGCTAATTTGAACATCCATGCAGTTAGCCAGATAGGCGGTAAAACAATTCGTGATGAATCACAACAAATTAGAGCATCGGTAGCAGGCCCTGAGGTGGCTCCTGATGGCATTAATTTAGGATTCATGGAACTTGATAACAAAAATTCCATGATAATTTTACTTAGTGGGTGGGGGCTTTCTGTTTTATTGATAATGTACATCAAATTATTCAGGAAACCCGCAGAGGTCGAAGAGGAAGAAGAAATCGAAGAAGAAATCCCACTAGGGCCAAATGAAGTCAGGATCGACGAATACAACAAAGTCACTTGTACATCATGTGAATCAAGACTTGGAGTACCTCAAGATTCAGAACCTCCGTTTAGATTCACCTGTCCTAAGTGCCAATCTCGAATAAGAGTCGTAGAATAACCTACTTTCTTTGAGCAATCAAAAGAAACGCAGTATGTCCGAACGGTCCGTTAACTGGCCTCATTCCACCTTTGGAAGTTTTGCCCCACTCTCTAGCAATGATTTCCCCACACCATTCAATTTCTAAACCCGATCTCTCACAAGCATTCCAACATGCTTCTAATTGAGTTGTTGTTGGGGCATAACAAGCAAGCCTACCCCCAAATTTCAGCTTGGGTGAACATTTTTCAATCGCAGGTGAATGGTTTGGCATATCAAAGATTATTGCGTCGAAATTAAATTTCAAATCAACTTCTTCCGCTAATCCTTCAATGTGGGTATGCGAAGGGAATTCCTGAAAGCATAATTTTGCCCGGTGAAGATTTTCAAGACCTATTTCCGCATGTTCGCTTCTCGGTTCAACTGTGACAAGATGACCGGAATTACCCATGACTTTTGCCAGATGTAAAGATAGTCCTCCGGAACCTAATCCCGCTTCAAGTACTACAGAGCCTGTGCCTACACCTAATTTTGAAACTAGGAAGCCGGCATCTTTTGAAGAAATTGTTTGGGCTCTTCGGGCCATTCCAGATACCAATTCTGGTAGATTCGTAGGCATAATCGTGAAGTATTTTTGACCAATCAGTACTTCATCTCCGATCTTTGTATCCTCTAATATATTGTGGAGATTACATACCCCAATTCCTTTGTGTTTTAGAGATTGATTTTTTACTTCGACAACATGGACCTTTCCTTCATTTTCCATGAGTACAGCAAACTCAGCCATAGTTCTGCGAGTAGGAGCATCTCAAGAACAATTCGCATAATATTTTGAAAATACCCCCGTAGGGGGTGGTGACAAAAAGAGAACATGTTCAAATACCTAACTCGTCCAACGGCAGACATGACGACAGCCCGTACTACTGCATATTCTATCGTTGGATTGATGCTATTGAGCATTTTTGCTTCATTCGGAGGACTAATATCAGAAAGCAAAAACGTTGATTCAGAATTGGTAGAAGAGCCCACTGAGTTCCAAGCAACCAGCCCCGGACACCCTGTTTTCGCAGAATACATGGGTGCGCATTGGTGTGGACCCTGCATAACAGCGACTAATAATCTGAAAAACCTGTACAACACTAACGGAGGAGGAGGAACTCAATCTTCTGATTTCACTTTCGTTTCATTTTGGGAATCACAAAACACTGGTTGGCCCGCTGATTCTCCAATCAACCGCAGATCACACATTCAAAACGCTCCGGGGTACACCGGTGGAATACCTGTAACCGTATTCGGAGATGCAGCCCAAGGAACATACTACACCGTCGGAGGACAAAACTACAACAGTTTCTACCAGAATGGTGGAAACATGGCTAACCCTAACGATTACTCATTGTCTGTAATCCAATCAGAGAATGGCGCTAACATGGATATCGAAATCACCGCAGTTTACACAGGTTCAGGAACCAAAAACGTTTACCTGTATGCAGCGGTTACTGAAGAGAAAGGATTCGAACCTTACACGGCGGGTAGCGGATCAGACCACCCACCTAACCTCTGGAAAAAGTGGCTACTCAACGGTAACAACAACGGGTTTGAGACATTCTCTTTAACAGCCGGAACACCAGTGACAAAATCCTGGACAGTACCAACTTCTACCGCTAGAGCAGTCAGTGGAATAAGTTCAGCGGACAATTTCCTAACAGTCGCAGCATTACTGGATGGAGACCACACCACACATCGTGGAGTATTATCTGCATCTGATTCGAATATGGCTCCGTTGATTGATGTAGGAATTAAATCGTTCACTGCTACCAATCCAAGCGCTCAAATGGGCGGATACATCAACGGCGACATTCTAGATTTGGAAGCAACGGTTGCAAACAACGGAGTTGACGCCTACACCGACGGAGGAGATGTCAAATTCTTCTACAGAGATGGGCCAACTAAAAACTACATTGGCACATCAGCGCCACTTTCCAACTTTGCGACATCTGGAGCCACACAGACATTTACAACCACAGTAGATACAACCAATCTACCAGAAAATGCATACCAAACAACATTTGGTGTAGAGATTACAAATCTTGTAGCAGACAAAAAATCCAGCAATAATGAAGGTTCAGAAACCGTCGCTCATGATTTGAAACCAGTAGCAAGAAAGGCACAAGTAATAGGTTCCAATGAAATTTCTAGAGGAGACAACTTCCTAATCGAAGCAAAGGTTTCAATCAACGACGCAGTCGACCTGAATACCTCATTCTTCACTTTCGATGTAGAAATCTCACCTACAGGACAAGATGCATGGTTAGGAGGAACAGAATATGTCGTTGGAGGAGACCAGATATTCCAAGAGGGGACAAATAACGAACACAGACAGTATTTGATCAAACCTACCATGGAGATGGGCGCTGGTGAATATGACATCAGAATAAGAGCGATTGACAACAGAATGCAAGTCAGCGACTGGCAAGTCACCGAAAGTGGTTTTGAACTGATGAACGCAATTCCAATCATTACTGCAGAACCAATTCCGACAGTTAAAGTGCAAACTTCCACTAAAGTTTCAATGATAGGCAACATAGAAGACGCAGAAACACCACTAGGAGACCTAATTGTAACCAGTTCCAGCCCTAACTTTGTAGCTTGGCATCCAACCACAGAAGAGATTGAAGTTTACTTTGAAAATATCAAATATGTCAACGGACAACCTACTGCAACAGGAATTGAAGTTTCTGTTGATGATGGAATCGACATAGCTTACGGAACATTGCTATTCAACGTAATTGAAAACGGCCAGCCAAGATGGACAGGTATAGCAAAGCAGTTTGTTGATGAAGGCTCATCTTCATCATTGAGCCTACTTCCGTACGTCTCTGACACCGATGACAGCGGAAATCCATCCTCTGCTGATGATTTAGTTTTGGCAATAGTTGATAATACAAATCCAGAGTTACTTGATTTCGACTTGCGTGGTTTCACTCTAAATTACGCTACAATGGATGACGATCTCAATGGCGAAACAACAGTCACAATTCGCGCTAGTGACGGAGAACAATATTCCGACCAGATGATTACAATCGCAATCAATCCAATCAATGACGCACCAAGACTCGACCTTTCTGAGTACCAAAACCTCAGATTGAAAGTCGGAACCCAGAAAGTGATTTACCTTTCTGAAATTTTGACGGACATTGATGGCGATGTCGACGAAGTGACTGTTTCAGCTAGCAACGAAGTACCAGGTTCGGCTAGAGTAAGTTTCCTTGATAATACTCTTACATTATCATGGGACCAAGAAGGAATGCAAACGGTTACAATCCAAGCAGAAGACAGGTATGACGCTAACATTTACACAATCGTAGTCGATGTCTACGACAGTATGCCACTGCTCGTCGGAACTGGCCCTGATGCTGATGTGAATGTCGATGTCTCTAACGTTTACATCGGCGAAACACCTGAAGTTACAATGTTCCTAAACAAGGATGATGTCACAATTACATCACTAACAACAACTTGGCAACTATGTAATGCTCTGACAGGAATCTGTCAGTTCAACCAAGTCAATGAACACGACATTACTCAAAAGAGCTTAGGATGGACTTTCGACCCATTGGATGGACAAATCGGAGAAAATGGAATGCGAAACATGGACTATGTTACAGTCGCAAAGGTAGTCGCTATCGCATCTAACGGTGAAAAATTCCAGTACCAAGACAGCAATCTAAAGTGGACTGCTGAGGAAGAAGTACCTGGACCAGAAACTATGACAGTCGAAGAAGTCGATGCATTGATTGCAACCCTAGACGCTGAAATTAAATCCCTAGAAGAGCGAATATCCCAGTTAGAAGAAGGTTCAACAGCCTACACTGAAGCGGTAGCGGACTTGGAAGATTTAGAATCAGATAGAGCAGAAGCATGTGAATACACAACTTGTGACGAAGCAAGTTCCGCCATCACCGACGCAACTGAAGGCGGAATGGATATCATGGTGATTGGAATAGTCGTAGGAGTAATAGTAATCGCTCTGTTAATTGGATTAATGTTCATTCGAGGTGGAAACGAAGGATCAGGACCACTAGTCGTCGACTGGGCTAATCAGCTACCTGCTCATGACACTGTCGCAAATTCAATGTATGGTGGAACTCAGGAAATTTTCCAAACACCTGTTGCTGCGCCTGCACCAGTACCAGCTACGGTTCCAGCCGGAGCCCCTCCACTACCAGCAGGAGGACTACCTGCAGGATGGACTATGGAACAGTGGGCTTACTACGGACACCAGTATCTCGAACAAAATAACCACCAGTGAACAAATTCGTCAGGTTGAATAAGCCTGCGAATACACAAACCCATAAAATGGACCAGTTCGGAGGGTTAAGTGTGTCAGACGAAGATATAGTCGCCGAGACCAATCAAACGGAGGATGAGGTCGTTGAGGAATCCTCTGAAGAAGAGGAGCAAATGGTGACATTTTGGAGTCCGGAATCAGGTAACAATGTGGAGATAAACGACACACCAGTAGATGAATGGATAAGAGGGATAGATTTTGTTTCTACACAAGACGTACCCATCCCGGAAAGACTCGTAGACCAAGTAATTGGTCAAGAAGCTGGTTCGGTTGTAATTAAGAAAGCCGCAGAACAAAGAAGACACATGATGATGATTGGCGACCCAGGGACTGGAAAGTCAATGCTTGCAAGGTCCATGACAGAACTGCTCCCACAAGACAAATTGGAAGACATCTTGTGTTACCCTAATTCCGATGACGAAAACGAACCTAGGGTTAGAACAGTTCCTGCAGGGAGAGGAGACAGAATAGTCAAATCTCAAAAAGAAGCGATTAGAATTCAAAAAGAAAAGAGCCAAAAAATGCTGATGATCGGATTCGTCGCAGTCGCATTCCTACTTGCGATTGTCGCAATACAGAGTGGAGATATCTTGACATTACTATTCGGCATGCTACTTCTTATGTTTGGATACATGTTCCTTCGTTCAAGATTGGGTGGAGCAGAAGAAAATCGCATTCCTAAGGTTCTTGTTAAGCACCAAGCAAACGATTCACCACCCTTTGTGGACGCAACTGGAACTCTCTCTGGGAGTTTACTTGGCGACGTTAGACACGACCCTTTCCAGAGCGGTGGAATGGAAACTCCTGCGCACGAAAGAGTAGAACCCGGTGCAATTCACAGAGCTCACGGCGGTGTTCTGTACATAGACGAAATCAACTTGTTGAGACTGGAGGAGCAACAAGCACTTCTTACCGCAATGCAAGAAAGAGCATTCCCCATATCAGGTCGCTCTGAGCGCTCAAGTGGTGCATTAACGAAGACAGAAGCCGTACCATGTGACTTCATACTAATCGCAGCTGGCAACTTGGACGCAATTCAGGGAATGCACCCGGCTCTTCGAAGTCGTATTCGTGGATATGGATATGAGGTATATGTGAACTCACACATGCCAGACACAACTGCAAATAGAAGGAGATTAATCAGGTTCATCGCTCAAGAAGTTAGAAGAGATGCTGGCACATCAAGAGAAATTCCTCACTTCGACAGGTCTGGCGTTTCCCTAATTTTGAGAGAAGCGCAAAGAAGAGCAGGAAGAAGAGGAAAACTTTCACTCCGGCTCCGTGAGTTGGGTGGATTGGTGAGAATCGCTGGGGACCTCGCTTGTGAGGAGGGAGCAGAATTTACAACATCCAAGCACGTCCTGGCTGCTAGAAACATAGCAAAGCCACTAGAACAGCAGGTGGCTGACAGAATGATTGAGCGAAGACAAGAATATTCCCTTGTAGTTAACTCCGGCAATAGAATTGGTAGAGTAAACGGATTAGCAGTATTAGGAGCAGACTCTGGCTTATCTGATTACAGTGGAATCATGCTACCTGTAGAGGCACTCGTGACACCATCACTTGGTGGTGGCGGAAAAGTGTTAGCAACGGGAGGTTTGTCAGACCTAGCTAAAGAGAGCGTTACCAACGTAAGTGCTGTCATCAAGAAACTAACAGGCAAGGATGTATCTGATTACGACATACACATTCAATTCGTCGACACTCACGGTGTTGACGGTGACTCCGCATCCATAACAATCGCAACTGCGATTATATCCGCATTAGAGAACATTCCAATCAGACAAGATTTGGCAATGACCGGTAGTCTTTCTGTAAGAGGAGAAGTACTACCTATCGGAGGAGTGACGGCAAAAATTGAATCCGCCGCAAAATCCGGAATAAAAACAGTTGTCATACCGAGAGCTAACGCTCAAGATGTTCTATTGGACGATCAATTCGAAAATATCGAGGTAATTCCTGTCGACACACTTGATGAAGTTATGGAACACGCTTTACTCATTGGAGAAAACAAAACAAGCCTCGTGGAGAGATTGTCTGCAGTCATCGATAGGTTGACACCTGAAGTGACACCAAACAAGCAAGCATCGTGAATTTTGTAGACCACTATATCTCAAGTAGTTGTGATTGTTGAGGATACCATGGGCGAAGTTGCGGATAGTAGTTCTACTTTCCAAGATAGGATGGCGATTATATCACATTCTCTCATCATACTCACCATAACCTGTCTGGCAATGATTCATCTCGAAAGTGTGCTTAAACCATTCTTTATCGCACTTGGCATCTACTTTGTTCTAAAACCGGGAGCAGACTATCTATCGAAAAACAGTTTTCCCGTTTTCTTATCATACCTAACGATGCTATTGCTATTCATTTTGGTAATTACTTCTGCCGCTTTCTTTGCGTGGTCACAAGTTCAAGGATTAGTTGAGGACGAAGATAAGCAAACCGAGTATGATAGAAAACTCGACCAAAGATGGAAACAGCTCAAGAACGCTCCTCTACTAGGTGATGTAATAAAAGACGCAACTGGAGATGATTCCCAATCATTTGCATCTGGATTGCAATCTCTTGGTATTGGTTCGGGAGGCGGTACTGGCGACTTGGTGGGTTCTGTTGTTAGTGGATTAGGCTCATTTATAACAACTGGAATAACCGTACTTTTCTTCTTAATATTCATTATTTTTGAAGCACATTTGCTTCCTGGCAGAATCGAAAGAGCGTGGCCAAATTCAAACTCAGAAAAAATGGAAGCTATCCAGAATCAAATAGAAGAAGGTATCAACACATACATCGTTGTAAAAACAGGTTGTGGAATCGGTAGCGCAGTAATTGCAGCAGTCGTGATGATGATTTTTGGAATTGACCTTTGGTTCGTTTGGGCGGTTTTGACTTTTATCCTGAATTACGTCCCGTATATCGGGTCCCTAATCGCAACCATTCCTCCTCTAATCATTGGTTTGATTTTACTTCCCCCAATAGGACTACTTGCACTTACTGCATTACTACTCGTCAATCAACAAGTTTGGGGTAATTACATCGAAACTAAATGGGCAGGTAGAGCACTTGACTTATCGCCTGTTATACTGTTATTGATAACAGCATTTTCGTTCTGGCTTTGGGGAATCACTGGAATGATCCTTGCAGTTCCACTATTTGCAATTGTCAAAATCGTACTTGAAAATATCGAAGAAACGAGACCTATTGCTATACTCATCTCTGAAAGAGCGCCTACATTGAATGAAGCTTGGCAAGATGCTCTTAGGGACGGAAACCTTTCTGTTGGAGAGTATCATAAGTTAACTGAATTACAAAAACGCCTTGGCGTGTCAGATTCAGAAGTCACACGGATATCTGGAATATCTGCTATTAAGATAATCCTGCAACGAGGCAGAGCAAGGATTGGGGAAATCGATTTCGTATTGTCAGCCTCGGTTGACACAATTTATTATGATATTATGAAAGACAATCTTGCCGTTGGTAAAATTACCAAAAGTGTGAGGGATGACTTAGAGAAACTGAAAGACCTTCTATCCGAAGAAGAATAATCAGAAGGATTCTCGTAGAAGTTTCTCCAATTCTGTGTTAATCATAAGAATCAGAGTTCCAAACTCCGGAGGAATGTTCGGGTCTTCGTAAAGTTCCTCTAACTTATTTTGAGTCATTGCTATTCTAACATCCATTTCCTTGGATTTGTTTAACAACCAACTTTCACAAGATTCTTTAGCCCCTTTACGGATATTCCTAGGAACTTTTGGGTCATCTATCTGGTTGATTACGGTCGCTATTTGCTCAAGTTTTGTTTCGATATCGGACATGATTATCACCTGCACAAAGACCCGTGCAACACCTCGACTGGTGTGGCGGATTTAAGTTAATTGCCAGTACCCGATATAACATGGAGTCCACAGAAATCATATCTTGGACTCGGATTTTGGTCTTGATTGGAGCCTTGGGAATCGCAGCATGGTTAGACCACAAAGAAAGAAGAGTCCCAAACCAATTTTGGATTACATGGTCTAAACCAGCTATTTTTTTGTGGACAGTTGACCTTCTCAACCAAGAAGCAGATTGGTATATTTTTGCGTCCGCTGCAGCCGTTGTTGCTTATGCTTCGATTGCGGTTATTGGAAGGCCTTCTGTGGCAGACATAAAACGAAAAAACCCACTGGACATAGCGGTTACATTTTGGTATCTAATCGGGATTTTAGGATTATCCTATGGCATTTCTAATCACTATTCAGATGACCTGATAGGCATACTAAACGGGGAAGGAGAAAAGCAATCTATTCTTTGGTGGTCTACTGTATCAGTTTTCATACCAATTGCTCTAGTTGATTTTGCCTGGAGGGCTAGACTAATTCACGGAGGAGCAGACTGTAAAGGTTTGATGTGGGTATCGATACTATTGCCTTCTTGGGCAAGCGTTCCAGTTGTATTTTCCGATTACATGGATGAAGTTGTTTTAGCAATGCCTCCTGCCATAGCACTGCTAGTTTGGGGAGGTTTTGCATTCCTAATTTTACCGCTGGTAATGGTTGTAAAGAACTTAAAAAATGGTCAAACAAATATGAAACTAATTTGGCATGCTGAAAAAATGAATGTTGATGAAGTCATGAATTCGCACGTTTGGTTGTTGACTTCTATCGTTGAATTGCCCAATGGGGAAAAGAAAATTGTTCACAAGACAAGGGCACCATCAAGGACACCGACAAGTGAAGAACTACAATCATCGATTAATGAATTAGTTGACAATGGTGTTGATTCTGTTTGGATTACAAGGAAATATCCTCTTCTTGTATTCTTATGGCCAGCAACGCTACCGCTGTTGCTTATTGGCGGACCTATGGCATTTTTATTACCATTCTTGGGCCTATGATCAAGCACCCTTTCTCTCGATATTCTTAGGGCGTAGTCCTTTGTAGCTACATTTTCTACAAGACTTAGCTCGAACTGCATTTCTAGCATTACACTTCATACAGATGCTTCGCTTTAACATGCGATTCTCTGCTTCAGGGAAACGAGCCATATTCCGCCGACCGACTTCCCATATTTAACCCAAACCATCCCCAATTTACCTCTTAATTCAAGGGAAGCAACCATCTCGATACATTTGTGCGAATCATTCGACTACCGGGAATCCATCACGATTCAAATGCAATAATTTTTGCAGGTAAGGAATCCAATATACTCGTCGACACAGGCACAAATTGGCACCAAATGCTACAGGTTGAGAGAATAATTGGACACATAGGAGATGACTCAACTATCGAAAAAATCCTACTTACGAGTCAGAGATTTCCCTTCGCAGGAGCCGCGAAGTACATCAGTGAGGCATTTTCTAATGCCCCTATATACATACACTCTGATGCGGTTTCTGTTATGGAGACCGGTGATTTTTTTTCAACTTGGGCGAACCGGTATGATTCAGATATGCCAAGCACAAAGTGTAACGCCATTATGCAAGGAGACAAATTCAATCTTGGGGATGGAGAATTAGTCGCTATATCTTTACCTGGCCACTGCCCTGACGGAGTGGGTTTCTTCGAGACGGAGAGGGAGGTATTAGTTGCTGGTGCTTTGATACCTAGAGCAGACAATCCAACAAGGTGGGATATGCCCGGAGGTAGCTTGCCTGAACTTATTACTTCATTCAAGACAGTGTACGACCTCGCACCAAAAAGTATAGTCCCCGCTCGTGGATCTAGCATTAGAGGAGAGAATAGAGTCGAGGAAGTTTTGAACCAACACCTCAGTTTCTTCGAGGACTGCCAAGAAAATTCTGGCCAAGTGCCGAGAAGTTGGCCTAGACCCGCAAGAACTGCATATTTTCTGGTATCAGACCCACCGTGGGCCCTCAAAGAAAAGTAATCAAGCAGGCGCCATCAAAGTCTTCTCACCCAACCAATCAACTACCTTTCTCTCCCATCCCTGATGGATGTGGAGATTAGTTCCTTCGACCTTTAGGGCAGATGCTGGACCATCCAATTCGAATAGAAGGACCATATTGTTTGGAACATTATGACCCACCATGATCACTTTTCCATCTTCACATCCTACTAGAATACTATCTCCGCTAATTGAAGAGCAACATATAGAACGAATTCTGGACATTCCCACTACGTACCTCTCGATTAATTCCATTCCTGGAATAGAAACGAAACTAACTCCACCATAATCGTCTCCGATAACCACTCGGTCAATTCGACCGTTTGGTCCAACCAAACCCAGAATTACGCTGGCTTGAGCTGGTAACTTTAGTCTTCTTTCCCGTTCACCCTTCTGTTTCCAGATAATTGATGCATCATCTAAAGCGACTAATGTGCCATATCTGGTCACAAGGGACCTAATCACTGCTCTGAACTGTCTCATGACATCTGAAACATGCTACTTCAGTACACCTACTTTCCTAACAGGGTATGAGTGAAAGTGAAAGTGATTAAAACTGAGTATTCTTCTCGTCTTTATTGTCTTTCTTCCAAGCCCTGTAGCAACTCTTGCAGACTCTAACACGATTCTTCCTTACCGTGAATGTTCCTTCGCCCCAGGTCTCAATTGCATTTTCCTGACTCAATGACCTGCCACCCATGTGCTTGTCAGCATATCCTTTGCAATCATTGATACAACATGACATCTCTCCAATCTTTTCTTCCTTTACCTTACCACCCTTCTTCTTTGAACTTGAAGGGACCCTTACCTTACGCTGAACACTATTTGTCCTTCGGCTACTCATGATTATGCCCCGTAGGCTACATCTCATCAAGATTGTGACGTATCAAGCGAGGTCTAATGCCAACTCTATGTTTCTTAGAAGGCCTCTGATTGTAACTTCTGAGACGTCCGAGTGCTTACAGATTTCACCCTGTGTTCTCTTGTGAACGGTTCCTTTTGTCGCCGCATATATGATAGCAGCAGCTACTCCGACTGGTTTCTTGCCCTGCCAAAGTTCTGTCTTTGGTTTGACTTTAGACCACAAAGCATCCAAATCCTTTCGAATAGAAGGCGGAAGGTTCAGTTTTGAAATCAATTTGTTGAAAAATGTGTCCGGAGTAACCAGTTTCTGAAGCCCTAGTTCTCTTGAGATCTGCCTAATCATTCTCGACAGCATTTTTTCCTCGACCTTGAATCTCTCAACGAGTTCCTTGATTTGTACAGGCGCTCCATCTCTTCTCGCTACTAGGTAGCAAACGGCAGCGGCTACGCCATCAATTGACCTTCCAGCAACGTATCCTGACATTGATAGCTTAGAATACAACCTTGCCGCTACTTCCTGTTGCTGTTTCGTTAGTCTGGAAAAATTTCTAATTAAGTCGTTAGCCTTGACCAGGTTCTGCATTCTGCTTCTCCTTGTCTGACTCCTCTCGTCAATAACTCTCCTTCTTCTGAAGTCTCTGAGGTTTTTGCTGCTTATACCATACCTTGAGGCGCCTGAAGAGGTGAGGTCCGTTCTTGAGATGTGGGTATTCAACCCTCTATCGGCCCAGAGATATGAAGGCGCTTGGCCGACTCTTGACCTGTCCCCTGATGAATTCTCAAAGTTAGTCCATTCAGCTCCCGGGTCGATTGTGTTCTCTTCAACCACCAATCCGCAGTTGCTGCATGAAACCTCTCCCATAGAGTGGTCTGCCTTCCAATCGGTTACTCCACAGTCCTCGCAAGGGCTGGTGTGCCCCTCGACAATTGCCTTGTGTGGCCTTGCCGAACCAAGGCTACCTCTTGATTCGTTCTTTCGCCAAATTCCTGTTTCTTGCTTTTCTTGTTCCTTGTCTACGTCGTCTCTAAACATCTTATCAACCTCGGGTTACTTAATAGGTGGCTACGGCTTATATAGTTATCTATTCAAAGGGGGTTTTTCGCCTCGCAATCCTATAACTAACAATCGCCTCCCACTGTAACATATCTAAGTGGGTGGCGACCTATTTAAACCCGTGGTTTTCTTGCATCAAAACTGGAAAATTAATTCGCGATTATGTGCAATAATGTTCCATTATATGTACCCAAATTTACGCATTCTCACTTTTGTCAGATTAACATAACTAAGCGATTATATTATCCACCTAATGCTATGACAGTTGATTGACGAAGATGCCAGCAACCGTAGTTCTAGGAGCCCAATGGGGAGATGAAGGTAAAGGCAAATTAGTAGACAGATTAGCCGAATCTGCTACGTGGGTTGCAAGGTTTCAAGGTGGAAATAACGCCGGACACACTGTTGTTTTAGGAGATAGAGTTCTCAAATTCCACTTGCTTCCATCAGGAATCACAAGGGAAGATTGTGGCCTTGTACTTGGGGATGGAATGGTAATTGACCCGTGGGTACTCGACAGAGAGCTAAACGACTGGACTGCTGGAGGTGGTGTTGACCCATCAGGAAATAGATTATTCATTTCAAACAGAGCACATATAATCCTGCCATATCATACATACATCGACGGCTTGGATAAAAAAATTGGAACTACTGGAAGAGGGATTGGGCCAACTTATGCTGACAAAATTAACAGAATTGGTTTAAGGTTCGCCGACCTAGACTATTGTGACTTCGATGAAATGGCTAGTCGCCAAAACAAAAGCTTGGAATCCGCAGGTTGTACTCAGAGAGTGACTGCTGAAGAATTGGAAGAACAGATTGGCTGGATTAAGAATAGATTTGCAACCGCCATTACCGATACCGGCATACTGCTTGACAATGCTCTGAAAATGGGTGAAAGGATCATACTCGAAGGCGCACAAGGTTGTCTCTTGGATATCGATCAAGGTACTTTTCCATTCGTCACTTCTTCTGTAACATCAAGGGGAAACGCAACTCACGGAGCAGGAATTCACCCAGGGCATGTTGACAACGTAATTGGAATTACAAAAGCCTACATTACAAGAGTAGGGCATGGCCATATGCCTACAGAATTATTCGATGAGGTAGGCGACCACTTGGGAACAGTAGGTCATGAATTCGGCACTACAACTGGGAGAAAGCGTAGATGCGGTTGGTTTGATGCGGTTGTTATGAGACATGCAAATAGAATTAACGGATTTACGGAAATCGCTCTAACTAAACTCGATGTCTTGGGAGGATTAGATGAGATCAACATCTGTGTGGGTTACCAAATGGGTGATTCGGAAATTCATGAAATGCCGGCTAGTGCGATTGCTTTGGAAGATTGTGAACCAATCTATGTAACAATGCCGGGCTTTGCTGGCCATTCAACTGAAGAGTGGCTTGGAATAGCGCAAAAATGTAATGCTGAAGGCTTAGGATTTTCAGGACTTCCCGCTGCGGCTCAGAATTATATCACTAAATTAGAATCGATTTTGGGAGTACCAATTACCTCTGTTGGTCTTGGTCCAGACCGTGACGCAACAGTAGACCGCGTGTGAATCCTCAAAAGGGAGAAACTTTCCCGCGGTAAATAGGGGCGCTTAGCTCAGCTGGAAGAGCGCTTGGTTTGCAACCAAGCGGCCGGGGGTTCAAATCCCCCAGCGTCCACCACCCC
>CAZGJD010000021.1:0-16890 GCA_964526385.1 uncultured Candidatus Poseidoniales archaeon | reverse complement strand
GTAACACAATAAATCCTATTTCAAGATCTCCAAGTGGTGAGCCGTTAGTCGATTGTCTGACTGAAGATTGTAACCAGCGCGGTATTCCCAATCAAATTTGTGAGGGTTGTGATAAAAAATACCCATCAAGACACACGTGTGTTGAGTGTGGCGTAAACAGCCCAGTTGTTGATTTCCTGTCCGATTCGGAGGCATGGTAATGTTCAACCACTTACGTGATGATTTTCCCACCCTCAAGGGGGAAAATGCACCAGTATACCTCGATAATGCCTGCATGACGTTGAGACCCACTCAAGTCATCGAAGAAATCAGGTCTTATTACGAACAATCACCAGGCTGTGGTGGTCGTTCAGTTCATCGTTATGCAACTACTGTTTCGAGAAAGATGATGAATTGTCGCAATACGCTAACGAAATTATTTAACGGCGATAACCCAAATGAAATGATTTTTACAAAGAATGCTACACACTCACTAAATCAAGTAGCAAAAGGACTATCATGGAATGAAGGAGATGTAATTCTTACAACTGACAGAGAACACAATTCAAATCTCGTACCATGGCTCCAATTGGAAGAAGAATTTGGAGTTGACCACAGAGTTGTAAAGTCTAACGATGACAATACATTCAATTTAGAAAATTTTGAAAATGCGTGCGCTGAAGCCGGTAGTAAATTGCGAATGGTTTCTTTGTCTCATGTAGGTAATTTAGATGGAATTGAAACTCCTGTAAAAGAGGCAACGAAAATCGCAAAAGACTTTGATTCCCTTGTTTGTATAGATGCAGCCCAATCAACACCTCACATGAAGGTTGATGTACAAGACCTAGGAATCGATTTCATGGCATTCTCAATTCATAAAATGATGGGGCCATCCGGCATGGGTGGGCTTTGGGGAAGATATGAATTGCTTGAAAATATGAGGTCGATACAGTCGGGTGGAAGTACTGTAGAAACATCTCGATACGATTCATTTGAATGGTCAAAACCACCTGCAAGATTTGAGGGAGGGCTTGGCAATTATGCAGGAATATTGGGTACTAACGCAGCTGTTGATTACATTTCTAAACTTGATTTAGACAAAGTTCACGAACATGAGATTAACTTAAACAAAATTATGACCTCAATAATAAAAGATGTTGAAGGAATAAACATCATAGGTCCAGAAGACGCAAATCAACGAGGTGGGATTTGTTCAATTTTGCTGGATAATATCGATGCACATGACATTGCGATACTACTTGATGAAGCGGTTGGTGTGATGGTGAGAAGTGGCATGCATTGTGTACATTCATGGTTTAATGACAAAGGATTAAACAGAGGTTCCTTAAGAGCGAGTGCATACCTATACAATACAGAAGAAGAAGTCAGATTGTTCGCTGACACACTTGTAGAAGCAGTTGATGCATTGGGATGATAAAATGGATTCTGAAATTCAATCAGCAATTATTGAACCAGAAGAAGATTTTGACTTCATCAAGCAACTAACTGTTATCGCATCGGCCATCCTCGTTTGTTCAGCGCTTTGGTTCGTTTGGCAAGTTTGGGATGGTTCAATCAGCCTTACTGGTCCGTCCTCTTTCGTTACCGAAAAAGAAGAAAATTTTGATAGCCTTGTACAATATGACTCCGTTGACCACTTATCAGGTAAAGATGTCGCCGTCTGTATAGTTGATTCTGGGATCGAGGAATCACATCCAGATTTGGATAACATGAACCTCGCTGGGTGGACGGACTTCATCGGTAACAAGTCAAGCCCCTATGACGATAATGGTCACGGCACTATGATGGCGGGAATTCTTGTAGCGGACGGAGGGCTTTCCGGTATCGCAAAGAATGTCGAACTTTATGTCGCTAAGGCCCTTTCTGGTGAAGGTACGGGTAGTGACAATACTGTTGCACAGGCAATAGATTGGTGCATAACAAACAATGTGAATATCATTTCATTATCCTTGGGTGGCGCTACATCAGGTGCTTCAATTATCTTTGGAGATGCAGTTGAAAATGCCGTAGATGATGCGTATGATGCTGGAATTGTTGTCGTAGCAGCAGCGGGAAATGACGGAGAAAATGATGACGGTGATGTTGCTTCACCGGCAACGGTGAGCACAGTAATTTGTGTGGGGGGAGTTGACGACTTGGGTAGAATTTGGTCTAGTTCGTCTGTAGGAGATAATAACGGAAGACTTTGGCCTTTACTTCTGCCCAGAAACGACCCAGACCGCAAACCAGAGGTTGTAGCCCCTGGTCATGAAGTTCCTGTAATTATGACCGGAGGTGGTTGGGGAATATCATCCGGAACGAGTGCCGCTACCGTCTACGTTACGGGCGCAATCGCTTTGATGTTTGAGAATAACCCCGACTTGAAAACTGGTGGTACCGACATGGTTGACAATGTCAAAGATTGGATAATGAGTTCATCGAAAATGAAAGACGGGCAACAAGAGCATGATGACTACTACGGCTATGGCCTAATACAATTCGATGCTCTTATTGAAGCATCTCAATAATTTATTTTGCGAACCAAGCAACAATAGTTCCACCAAATAGAGGTGCAAATGCAATATGATGTGTATCATTTGTTGACTTAATCAGTTCCATCCACTTGTTAAAACCTACAACATCAGGGTCATTGGATTCTCTTTCACCTACTGGAGGTGTAGGTTCAATTGTAAGTAAAACACCGTTCTTGGATAAAATCTTGAGCAATACTTCTACATCATTAGCTAATGTGGTGAGATTGGAATTTACGATAATAGCATCAGCATTTGGAAAAATCGGAGGATTACCTTGCTTTGTAATGTTCCATGCGGTCAATTCACTAACTAATAGAGAAGATGAACCTACAACTATACTTGATTCGACCTTCTGATAACGGTCACAGAGTCTTTTCAAAATCACTGCAAAACGATTCCCTTCTTCAATTAGTTGAACTTTGGTTGAAGATTCAATCTCAGAAAGGTAGTCTAGAACCCACGCTGCTAGATGGCCAATACCCGCACCTGCGAATATAATGCTACTAGGTTCGAGGTGAGAGATAGTGTCTCTTATTCTTCTCCTAACAGAAATTGACCAAGGTTCGAGGCCCATGTGTTCCATTTGAACACCAATATTGGCCTCGACCTCAGGCTCGTCACGAGAAAGTTCTTTGTTGGTCGCAAGTAACGCTCCTAGAACCTCCTCTCGCATGCCATGGCGTCCTAATTCATATTGTCAAGGCTTTGTATTATCCGACAGGCTCAAAGGGAAGGCGAGTAGCGACATAATTTGAGGAAGCCAAATGACCGATGACGATTCATACATTGATGATGATGAAATCATTGAAAATGTGGTTGACTGCCCAAGTTGTAACGAACCATGTGGGCATGAAATTCTCAAAGAAAAGCAAGTCAAAGCGGGGATAAATTATCTCCTGAAGTGTGGTGAGTGTGGCCATGTTCATAATTACCAATTAAGAGAGCCGAAGCCTGTTTTAGTTCCATTCCTATTGAGCGAAGGTGCTAACACTGTAACCGTCAAGATTGAATTGGATGATGATGAAATATTAGCAATTGGTGATATTTTTGAATATAGTGATGCAAGTTGGGAAATAAACAGAATAGAAAACACCGAAAACGTGTCTGTTACGAATTTGATTTCATCAAAGGTTTCTAGGGCTAATGCTGTTCGATCAGATGTTGTTATGGTAAGACTAACTCTAACTATGGGTGAATACTCTGAAAGCGATTCAATTTTTGTAGAGAGAGACACCGTTTACAAAGCTGGTTCTATATTTGATTACGATGGCGTCAAATGGAAAATAAGGGCAATACACACCGGAGCTGGTAGAACTATGACAGGGAGCGTTGTTGCACATGACATCAAACGCATGTACCTTCATGAACCACCTAAACAGGAAGATTTTGCTCCACGCACGTCACGTGAAAGAAGGCAGGCTTGGAAAGAAGGAAAACTGGGTTTCAATCCTAATCCAATAATTCCTGACGCAGAGAAAAAAGGAAAGCCAAAGCCCGGCAAACAGGGTAGGCGTAAGAAGAAAAAAAGGTCATAATTACGGCCGGTTCGTCCACGGTAACAAGAATGATTTGGCAACCTGTGTTCCAATTGTAGGGTTTTCTTGCAATCGCCTTATCGAATATTCATACCACTTTTCTCCGTAAGGGATGTAAACTCTAGTTGTATGACCTTCACTTGATAATTTTCTTCTCAAGTTACCTCTAACCCCAAGAAGCATTTGAAATTCATATCCGTGACCTTTCATTTCTCTTTTCGGTCCTGCGTTAGTACGTGGGTCAGCAATATTCGGGCCCATGCCTCTTGACTTGATTGATGCGAGGGCATGTTCGATTACAGGGTAATCATGACTTGCAATCCCAACATAAGCACCTGCATCAAGCATGTGATCGATTGCTAAGTTTGTCGCATCGATTATCGGTTGTCTCTCAGTATGGGAGATTTCACCAGGTTCCAGATAAATGCCTTTACATATTCTGTAATCTGCTTTTGCACCGAGTTTTTCTTTTATCTGGGCAATATCGTCTACGGTCCTGAATAACCTTCCCTGAAGTACAACACCGACGTTGTCTAATCCTTTCTCATGCATGTCGAGCATTACTTTGATTGTTGCGTCTGTGACTCTGTGGTCTTCCATATCCAATCTGACAAACATATCATTTTCATGAGCCATCCTAACTAAGGATTCGATATTCTCCATACCTTGATTTTCATCCAATAGTAATCCAAAGGCTGTTGGCTTGATGGACAAATTTGAATCTAATTTATTTTCAATGATAGCGGTAATCACACTTTTGTATTCATCCAAAAAGAATCTTGCTTCGTCCATTGTTTTGATTTCCTCACCTAAAACATCAACTGTAAAACACGCACCTTCAGAAGATAAGCGTTTCATTACTCTTACTGCATCGCTCAGTTTGGGACCTGCCACATACCTGCGACTTACCCAGCCAACAAACCATTTTGGCATGCGAATTGTGGTCGCAACAATCAACCTTGAGAATGCTGAGACCATGTTTCAACCCCATAACCGACAATTATTGACCGTTTTCATCCTATGATTTCAGACTTTTTCAAAAGAGGAACTTCAAGTTCTTCTAGTAAATCTCTAATGGCTTGTCTTTGCCATCCCTTGAATGCTTTTTTGTCCATACTACATACAATTGTACCACCCGGAAATGCTTTTTTTGTTGCCGATATTGCTCGAATGATGCTATTTTCCCACATTCCAGTAACATTTCCATCCTCATCTTTTTCGAATGGCAAAGCGTAAGTTGCAAGCATGTGGCCTATCCAGACATCTTCATGTAAGCCTAGAATATTTGCTCGTGGAGCATAATGCCCACCTCCGAGTGTAACCACAACTTGGCCATTGCCATTCCAACTTCCTAATCCATCTGACCCGTCTAAACCTAATCCTCGAAAAATTATACCCGCTAACGCCCTAGCAGCCCCTTTATGACCCCATGTTTCGGCAGTAGAGCCAATCTCAATGAATAGAGATGGTGTTTCAATCCATGGACCATGATGAGTGGTTTCTAAACTTAAATCAAAGTCATCAAAGTCCAAATCCAATGAATTTAATTCTCTCCACCAAGCAGCCAATCTTGGATTTGGTGGGGGGCAATCTCCACCCCTACCGCCATATTCTGGAGTTTCTTCCTTTGACACTTGCATTGTGCCAATGGGGTGCAGTGTAAGGGATGGATTACCACTTGCAGCAGAATGTCTTGAAGGAAAAATCACCTCAGTTGGTGTTTCTCCTGTAGCATTTCTCCAGCGCTTATCCAAATCGTCCTCCCACAGACAACCATCATCAACCCACCACATCCTAGCATGCTTGAATGAATAGGCAACTCTGTTTTCAACATCAGGTAGTTGTTCCCAAGACGCCATTTGTAGTAGTTCATGAGCCTGATTTGTGGAAGCAATGTCTCCCCCAGAGACCAAAATCAGGCTGACCATGTTTGGGGGAGGCGGATGACCGATTTGAAGCAATTGTTGAAGTCCTAAGGATACTAGGGTTATTCATGGCGGTCGCTCCGTGGAAGGTTTTCTCCTTTCAAGGGGAGGATGTCATTATTGATGTCGATGGCGGTATTTCGCATAAGGGCATTACTGCTCACCCATTTCCGTGCGAAATCACAAATGCTGTTTGGTGCAATGCCGGTTTGGTTGCGACCTGGGTAGACCATGAATTAAGGTTGGCAAGGATGGCGCTGATTGATTTTCAGAACGAACTTGAAGAAGGGATTTCTAGATCAGAACTGCGATTGAGGAATGATAATGTCAAGGTCGCAGGTAGTTCGTGGTCACATTCTCTTGATGCAGAGCCAATCGCCATGGTTAGTAATGGGAATTACATTATTTTCGCATTGTACACACGTGGAGTATACTGCATTGATGTTGATTCAACAGAGCTATGGAGGCAACCACTTATTGGTTCAGAAGAATCAAAGATTCCTAATTCTAATTCAATAGCTGAAATCACAGTGGATGATGAAATTGTGACTATATGGACACGGGGTGGGAGATATCGAACTCTATCTGTAAATACTGGTGAAGTTCTTGCAGAAAAATCTCTACCTGTTGAATGTGATATCGAAAGTGTCTTTTCATCACATGATAGATTTTTAATTTCTTCAAAAGATGGATGGGTTTGGGAATTAATCGATGATAATATTACAGTCGCTAGAAAATTGAGAGGTACTATTCAGGATGCGATTTACCATGATGACGAATGGAGAATAATTTCATGGAGAGAAGATATCTTGCTTTCAAATCAAGAAACTGTTTTGCGTGACGAACTAGGAATCCAAGTCGTAATCGAAGATGACAAGTGTATTGTCATCGATAATCAAGGCGTAAAAACGCCACACATGGGATAATAATCACTCATTCTTTTGGGTGAAACCACATCTTCCACAGGATTTTCTGTTGTTGTGAGATGCTAAGAAAACCCCAGGGCCACACTGTGGGCAGAACTCTGATTTGCGCACTAGTTTTCCGTCTTCAACGGAATACTTGGACCACTTTGCTCCTGCTTTAGGACCGTCTGACATTATTCATCGCCCCCTTCGGAATCATCAGCACTTTCTTCTTCCGCAGGTGCTTCTTCTGCCGGTTCTTCAACTGCACTAGAGGAACGTAGTTCTTCAAACCTGGAGTGCACATATTTTGGCTCGACTTTAATTGATTCTTCATCACCGTAAATGAGCGCTAAGCCTGTTGTTATTCCGACGCCGAATCTAGTATTTACATTCTTGATCACAATCAAATCTTTGTTTGCTCCTGGTTCCAAAGATGCAACTTGGTTCAAAATTTCAGACCTAGATGGAGTTGCTTTACCCTCGTGGTTCCAACTAAACTCAATTTCAACTCTGTTTAGTAGCGGATTTTCTTTTCTATCTTTTGTTTGCATTTATATTCCTCCTTATCGAACATTTACCTTTAGAGCATAATTTCCAGCGACTTCTATGTTTAATCTTGCAGCAATATCGGACCTTGATGGGTCGATTATTACCACATATCCTGACCAATCTGCTGAAACTGGTGCTGAAGGATGGCGATGGCATTCGGTTGCATCATCTGCTAATATCAAATGACATTCGCTACAAGCAAACGGATTTTTTGCCATTTTCACTCCTCCTTTTCGTCGTGAATCCACTCGTGGCTACCAAGACCAGTTTGCTTACAAGTCAGACCAATCTTTGACCTTCTAGGATCACTTGTGTCGGGCGATAGTGAAACAACTCTTGCTCGAACAGAACTTCCTACACCTATCCTCTTACCGGATTGACGACCTTCCACAAGTCCCATTCCAGTGTTAATATCAACATGGTCTTCCATGATTTGCGATTTGTGTAGAAGTGCTTCCATTGGTCCAATTCTAACGAATGCGCCAAAGTCATTGACCTCAGATACAGCGCCTTCGACGACTTCATAATCTTCTATGCAATATAGAACAGCATCGAATTCCACTTGCTGGTAAATTGCACCATCACCGTGAATAATTCGTCCCCTGTCGATAGGTTCGTGGTTTGTTGTCACCAAAACGAATCTGTTTTGGTCATCAAACCTGCCCTCGAAAGCAGTTGCTGCTAAACGGTCGATGTGTTCATTGAGGGACTTGCCCTTGCGGATATATTCCGCTGGTATACGAATAGTATCTTTTTTCCTAACTACTTTGTACATTTTTCTCACCTCGAAATCTGCCCAGAATCAAAGAGGTGAAACGAAAGAGGTAAGTTCCTCATCCGTCCTTCACCGGTCTATGCCTCTGGAGAGATATGTGACCTAAGTCATTCTGCCCACCGACGACCCCTATTTGAATGATGCCCTGAATAATAACTAACTCAGAGACGAGGAAACAACAATTCACGGTGATATTTTCACCCTATAAAACCACCATCCAAATGGGCCCGTAGGGCCCAAAGCCCTAACTACCTCTAAAAACCCAGTTTTGATGGGGGAGAACATGAACAGACAAAGTCAAGCAATCTTGTTGTTACTGGTTTTGTTAAGTTCACTCATAATTGTACCATACGAATCGACTGCTGATTCAGGAGACGAAAATACTGCATGGGACCAATATTGGCAACCCTGGGCACAATATGGTAGAGATTCAGGACATTCAAGATTAATTCCAGAACACGGTGATTCAGGTTTGACAACAATCGAGCAACCAGCGGTAAATTGGGTTGCTTTCGACTCAGGTTTGGGAGCTGATGGCTACGGAGTCGCCATTGCAAACCTTTCACAGTCAATATCATCATCTGAAGGGGCAAAAGAACGATGCGGCGAAGGTAAACTCTTTGCTGTTATGACCCATACTGACCCATCAACATCTGATAGACATCTTGCAATAATAGAAGGAGATAGTGCGAAGATTGTTTGGGATGTTAACTTAGGTGAAGCTAGATATATTCGCTCGACTCCAGTTCTAGTAGATGTTGACGATGATGGGAAAACCGAAATTGCTCTTGTTTATGACACTGCAACAGCCTTGAAAGTAGATTTGTGGTCACCTGAGTTGACCTGCGATGAATCAGGTTGGATGGCCTCGGGTCACTCAAACGAAAGACTCTGGTCGTGGACCGACGCAGATTTGCGAATCGGAATAACCAGCCCACACTTTTTCACAAGCCAATCGGATCACTATTCAGTGACCCAACCATTATTGGCAGATTTATCCCTTGATGGAAGTCCTGAACTGGTGATAGCAGCCGTTGACACGACAACGGAGGATCCAACCGTACTAGCCCTCCCGTTAGGACTACAGAGTCCTGAACCTGACTGGTCTGTATCGCTCGACAGGGGCACACACCCATCTGATCCCTCCTTTGCAAATTTAGACGATAATAGTGGTTCCGTGGTTCTAACAACTGTAGATTCAAATTCAGGCAATATGTGGGTGTGGCAAATTGATGGCCCGACTGGTTCACTTGATTGGGAACGAGTTAGCATACAAAACACGGATTCAGACAGTGATACTCCAAGGCTGAGACTACCGGGGCCAGTAATTACCCAGCTGGATTCTGATGCACCACCTGAAATGATTCTGACACTACCCGTTGATGAAAATGGTGCTACCGATGGCATGGGCGCACAGTATGTCGGAATGGAATTAACAAGCACGACAGAATTGTGGAGATTTAGAGCAAAGAACGGCTATGGTGACGCCGAACCAACCCCAATTGACACCACTGGAGATGGAGTAACCGATAGGGTATGTTGGGTAACATGGTATTCTGATTCCTCGTGGTCAACAGATCGAGAAGGCTTAGCAGGATGCCATGATATAACGATTGAGCCCCCTTTCCGAGAATGGTCTAGGACTCTGCAAAGAGGTAATGGAAATGATAATGATGAGATTGCAGTTTCTGCTCCAATAGCAATTGACCTCGATGGAGAAGATGAGCAAGAATTAGTTGTAGCGTTCGGAAGAAGACTGTTTGCATTTGATGGAGATAGTGGAACATCTGCAGACATTAGTACCGGTTGGGCTGCACCGATCGATGTACCTCATAGAACTTGGGCAGGCCCTGCAGTTGCAGATATGGACGGAGATGGGCATTTAGACATCTTGATTGGAGACGCTTTAATCAGTGAAGCTAAATCAGATATTGCTCCTTTGGCCGATGGAAGGGGTATTGGATTTACTCCACCTGACCCTGACCCCGGAGAGATGGTTACCATCTCTTGCCAATATTCAAACATAGGAATAGTCGATACAGATGCTCCTACAACAGCTGTGCTGATGATGAACGGAGTTGAAATCAAACGACACAGAGAAAATGTTGTTGAGTCAGTATCTCCTTCAGGTGAGGGGGGACCTATCTCATTCAGTGTAGATATTGAAGCGACATTGGGAGTACACACTATAGAACTTCTACTCGACACGAGTAATAATTTAACACAAACAAGGACAGATAATGATTACTATTCGACAACTTTGAACGTTCTTGAGCCTTATGTAGCAGAAATCCAAACACCTCTGGAGGTCCCAAGAGCGCTTCCAGGTGGCACTGAGGTAGTCGAGGTCGAAATTACAAGCACTGGTAGCCGGACAGCGGACTGGAGTTTAGAATTTGATGACAGTGTATTGCCCGCTGGGTGGTCATTCTATCCTCAGAACCAAGCTGATTTGAGTCTAAACCTAGTTAGAAACATTCCACAGATTGTAAAGTTTGAATTTTCCGTTCCCTTTGATGCGGAAGGGTCGGAAAGTGCATATGTTCCATTGAACCTATCCCTCGATTCTGATGAATCAATCTTTACAACAGTAACCCTACCGTTAGAAGTAGAAAGAACAAGAGGTCTATCTTTGCAAGGAGCTACAGGGCTTCCAAATGGAATTGGCTTTGGTAGGCCGGGAGATAATGCTCATGTGTGGTTCTTAGTTGAAAATGTTGGAAACGCACAAGAAACCACTGAAATGCAATGGTCATCTAATACGTGGTCTTCAAATTCACAAATTATTGACTATGATGGTGACATCCAGTATAGTATCGAACTAGAACCAGCAGCGAAACGTGAATACCTCATTGAAGTGGAGGTTCCAATTGGAACAAACTTAGGAGAATTTACGACTACTACACTAACGCTTTGCATAGGTTCAGGAGAAGATGAGATTTGTGAAAATTTCATCACTACCATTTACGCTAGTGACGTATCCACAGCCATACCCCACATTAGAACAATTCCCGATACGAACCTCACTTGGAATATTGAGTCAAACTACGATGGAGAAACAATAAGTTGGGATATGTCTGCCGCATCCATGTTGAAGGAAGGTTGGAATTGGTATACCTCGGGAGATTTACAAATTAACGGAACCAAGTTGGAAATGACGGGTCAAAGTGGAGTTTTACATCTTGATTTACCATTTGATGCCCAACCAAAACGACATTTTTTCAACCAATCTGCTAACAATATGTCTGATTATGATTTATCAATTTCGCTACATGTGCTTCAGGTATTTAGGGCCACAGCATCAGTAGTCGAACCATTAAATGATTCAACCTTCAACGTATCTGAAAGGACGAGGTTGATTTTAAGATTAGAAAATCCCGGTAATGGAGAAGATACATTCCTAATCGAAGGTTTCACCAACGCTGGTAATTTGTCCTCACCTCCTGAATTAATTTTCGAGATATCAAATCCAACGAGGACTATAGGGGCAGGTGGATTTTCGAATGTTCCAGTATGGGTTACACTTCCAGAGGATGTACCTGCAAGAGAAAGATTTGAAATCGTTTTCAAATGGACATCTTTGGGTGACACAAATGTGTTTGATTATGCTAACATTACAATAAAAGCACGCCCAGACCATAGATGGCACGTTGATTTTGATGATGGCCAATACACAACCGCAAGTCCAGATGAGGACATTATTCTTCCAATTTCAATCCAAAACATAGGAAATTCAAACGATTTGCTAACAATTATTCCAACCTTGACGATTGAATATGAAGGAAACGATCAATCAATTTGGTCAGTTGAAAGCCTTAATTCTTCTCGATTGGAAGTTAATGCTACTGAGACACTGAATTTACCAATATCAATTCCAAATTCAGCATGGGCTGGAACTACCGTAAACATATCCTTGAATCTATACTCTGATAATTTCCCGATAAACTATACTGAATCAATATTGATTGAAGTCGAGACCATAGCAGGATGGAGGCTAGACCTCACAAACACTACACTCGAAATTCCTCCAGAGGGAGGAGTGGTGAATGTTATAGTTGAACAAAAAGGAAATACACCAACTCAACCCTATTTCTCTAAGTCGGGAGGATTATGGAATATTTCACTCCCTGAAGTTGGCCCTACAATTAACCCAGGGGAATCCTCAGAATTCAATTTCACAATTTATCCACCTGAAAACGCAGTTGCAGGTGAAGTAGGCATAGTTGAAATTACCATTAGAAACGGCGATGGCACAGGGGATATCGAGCAACAAGTGCCAGTTAGAGTAGGTTCCTCTCCCGGAATATCTATCGATTCGAAAGGAGCATGGTTAGTCAAACAAGGGGTTTCATCCTATCCAACTGCCTGGATTGAAAATACGGGTAATGAAGTCGCTATAGTCAATGTTTCAATAGAAAATATACCCTCTGGCTGGGAGTTGATTGGAGAGGGAATATTAGTGATAGCTCCTAAAGAAATCAAAGGAATACCCTTGCAAATTATGCCTGCAAGTACGTGGAACAGTGCTAATCTCCAGTTTGACATTTTAATTTCTCATCCATCACTAGGAGATTCAATTCATCAAATAACAGTTAGTCAATCAGACAATGTGCTAATTTCAAATCCTGTACACTCCGGTCGAACAGGAGAGAAAGTATCCGTATCAGTAGATACATCTGAATCGGTTAAAACATCTTTAATCGAATTACCAACCTCTAGATCAAACATTACTCATGAAGGAGTGATATTGCATCTCGTAGGCATTCCAGCTCCAATTCATACAGCATCTTGTAGTAATTTGGCGGGCCAAATTTCGACCTTAGGAATAAATCCCCTATCTGTAACCTGGAGTAGTTGTAACCTAACTGCAAATGATGACGCAGTATTACGTGCTAATGCTTGGATAAAAACGAGCAGAGGTGAAATCCTCTCCTACAGCAACATAATTGTTGGAAATGGCCAAAATCAAACTGTCAATCTTTCAGTTTCATCATGGGACCCGGAACCTGGTTATATTGTGGTTGAGGTTTTGATAATCGATTCTAATGGTATAATTCTTTACTCCGACAAAACTAATCACATAGCAAGAGAATCAGGATGGAATATAAAATTGTCAAACTTAGTGGTTGGAGATGATTTTATTGAATTCGGAATCGACCGAGTTAATTACCAAATTATGGAAGGTTCAGTTTGTAAAGTAGACATTGAACTTGATAACGGGGATTGGGATAAAACTATCCTCGTAGATATTTACGGAAGCAAATATGCACCAAGTATCTCGATAGATAGACCTGATGAGGTAAAGGACGATGCCCAAATTACTGCAAGTGTGTCCTGTAACGCTCCATGGGATGTTGATGATAACCCAGGAGATGACTCAATGACGGTATTTGCGAGTACACTTCCACTGGTTTCATACCAGTCGAGTGATATTTACTGGACGGTTGGTGTGGGATTACTTTTGATTATCATTGCTTACTTCGGTGGCGTCCTAAACATCAACAGTAAACCACAGAAAACAGAAGAGAAAGATGACGTTGATATGGATTTAGCAATTAGCAATATTCCAACACAGACAGACATCGAAATGGATATTGATGATGTCGTTCAAGAAGACGACTTTGACGATATGTCATTCGATGAAGAAATTGAAATTCATGATGAAACTGAGAATCCCATAGAAGAAATTCAAGAAGAAATTATCGATGTTGATGATGGAACAGCAAGCGGAAGATTGTCGGCATTGAGAAAAGAAATAGAAATTGATGGGGACCCTGCTCAAGAAAAAGATGACATCACTAGTAGAATGGATTCGTTCTTCAAGAACCGTTGAGTTCATCCGTAATTGACACTCCCATGCAAACATGAGAGAGGCCTTAGACACGACGACACCCTTCTCGACAATTGACCCCATGATTTCAAAAAGGCTCAATATAGTTGATGAAGCCTTGACTTTTGGAAATTGGGCAACTGTAGTTCAGCAGGATGATGATTTACGTATTAGGCTAATTGGCCAAGGGGTTCAGGATCCCGAAAATCGTTCTTCAATTTCTTGGGATGATGCTAATTTGTTTTACTTATCTTGTGTTGAACTAAAAGATGGAAAACCATTTCCTCTGGAGGCGGGCGTTTCTAAGGAAAAATTTGGTAGGTTCCCATACGGTGATGGGTCATCAATAGCCTACATACAAAATTGGATTAGAGAAAATAATAGAACGGAGGGTTTTAGTGAGTTATGTACACTTTTAGATCTCCTCAATGGTCGCCTTACAGACACGGAAAAGGCTGAAGGAATCGGTGGATTAAATTTGAAAGGGTGGCTGACAATTGAAGAGGTTAGGGAATTAAAGAAACTAATTACTTCTCGATGTTGGTTACCTGCTGCGGATGAACCATTAGATGGTGGTTGTCAAGATTCAGCTAAGCATTTCGTAGCTCTATTGAGGGCCGCTGAAAAGCGAAATTGCGGAATTTTACTTCGAGTCCACAACTAGAATTCTTTGCCAGATAGCCTTTCATACATAGATGCATAAAGTGCCGCAGTATCGTCTATGACACTTTGTGGCAAAGCAGGGATAGGAGGATCTGTAGCTCCTGTTTCCCGTGCCAATCTCAGTTCTTCTTGATGGCCAGTTTGAATATAATGTTGCCTTACAAATTCCTTCGATAGTTGTACAATGTTTCCATTATTGTATTCCTCTAGGTCCCACCATCTATCCTCATCGAGTGTTCCGAATGAATCGACTAAGACAGGTACTCTTCCCGGTCCTAATGCAAACTCCTTCTTACCGTCTACATGAATCAGACCCCGTTTGTTTGCCTCCCTTTCTATTAGGTCATCGACTTTGATAACTACCTCGATCAGTGAATCTAATTCTTCACCTGTTATGTTAGCAATTTCGAGTGCTTCCTCTCTTTCGATTAAACGGTCGTAGGCTTCGAATTTTGTTGTTACTTCGACGTATGGGGATGGAAGTTTAGCTCCTTCCTCTAATTCCGTACCTGCTGGGAATCCAAGTTCCTCAGAGGTTAATTCACCACGTTTGTATCTTCTCCAACCGGACCCTGAAAGATAGTGCCTGCAGACGATTTCCAAGGGAACGAATACCCACTCACCATCTCGGGGAGTTGTTCCTGGTTCACGATAGATATCGACTCTTCTGACCAGACATCTATCAGCCGCATTCCTCTCCACTATGTGGGTACGGCAAATACCCTCGGCTTCAACAAGTTCAAACCAATGACAAGTAGTACGATTTAACGATTCACCTTTACGTGGAATTAAAGATGGTATAATTTGGTCAAATACTGAAATTTGATCTGTATATCTAAATTCTAGTATATCTGGGTCGTCAGTTGACCATACTTCCTTCACTTTGCCTGAATAGAGACATTCTCCCATGTCAGTTCGGTTAAATCGGCCGTCTTTGAATATTGGCACTACTAATCAAATCAATCCGAGAGCGTCTTCTATACGATTTAATTCAGGTCCAGTGGTTTCTCTGCCAGAAATTGCACCATTATCACCAGCAACAATTCCTGCTCCAACGTAAGGTGAACCAAAGGCCACTGTTCCTACCATTGGAGTTACACCAAGAACTTCTTCAATCAATAGCACTTCATCAGGTAATACATCTGGATGAAGTAAAACTCCATGATTATTAGCAACACCAAGCGAACCAACGACATCCTCTCCAGCAATAGAACATGAGGCAACTGGTATTCCAAAAATTTCTGAGACTATCTCAATACCTTCATCTGGTAGGGCTGGAGATGCAATTGCTCCGTTTTCATTACACAAGATCAAATTGCCTGCGGTATTAACTCCACCTTCCATTACAATAACGTCTCCATAGGAAGTTAATTTGTCAATATCAGATTCTGTAGCGATATCTGCGACGGCTAATCCTTTTGAGTTACCCGCTACCAGGGCTCCGATTAAGTTTGAACCACCTATTGAAATTGGTACTCTTTCTAAACCAAGAGTGTCGTCAATAATTTTCTTTGTCTCTTCGCGAATTTCATGTGGATGAAAGACAACGTTTCCACAAACTGCTAGATAGATACCTATCTGGTCAGAACCCAGGATGTCACAAGTTGAAATAGGCATTCAGTTCATCCCTCCCTGGTTTTCCAAAGTACATGACCTATTCGGATTCTAAATTCTAAAATTGAAAAAAGCCGCACCCGCAAATTTTGCGGGATGCGGCAGTTTGCTCAAAGAGCTGCGGGGATTCAGAAGGAAAGAAGAGGGGCACAGTGACAAACCTTCCCGTGGGCTCTCGCACCACAGTACCAGAAATGACGCAGGTGGGCTTGACTTCCGGGTTCGGGATGGGACCGGGTAAACACCACCGCTATGACCGTGCACCCATCTTCTTTCGAATCTGATAAGTGCAATCTAGCAATAGATTGCGTGAATTGGCATGAACTTATGAATGAAGGGCACTCGCTAGTGCGGTGCATACACGAAAAGTAGTTGCTTCATTATTAGTGCTGCTGGACTGAATACGTCGCCGAAGCTTCGTACTTACATCCGCAGTCTATCAAACTCGTCTTCTACGAGAAATGAATATGTGTCTCGTTTTTGGGTTAGTTTCGAGCTTAGATGCTTTCAGCTCTTATCTATTAGGGCGTGGCTACCCAGCATTGCCTTGTCAGACAACTGGTAAACTAGTGGCCCCG
>CAZGJD010000020.1:0-24004 GCA_964526385.1 uncultured Candidatus Poseidoniales archaeon | reverse complement strand
TATTAATGGATAGAAAGGGGGAAGATAGAGTGATTGAGCACGCACAGGTAATCGAGGCCGGGTTGATGCCTGATGATGTGGTCGGTGTTTCAGGGACCTTTTCTCAAAATGGAGATATGTTTTACATTGATGATTTACATTTTCCAATGCAGGATAGCCATGACAAAAATTATGCTGAACAAGGTGTTTCAGTAGCGTTCCTATCTGATATCCATGTAGGAAGTAAGACCTTCTTGGAAGCACAATGGCACAAAATGGTAAGTTGGTTTCATAGAGACCCACTTGCAAAGACCATCAAGTATCTGGTCCTTTCAGGAGATTGTGTAGATGGGGTGGGAATTTATCCCGGACAGGATAAGGAATTGGCAATCAAAGACCTGTACGGGCAGTACACCCGGTTTGCAGAGTTATTGGAACTCCTTCCTGACTGGGTAGAATGCCTCATGTTGCCCGGTAATCATGATGCGGTAAGGCCTGCAGAACCTCAACCTACTTTGGAGCCAGATATTCAACAAGATTTCAATAGCACTAAATTCGTTGGAAATCCCTGTGATTTTAGCCTTGATGGGGTTAGATTATTGTCTTACCATGGTAAATCAATTGACGATTTCGTCGCAGGTCTACGAACTGTAACTTACAAGGACCCAGTTGAAGCCATGCGACAAATGTTGAGAAGGAGACATCTTGCTCCCCAATGGGGCGGTAAGACTCCACTATCTCCTGAACCCGAAGATGGTCTCGTAATTCGTGAGGTTCCTGATATATTTGTCACAGGACACGTTCACGGTCATGCTTGCTTAGATTTTAGAGGAACTACGCTTGTTTGCTCATCAACTTGGCAAGACCAGACTTCTTATCAGAGAATGTTAGGTTTCCAGCCGAAGCCGTGTATGCTGACTGTAGTAAATTTAGGAACGCATAAATCGATATCGATTCCATTTGCGTGATTACCAAATGTGGTCTGTTAGTTCTCCATCCGTTACTACCTTTGTAATGCCTGTAATGCCATCATTATTCTCTACCAAAAGGAGGTGGATTGCACGATTGTGGATACCGGAGACGAATTTTGAATCCCGATGCTCAACTCCAATAAGAGTCCCGTCAAGTTCAGCAAACATCCAGGCTGCAGTCGCTCTTTCTAGGTCTTCTTCCCGAATTAACAACCATCGCAGACCCTTCATTTCAGACCTCAGGTCACCATTGATTTCGTGAAACCAGCGATACATTTTCACACCCTGAATCTTAGAAGAGCTACAGCACCACCCATGCCACGTAATTGTTCACCTGAATCGTGGTCTGTGGAGCATTGAACCAATTTCGCTCCAATTTCTGACAGCGCTGAAGATATGTCCTGCCAATCATCTTCCCTCACGAGGTCAGCACTGATCAATAAAGTCTCAATTGCACCTTCTGCTAGCGACCTTTCAATCATTTCTCGACCATAGGCCACAGCTCCATTTGTAGAAATTCGTTTCCATGCTTCTTCGAGTAAACTTGTTTCTTTTACAAAAGCGTGCTCTGCAAGTATGTCACCTGCTAAACCTTCTGTGATAACCTCGTTCGCAGCACCCCTTCCTCCCATACTAGTTGCTACTATTTTCTTGGGACCTAAAATTAGTGGAGCTAGTTTTTCTCTTGCGTGACCGGGACCACATATCACGACCGGTGTTCCTTCTGAAATGGTCTCGTTAGCCTCGTTTGATACCTTTTCAAAAAACGATTTAGAAACTCCTTCGCTCATTTTTGAGCCTGAATATTTTCCACCACCTCGCATCGTCCAAGTGGAAACTTCTCTAATTCCTCTTCCAGTAAGTTCGAACATTATTGCTTCGTCAGTCTCAACAACGAGGATTACAACTTTGGCTTTGCCTGAATTTTTACAAGCTTGGGATATCAAATCATGGTCAACATCAGGAAAATCTTTGCTGGATGTTATTTCAATTTCATCTCTTACTTCGATGATATGTGTGTGATGGCTACCAAGGTCAAATTGTGCTTCTTCGATAATCCCGTGAACTCTTAGGTTTTCTGAAAAGGTGTGGAATTCATTAGATTCTATTGCTAATTTTATCCACATTTTCTTTCTTTCTGCGACTTTTGCTCTGCCACCTTCTTGGCCAGCTGTGGTTTGGTCACGCCTTTCACCAAGCATTCCAATGCTTCTTCCCTTTACGCAAATTCTGGCAAGTGTCCACAAATCATCATCGCTGTCGATGCGTATGCGGTATAATCCAAACTCTTTCTTCAGAACTTGCATTGGGTCTCACCCAAACACTCCGAGGAGGTTCCCGTCTTCATCCATATCCATGTTTGCTGCGGCTGGAACTTTAGGTAGTCCAGGCATTGTCATTATTTCTCCTAAGACTGCTACAATGAAACCTGCACCCGCATTGAGTCTAAATTCCCTAATTGGAACTTCAAAATCATTGGGTGCCCCGAGCAAATTAGGGTCGTGACTGAATGAGTACTGAGTCTTAGCCATGCAAACCGGAAGTGATCCATAGCCCCATTCTTTGATTTGTTTGAGTTGTCTATCCGCTTTAGCAGTGATGTTAATACATTCAGCGCCATACATTCTGGTCGCTATTCTAAGTGCCTTTTCCTCAACTGCGGCATTAGAATTGAAAATTGGTGTAAAGGGTCTGCCATCTGCGATGTGGTCTTGACAGGCAGAAACTACAGCCTTTGCGAGTGGTGCACCACCTGGTCCTCCTTTCCCATGAACTTCTGTTAAACAGACAGATGATGCTCCAGATGCTGTTGCGCAATTCCGTAAGCATTCTAATTCTGCGTCGGTATCTGATGCAAATCGATTGATTGACACCACTACAGGCACTCCAAACATCTTCATGTTTCTAATGTGCCTGTCTAGGTTAGTTTCTGCGCCTTCCTTTACAGCTTCCACATTTTCTGTTTCAATCTCTTCCTTACTCGGTCTTCTTGCAGCCCTTTTGCCGAATGCTCCTCCGTGTAATTTCATCGAGCGCACGGTAACGTTCATGACTACACAGTCGGGAGATTTTCCAGAATTAAATGCCTTGATGTGCATGAATTTTTCAGCCCCCATGTCTGAACCAAATCCTGCTTCTGTTACTACAAAATCCGCTGCTCCTAGGGCTAATCTATCTGCGATGATAGAAGAATTGCCGTGTGCAATGTTAGCAAATGGGCCACCATGTATGAATGCAGGGTCACCTTCGATGGTTTGAACTAAGTTTGGAAGGAAAGCATCTCTCAAAAGAAGGGACATAGCGCCTGCAGCACCTATGTCTTCAGCCTTTACCGGCGTACCGTCAAATCGCTGACCGATAACAATTTCACCTAACCTTTTCCTTAGATTAGAATAATCGGTTGCCAGAACTAAAATCGCCATCACTTCGCTTGCGGCAGTGATGTCAAACCTGTCTTCTCTGACCTGTCCGTTAGCAGGGCCTCCTAATCCAACTGTCACGTTACGTAGCGCCCTGTCATTTAGGTCAACAACTCGAGGCCAGATTATCCTTGCAGGATTGATTTGTTGGGCATTTCCGTGGTTGAGATGGTTATCAATCATTGAAGACAATAGATTATGAGCGCTTGTTACAGCATGAAGGTCTCCGGTGAAGTGCAGATTGATATCTTCCATAGGTAGTACTTGTGAATAACCTCCGCCAGCAGCGCCTCCTTTGATGCCGAATACAGGACCCATAGATGGCTCACGAATTACACATGTAGCACGCTTTCCTATTCGGTTCAAAGCCTGAGTAAGTCCGATAGTGGTTACAGTCTTGCCTTCCCCGAATGGGGTTGGGTTGACGCTGGTTACTAAAATCAGGGAACCTTGAGGTTTTTTCATTCTTGATTTTAGGGCTTCCCAAGTAATCTTTGCTTTACCTTTACCCATAACCATAATTTCGTTCTCAGCGATTCCTAATTTCCAAGCAATTTTGGAAATGTCTTCCATTTTTGCAGCTCTTGCAATCTCTAGGTCGCTCTGCATATACGCTATGCGTATTGTAGGGTTCTTGAATCCACTGTCCGCTCAGATGCGGAAAAGGGCGGTTTCATTCCTCTTTCATGCTTCCCAAATAGTCAGGTAGTTCAACACCTGCCATCTTTGCTACATCATGTACAGGTGGCAATGAGTGGATTAGGCTTGAAACGAAATTTGCGGTTGAGCCCTCTCCGTTTCCGCCTGCTGAATCCCACACTGTGATCTTGTCGATTTGTAGGTTGGAAATAGCCTCGACTTGTTTTGCTACAACATCTTCTAACTTTTCGACCATTAAGAGAGTGGCTGCTGCCTTCGCATCGCCCCCTGCACTCTTGACAAGGTTAGCATAACCAGTAGCCTTCGCTTCAAGAACAGCTTGGATACCTTCCGCTTCAGCCCTGTACTTTGCCAACACAGCGTCTGCTTCACCATATGCGACACGGCGTTGTCTTTCCGCTTCAGCTTCTGCAGCGATTTCGATTTGAGTCTTTGCGATTTCTTCACGAACGATTTCTTCCGCTTTGAGTCTCTCCTGTTCTAAGAGGTATTGTGCTTTCTGAACTTCCATCTCTGCAGTTCTTCTGGCGACCTCGGCCCTACGCATAGCCTCTGCTTCCTTTTCAGCAAGTTGTGCATTGTAGTCAGCGATGCTTGCCTTGGAGGTGTTCTCACCTTCAATAGCATTTGCTTCTAAAGCAGCAACTTCCTTTCTTTGTGAGGCATCGGCTCCTTTCTTACCAATTTCAGCTGCGGCTTGGTTTTCTGCAACTTCAATGTCACGAGCACGGTTTGCTTCTGCTTGTCCAATGTCACCGTCTCGGTTGGCGGCTGCAACATCTGCTTTTGCAGCGTTTACAGCGCCCGCCGCTGCTTTTTGACCAATGCTTTCAATGAAATCTGAGTCGTCTGTAATATCTGTAATGTTCACGTTGATTAAATTCAACCCAAGCTTGTTTAGTTCATGGCCAACATTTTCACGAATAGACTCAAAGAACTGGTCTCTGTCAGCATTAATTTGCCTTATTGTAAGTGAAGCAACGGTTAGTCTCAGTTGCCCAAATATAATTTCTGAAGCCATAGATTCAATCTGTTCAGGCTTCAAATGTAGAAGACGTTCTGCAGCATTGTTCATTATTGTAGGATCGGTACTGATACCTACTGTGAAAGTTGATGGAACATTTATTCTAATATTCTCTTGAGAAAGAGCATTTCGCAATGGTATATTTATTGTCATGGGTATCAGGCTAAGTTTTTTGTAGTCTTGAATCAGAGGCCATACCATTGTTGCACCACCATGGATACATCGTGATGCTCTACCACCTCTGACGCGACCATAAACTACCAAAATTTCGTCCGATGCACATCTTTTGTATCTAGTTACAACTAGCAAGACACCCAAAAACAAAATCGAAATTAATCCAAAACCAATCATTGTTAACCAAAAAGCTCCATCCATATTATCACCTACTCTTCACTTGTGTTACCATCGTCGTCCAGTGGTTCGACTATCATTGTAGCACCTATTATATCTACCACTCGAATCAATTCTCCGGTAGAAATGTGCATATCTTTGCTCTTGGCTCGTGCTTCAACAGTTCTAAGCGTGCCATCAACGCTGACTTGGATTTCTCCAGTACTATTCTTTTTGATGCGAGTGTAAACCTGCCCTCTTTTGCCGATAGCATCGGAATGTTTCATAGTTCCATCTGCTTGCAGATTGTTAATGCCTTTCATCATGCTTTTAACAAGATAAAGCGAAGCGACTGCAGAACATCCGCCAATAATAACTGCTAAAACCTCTATCTCAGTAGATTCTAGAATGAACATACCCGTCATTCCAAACATCATAATTGCGGCGGCAATACCTTGAATACTAAACAATTCCATTGCAGTGGTTGAGTCCATCGATATATCAGTGCCAAGCGCTGAGTCTACTACGCCTCCAAAGATGTCTCCAACAAGCATCAAACCCATCATCAGGAAGAGAATTATTGTTCCAAAAAAAGCACAGCCTATGAAGACAAATTCTAATGCAGAAGGAGCAGATATACCCAAAAGGTCTGCCAAGAAGTCTAACACTCCCATACTGAACATTCCTTACGTGAGATTCGTACTTAATGACATTATGGGAATAATTTTCAATTCTGTTTGGCTTTTATTTTTTCAAATATGAAGATAGTTGATATAGAGGCTCCTGCAAAAATCGAAGATATGAATATATTTATTCCCAATGAATAACCAATCAAGAAGATCCATAAAGGTAGGAATACTAAAACAATTCTTTTGATTATAGGCCAAAAACCTGAGAAAAAATCTTCATTCCCATCATCAATGACATCTATGAATTGCTCACCAACGTCCAACATCAAATCAGCTCAAAGAAAAACTGAACCCAGAACCAACGCAAAAATCCATGCACCTACAACTCCCATTACCCCTCGGCCTTGTTTGGCTATGGCGTCATCATGCACTTCTTTTTGCAGATGTCCCAAAGGGTTGAGCATCATTTCCCGTTTTTCTCTTCTGAACAATATCAAGGCGAGCAAAAACGCTGCAGCTGCACTTGCACCGAATAGTGTAGTAATAGCCTCATCAACCTCTTCCATTAATTTGATTGAAATCCAGATTTGAGTAACAGCCATCATGAACCACATGAATGACCCGCGTTCCATTCCAGACATAAACGAACCATTCCTCCCCTATTTTTGATTATTACCCCTATATGTTCCGTGTACTCGTAATAATGTTATTCAAGTACTTCATCAGTATCCTCCTTTACATGGGAACGGTGCAATACGGAGTGGCAGGTGACCCAATCGGTCATTCTTTGTCTCCAGTATTGTGCTCAATAGTCCATGCTCATTTAACTAGAATCGCTGGAGTAAAACTACCAAATCTAAAAGGTGTGGCGATTATACCAACTAAAGGAGTTGAGAATGCTCTTGCTTGGGGTTATGCCGGTGACCTTCCGTCTCCGCCTGATTGGGATTATGTAGGATCGCCATTGGGCAAATTCCGAGCAAATACGCTATTGGAAAGAGCCGTAAATGCAAGTCTCTCAATCACAGAGGCTGATGAAAGACTTCCAAATGCAAATTTAGAACTTAGAGAATTTGAAAAAAATCACGCTTATGATGACGAAGTATGGATCTCATTAACATCTCCACTTAAGCATCAGCTATCTGCTGCAGCGGTCCGGTCTGTCGATAACTGCATGGAAATAAGGTCAGTCAATACATTACGATGGGATGGGATTTCATGGTCAGCAGCATCTACAGACGGACTAGGACTGGCTTTGGTCGCAAAAGCATTCGGTTATCCAAATGATGGCGTAATTGGAATTACAGGGGGAGGTGGAACCGCAAGGTCTGTCGCAGCAGCTTGGTCAATATTAGGCGGAAAAGTAAAGCAAATGGCAGGAAAGAGACTATTGGATATAGACGGACCTTGGAATATTTGCCATGATGAGCCAAATCTTGTTGTGGATTTTGACAAGGGTACGGGGGACATCATTCCAGTTTATTCCGCAATGGAAGGAGATTTTGATGAGCGTATTGAACATCTCTCAAAATCAATCGATGGAAGATGGTTACTATGTGCGCAGCACCTCTATTCTTGGGCGAATTTGTGGGCCCCAGAATTTGCAGGTGAATTGCCATCGCTTGCTCTTTTAATTTCGAGATTAGTTTCGGTGGAGGTTGCGTTATCGTGAAAAAAATCTCGGTAATAGTTGCCCTCTTTTTACTACCTGTAATCAGTGCAGAAACCTTTCCGCCACAGTATAACACAACCGGGTTTGTTGGGTTTGTTGAAGAGTTCGAAGGTCCCATTGATTATCGCATAACATATCCTGCGGTAAGTGATGGAGAAGGAGCAAATATGGCGCAAAACGGGCCGTTTGCAATCGTGGTTTTTGTCGGCGATGAAGACGAATCAGTAGATCAGTATGCTTGGCTACAAGAAGGATTATCAAGACACGGATTCATTTGTCTTGTCTTAGAGGAAGAGGCTTTCGAATGGGAAGTTGCGACAGAACTACTTACTAAACTCAACAACAGCACAATCAACTCAATTCCAAACTCAACCGGTCAATTTGCACTTAATCACATTTCTCTCGCAGGTCACGGCGTAGGGGCTCATACTGCTGCAGAGGTTTACAAAACAGGATTACATGAGGTCGATGGTTTGTTTGGAATAGGTCTTGATGGTTCAGATTCGGAATCACAGAATCAAGATATTTTGTCAAATCCTGCTTCCGCATTATTCTTGACTGGTACAACAGATGATATTGCACCTGCTGCGGAAAACGTGATGATTTATCTTGAAGATTGGCCAGGTGCTTGGCAAATTATGCACGTACTAGGTGCAAATCACATTGGGTATCAAGAATCTGATACTTTCTTTGAGAGATTTGCTGATGGGGATTCAGCCATGGGTAAAGAACAACAACAGAACCACGCACTTAAACACATCATTCCATACCTAAATCTCACTCTTAGAGGAGATGATTCCGCATATCAAGAGGCTTTCAACAGAGAAGTCAAATCATATTCATCAGACCCGAATTCCTACATCGATGAAAATCTCTCACTCTCAAGATTGTATAATCTTTCTAACACGGTCTCCACTTCAAATAATTTAACGCTCAACCAAACATTTTCAATCAGGTCAGACGTAAGTATGAGGAATGGTGATAATGCGACAGGCAATGTAAGTTGTATGCTCCCTGATTCTATCGAGATAATAGGAACACTCCAGAATGGCTCTGAAAATCAAGAAATCAGTTGTGAAATTAACTCATCTGACTTACCAATTGGTGATTCTGAAGTTAGGATAATAATTCACGACAATAGTTTCTCGGATTATGTAGACGTTACGATTACTAGAATCGGCACTCCTATGGAATTAACCTTGCCAATCCCAGACGTGGTTTTCAATCAGCACGGTAATATTACGATATATCCAAGTGATTTTGCGTCAGACCCTGACCAAAAAGATGTATTATTCTATTCTGCAGAAGTAATAGATGGAACAGATATCATTGGGGTAAACAATTCCGGATTCGAGTTAACGTTCACACATCAAAACCAACAGGAATGGGATGGAGTGAAAATAGTGAATGTAACTCTGACTGCTGGGCTTGATGATTTCGTGACAATTCCGGTAAATGTCACGATACTTCCAGTTAACGATATGGTGTTCCAAACTAACGTAATACCTCAACAGCAAACAGAAGAGGATGGAGATAGCATAATTTTGAACATTGAGGAATTTGTATCTGACCCCGAAGGTGAGCCCCTAATTGTTGAACAAGCGGTCGAATATGCAGGTTTGAGGATTACTAACAGTTCATCTACAGTGATAATAGACCCTCAATCCCACTGGTTTGGAGCAGAAATAGTTAGATTAAACGTATGGGATGGGGAGTCCGAAAAGTTGGAAATCACTGTTCCAATCAACGTATTACCAGTGGACGACCCAGTTCAATTCATCAAATCAACAGAATCCATTGAGATGGATGAGGATTCAGTACTAGTCGTGGACTTGAGTGATTTTTCTGTTGACGTTGATGAAGAACCACTATCCTACGAAATAGAGAGCAATTTTTCATTGGTAACATACTCTCTTAACGGAGATATTTTGACTATTTATGGAAATGATAACGCCTACGGAAGCGAATCGTTTTCGGTTAATGTAGCAGACTCTTCTAGCAATGATTCAATGGTTTTTGACCTGATGATAATGCCGGTCCCCGACCTTCCAATCGTACAAATTTCTTCTATTGATGCCACTGATGCTAGCGTTTCCATACTTTGGACAATCTCTGATTCAGATGGTTCTCAAGGTCACGTTAAGACAGTGACCCTTGCTGGCGAATCAATTGGTTTTGACACCGAATGTAATGGTGATACCTACATCACTTGTCTTACAGAGTATAGATTCCAAAATCAAACAGCTGGATTTTACACCGTAGAAGTGAAAGTCTGGGACGGTTTTGCAGAAGTCTGGTCAAATGTTGACTTCCAAAACATCGAGATTGTTGAAAAGAAACAGGCAAACGATGAAGTCGAATCGCAAGGGTTTGATTCAAGCATTCTTCAGATTGGAGCATTGTTACTCGTCGTAATACTGCTCTTTGTTTACACGATTCAATCTAGGAGAGACTGATCACAAAGGAATGTTGCCGTGTTTCTTTGGTGGCGACCATTCTCTCTTTGAGGAGAGAATCTTCAATGCCCTTACCAACCTTAGTCTGCTTTCTGATGGCTCTATTACATCGTCAAGCCAGCCGTTTCTCGCAGCAACATATGGGTCCCCGAACTTCGTCTTATATTCGTCAACAAGTTGTAATCTCGTCTCTTCTTTCTTGTCATCTGGAGCGGCTGCAATCTCTCTCCTGTGGATGATGTTGACAGCGCCTTCCGCACCCATTACTGCAAGTTCTGCTGTAGGCCAAGCAATGTTGTAATCAGACTGCAAGTGTTTGCAACTCATAGCCAAGTAGGCGCCACCGTACGCCTTTCTTGTCACCAATGTTAATTTTGGAACGGTTGCTTCTGCATAAGCAAATAGTAATTTTGCGCCGTGTCGAATAATTCCTCCCCATTCTTGAACAACTCCTGGAAGGAATCCCGGTACGTCTTCAAAGGTCACAAGAGGTATGTTGAAAGAATCGCAGGTTCTGATGAATCTCGCTGCTTTTATCGACGCATCGATGTCAAGACAGCCAGCAAGTACCTTTGGTTGATTTGCAACTATGCCAATAGGCATTCCGCCTAATCTTGCAAACCCGATAATGATGTTCTCAGCATATGAATTGAATAATTCAACAAATAATCCGTCATCAACGATTTCAGAAATCACCTTGACCATGTCATATGGTCTATTCGGATTATCTGGAACTAAGGTCTCAAGTTCTGGAATTAATCTAGAATCCTCGTCAGCGGTTGGTTCCAGCGGGGGACTTGCCATATTGTGATCTGGCAAGAAACTTAGAATCTCGCCTGCAAGGATACATGCCTCTTCTTCATCTTCAGCGATTAGACATGCGATACCTGAACGGCTTGCGTGTAATTCAGCTCCGCCAAGTCCGCTGGCGTCGATTTCTCCATTGATACATTCTGGTGTTTCAAGAGGAGAGGACATGAATAACTGACCGTGTTCACTCCCAAGAATCGTAAAATCTGCAAGGCTTGCGCCAAGTGCAGAAACCCCTACCACTGGGCCAAGAACGAGTGATATCATTGGAATGCGACCTGAACATTGAACCAGCCTATCGAGTAATTCTCCAGTTCCCGCAAGAGATGAAATTCCATCATGCGCCCTCTGGCCTCCTCCATCCCAAATTCCCACTATTGGAGTCTTGGAACGCTCCGCCATCTCTACAACCTTTGCGATTTTCTTAGCATGCATTTCACCCATGGACCCTCCATGGACGGAAAAATCTTGAGCAAAACAGTACACTCGTCTTCCGTTGATAGTACCATGACCGCAAACTACGCCATCTCCAAGTGTTTCATGCATGAACATGCCATGGTCGGCAGTTCTGTGTGTAAGGAAGGTGTCGATTTCAACGAACGTATCTTCATCCAGAAGATTGGCAATTCTTTCTCTGGCGGTGCCTCTGCCCGTTTGTCTAATCGACTCAAGTCGCTTTATTCCACCACCCATGCGAGCTTGCTCATGCCGATATCTTAGGTCCTCTAGTTGGTCACTAGTATTCCCTGACATCAGTTACTCCACTCCTACACGGTTATTGATTAAAACGGTCATGAATTTATTATTGGAGAATTCTCCCCACAAAGGTCCATTTGCAATACGTCAAGGCTCATATCGTTAGATAGAGCGTAGTGAATTTTTGTCAAAAGGGCTTCAGGTCCTGCAGAAGAACCATGGCCTAGCACGCCTATCGACTGCTGATTTCTTCCTTTCGAATACACATTGAGGTCTACTGGTCCGTTTATACACTGATTTGCCACTATTACTGGAATAGACATATTCCCAATCGTCTTTGCCAACAGGTCGTTTTCTGGCGCATCACCATTTGAATTCTCTATTGGAAGGTGTCCTAGGCCGGTGCCGTGAATCAATATCGCACTGTAACCATTCGATTCTGCTGATTGCAATAAGTCAGCATGTAGGTGTGGTCCGGCAATGAATTGTGCGATTTTTATATCTGTATCGTACTTTTGAGGGGGCATAACTTCCCTTACCTCTGCGGTATGAATTGTTGAATGAGATAATCCATCTTTTGCAATTGATATTTCGGCTATTCTTTCGTTGTTAACAGTCTGAAAAGCATCTCTTCTCGTAGAATGCATCTTACGCACTCCTACGCCAGGAGACACCGCGCAAACACCGTCGCCAGAACCAGCGTGCATAACCGTAACTGCAGCATCTTTGTACCCGCTAACAGCATCACCATTTGCTGCCCAATAAACGGCAGAGATTAGATTTTCAGTTGCATCCGTAGACGCTCGGTCTGCTGACCTCTGAGAGCCAGTGAAAACAATTCTTCCAGCAGGTCGCCCACCTTTGCCTGCGAAGGCGTAAGATAGTGCTGATGCGCTGATGTGTAGAGTGTCAGTGCCGTGTGTAATAACCACTCCAACTGAACCATTATCGAAAGCCTGCTGGCAAGCGTCAATCATCATGTTCCAATGTTGGGGTCGAACGTCATCAGACCACATATTACCAATCTTTATCGCGTCAATGTTTGCTATTTCGAGAATTTCTGGAACACTTGCCAGCAATTCTTCCGGCTCGAATCTAGCAATCACTGCTCCAGTCGTGTAATCAACCTTTGAAGCGATAGTTCCCCCAGTGTGAATGATTGTAACTTTGGGCAGGGATTGATTTTGCGAAATATCTGGAGAGTCCACAATCACTGTATGAGAATCCCCAATTTCCTCGATGGAAGTGATCATTATCATCGGATGGCTAATGTTGTAGCCATTTGCTAATTTTATTGTAAGGTGGTCGTCGGCGGCACCTGGTAAAACCACTCCTTGGTGAGAGGTGTTTCCTGCTGGCCCCTCCACTTGGATTTCGACCCTTGTCCCTATTGTCGGGTGCTCAACCATAAACAATGCTAATTCTGAAGACACTTGAATGTTAGTGGTCGTGGAACCATAATTGATTCAATATCTCATACATGCAAACTACCGGTCCGACTAAACTCTAATCAGTTTGAAAATTGAATGAAGTAACAATACTGTTAGTAAATACTTATGTGCATTTGAATGGAATTCGGAGTATGGCAGGAGAACACGCAGGACCAGATTTACTATTTGGCTTCCCGACGATATTCTTTGGGACTTTAATAATCGCAGGTGGATTAGGGTATTTTTTTAACAAAAAGTGGGGCAAACTTCCAAGTATTGGCGAGAAATATTACGATGTAATTGTATTATCGTTAGGTTTGTGGTGTTTGACTGGACTGTTAATCGATGCCTTAGCTCATATCTCAGGTACTGTTGATGACACTTTCTTTACGCCATGGCATGCAGTCTGGTATTCTGGTGCAACAGCTTACGGAGCATACATCTTCTATGCTCTACTTCCAGAAGAAGGGATGTCTCATTTAATTCGTCATCCTTTTGAGGCTCTGAAAGGCTTGGAGCCTCAACATAAACCGGGAGTTTATGGAATCATAATATTCGGTATTTCCGGATTCGGAGACATGATTTGGCATGAAACACTCGGTGTCGAATCAAGCCTTGATATTCTATTATCGCCAACACATATTGGCCTTTTCATAGGCCTTTGTATGTCGGTTTCTGCACCAATTTGGTCATCTTGGGTTGACCCTGAATCAGGCACGTCTGGCTTGAAATCACAACTGCTGTTAATTTTCGGAGTAGGTGCATTTTGGAGCGTTGCCTTGTTGATGTTCCGTTTCGCAAATCTATGGATATCCCCTATCCAGTCATTTTGTTACAGTGGAAATTTAGATTTTTGTTATAATGAAAGTTATGAGGATGCTCTGTCATTTGGACTCCAGTCTTTGTATATCCAAGCAGGTTTAACGGGCGCAATTGTTCTGATTTTCTTACAAAGGTGGACTCCAGCAAGAGGAACAATGTTTCTAATCCTGACATTTCACACAATTGGATTGTACTTTTACACTACATTCGATGACAATGTTATCTATATGGGTCTTGCTTGGGCATTAATCGTGGAATTAGCATTACCTTTGTACAATAAATGGGGGCCTAAGTTTTACATTCCGTTTATTTTAGCTACCCAAGTAATGGTGGTATTAGTGTCATGGTTTTACAGAGCAGGTGAAATAAGTGGTGTAAATTATTGGTTTGAAAATGGAGATTTGCACGTTCTTCCTTTTGGATGGACAATACATTCAACGATTGGTGTTGTAGTTATGTGTGCTGCCATTGGCTGGATTGCTAGCGTTATTGGGTTCCCTCCTGAAAAGCCAAAACTAGAATCTAGTATTGAATAATTAGTTTCACGAGAGAAACCACATATTCAAATTAGATGTTCCATTCCCTGAGTTATGGGCAAGAAGGCTGTAATTAGCAACAGACCAATGGATTTTGTTCGTGATACGCTCGACCCGTTTCTTTTCTGTGTTCATCACCTCGACCTATACCCAGCTGGAAACGAATTGATGGGGCCAAATGAGCCACTAATTGGCAGGCACATAGGTTCTGACTTTGATGAGGCAAACGATTGGAAAATGTATCATGGAGATGTAGTGCCAGGTTTTCCCGCTCATCCACACAGAGGTTTTGAAACTGTCACGATAGTCCTAGAGGGGCTAGTTGACCATTTTGATTCTGGAGGAGCAACAGGCAGGTATGGTTTTGGTGATGTCCAATGGATGACTGCAGGTTCAGGCTTAATGCATTCTGAGATGTTTCCTCTGGTAAACACGGACAAAGATAACCGCCTTGACCTGTTCCAAATTTGGCTTAATTTGCCAGCGAAAGACAAGTTTGCAGAACCGGGATACGAGATGATATGGGCAAACCAAGTACCATCTCGTGACATATTAGGTGGATCTGTAAGAGTGATTTCAGGAAAATGGAATGAAATCCAAGCGCCCCCTGCTCCAAAGGCTTCATGGGCCCACAATCCGGAAAATGAAGTTGGAATTTACATTATTTCTATCAAACCCGGAGAGTCTGTTGAGGTTCCAACAACGGACGGTAAAGTAAACCGAATGGTGTATCACATCAACGGCGGAAATGCGGATGTAGAGGGTCAGTCTTTACTTCCAAGATATGGTATGCAATTAGACCCAAGTATCCCAGTTAATATCAGCGCAGGAAATGAACCGGTAAGAGTGCTGATATTGCAAGGTAAGCCAATCGATGAGCCTGTGGTAAAATACGGTCCTTTCGTAATGAACACCAACAAGGAAATCGTTGAGGCATTTGCTGATTACCGAGCAACACAGTTTGGTGGTTGGCCGTGGAGTTCTGCGGATGTTGTCCATCCAAGAGAACAAGGCAGGTTTGCACAGATGGCTGATGGAAAGAAAATCACTCCTGAATAATCAGGAATCACTTATCTAAGATGTGTCTGTTATTCACCTTTCAAATTTCAACCAAGGGGAATCAGTATTTGGTGGCCGATAGAATACCTTTCCATCAGGGTCTGTGTAGTATTCATAACCATCATCCCCCATTTCGCCCTCTATTTTTATGTCCGGGACTTGTTCATCATCCCTAGAATTTTGATTCATAGAATTATCATTAGGTTCTATGACTGGAACTTGTTTGAATCCATCATCCAAATCCTCATTCAATTCACCTATTATCCCTAACATCAATTTCTCTTTTTGCTCGAAAAGATTCCTCAATAGAAGACCCTGCTCCGGTTTTATTTTACCCTTCTCAACGATTTCATCAATCTCTTCTCTAATTTCATCTAATTCTACTAATTCATTTGTGTCTTCTAATCTATCCTTGATACGATTATATCTTCTAGTCTTACGTTTTAGAGTCATAATTGAGAAAATTATTGAGAGAATAGTCAATCCTACAGTTTTGATTTCATCTCTGAGCCGAAGTAAAGACAACTCGAAACCATCCTCGTCATATTCGCTACTGAAAGATATTCCATCATTGAACGAAAGATAGAATCCGGGAGCTTGTGTCAGAGGTGTATCATTTGGGTCAAGTGGGTCTGTTTCTCTCTCTATTTCAAGTTCATTCGGGAAACCATCTCCATCGGCATCATCGTCCTCTTTGTCTGGGATTTTATCATTGTCAAAGTCATCTGGAGTAGAGTTGGCATCATAGGAATCTGTACCGTATATTTCTTCGATTGCGTTGAGGTATCCATCTTGGTCGATATCTCCATCAATTAAGTCAGGTATGCCGTCGCCGTCTAAATCAGCACATCCTCGCATTCCTATTGTCGATAATCCATATCGAGAGGGACAATCATCGCTGTTAGAGTTTCCTAATTGGTCAGGGAATGTATCGTTGTCGGCATCTGACCAAGCCGAGGGATCTGCAGGCCAGTCGTCAAAAAGGTCTGCATAGCCATCGCCATCTGAATCCGGGCATCCGAGTAAATCCTCGTCTGAAGTACCGTATTCGTTAGGACAGTAATCGGAATTGTCTCCAAATTCATCTGAATCAGAATCTTTTTGCTCAAACCTATCGTTTACAAATTCATCCAAATGGTCTGGAGTTCCATCCCCATCTGCATCAGGACATCCAGGCGGGTCAGAAGTGAAAGGGCCTCGGTCGGAAATACACCCGTCCGTATTGTCTCCAATTCCGTCACCATCTTCATCAGATTTTTCGGTGGGGTCATTCGGGAATAAATCTGAGTTGTCGCCACAGTCCGTACCATCTTGAGGAGTTGGATTGAGTTGGTCAAATGTACCGTTGCAATCAAAGTCACTATCAACCCACTCTAGTGGATTACGCGGGAATTCATCTGAATTATCACCAAACCCATCTTTATCATAATCTCGATTTTCCAAAGGGTCATTAGGGAATAAATCAGAGTTGTCACCACAACCGCTACCATCTTGAGGAGTTGGATTGAGTTGGTCAAATGTACCGTTGCAATCCCAATCACGATCAGCCCACTCCAGTGGGTTACGCGGGAATCTGTCTGCTTTATTATCACCAAAACCATCATTATCGATATCTTCAGATTCTTCAGCGTTGTAAGGGAACCTATCTTCAGAATCTGTTACTCCATCATTATCTTGGTCTGGACATCCCTTGTAGTTGAAATCAGTCATGTCGCCAGGGACGAATCTGCATTGGTCGACATTGTCACCAAATCCGTCGCCATCACTATCAATCCAGTCATCAGGATTAGCGTCATCGTAGTCATTTGCGGAACTATAACCGTCTCCATCTCCATCAAAGCACCCGTAAACGTCTTGGTAACTATTTCCAGCAATTAGAGGGCAAGCATCTTGTTGTTTTGCACCAGAAACCCAAATCCCTGGGAATGATGGGTCTCTTGTTAAATTCCACGACCCGTTTCCAAAGTTATCACCAAACCCATCATTATCTGAATCATTCCATTGGGTTGGCTCACTGGGGAATTGGTCGTCAATATCTGCTCGACCATCTAAATCTTGGTCTGGACATCCATACTTATCGACATAAGAGAATCCATAAACAGCAGCACAGTCATCATAAGGTGAAATTGCGTTTGAGATCATACTGTCCTCAAACCCATCATTATCAAAATCGTATGGTGAAGGGTCAGAGTTAGTTGCATTTGCAACATATTCGCCTGGCCAATGTGGTAGGCGAGTGCTATTTAGGGCAGGATTTCCCCAATTATCTCCTAGTAAATCTCCATCAGAATCTGACCACTGTGTGGCATCTTGGGGAAATCCATCATCTGAATCTGCAAAACCATCATTGTCCGCATCTGGGCAGCCGGATTTGCCATTACGCCAAGCTGTCCCTGCTTGGTAGGGGCATTGGTCCGGCTGGTTTGCTGGAGCAGGATTATCTCCGTATCCATCGCCATCAATATCAGACCATTGTGAATAGTCGTACTCAAACGGGTCAATTAAATCATTATATCCATCTCCATCACTGTCTTCCCAATATGAATAGTGGCGTCCATTTACAGATAATATCGCACTCTCGTCATCCAAACAGTTCATTGCTAATGGCTGACCAACACCTGATATTTGCGTAGAATTTAAAGAAAAGGCAGAAGATGTTAACTCCATATGGCAATCAGGTGTAGCAGAAAAAGTTGGCTCACTGTAACTCACCTGCATGTCTGAAGGGAATTGTGAAATTGTTCCTTGCTTGTTTTCATGCAAAAAATAGAAATTACAAATGCCATTACCTTGATATGCACCTCCTGTGCCATATCTAAAGACATTCTCTCCGTATCCACTATCAATAAGTAGAGGCTCCTTTCGAGAAGTTTGACCATTGGCTGAATAAAAACACCCTTGGGCACCTGGAACAGGGACTGCCTCATAGTTCATTGATGTCCAACTCGTTGGATTTATTGTTCCTAAATCTCCATTCGAAGTAGTGTTAGTCATATTTATCGTTGTGTAATAATTAACTGCCGAATACAATGAGCCACCTCGACACATAGTATATCCAATATTGCTGACAGTACCTCCGTATTGTCGAATGTAAACTTTGACGTGATTTTCTGGATTGTCTAAAACTTGTGTCATGAAAATTTTTGATTTTGTTTGGGTTGTAGGTGAGATAATAACCTTGATTGAGGAGATCTTAGTACCGTTTGAATCGTTTAAATGTAATTCAATACCAGTGTTAGTTGAAGTTGTATAACAAAAAGGGTCAGGAATATTAGCGATAGTTCCATTGAAATTTGGAACAATTCGATGAGTTTTTTGATACCCGTAGGGGTTTACATTTTTTTCTAGTATTCTAATCCCATAATTCCCAATGTCGAGAACAACAAGCGACTGGTTTTGATAGCCTAACTTTTTATTTCCACATAATATTGTGCTTCTATCTTCTGAAACAGTAAATTGGTTTTTAGTTGCATCAGTGTTCCAAGTTGAACAGTTAACTGATTGCAAAACTTGACCGTTTGAATTGCTTCTTAGAAAAATGTCAGTTCCATTATGCGTAACATAGTGGTCTTGCGACAATACTGCTAAATCCAAGGTTGAATTTGTAAAGCCTTGAGTACTCATTACTGGTGCTGCATTTGCCATGCTTGCAAAAGGCGCAAGTAGCATTATTGTGCAAATTAGTAAGAATCGCTTCATGCATCTCCATCGTGATGTCTCAAGTAAATCTTCCTATCCTCGATTCAGCAAAGGGTTGATGATAGAAAACAACCACGTAAGTGTATGTGGGATGTCTTTGAAGAGTATTTATCCGATTTAGAAGGATTAGAACCCTATCAGAAAATAATCTTCGGTATAGTCTTCTCAATTCTGGGCTCAATATTTTTCCGATATTCGGTTTGGACCCCCGCAAAATGGGTTGTAAGTAGGTCTGAAGCCTCATGGGATGATGAATTAATAGTCTTGGCGACACCATTATTCAATTATGCAATATTCCTTCTTGGATTGTATCTAACCGTCATTTGGGCGATTGAAGAAGATTCAATTTCCGCTTCAATTACAGCAACTCTCGCAGTTTTGATATTGATGCTACTAACTGGCAAGTTCCTCTCAAAATCTGCAACCATGATGCTTCCTCCTGCCCTTGAAAAATTGGATGAGAAGGCTGACCTAGGTTTAGTAGGTGCTACAACTATTATCACCGGTTTAACCAAAGTTGTAATTTGGGCAAGTGCAATTCTTCTGATATTGTCCCATCTAGATGTTGATATTACTGCGGCCTTAGCATCATTGACAATTTTCTCATTGGTTATTGGAATGGCTATGCAAGAATCTGCATCGAATTTTATTATTTCAGCCCAATTAATGATTGATAAACCGTATGAAATTGGGGATAAAATACAGATGGATACCTTGGTTGGAACCGTAGCAGAAATTGGGTTCTTGTCGACAAAAATACGTACTAGTAGCGAGCATCTGGTCATTGTACCAAACAAAACTATTGCATCCTCAATAGTAACTAACTTCGCTAGAGGCGGTCCAGAAAATGCTCCTAGAAGAGTCAATTTACGCTTGGATGTTTCTGTAGGTTATGATGAATCACCTGCTCACGTTAAAACTATACTTCGAGGGATAATTGAAGAAAATGAATTGGTTATACAAGAACCCCCCCCAGTTATTTTGTTTACAGCAATGCTGGATTCATGCTTGAATTTTAGAATCAATTGTTGGGTAGAAGACTACGGAGATGAGTGGGTTGCAAAAGACCAGTTGCAAACATCTATCCTTGAAAGATTCAGAGAAGAGGATATTGAAATTCCTTATCCACACATGCAATTGAAGTATGTCCCAGCAAACATCGATGACAATGAAGCCAAACTTCTTCGCGAACAAGAAAAACAACAGCAAGAAGACAAGGAAAGGCGACAAGAAGAAGCCAAACTAAAAGATGCTGAGTATGAAGCAAAGTTGGCTGAAGAAAGAGCTGAGTTGAAACAGCGAATCGAAGAACTCCGTCAAGAGTTAGAAAACGAAGAATTGGAAGAGGACAAAAAAGTAGATTTGTCTACTGAATTATTGCAATTAGAAGCCCATCTAAACAGCTTTGAAGATTCCTAATCAACCCAGTTTACTAGACCCGTATCAACATCATAGATGGCTCCATAGACTTGGACTCCATCTTTCAAGAGTTGATTGGCTTGAAGGGTTGCAACATCATTTCGGAGTTTGGAATTTGCATCGTCGATCATTCTTGGATTAAAATCAGAGAAATCTTTGCCAGACATGTCTGATAATTTGTGGCGAACATCTGCCAACGGCAGGCTTGCCATAGCACAGCGAGTATGTGGCATAATTACGATTGAATTGCAATCTAACAGGTAACTTGCTAGCACGATGTCTTTCTCTACCTCAGGGTTGAGTTGACCTCCTGCATTTCTTACAACTTTCACATCACCTATGCCAAGACCAAATACCTCGTGAGGAATTATTCTAGAATCCATGCAGGTTAGGATTAACAATTTCTCTCTAGCCCTTCCAGGTACATCCTTTCCATCGAAATTCGATGAGTAAAGGGTGTTGTTTGCTTTGAGGCTGTCAATCAATGGGTTGCTTGACATGCTTTGATGCCTGATAAGGTAGCATTTGGTTATTTTTGTCTATTCCGGATTCTAAAGCAATTCAGCATCTAAAAACGGGTCATTTTCCTCTTCAGTAGTTAGGATAACACGATTCTGATTCTGGTTATTTATCGCATAGCCTACTCCAATCATTCCCGCTATCATTAGGAAGGTTAGCACGAACATGACAAACGGATATTCAGCGTAAAGTTCAGCAATGGATGAGAAGAATCCGTCATTCGAATTATCGTCACCCATATCTTTGGGCTTGATTAGAGCGACTACAGACGCTTGGTCGTATGCTAATCTCGTGAAAGTCAACATGCCATCCATGTCTGAATCATACATCTCGGAAGGAGACGTCGGGTCTAAATCGGAAAAGAAATCAGGCCTTTGCTCAATTGAAATGTCAACTGGCTCGTTCAGATTTAGGGTCAGAACAACGTCAACAGTGTATGGAATTCTTGATTCAAAGAATTCAGGGTCTTCCAAAACTCCCCAGAGGGTTACAGCCTGCCCAGATACGTCAAAGTGAGCCCACTTGCCCCAGGCGGAACTATCGACATCGAGATCGTAATACCATGTGTCTGCAAGTCTTGATCCTTGACCTTGAGCGTCATTGTTTCCATCCTCACCAAGGTCTATTGAAAGTTGAAGTTGTCCTGCCTGTCCAGTCTCTAATTCAAATTCGGAAGCGGTAAAGGTTGCCTCTAAGCGTTCAGTTCCGTTTGGAATCCAAACATAATGAGAATCTTCTGTGTAGTAAACTGCTCCGTTCGCTCCGTTGTTGAAGTGATTCCAATCCCCCTTCCAGGCGTGCCTTACTCTATCGGTGTTGACCGGAATAGTTGCCGTAGTCATCATTTCTTCGTAAATCTCATACGCGTCCCAAACAGTGTATTCCGGATGGTCTACAATCCCGTCACCGTCTTGGTCTCTCATCAGTTGAAGAGTTCTTGCTAATGCAACTGCTGCATCTGTGTCTGTAAGTCCATGACCTACTCTCCAGTCGTGACATTGTCCAGTAGCGCTTCTGTAACATTCTGGAGGAATGTCGTTGCAGGAATCTTCACTGTTTCCATCTTCACAAGAATTTGCCATTCCATCATATCTCGAAGTGAGTTCGATTATCAGTTCAAATTCGTGAACTCTACTAAAGTTCTCATTATCCCAGTTTTCGAACTGGCCATAGGATGCAGTGCCTTCACCACCAACTAAACTACTGCCGAAGTCGTGGTCATCTCTGTGATAGTCTGCTACCTTTAGCGAAGGCGCGGCGTCCAAAACCAAGCCAGCAATACCTCCAACGTGTGGAGTCGCCATTGAGGTTCCTGAAATCGCCATATAGTACAGGTCACCTTGTGTTCTTGTTGAAGCATCAATAGCGGTCCCTCTTGGCGCAGTAGCCCAGATGTCTCTGCCAGGCGCTCCTACATCCGGCCAGGTGTGTTGTTGATTCATACATCCTCTCGAAGAGAATGAAGTCACAGCAGTTCCGTCGTGAGTTAGGGCTGCGACTGAAATAGCCGATGGAGTATTAGCATAAACGTTAGTTCTGAGGTCTCCAGAACATTCTGTCCCAGAACCACCTGAATTTGATGCAGCAAATATAACCGCAACTCCGTTTTCAAAAGTTAGCCTGTCTGTAAGTTGAGCAATTACTCCGTTAGGGTCGTAATCTCCATCCGTGCCCCAAGAGTTTGAAACTACCCTAATGTGATATGGATTTTGTCCGGGTACTGAGTGTGCATAAGTCCATTCAAGGCCCTGTGTTGCTGCGAAGATAGACGCTCCATCCCCGGTTCCTAATGCGACTAATTGTCCACCCTTGGCGACTCCTGCTCTTCGTCCGCTAGAAGCATCTCCGTTACCAGCGATAGTTCCTCCGACGTGTGTTCCGTGTCCGGAGGAAGTGTCTGAATTACGAGTCTCAGTCCAGCCTATTCCATCGAATTTTGCAGAGTAAATTGCTTTATCACCGGTCCATGGTTCAAGATAATCATAGTCTGGATGTCCAGCATCTACGCCCGTGTCCAAATCAACGATTGCGGTTCCATCCCCATCCCATTCTGTAAACGATAAGTCGGTTTCATACTCAACATCGCCATATGGAGAAATGATAGCCCTACTCCAAGAATCAGTCGCTGTAACAATATGCGTTGTTTCATGCATCATTATACCAGGGCTAGGTTCCTCTTGTCCACCCCATTCTGGTGGAAGATAAAAGAACTCAAGCGGTTTGTCTAATTCGAGGTATTCAATTCGGTCCCAATTAGAGAGATGGCGAACATCTTGTGCTGTACCTTCGACCAATCCCCCATCTAAGAGGGGAATGGTTCCTAACAACTCGAATCCTAATTCTTTCAAATTCACTTTATCATCACTCGTAATCGGTGATTGGAGCTGGAAAATAACTGGAATTATCTTACTATCTTCTGAGGAATCGATCTCTTCTTGCAGGTCAGCATTCATTTTTGTGTAATCTCCAAGTGGATTCAATCCATTTGTCAAAGGCGATGCAACAGCACTTACCATTAGCAATTGGATAAAAATCGCTGAGAAAACAACGTAGCGACTGGACAGTACCATGAAATTACTGGTCAGGCGGATTCTTATAACGCTACTGATATGCCGTTTGTATCAGAAAACTCATTCAAACTTTTGCCATTCTCCGCCAAAGCCGATTTCACGGTAAAAATGGTTGTTGGAACCGGCGGGCCACTCTATCCATTCTTTACCTTCATGTGATTGTCCGATCATGTTTTTACTTGGAACTTGGTTTTTGTCTTTAACCGGTGCATACGGTGGAAGGTTTGCCAAGTTTGGAATCTCCTTTTCTTCTTTGAACAAACTCTCTGTTGATTCAATCTGATTTAAATTGGAATCTAACTT
>CAZGJD010000019.1:0-27355 GCA_964526385.1 uncultured Candidatus Poseidoniales archaeon | reverse complement strand
TCGCTACCCATTGAAAAGGTTCATTCGCTTCAAATAAATGGCTCACAATATGTCAGTGCCTTCTGAACTGCGCTCGGATGAGAGATGGACCAAGTTGGTAGAATTAGTTCGAGAATTAGCGTTCATAGACGGCCAATCCGATGAGGCATTTACTCTTGCAAGCGGTAGAAGTTCACGTTGGTTTTTCGACATGAAACCAGTGATGATGCATCCAGAAGCTGGAAGAATAGTAGGGGAATTGATGAATTTACGTTGTGATGAGATTTCAGCGGATTTTGTTGGAGGATTAGAATTGGGGGCAGTGCCTCTCACAGCTCTCGTTGTAGCAACAGATTACGAATCTAAAAGAAGAGGTTTCATGGTAAGAAAGGAAGCTAAAGGAAGGGGTGGAAGAAAAACAAACAATCCACCTGGAGTGGAAGGAACCTCTATCGCAGGAGGCGGAGACGTGATAATTCTTGAGGACGTAACAACAACCGGTGGCTCAGCAATCCAAGCGGTGAAAAAAATTGAATCTGAAACAGATTGCAAGGTAGTCGCAGTTATCAGCATATTAGACCGGGAAGAAGGAGGCAAAGAAGCATTTGAATCTGAAGGAATCCGCTTCGAGAGCCTACTTTGCCGAACCGACATTTCAGGGTGATTTTTTGGAATTGAATCCAAGAGAGGCCACTTTGACCACTAATACAATTCAAGACCCTTCGGCACCTAATGGACTTGAGTTTCAATTTGCTGATGGAGCGAGGCCGTTGGCAACACCTTGGCAGGTAGCGGTTGAACGAGCTAAAATGATTAGAAAAATAGGCCTGCCAGATGGAATAATTCTTGACCCTGCATGTGGTAGTGGAATCCAACTATCTGCATATTGTTCCATGCTGAGCAGAAAAGGAATTGGAATAGAATTGGATGAGGAAACAGCAAATGCCGCCTGTGCCAATTTAGCGCGTGTCGCAAAGCACGGCTTTGGAGAAAATCTACTCGAATCGAGAATATTTTTGGCAGACGGAACCAAAACGGGAACGCAATACAAAGTAGCCCTTTTACATCTTGATCCGGCTCGACCAAGGAACTCACGAACTCATGATTTAGATGAAATGCAACCGTCGATAGGCTCGGTTTTATCCGCATGGAAAGATAGCCTTCAAACAACTGAAAAAGGCCCAGCAATACTGCTGGACCTGTCACCGCGATTAACTGATAAACAGAGGGCGGAAGTCGAAGAAATAGTGGATACATTTTGGCCAGGCGTTGGAAAAACTTGGGTTTGGACGAGTAGGGGAGGGGGTAGAATAGACAGACTTTCCTTGTGGATAGGCCAAATTTCACTGGTTGGAGTTTCAAGACGATTTGTTAGAATACCGCCAGATTTCAAGGTCAAACCTCTTATCTTGGATGGAGAATATGTAGAAATTACACAACAAAGAAAACTTCCTAGGAGAGGAGATTACGTAACAATTCTAGATTCTGCACTGGTAGAGTCTGGCCTTGCTCACATTTTCGTATCTAATGCGACATCAGGGCAAGAATCGAACTACAGTGTAATTTCCGGAAGAAGGCCTCAGCTTCACCATTCTGGAGAATTTGAGATTAAAACGGATACGGAAAATCTGCTTATCCAGGCTTCAGGCAAGATCGTCAAACTGATTCACTGCGAATTAACCGAAGACGAACTTCCCGCTATAATTGAAGTCGCAAGGGAGTTTGGATTTGGGAAATTGACAATCAGAGTTCCAGTATCTCCCGACTTGCATCCAAAACTTCAGGGAAGTCTCGACAGGCAACTGGCGGCAACGGGTGGCCGGCACACTGGTTTTTTGGCAAAGCAACCAGAAGATAAGATGTTGTTACTTTGTTTGGAATGACGAATGGCTTATAGTACTCCGATTAGACTGTAGGTAAAACCTCGATTTGAGGCGCAGTGTCGCGAATGGTCAATCGCGGTCTTGATATAGGGGTGGTTTGTCGGGAACTCGCTCGACATCATGTTGTACGCGTTTTCAGGTGAAATGGAATGGCAAATGAACAGGAATTGGGAGATGACTTTTCCTACATGCTCCGCATGGCAGATACTGACATTGACGGTCTAAAACCGCTACGAACTGCATTAACCGCAGTAAAGGGAATCGGTAACAGGACCGCAGTTAACATTTGCAACATTACAGGGTTCGACCCTTCATTGAAAGCAGGTTTCCTGAACCAAGGTCAGCAAGATGAACTTCGTCAAGCAATCGATGATTACGCTCAAAACGTTCCACTGTGGATGCTTAACCGCCAAAGAGATTTGGAATCTGGTGATGAATTACACCTCGCAGGACAAGACTTGAAATTAATGCATGAAGACGATATTTCTAGACTTCGTTCAATCAAGTGTTACAGAGGAATCAGACACGCAGGAGGACACAAAGTACGTGGACAGCGTGGCCGTTCCAACGGAAGATTTGGATTAACCCTCGGAGTACAGAGGAAGAAGTGATTGAGGGATAGATAATGGGACATCCAAAGTTTTCTCGACCAAAATACGACACGCCACCACATCCTTGGAAAGCTGACAGGATTGAAGAAGAACATGCAATAAAGGCTAATCACGGTCTGAAGAGCATGACTGAAATCTGGAAGGCTAAATCTGCGCTAAGAAGGATGCGAAGACAAGCGATGAAGTTGATTGGTAGAGTAGACACTTCTGAAGGCCACTACTTGAGAGAGAAGGAAGCAATGCTATCATCTCTATACAGAAAAGGATTAATCACAAGCGACGCAATTCTTGACGACATCCTATCACTATCCGCAGAAGATATCCTAAACAGGAGACTTCAAGCACAAGTCTACTACAAAGGATTTGCATGCTCAATGAAGCAAGCAAGACAACTTGTAGTTCACGGACAAATTTGTATCGGCAATCAAAAGGTCACCATTCCTTCCTACCCTGTATCGAGAGACGAAGAAGAAATGATTCAGTATCATCCAAGATCTAACCTGAATGACGAAAATCACGTCATCAGACAAACCATTGCCGGTGTAAGAGAATCAGCATCCTACGAGGATGAGGAATCCGACCCAGAATTTTCACAAACCGACGCCACAGTCGTAAACGATTCAGCTGAGGATGCTCCTTCAGCAGAAGATACAGTCCCTGGGGGTGACGAGTGATGCGTAAGGCAATCGTCAATATCTTCTCCAGTTACAACAACGTTTTACTTACCGCTACCGACCTAACAGGAGCTGAAACAATAGCAACCTGTTCTGGCGGACAGGTGGTAAAATCTTCCAAGGATTCTGGCGGTCAATTCGCAGCAACAAGAGCTGCAGAAAGGATGGCTGATTCATTGAAGGAAAAAGAATTCAGCCAGGTCATCGTCAAATACAGAGGGCCTGGAGGAAATAAATCCAACAACACAGGTCCGGGAGCTCAAGCAGCAATTAGGGCCCTGACCCGTGCGGGTGTGACAGTTACAAGAATCGAAGATGTAACACCAATCGCACACGATGGTACCAAGAAGAAGGGCGGTCGACGTGGTCGACGTGTCTGATTTAGAGGTGATATTGTGAAAGCAGAAATTGTAAAGGGATGGCCTAAAGATAACCAAATTAGAATTCTATTAACAGACACAAACGCTGCTCAGGTTAACAGCCTAAGGAGAGCAATTATCGCAGACGTACCAAAAATGGCAATCACAAAAGTTCGATTTGAACAAGGTGTAACCCAAGATGAGAACGGCGAATATATCGAATCTGTTAACGTACTCGCTGATGAAGTAATTTCCCACAGATTGGCGATGATTCCAGTTCCTACTTTCTTGGAAGAATTCGTTTTCCCTGAAGAAGATCCTAACAATGAAAACGTTCCAGAAGACCAGTGGGGTTCACCACTATCACAGATCATCTATCATCTAACCAAGAGAGGTCCTGCTCAGGATTCTGATGAAAAGCTAATCACAGTCTATGCTGAAGACCTAAACGTTCTCGGAGAGACCAAGCTACAAATCAAGGACGAGCACAAGAAGATTCCAATTACGGTTTTGTCAAAGGGCCAGTACCTTGAGTTGTACGCTTACGCTACACTCGGTAGAGGCAGAGACCATGCAAAGTGGAGCCCAGCAGCGGCAGTAACCTTCCAACCTCGCCAAAAAGCAGTTCTAAAGAACGCAACTAAAGCAAAGGTATTGTTTGAATTGAACCTTGAATCAAACTCTGGCAGAAAGATTGAATCTGGCATGTTCAAGAACAAGGAATGTACTGATGTTGACGCAGTCCTAGATTTGGAGAAGGCACTTCACCAAGTTGGATACGGAACTGGAAGAGAGGAAGCATTTGCTGATGCAATTGTAATGGAAGACATTCCTGGGGAATATGTGTTCTCATTCGAATCTGATGGTTCTCTACCACCTGAAGAAATATTCAACCGTGCATGCCAAGAATTAGTTTCACGCTTCGATAAGATTTCTGGAGAAATCGATATCGCTCTTGCCTGAAACTATAAAGGCAAATCAACAGAATTTTGATGTTCTGATTTGTTTACCGGTGTCACAATGGATGGAATCTCGGTTCATGTCGGGGGTCATGTGACCCTGTTATTTTCTATCCATTCTGATTCAATATTACCGCGAAACCAAGGCTCTAAAGGCGCAGGGCTCTGTCTAGAGCACGGAGTTGTTGCACACGCTAAATTGGCAGATAGCGAAGACGAATTCGTAATCAGAGATATGGAAGGAGTGCAATCAGGATTGAACGATAGTTTGTATGCCGACCTTCTTATTGCGTTTAGAAATTTATTCAACATTTCAGAAAAAGTGAGAATTGAAATCGATCTTCAACTACCATTATCACAAGGCTTCGGGATGTCAGCAGCAGGACTTTTGGCTACTAGTTTTGCTTTAGGAGAATTATTTGACAAGGGCGATGAGGGACAATTAGCGCGATTAGCTCACCGTATTGAGAGAGAACATTCCAGCGGTCTTGGAGACGTACTTGGCCTCTGGGCTGGAGGCTGCGCACTGAGAACCTTCCCCGGTTGCCCACCTATACCAGGAGAAGTTAGAGGGTTCTCAGCAGGTTGCCCAGCATTGCTGGTTTGGGATTTAGAAAAAAGCAAGCATACCTCACACTACATCAACAATAAGGAATGGAAAAAATCAATCACAACAGCCGGTGAATCGATTGTAAATTACTTGAAACAATTTGATTGGAATCCATCAATTTGGCAATTACTGTTACAACAAGCGGACAATTTTGCAATTCACTCTGGCCTGTTAAATGAACCTGAAAGAGCACAATTATACTCGACGGTTTACGAAAATTTAGAAGAAAATATGAGTTGTCATCTTTGTATGTTGGGCACTTCAATCATCGTGCTACCAACTGCTTTAGAATACGAAACAGATTTTTCAGATTTAGGTGAGAAGATGGCATCTTTGGGGTTCGGAGTTGCTCATACCATCATTCAGTGAGACTAATCAATTCCGTAAGGTCGAGAGGACCTGAATCTAGTAAAATAGCTCCGGGGACTAGTAGATTATCGCAGAAACCATGTCTAAACACCAAAGCGCCTTGACCCCAAGCGTCTACATATCTTGATGCCTGTTTAGCGATTTTCTTCCTCTGGAAACCCACATCTGCTCCATAGAAATGCTTTGCATCTATCCAAGCAATTGGCTCGCCGTTGATGGTTACGTGGTCTAAAAACAATAAATCAGGGGTATTTACAGGTCTGCCATGTTCCAACATTTGCTCCTTTACCATTTCAGATTGTTTTCTTACTCTAACTCCCTGAGATTCAAACCAGTCTGCAAGTATATCCTCGAAAATATCGGCTCTTTCGTGAGTTTCCGATTGGTCTACATTACTTACTCTATCAGCACTCTCGGCTTCTTCAAATTCAGTTCTCTCTCTCGGTTTGAATTTTGATGGTGTCCTTAGCGTATCTTTTATTCTGGCTTTAGACCAACCCATCTCCTTCAAAATTACTCTGAAAATATTCATCGGTGGGAAGTCGAATCTTCTGGATAGTTGAACTATCCCCAACCCTTCCTTGTAGAGTTTCAACATCATCTTTCCTTTGGCTTGCAATCTGCCATGGGAGTACACAGTTTTTTGTTGTAATAAAGCACTTCTAAGTGATAGTGCCTGGTCTAGAGTCATGTCGAGATTTTTAACGAATTGACCAATCTCATCGACTCTTTGGTCATCCAACCAACCAAATTCGCCCTTCCTAACGACTAGGTTAGCGAGTTTTTGCTCGGTTTTCAAAGGTACAGGATTATTTTTCCATTCGAAAGAATGAGATTTTGGAGGTTCAAAATCTTCTGGTATACCAATTGGTAGAGGGTCGAGTTCAAATCTATTTTGAGCAAGGGTTTTCGCACTCTCGATGTATTCTGAATGGCGTTTGACTAGGTCACTCTTTGGGGAGTTCCCGTGGGACGCTTTCTTGCGCTTCCGATTCTCCCCCATGATTTCTCGTTATTGAGGGGCTCCATAGATGCACCGGCTAAATGGAGTTCTCCAAATCATCAAGCAAATCGTTCGAAAGCCGGGATAGATATTCGCGGATTTTGTTTGCGAAAACTATCATCAAAGAAGACAATGTGCAACTAGAATGAATTTCAATTCCACCATCTTCATCTGAAAGGAAGGTGATAGACGTTTTTAGATTTCTCAATGCCTTTCCGATCGGCCTTTCATTTCGACTCATTCCGTCTGTTTCAATTATAATTTCAGTAAATTTATCTCCTGTTCTAATCGATTTTACAACCCAACGCACTTCAATAAGAGAGCCTTTGATTACTTGATGTGTGGCGATGTGATCACCTTCTTCAAGGGTTTCTGCTTTTGTAGCAACCATTGCGTCGGCATTTCTATTCCATTTTGGCCAGGTCGAGGGGTTGCAAAAATTACTCAAGGCCTTATCGACATCATCAGCGAGCATAACTCTCCTTGATGTGATGGAGATATCCTTGGGCATACATTAGTCGAAATATTTCTACAAATTCAATCTATGGTCAATAAATACAAGATTTGAATAAAGTGGAGTAGATGTCAACATATGCGACGAGTTGTTGTCTTGGTCCTAACTTTTTTGTTATCAGCGTCAATTTTGCCGTTGAATAATACCGTGGCTTCCGATAGTTGGATGACTTCAGGTGGTGGCTTCGATTCAGATTCATTAGCAGGCCATGTTGTTCTTGATGATGGAAGCATAATCGCAGGTGGTACATTTTCCACAGCGATTTCATTTGATGATTTTGGCATCGGTGCCACTAACATGCTTGGAGATATCGATATCTATCTAGCAATGGCAAAACCAAACGGAACGTGGAGTTCTGCATTCGGGTTTGGCAGCAATGGTACTGACGGGTTGGATGCAATAGCCCTGCACCCTTCAGGAGACATTATTCTGCTTGGTCACTTTTGTCACAACACAGCAGGATTGGAATGTGAGATGAACTTCACAAGTGCCTTCACTCTGTCTAAAGATAACATTTCAAACGACGGGGGAGCTTTCGTAGCCCGAATTACATATTTCAACGACACTATTAGCCCAATTTGGATTCGTCAGATTGCTAATGAGTTGAGAATTGAAGGTTTTGATTTAGCGATAAGTGATGATGGTAGTAGCATCACATCATCCATACTCTTCAAAGAAGATCTTTTCATCGAGGATGAGGTTATTTTCGCAGGCGAAAATTACGCACTCGGGATTGTAACATATGACCAAAATGGAAACTTAGGATGGGCAAATCAAATCAACAGCCCTGAAGGTATTGAGCCATTTGGCGGATTGTGCTATTCGCCCGCTGGATATGTTCACGTAGTTGGAACATTTTTGGATACAGTGGAAATTGTTGACGCTCAAGTTTCAAATGGAGGTAGCGATATCTTTGTAGCCCAGTTAGACGGGTATGGCAATTTCACATGGAGAGAATACGCAGGAAGTACTGGCGATGACTGGACCACGGATTGTGCGGTAGATAGTGAAGGCTCAGTATTCGTAACAGGACAGTTCGAAGGAGAGGCCCAATTCGGTTTCATTAATGCGACCTCGAACGGTTGGTGGGATATGTTCATTGGTAAATTAAACTCGAATGGATTGTGGATTAACGTTAGTAATTTTGGAAATGGTGGTTGGGAATCAATTGAAGAAATTTTAGTTGATGACAGGAATGAACTCTTGGTAATTGGTACCCATACCAATACCCTTACACTCGGAGTAGATGTTCTCACTGAAGTTGATAACAACTGGATAAAGAGAGATATTTTCATGGGCCAATTGGATTCTGAGATGGAATGGATTTGGGCCTTAACAATCGGCAGTGAAGGTGATGATTTCCCGGTCTCGCTGTCCCTTGGACAAAATGAAACACCAACAGCCGGTTTTATTTTTGATGGAGAGGTTGAAGCATTCAATTCCACTATGATGACCAATGGAGCATTCGATGTTGGCTTGATGAATTACGCAAGAGATTATGATGCAGATGGTCTAACTGACGGCATTGATAATTGTCCGCGAATTGCAAACCCGGAACAAATCGACACCGATGGAGACATGTACGGAGATGCATGTGATGATGATGATGATGGAGACGGTGTAGTAGACGCATATGATGATTGTAATCAAGGAGATACGGACTGGAATTCTGCTCCAAATACCGACCATGATGGAGACGGTTGCAGAGATACAACCGAGGATGATGATGATGACGGAGATGGAATACTCGATGTTTCGGATGTTTGTCCAGAGGGACCTGTTGGATGGGTTTCTACTTTAGAAAATGATGAAAATCAGGATGGATGTGAAGACTTAGATTCTGATAACGACGGGTATGTAGACCAACTCGACAAGTGTCCATCGATTGCTGATGACCAATCGGATTTGGATGGCGATGGAATTGGAGATGCCTGTGAAAATGATTTGGACGGTGACGGAATCGATGATGAAGTTGACAACTGTCCAACTGACCAGTTCGGTTGGGAGAGCAATTCAGTAACCGATCTTGATGGTGACGGTTGCAGAGATTCAGATAGAGACCCAGATGATGACGGTGACGGAGTTCTTGATTTATCTGACGATTGCCCAATCGGCGAGCCAAACTGGAATTCATCATTCGATTACGACGGTGACGGTTGCCATGACGACATAGAAGATTCAGACGACGATGGAGACGGCTATCTTGACAGTTCAGACTCATGCCCGAGAGGATACCTTGGAGTTGCCGGCCCTGGAATGGATATTGACCAAGATGGCTGCATAGATTCAACTGAGGATGATGATGACGATAACGATGGGGTAGAGGATTCATTAGATGATTGTAGATATACCAGAGATGGCTTTGAGGTAGACGAAAAAGGATGTTCAGGATTCCAACTGGATGACGATGGAGATGGAGTGCACAATATGGACGACCTTTGCCCTTCCACGAAACCAGGCGCTAAGATTTCCTCAACCGGCTGTGAAGTTAAAACAGTTGACAACGCTCAAACTACAACAGATTCAGACGAAGGCTCAATTTTGATATGGGTTCTATTTTCTCTTGCAGGTGTGATAATATCGATTGCCTTGTACATTAATTTCAAGCCTGAGCATGAAGGTTCTGACAATACGAAAACACCGGTTTCTGTAGAATCAACTGTAGACAATGGCGGGAGCGAGGGGCAGAGCAGTACCACTTCTTCCGATATCGGTAATTCCAGCCTCGATAGTGACGGCACTGATTCCCAACTCAGTACAGATGAAGCTTGAAGCATTTTGCAGAACTTCAGCCTCATTTAACGAGCCAGAAATCATCGCTTTTTCTTCGTCTGACCACTTGAAAATCTGTGGTAGCATTCTCTTACCCCAAAAGGCCATAATTTCACCTTTATTTTCACCCTGTGCAAACGGCATGTTTGCTAATTCTTGGACAAATGTTTTGACATTTTTCCCTTCTTCAATGAACGATATTGCATTACACGCAAGGTCTCTTCTCCAGGGCCTTGCAATATGAACAGTTGCGGCTTGTAATTCTCCATCTATGTGCTTTGCAGCAATCTTTGCGACTTTCCTACCCTGTTCCAAAAATGACCTAAGATAAGATTCATCCTCAAGACTTCGCATTTCAGACGGGGTTAATTCGTCCGGGGTTTCGAATATTCTTCCGGCAACAAGATCACTATTTCCAAGAGTTTTCCACCAATCCTCGGCAAGATGGGGGGTAGCGATAGAAATCATATGAGTCCAATTTTGAAGTATCTTTAATCCGATTTCTCTATTGTTACCTCCTCTTCTCAAATACCAGTTAATGTCCTTTACAAGTTCAAAGTGGCTGGTCTCTACAGCACCTCTTAGGTCATAGTTCTCCATTGATTTCTTCCATTGGATAATTCTTTGATTCAGTCTTGCAGTCATCCAGTTGTCTATTCCACTGGCTTGTTCGCCCCAAGCAAGGATTAACTCAGGCATGTTATACAACTGTAAGACTTGACGGAAATTTGCTTCGAGCGCTGAATCCGACCAATCCATTCCGGCGGTAGGGTTAGCAGCGAATAGAATGAACAATCTTACTGTATCCGCACCATATTTCTCAATCATTTCTTCAGGAGAGACCGTATTTCCAAGACTTTTACTCATCTTTGCACTTCTCTCGCTTAGTTCTGTATCACAGTGAGGGCAATTTTGACCGCTATGGGATACATTCAGCGTGATAGCACAGTTGTCGCACCATGGTGCAGATTTGTTCACCATACCTTGACACAACAACTCGTTGAAGGGTTCATTCACGTTATGAAGACCTACATCTCGTAGGGCCTTTGTCCAGAATCTTGCATAAATCAAGTGCATTTGGGCATGCTCAATACCCCCACAGTAAAAGTCGACATTCATCCAGTGGTTCGCAACTGTTTTATCGAAACAAACCTCTGTTTGCATCGCGTCTGTGTATCTAAGGAAATACCATGATGAGTCTACAAAAGTATCCATAGTGTCAGTTTCTCGTTTTGCAGCGTTTCCACAGCGTGGACAATCGACATTACAGAAAGATTCGCTAGATTCTAGGGGGTTTCCTTTCCCATCAAAGACTACATCTCTTGGCAGTTCAACTGGTAATTGGTCTTCTGGAACAGGAACTGCTCCACAACCATCACAGTGGATAATTGGGATAGGCGTACCCCAGTATCTTTGGCGGCTGATTAGCCACGGGCGGATTTTCCAATTTACCGTACCTTTACCCGCATCCAACTTCTCAAGATGGTCGCATACCGCAAGTTTTGCTTCTGAACCGTAAAGGCCGTCAAATCCTTCAATACCAGAATTTACCATCCATCCTAAGTCGACTTCTGCCTCTTCTAGATCAGATGAAGGGTCTGCATCCTCTTCCATTATCAGAACTCTCTTGATTGGGATGTCGTATTTCTTAGCGAAATCAAAGTCTCTTTCGTCGTGACCTGGTACTGCCATCACCGCACCAGTTCCATAGGATGCAATTACGAAATTCCCAACCCAAATAGGGACTTTTTCACCTGTTAGAGGGTGGACTGCAAAGGAACCAGTAGGCACTCCTTTCTTCTTACCCATATTCTTGATTCTATCAAATTCGCTCATTACGATGATTTCATCATACAATTCTTTCCAATCGGATTCGAATTCTGTGCCTTTTACTAACAATTCGGCAAGCTCATGCTCTGGAGCGAGCGTGACAAATGTAACTCCAAAAAGAGTATCAGGGCGAGTTGTAAAGACGCTGATTTTCTCTTCCCGCCCTTCGATTCCAAATTCAATTTCTGCTCCTTCTGAGCGACCCAACCAGTCTTGCTGTAGCGCCTTCACATTTTCTGGGAAACTAATTTCTTCAAGTCCATCCAATAGTTCTTGAGCGTATTTTGTGATATTGAGAAACCATTGACTCATTTCCTTTTGAGTAACTGGACCGTTACATCGCCAACATCTTCCTGCCTTTACCTGTTCATTTGCAAGAACGGTATTACATGAATTGCACCAATTTACTGGAGCGAATTCCTGATATGCTAATCCCCTTTCCAAGAATTTAAGGAAAAACCACTGATTCCACCTGTAATATTGCGGGTCGTGGCTTTTTACCATCCTTCTCCAATCATATGAGAAGCCCATCCTCTTGATCTGTTTCGTGATAGAGGCCATGTTCCTCTCAGTAATGTCATGTGGATGTCCTCCTTCTGCTATTGCTGCATTTTCCGCAGGCATTCCAAATGAATCAAACCCCATTGGATATAGCACATCGAATCCCATCAAGCGTTTGTATCTCGCAACGGCGTCTCCTATGGAATAATTTCTAACGTGCCCCATGTGCATTTTACCAGATGGGTATGGGTACATCTCCAAACAGTAGAATGTAGGATTACCCTCCTTGAAATCAGTCTCAAACAATTTTGAATCATCCCAGGCCTTTTGCCAAGTCAATTCGTTAGTTTGAGGAGAATATTCACCCATTTACAAACCTCATACCATTTCGGGATAGTTAGTCGAGAAGCAAATTAAACTTGAAACCATCTATGACTAATAGTCGGTTGATTCCAAAAGGAATAGAGCTTCCTTCGTTAATTTATATCGATTCTTAACACCAGAGCGTCTTTTCTCAACAAGACCGTAATTCTCTAGCGTACGGAGATGGTGGCTAATCAATTGTTGAGATTTATCTAGGCGGTGTGCAAGGTCCACTTGAGTAGGGAATTTGTTCATTGTCCCATCATCATCTAGGAGTTTGAGAATCTTACCTTGAAGGCTGTTCGGATCTGGTGATAGAGGTGGCATAGGGAGTTCACCTTCCTCTAGGCCAGGGTGTAAATTTGAGGTGTAAGGATAGAATCTGACTAACCTTCCGTCAGGCTTTCTCCAAATCCTATCTTCATCCTCCAGTATCTTTAGGTGGTGAGTAATCTGACCATTTGACATATCTAAGGCGGCCATAAGTGCTCTAAAGTGACATCCAGGATTTGCAGTCAGGTAACCCATCAACCGTCCACGCTGATATCTACCATCACTGGTTTCGTTTGTTTTTCCGATTAACCCGAGTAGCCAAAGTCCGGCGGTGGTAGCTGGAATTCTCAGGCTTTCGTTTGTGGATACGAAGGCAACTAATAGAGACAGAACTCCTGTGCTAACGACTACTGCGCTAACTCCTACAACAATAGGACTAACCTCTGATGCGACTTCCTCTACTGGTTGTACATTTTGCTGAACTTCTTGTTCCTCTTCAACCACTTCTTGTGGCATTTCTTCAGACATTACTTGTTCTATGACTATTGAAGGGGAACTGAATTCTGAACATTGTGGGGATGCGGACGAATCAACTACTTTGTATTGGCCGACTAAATCCTTTGCAGGACTCCATTCAATTAATCCTGGAGCCGAGTTGAGTGTGACTATCCCCTCATCAGGGGTATTCAGGAACCAGCATGTTCCAGCACTGGTCTCGGTAGAACTCCATGTTCCGGCAACAAATCGTGACTGCACCTCTTCTGATTCCGCATCGGTGGGCTCGTCAATTTCATTGGTTTGGCTTATCCATTCAAAACTCGATACCACGGAAAATCTTGGTTCGCTTGTTGATTCAAGTTTAATGAAGTACGTTCCATCCTCATAATTTTCCATGTTCAACTTTATGTCTTCGATTTGGAGGTTAAAGAACCGAGTTGAGAAAGTTTCGTTATCCTCACAGTTGAGTGGAGCGCCAAATAATTCAGCACTCATGTTCAGCAATGTGAAATCAAAGTCACATTGTGAAAACCATGTTATTTCGATACCCTCTGGAGCGATAAGGGTTGACTCAATCGTGAAATCCTCATGATTGGTGATCTGGGTGTTAAGCTGTAATGATTGAGTTTGACAATTGGCTCTAGATTCGTAATCGAAGGAAATCGTCTCTGTGTCATACTTGCCTAATTGAGGCATTTCACCGATAACTAACAGATTTCCCGGAGTGACCATACAGTTATTTTCGTCGATGAAACTCCATCTCTGCTGTACAACTTTACGATTTTCGCTCGCTGGAATTATGTTTTGCGTATCCATTTCTACGCAATCATTGGGATTTCTAGAATCTCTTACAACCTCACCTAGTTGGTCAACTATCCATATTTCTCCTCTACAACTCTTCGTAAAGTTTACAATTATTGTTTCACTACCAATATTTGACATTACAAGTTCGGAATCAAAATTATCCAATTCGTAGAATAAGTCATCTCCAGTGTAATCAAGGGCAACATCAAGATTTTCGAATTGGTCGAAATTGTCCATCAAGTCTACATTTTTGACTGCATTAATTGTAATAGAATGCTTCAGTGCCTCGTCTCCAAGAGAGATATTGTAGAAATTTTCGCCTAATTCCGGAACGACGGTAAACTGGGTAATGGTCGAAATCTCATATGGTTTGTAGTTCTCTTTTCCACAATGACCGAATAAATTCTGATTTAAATTTAGTTTGCATCCATCAGTGTTCAAACTAATTTCTTCGCCTAATGTATTTACTATCCTTACTGTAATTACACTCGGAGAGTTCACCTTGTGATTGCCATCTCTTGCAGTAGCAATGACTTCTAATTCTAAAGCCTCGGGAATTTCGATTGGTGTTTGAACTTCTATCGAATTTATCGAGGATAATCCAGCATTTGGGATATAATATTCAATTTGATACTCCCCCGGTTGGACGAATTCGCCATTCGAGTTTCTCAAATCCCAAGTAAGAGTGTCAAGAGAAAGCGTTGATGAGCTACCAATATCCAGACCTCTATTTTGCCCAAAGCAGGAATCGCTACCATCAACAATAATTTCACTTCCATACCAAATTCGCAATACGTAATCACAAGAAGGGTCAATAGAAATTGATGTCGCATCTCCCGTGTTGATAAGTTGGGCATTGATTTCTACAATATCTCCTGCACCGTACCATCCCTTTTCTGGAGAATTTATTATTTCAGAGTTCAGAGCGACTTGATTTGCATTCGCCAGACTGATTCCTGACACAAGAACGAATAAAGAGGCAAGGACAATTGCCAGCATTCGCTCTTTGCGCATGGTGTGCCATGTCCGTCATCCCTTAGAAGGGATGCGGTACATCCTATTGGTGAGCGAACATGGCAAACTGCATATTGGAGACTGAAAAAATGATCGTAATGCAGGCGCAGTTGGGCGATTGGGATAACTTAAATCATCTCTTGGTTTGCAAAAAAACGAGAATTGCGTGTATTGTTGACCCATTTTTTGAAAATTATTGGATAGATGTGTGTGAAAAGAACTCTTGGAGTTTAGAAATAGTTTGGCTAACCCATTCCCATTGGGACCATTCAAAGGGAATAGAGGGACTTACAGACCGAGAGATTTGGGTTCACCAAAAAGAGGCACTCAGGGGTTGGGATGGCCCATCAAACAGAGAATGGATTAACGATAATCAGACCTCAATCGAAGCTTCAGTTGGAGAATTGAGGTTCGAAGCACATTGTACTCCCGGTCATACGCCCGGTCATATGACCTTCATAGGAGAAGGAGTCATCATTAGCGGAGACTGTATGTTTCTTGGCAGGTGTGGAAGAACCGATTTATTTGGCGGGGATGTAGATGAACAAAGAAAATCTCTGACCTATTTGCGTTCTATCATGCAAGGGTTACCGGATGACTGGCTGGTGCTACCTGGGCACCAATATCAAATGCCAGATGGGTCAAATCCAACCTACATCACATTGCGTGAATTGTTAGAAAATAATCAGGCACTACTGGCTCTTGATGATGATGCTACTTGGGAATCTCTTGACTTCTTAGCATTTGACGATAGTTTGGCGGAAAAAGCGCTTCGGGATAAAGCCCGTATGCAATAATGTGATCAAATATCGTCAAGGCTCATCATCCCCGGAACAGAATCTTGCTGAGATTGCTGTTGTTGCATTTGGTATTGTTGCCACTGCGGGATTTCTTGGGGTGGCGTCCAGCCAAGTTCCATTGCCTTAGCAGTGTCACCTTGATTGACATAGTACTCAATCCACTCTAGTCTTCTTTCCTCTTCATCTGCCATCATAGCGTTGACTTTCATTTCCTCAGCGCGTTTGAATGCAGATTTTCTTCTTCCAGCCTGCTTCGCAACCATCGCTACTGTAATGATCGCAAGGAGGAAAACAATCAAACCCGCAAGTATGAATAATTCTCCACCAAGGTCCCAGGTTCCTTCTTCGCTTGTTCCGACATAATCCAAATCAAATTCGTCAGGTATGCCATCTCCGTCTGCGTCATCGAATGAAGCACACGCAACCTGTCCTTTGATTCCCAGATATACATCAGCATCGTAAGGACAAGGGTCTGTTTGGTCAGAAACTCCATCTTTATCGGAGTCTGGACAACCAAAATAATCAATGAAAGACTCTCCAAATTTCAGTTCACATTCATCTGGTTGGAACGAGCCAAGGGCGTGATTGTCACCATAACCATCCCCATCCGAATCTGCCCACTGAGAACTCCTAACTGGGAATGCATCAGGTAATCTTCCCGTTTGGTTATCTCCGAAACCATCCCCATCTGTATCAGACCACTGAGTTGCATCGGTTGGGAATGCATCTCCCCATTGGTCCCTAACTACGATGAGTAGACCTACGTCCACTTCATCAGCGATAGTCTTGTTTGTCCAGCCGTAGTTATCACCCCAGCCATCTTTGTCGGTATCTTTCCACTGTAGGGGGTCCTCCGGGAATTCGTCTACTGAATCAGCCCAAGAATCTCCATCCGTGTCGGGACAACCCTGTATCGACATATTGGTGGAAGTTCCGTATTCTTCAGGACATTCGTCACCGTTTGGGACATCTTGGTTATCCCCCCATCCGTCACCGTCATTATCGGTTTGTTGATAGAAATCCTCAGGGAAGGCATCGTACGGATCTACCACGCCATCGTTGTCAGAATCGGGGCATCCTCTTGCCCCTGGAAGCTCAGATTTTCCATAGGTTTCTGGGCATACATCGCCATTATTTCCTTCAGGATTGTCTCCAAACCCGTCGTTATCTGTGTCACTCCATTGCGTTGGGTCATTAGGAAACATGTCTCCATTTGGAGGAACTGGGCGATCACCGTAACCATCTCCATCAGAATCTTTCCACTGGGATGAATCATATGGGAATTCATCCGGATTATTTCCATCTGGATTATCTCCATAATTGTCACCATCTTGGTCCTCCCACTGTGTTCCATCTTGTGGGAACGGGTCCCCGGCATTGGAATATCCGTCACCGTCTACATCTGGACAACCTACACGATCTACAGTGGAGGTTCCGTATTCTCCAGGGCAGTCATCCGCATTGTTACCAGAGGTGTTGTCGCCAAAACCGTCTGAGTCTGTATCTCTCCATTGAGTTGGGTCTTCGGGAAAAGCATCTGCATCGCCTTCAGGGTGAGCAGGTGCCCCTGCAGTAGGGTTTGACCAACCGTCACCATCACTGTCTATGCAACCAAGCCTGTCTTGGGTTGAATTTCCGTACAGGTTTGGACAACCATCTGAAACAGGAGTGTTTGGCTCATCACCAATCCAGTCATTATCGCTGTCTTTCCACTGATATCGGAAAAGCGGGAATTTGTCAACCTGGGTAGCAGTTGAGTCGTAATTGCCGGGCCATTCACTTGGTCTGAATTCATCCCACGAGGAATCGTGATAATTGTCTCCCCAGCCATCTCCATCAGAATCGTTCCATTGGGTTGGGTTGTTCGGGAAAGCATCTCCGGATTGGTTAATATGCAATTCAGTGATTTGTTGCACATCGTAGTAATAATTGTCGCCGTGTCCGTCTAAGTCAGAGTCAGCCCATTGCATAGGGTCATTGGGGAATGTATCGGCAGTGCCTTCTGGATTAGCAGGCCATCCCGCATCAGCATCTGACCAACCATCTAAATCTGAATCAGGGCAACCAAATCTGTCTTCATCACTCTTGCCAAACGTGTTGGTACAATCATCTCCTCTGTTCGCTGGAAGTGGATTGTCTCCAAACCCATCACCATCAGAATCAGCCCACTGTGTCGGCTCGTCAGGGAAGGCGTCAACCTTTCCATCACCTTGATCAGTTGTATTCCAACCGTCGTTGTCAGGATCCAAATCCGCATACATGAAGTACAAACCCTCGTAGTTTCTACTGACTCCAAGCACGATGTGAGCCGCGCCCGGGTGCCAGGAAGCAGAGTTTACGTTTCCACATGGATTCTGTCCTCCGTTTTGATTACAGGAACTACTTCCCCTTGCGAGCTGTATCCTGCTAATTAGATTTGTAGAACTCAATTCATAGACCAATGCAGAACCTCCGTCCGATGAGTAGTAACCGATTGTGAAAGCGACTTGTTTTCCATCTGGTGAGACATCAGTTCCGTAACATGAACTTGTAGCCTGCTTATTCAGAATTGAATTTCCGGTGCTGACGTCAAATGCTCTTAGTCTACTGTTGCCGTTGTCGTAGCCTGTACACATAGCGACAGTGTTTCCATCTGGAGAAAAGTCAATTGAATGCACGTTTGCACCTGCGTTGGGGTTAAGAGTTCGCACTGTAGTCCAGTTTTCGGTTTCGATAATGTACGCAGTTCCGTCTTCTCCCACAGCCATTCTACTTCCGTCTGATGAGAAGGCGACTGAGGAATAGGAACCAGAATTTCCAGCAGGAGTCACTTCTTGGTAAACCGAGCCGGTTTCCACACTGATTAACATAACAGCGCAACCCGTACAAGTTCCGCCACCCCAGCCCCCAGATGCTTCATCTACTACGGCAATCGCAGTACTATTTGGGAAAAATGCCACATCTGAAAAAGTTCTAGAGGAGCCTGAATGTGAAATGTCTTCGTGAATAATTGACATGTTACTAGCCCACAAAATCGTCGCAGTGTCGTCAGAAAGTGTGGCTGCGATGTAATTGTCATCTGGGCTCCAGTCCAAGCTTGTAACATATGCGTTGTTGCCGGTTACCAATTCAGAACTCGTAATCGTATTAGCGTGTATATTAGTGTCGAATATCCTAATTCTGTTTCCTGAAGCAGTTGCTATCAATGAACCATCGCTGTTGTGGTCAACAGAATAGTAACTAGTGCCTGTGATTTGTTGCTCGATTTGGAAGTTCGGGTTTGTTGTTGTCCACCCATCGTTCAGATCAGATTTACCGTCCCCGTCTCTGTCAGGGCAACCATTTCGATCAACAGTTGAATTTCCAAATGCGAATGGGCAATCATCAACGCTATCATCTACACCGTCACCATCACTATCGAGTGCTGACCCGTTATATGCTATGCTAGTAGATGAAATCATGACGAAAAGCATGGCGAGCGCCAACAATTTTCTGTCCATGACATCCGCAACTTTCCAATATAAAAGGGTTTTAACCCTATATGTGTTAAAAATGCTCATCAAAACCGCAGGTATGAATTGTAAGAATCCTTACGAGGTGACATGGCAGGTGAACTCCCGAGAGTCAATATTGCGGTCAAAGACCGAATATTGCTACACCTGCTAAATGAGGACGAACAAGCTGACAGGTTTGTTGTGAGTTCTGCATTGACGAGGCCAGGTATCGCTGAAGCCTGCGCCCAACATCCACCTAACGTAAGTAGGGCGATGAGAACACTACTTCGTCAGAGACATGTAACCGAACATACCCGTGCAATTCGTGGCGATGATCGAAGACAAAAAACATGGCAACTGACCGAAAGCGGAAGAGAACTAGCCAAACAGCGTGTTATTAAACTGGGTAAAACTATGGTTTTGATTAGAGATAAGGACGGGGGCTTGCTTGAAGTTTCAGCCCTCGAGGTGCCGGCTAGATTACAATCGGAATTATCCCTGCTTCAAATCCTACTACATGCTCAACACGAAGGTGTTTTGACCTTTGGAGATATCAGATTCGGGCTGGTAAAAAAGAAAGACGGAGAAGAATCAAATTACCCTCCTCCTGGTAGATTAAAACTGTTAGCAGGGGCGCACGCTACATACCACACCGCTCCACCCGCGACGAGAACCGTTCATGGTAGAAAAGAGACACTTTCAACAATAGGTGAATGGTTTTCAGACGGTTCACCATGCTTGGTAGTTCACGGAATTGCAGGGATTGGGAAATCAACAATAATCGCAAATTGGCTACAATCTGAAATTGAGAATCAACCCCATCTCTCTATTTGCTGGTACCCTTGTCAACCGTGGGATAAAATGGTTGGTTTGGCAGTATCACTGCTTCACAGATTCGGAGTTGACGACAAACACGACCCATATCAGATAATGGAAACCCTTCCCCTAACGCCAGGATCAGACATCGATGTTGATTCATGGAGAAGGAGATTGTTGGCTTACCTCACAGACGCCCAAGCGATTAGAGAGAGATTCTCAGTAGACGCAGGAGGGCCACCTCCGTATTGGTTAATCGTTTTAGATGACATTCATCATATTGTTAAGGAATCAAGAGATCTTATCGGAGCCCTTCTTGACATCTCGAAGAAGGCTCCACTGCGAATTGTTATGATTTCAAGAACTACTCTAGACGTCTATGACCGCAGAGATGTGCATACTCGGTCCTTAGTTGAAGAACTGTCATTGCAGGGCTTATCGATAGATGAAGTGTCCACATGGGCCGAAAGTATCGAAGCAGAGGTGCCAACAGCAGAGGAGATTCATAAACTAACAGGAGGCCATCCGCTCGCTATGGAATTACTAGAATTGTATGGCAATGTAACGCACGGAGATTGGTTGAAATTCTTAGACGAAGAAATAATTCGTCACATGCCCCAGGAAGAGTTTGAATTGTTGGCTACGCTATCAGTAGCAAAGAAACCGGTCCCTTGGGACAAACTTGCCAAGTCGGTAAATTGGGACGGCATCCCTCCTCAACGCCTCTTGGAATACGGCCTACTTTTGGACCTCGAAGAAGGAATGTGGTTACACGAAGCCCTTCGAGAAAGATTCCTCAGAGAGGTTGGAACGACTCAATTAGAGCGAGAACAAAAACTGGAAGATTAGAAATCGTCCGCAGTCATGTGTTGGTTCAACCAATTCATTAGAGCGGGTTTAGGGACCATTCCAGCTTGGTTAGCGACCATGGAGCCGTTATGAAATAAGAATAGAGCAGGGATTCCCCTGACGCCGAGTCTTGCAGCATTTTGTGAATCTGTATCGGTGTTTACTTTTGCTACCGTGATGTCTGTCTCACCAGCAACTTGTTCCAAAATCGGTCCAAGTGCCTTACAAGGACCACACCATGGCGCCCAAAAATCTACTAGTACCCACTCATTTGATGTAATTGCGTTATTGAAGTCTGCATCGCCTGCATTTATCACTTGACCCATAAACTCACCCATCAGACCGTGTGGTGGACCCTCTATGAGTGTTTGCTTACCCCAATGCTCATGACTTGACCTCACCTGCATGATATTGAGGGGAAAATACTGATTATCGCACCTTCTGTTCTTACAGCGGATTTAGCAGACTTAGGAAACGCATGCAGTGAAGCGGTGAACGCCGGTTTAGACTGGCTCCATCTAGATGTTATGGATGGTAATTTCGTACCAAATTTGACCTTTGGACCACCGGTAATTGCTAAGCTACGCAAAGCACTTGGTGACAAACCAATTTTTGATGCACACTTGATGGTAATGAACGCTGAAGAATCATTCCAACAATACATAGATGCAGGGTGTAACAGCATTTCTGTTCATGTCGAAGCAGTGAAGCACCTTCATAGATGTGTCACTGCAATAAGGGCAGGTGGCGCTAGCCCCGGAGTGGTCCTAAACCCGGGAACGCCAGTTGAGGCAGCTCTTGAGGTTCTATCAGAGATTGACCTCGTTTTGATAATGAGTGTAAACCCTGGTTTTGGGGGTCAATCGTTTATCCCAAATGTCGAAACTAAAATTCGCAGATTGAAACAAGCAATCGACGAACAGGTAGCAAACGGCGGTCGAAATGTGCAGATTCAGGTCGATGGCGGAGTTAAGGCACATAATATCGCAATGCTCAGAGATTGGGGAGTTTCAAACTGCGTTGTGGGCTCAGGTTTGTTCAATGACAAAGCATCAGTCGCTGACAATCTTTCAGTAATTCATGAAGCACTAAAGTGATAATAAATGCGAATCTTGATCGTAACAAGATTATTCCCTTTGCCTGAAAATAAGGCAAGAGGCACTTTTGTAAGCGATAATGTCGAGTTACTTACAGAGTTAGGCCATGAAGTAAAAGTTCTGAACATACTACCTCGGATGCTGAAAATGCAGGAAGCGAGAAGGTCTACAATGGAAGGAGTGGCAAAAGCTCCTAAACAATACTATCACGGCAAATTCGATGTTTCAGTAAAAAGACACTTTGAATTCCCAGAATTACCTTCTTTTACTGCGTTCAGCGCAAGTCGTATTGGTATTGACTGGAAACCGGACCTCGTGATCGCTCACACTTTGTGGCCTTGCGGTTTTACTGCTCAAAAAATCGCAAAAAAACACTCAGTTCCATGGATTGCAGTAGTTCACGGCTATGATTTCCACGTGGCTCTCCAAGACCACCGCTCAAAGCGGATAGAAAAACTCGCAAAATCTGCAGACAAGTTGGTAGTTGTTTCAGACGTTATTTCAAAATTTGATTCGATAACCATACCATGCTACGTTAATGTCGATAAAGAGTGGCATAGAGAAATGAAAAAACCAAATAAGTTATTCAGGAAATCAAAAATCGATATCTTATTTCCATCCGACCCGAGACGACCAGAAAAGAATCACATCTTGGCATTAAGGGTCGGAGAAGAATTAGAAACCAGAGGATGGAAAGTCGGTATCACGACACTGAAAAAGCAACCACGTACCATGGTTTGGGATAGAATGCTGGCCGCAGATGTTTGCTTGATTACCTCAACTAGAGAGTCTGGGCCTTTGGTTGCTAGGGAAGCAATTGTTTGTGGTTGTCCGGTAGTTTCAGTCGATGTTGGAGATATGAGTGAATGGATGAATGTTTGTAAGCCAGAAGTAAATGAATTAGCAGATGCAATTGAAAATAGGCTTCAATACAAGCAGGAAATTACTCTTCCTCAGAGATTTGAGTTTGAGAGCGTAAGTAATCAATGGAAGACCATGCTGGAATCAATGTAAGTAGGCCGATCACTGCAAGATAACTTCCAATCGATAAGAAATAGCATGTTGCAATACAAACAAGAGCGATTCCGTCGGTCAATCTTTCATCATCACCACACAGTAGTTTAGCGCCAGAAAGCATTACTGATGTTCCAATTACACTTGCCCACGCAGCACCCATGACCCCACTTGAAGGAATTAGGAACCAGCCAAAAACACCGGCGAAAACTACGATTAATCCGATTAATCCAGTAAATCTCCAGGGGTTTTTTCCAGCTTGCAAAGCCACGTACCAAGGGATTGCAAGCATTGTAATCGCCCATCCCGCTAAGAGAATGTCAAAGACGGCTACAGCATCTGAATATTCAGCAGAAAAAAATGCTGGAATAGAGAATGAAACAATCACATGACCAAAAATCAAACCTAGTGGGACAATAGCGATTGTCCAATGATGGGCATAGGACATACGAGAAGCGAAATCTTCTGGCTTATCTCTAACTTCGCCCAGATATGGAAGTAACGCTGCTCTCATTGCCTGAGGAAGCATCAACCCAGCAATCCATGCCAGTTGTGCTACGTGGTAAAGTCCAGCATCTTCATACGAAGATAGTGCAGCAAGGAGGAATTTTTCCAACTTTGTTACATACGGCAAAATCCCTAAAGTAACGGCGAATGGAAGTGCTGAAATTATGAGGGTTTTGTTAGATTCCCAAGCCTCAGGCATTTTTGAATTTTCATCCCTAGAAATCCTAAATCCAAAGTAAAAAGTTCCAATTAGAGAAATAAAAACGCCAATTGAAAATCCTGTAGCGTAAATTGTTGGAGAATCGTAGTTTTTTGTTAGGAAAATATAGTATAATCCGGTTGTAATCGCCCGCTCTAATAATTTCAAAAACGACTCGATTCTTGCTTCTCCAAGAGCCCTTAACATCGCCTTGTGAGGATATGACATTATATGGCCAAACGCTACAAATCCACAGGCGAATAACAAGGATTTTGGGACATCATCCCAAATTAAAACCGACCCTATTGCACTGCCGAGAATGAAAGGAATAGCGATTAAAATCTGTAATTTTAAGACACGATTTACCGCTTTCAGCGAAGCACCTGGATGACGAGGAAGATCTCGGGCTAGTAAAGTCGGTAGCCCCGCATCGATGAGAATATACATAGTCGCAAATGCGTCAAGAATTACAACAAGTAGTCCGTATTCAGATTGCAATAGTGCTCTTGCAAGTATAACTTGACCAATCAATCCCAATATGATTGAAAGGCCATCTGAAGACGCCAACCATAGCGTATCTCTCGCTAACTTTGGCCTCCGCATGAATCTCCCACGGCATATCAGGTTCTAAGTGAGATTGTTGTATTTATGAGCAACTAAGCAAGCTCATGATTTTTGGAATAAGATTTTCTTTTTTATCCAATACCCAAGGTGTTACAACCTTAGTATCCTGCTCCTGTTTTAGTCGCTCGACCCCACCTCCGCTAACGTTCAGCAAAATGCAATCATCAGGATGTACTGTTCCCTTTTCTGTTGCCTGAATCAGCGATGCCAAAGCAACTTTCGCCGGAGATAAGACGTCAATATTTTCACTTTTTTCAAACATTTCTCCTGCTTTAATTGCTTCATCCTCTTCAACGACGTAGGTTTCACCATCTGTCGCTTCAAGTACATCAAAAACCCCTCCTTCAACGGAATAAGCAGGTGTTTCACTCAACAAATAGTCGGAATATACTTCTACTTCACCTTTTGGAAAATCAGAGCTTTTTAGTTCTCTTGAATTCCTTTGCCATGCATTGTGTATGGGACAGTGCTCTGGATTTTGAGATAAATGTAGTTTTGCGACTTCCCCTTCATAATGGCCAGAATTAATCAATCTCTCCATCATTTCATAGACACCGATTGGACCAGGGCCCCCTCCTACAGCTTGGAAATAGTGGTCTGGGAGCATCCCTATTTCTTCATAAGAATCCAAAATTAACGAACCGATACCGTCTCTACGAGCAATATTATGCGCTCCACCTTCAAGTTGCCAGCCGGGTAATTTCTTGCTTAATTCCTTTGCAATATCTTTAGCGTCTTGATATGAGCCATCTTTTACGACCACCATTTTTACGCTATCCATATTCATCTTCTCTCTAGCCCAAATTCTGTCTGCATGTATTTCGGCTACTATCACAATCAATGGGAAATCGTCCTCCGCACAAAAATGAGTAAATGCTCTGGCAGTGTTTCCAGCCGAAGCACAAATCATTCCCTCACAGGAATGGTCTTTCATTCTCTGAATTGTTGGTACTGCTTCCATGTCCTTGAAGGATCCGGTTGGACAAATACCTCCTTTCTCAGGCCAATAGCCGTGAAATGCAATCCAAAGATTTGACAATCCGATTAACTCACCTAACTCTTTAGCGCGATAAGTTATTGTTCCAGCGGTTTGGTTACTTATCTCCAATGCTGGTAGCCAGTCGAAATATCGCCATACTCCCTTTTCATCTATCGGAGTAAATTCCCTCTCATACTCAGCCTGTATAAGTGCATCATCTGAAAAATGCAGTGTGTAATCATCGTCAAAAATCTCGTTTGTTTTTATGCATTTTAAAGTATATTTTCCCATTCAGAAAGCACCAGAGTCAACCTGACTCGTTAATACGTCTGACATCTCCTTCATAGGTTGTCCGCATAGAATTTCTTTGAAAATCAGATTATTGTTGAATTATACATAAAAAAATCTATCTTTTGAGACAATGGTTCAAAGCACAGTCCCTTCTCGCCTGTGTTATGGTGACCTGTGAGTGGTTAGAGGAAGAAATTCGAGGGGTAGTTCCTGATTGCCAAGTTGAGGCAATAGACTTGAACGGAACCCAAGACCATTTCCACATTAGAATTATTGCTGAATCTTTTGAAGGAATGCGACCACTACAAAGGCAAAAGCTGATTTTGAATCATTTCAAACCGTACATACCGCATCCAATTCACGCAATCGATTTGAAATGCATGACGCCTACACAGGCTGAGAGCGCAGGCGATACTGTATTCCATCCGCACGCCGGAGGAACTGGTATTCATATCAAGCGTATACAAAAACACCAGAATAAGGAGTGAATAAAATGGAATGGACCCCTGAAGAATTACAAGCAATCGTAGATGAACACGCCCTAGTTTTGTTCATGAAAGGAGAACCAGGAGCGCCACAGTGTGGCTTTTCTAACAGAGCAGCACAGGTTTTGCAAGCATTAGGAGAGCCCTTTGCTTCAATCAACGTACTTTCAGACCCAAGGGCAATTCCAATGATTTGCGGTTGGTCAGATTTTCCAACAATGCCTCAAGTATATGTTCATGGAGAATTGATCGGCGGTTCAGACATTGCTTTAGAGATGCTGAACGATGGTAGTCTTAGAGAAATGTTCGATGCTGGCAAAACAACTCCAGGTGGTAAATAAGGATCTGGCTGCTGCAACAACTGCTGATAATCACAAACTAGCGTACGGGGGAATGTCATACCCCAAAGTTTCGCAAGTCTCACTTAATTCAGAGATTAAGATTTCTTTTTGAGCATCAGTTAGGCCGGGCTTTGATTTTCGATTTTCATTTTTTGTGATGTTACTTGCCGAACTATATTCGCCTAATATTTCATCTATTTCTTCGTCGCTTGGTTCAATTCCGATATAAGAAAAAATATCTTTCAATATATCACTCGGATTTTCAACCAAATCTTCGTATTTTATCAACAAGGCACCAACATCATTTTCCTCTGAAAACAATCGTTTGAAATGATTTTTTGTGAATATTGCTTGCTTTTCGAGATATTCATCGTCACTGAGGTGAGAATTTTCTTCATTCGACACTTTATAATCTAGTTTTCTTAAGCCTCTTGAAATCGCTATATCGATTGGATTCCGTATCAAGAAAATAAATTTTGAATTAACAGAATTTTCCGATAATTTCCAGAGAGGAGTATCTCGTCTGAGGTGCATAGTGTTCACAGGGATTAAATTTTGAAATTCTAAATCAGCAAGATGTACAAAATTAACCATTTCAATTAACCCGGTTGAGTTGATATTTTCTAACTCTATGCTATCAATAATGATTGGAGGGAAGTATACTTCATCAATAAGTTTGAAATCTTTCTTCATGGAAATCAAACCTCCAAGATAATGACAACCTGATCCTCCGTTACTGATTATGTATATAGTGGGAGTTTTCGATTCAATTCTTTTAGTTATGATTTCTTTTATTTTGACGGACTTTTCCCTGTTTGTTAATTTTAGAGAATTTAGTTTTCGTTGGGATTTGCTAATTTTCCA
>CAZGJD010000018.1:0-31673 GCA_964526385.1 uncultured Candidatus Poseidoniales archaeon | reverse complement strand
GAAAGAGGTTAGGCGCCGAGAGAGAGATTTGAACTCCCGAGGGACGGGCCCACGCGATTTCCAGTCGCGCGCACTACCAGGCTATGCGATCTCGGCTACGGTTTGGCGAGAAACATCCTCCGTTTAACCGAAACGGTTCCAAAGGGAGAAATTTTACTCCGAATCGGTTATATCGAAATGGGAGGTCGCCACGGATACGCCACCATGGCTTAGTGGTATAGCACCTCATTGGTAATGAGGAGGTCGCGAGTTCGATCCTCGCTGGTGGCTCTTTGCAGTGATAGTCTAGTGGTAGAGTTCATAGGTTTGGGCGTACCCCGTAGGGTACGGTGGTATAGTGCAAACTACGTCAAAACCATTAGCAGCGATTCTATTAACAGTTATGATGTTCACAGGATTCACCTCCGCAGGAATGAGCAACTGGAATGGTAATTCGTCCCTCAGTGGGACTAACGATTCCGTTTCAGATGCATTCCAAGTGCCCGGTAATGCAACCGTAATCGATGCATGGTTGCACGTAGATGAAAGCGGATATTTGGAAGATGGGTCGGGACTAACTTGGAATTCAGACAGCACCGCCGCTAATTTCTCTGCAGGAATGATGTCTAATACGACATCGGACAAATTTTCTGGTGCATTATCTCTCTCTACTGACAGTGCAGTTTCAAATATTGAGACATTCGCCTCTGCAGTATTACAATTCTCGAATTCTTGGACCACTACGGGTAACATTTGGGCGCCATCAAATCCTTCTACACTGAATGGGACTATCTCTGGGTCAACACAAACTCTTGCTCATGGGAACGTCCCTGCTACTGCTGCTTCGGGTGGTGTCGTAGCGGCTACTTTGGCTGGACAAGCATTGCAATCAGGGTCTTCTGGCTCTCTCATAACCCCGACAGTAACATTACCTAATCCAATCAATATGTTCAATCTGAGTTTTGCTCAATGGCACCATCTCGATTCCTTAGATGGCGCATGGGTGGAATACAAATTAGATGCGGGAAATTGGACGTACATGGAACCTAATGGCGGTTATCCACATACTATTTCCAACAACGCTTCAACACCAATCGGGGCTAATTCAAGTGGGTTTGGTGTCTTTGGAGATGGTAATCACAGCGGATGGACAAATGCCGTTTTCAATCTGGATAACCTTACTGGAATCCAGAATGCGACTACAATCCAATTTAGATTCAACGTGTGGACTGACAGCAACAATACGCCAAGACCCGGTTGGTTCCTTGATGATATCGAACTTCTAAATGTTGGAAATTCCGTCGGATATTGGCATCATGGATGTTACGTAAGCACAGGTACATGTGCTTACAGTAACAATGCTGAAGCTGCGATGGAATCAGATGTCAACCTTTCTGGAACTACCGCAGGAGCAAAGATTCAAACAAGGTTAGAGTGGGATTTAGAAGGTTCCACTTACGACAACTTCTGTATTGAGATGTCCAGTAATAATGGTACATCATGGACAGATATTTCATCAAGCGGTTCGGGCGGTTCCACAACGACCAGCTGTAGAAGCAGAACTGGAGCAATACCTGGAAGTGGATATACGTTACCAAATGGTACTACGACAGGAGATCAATCAGGTGGATTCGTAACTCTTGAATTTGCTATTCCTACATCGATGGTTGGCACAAACAATAGCACAAAAATCCGATACGTCGTTGAAACAGATGGTTCGGTACAATATGGTTCTCCGCAAGATAATTACGAAGGATTAACTGTTGATTGGTTCAAAGTAATTGACGCTAATGGTACTGCGCTAAGTACATACGACTTAGATAATTCATCGTCAGCTAACCATTATGGGATTAACGGAGCAACAGATGATTGGTCATTTATTCAAATTGGTCAAGGGGGTCTATCAATCACAGACGGATTCGAAGATTCTCCTGCACTTCCACCTGGTTCGTGGACAGTGCAAAATGTAGCAGGCCAAGTAGGATGGGAATTCGGAGCGTTATGTTCTAATTACACCAGTGGACCAAGTTCGTATCCATCTGCGAGTTTAGGTTTCGCTACTACACAATGTGGAACTTATGATAGCAGTAGTGACAATTCGTTAATCACACCCGAGTACTATATTCCACTCGGGGCAAGTGCCAGATTCATCTGGAAGCACTGGATGTGTGCGGAAGATGGATGGGATGGTGGAGCACTTTACGTGTCGGTAAACAACGGAACTTGGAACCAAGCATATGTAAACAATGCCAATAATACAACCTGGTATGATGGCCAAATCACCAATGGACCTTTCGTAAATACAGATGTTTGGGATGGAAGGCAATATGTTACTCAGTCAGGCGCTTTCTCTTGCTCAACCGCTACAATCCCTTGGGTAAACATGTCCTATGATGTATCAAACCTTTCAGGAAATAACGTTTCTTTCAAATTTAGAATGATGTCTGATTCTTTCTTAGATGAACCAGGATGGTATGTTGATGATATAGGGATGGAAGTCGATTATTTCCTAACGGAAGGAAACTGGATGTCTCCGCTGATTTCACCACACGACCTGGGCTATGGATTTGCTGACGCTGATATTTATCTTCCAAATGGTACTTGGTACGGTGTTAACATTCATGACTCATCCGGACAAATAATACCTGGGCATGAAAATCTGTCATTTCCAATTTCGCTTGCGAGTGTTGACCGTGACTCCCATTCCTCGGGAATATATCTCGAGTTGATGTTGGGTAGTTCAGACGAATATTACACACCTGTTGTAAAGGCATTATCCGTTGGAGCAACGAGATACCTTGGAGATTCAAATGGTTGGTCTATACCTTCATCAATCACACGCCTTTCCAACGGATCTTGGCAAAACAACATAGCAACAACTCAAATGATTGCTGGAGATTCAGGATATTCCTCTCGACCGATTTCTGCAGCAATGGTGAATGGTATGTTCACACAAACGACAGTTAGCTTACTTACTTCTGGAATACAAACGGTTTCAGTTAATTCCCCAAATTCGACTCTGAATTTAGGCGGAATGAAACATCATATTAGTCCGCAAATTTCTATGGCTCCTAATGCTATCATTGAAAGCCTATCAATTGAAGGATATTTTGCACAACCTGCGCATGAGGGTAGCATAGACCTTGCGAATGATGGTAATGTTGACTGGAGATTCGACGCTGACCCTGCTTATGGCTCATATGGTTGGCAAACTAGGATTAATGATGTAACTACAACTCGGGAATTTACTGCGATTGGTAATGATTCTTTTTCGGTAATAATTCCTGATGATGCAGTCTTGACAAGTCTACTGATAGGTATAAATCCGATAGACCAGATAAGTCCTCTTACCATATCTAGCGGTTCAAATACGATATACCAATTTACAACAAATACTTGGGAATCTACAACGTTTATGGTCGCAAATCCAAATCTACATGCCAGTTCAAATCAATCAGATAACTCTGGTAGAATCTGGAATGTCTTCGACTTCGATGTGACGACAGATTTATCCACAGAGTACAGTATAAGTTCGATATCCATCGGCTACACGATTACAGAAAACGTATCGAATCTGGGCCAAGTAGTGAAAGATTATCACGAACTAAATTCGAATAATGGTGAAATCAGTATAGTGGACATTCCTCTTACTTGGGCGGCTACTGCTGGAGGAGTCGGCATCGATGGAGGTGTGTACCATGAAAATATGATAACAAACCATCCGTTTACTGTCCCAGAAACATGGTATCCAAACGGCTTATCCCAATCATTTACAACCCAACATCATCATTTGTTTGGTAATGAGAATATTGCTGAAATACATCTTACAGGCATTGATTCAAACGGTGAATCAATAGAAATAATCCTCTCAGACATTGGTTCAGGAGGAACTTTTACACAAAATGATGGAACTAGTTTACTAACACTCCACACCAATTCTTCAGTTTCAGAGGTTAATGGAAGGTTAGTCGTCGAATGGATATTTGATGTTTCGTGGAATTATGATGATGTTCAATCTATAGTTTGGTCTGCTCAGGGATATGACGCAAACGGAGAAGGTCTTTCTCCAGCCACGGCAATTTCGGGAGGCACTGGTACTCAGGCCGTTGAAAATGACTTGTTGGTAGACTCATGGAACGTCGTCGATTTGTATGGCCACACCTTATCAGATATGTTCTCGCCGTCCTATCCATTCTACGCCAAAGAGGGAAGTCTGGTCTCTGTTTCTGGCACTGTTAAGTTTGAAAATACGGCCGATATGAGACCACAGATTGATGATTTCGTGGTAGCTGTTGATATCGATGGAGATGCAATTGCAGTCAACTCAACAAGTGACGGCCAGTGGACTGGTTTAGTTCAGTTACCGGAAGGTGAAACCATTGCAAACCTAACTCCATACATTGTAAGATTGGGACCGATTCAAGGTGCGATTGGTGCACAAGATGCCACATTAACCACACCTGTTGTCATTCAGTTAGATGGAGAATCGCCATACGTGAGTAACCTCCAAGTCAATACTGGACAGAAATTAGTTTCTGCTGATGGCTATACTTGGGACCCCTCAACAACACTTTCGTTACAAGTTACAATCACAGATGACCAAGCATTGGGTAGCGAATTAATCATGCACACATGGAGAGAAGTTATGGACGACTCCAACGGCAACGGTGAGGCTGACCATGCTGAATATCAGACGATCACCAAAACACTTCCAGAGGGAGTTTCTGGAGAAAGAACTCTGACCTATTCAGGGATTGATGTGTCAGGTTTAGATATGAATGCGAAATTCTCTATATTCTTTACCGGTACTGACTATGCGGGCTTACCTCTGATGTATGGTGGTTCTGCAGGTCTCGAAAACGATATGGCGACTCTTGTAATTGCAGTAAATGAACCAACTAATATTCCGCAAACAGAGCTAAGTTTTGACTCTTTCAGTGAACAATTGTTAGCAGGCCAAATGCATACTCTCTCTATGCAGATTAGTGATTTGAATGGAATAAATTCAATCGATATAATCACAGTAAATCTCCTTGGTCCTGATGAAGAAACTAAGGGTGTAATGACATGGGAGCCAAGAAATGGCCAAATCTATACTCCAAATGGATCACAATTAACATTACACGAAGTTGTTGAAACAATAGACGACGGTTACTCCATCGTAGAGTGGAGATTTAGTCTAGATTGGGATTTCGATTCTTCTTCAATGGGTGAATATGGAACACCCTCGATTGTTGTGTTTGATGACGATGACCTCAACCCAGTTACAGTTTTGACAAATATTGGTGAGTTATATTGGCAGTTAGATAACGACTTGGAACTAAAAATAGAAAATATAGTCGACAATACCCCACCTATTTCCTCAAGTTCTCCAAATCACGTCTACGTCCAACCTGGAGATGATTTGACCGTAAGTGGAACCGTTCATTACTCTAAGTCTGGTGTGCAATTAGTATTGTTGCCAGATGATGGTTTGGAAGTTTTAATTGAGACCTATTATGGCAACGAACTCCTTTCTTATCGTACGAATGTTGAGGAGAACGGAACTTGGGAGTCCGGAATGATTTTGCCATCTCGGTCACTGAATGATGGTGATTTAACAGTTTCATATTCCATAATCGGAATAGTTTCCCCTGGTTCTGATACATCAATGGTGCAGAGTATGATAACTGTGGATGATGTTAGGCCAATAGTTCAATTCTCAGAGGTTCCATTAACTCTCGACAACGAGGAATTAGAGTTGATTCAATTTGCTCTTCAGATTATTGATTCGGGCGGTATGCCTGCAGGAGACCTTGCCGTAAATTGGGCATTCAAGCGAAACAGCTTGATATTGCCTAATGGTCAAAGTAGTGCTATGATTCCATTTGTATCCGAAAATGCAGATATCTGGACATATGCTGGTAGTGTTGACTTTACTGAAGGAGTCAATGTGACCCTAGAGGATGGTGATGAATTGATTTGGTGGATTGATGTAGTAGATAGAGCTGGTAATGTCGGCAAAGGAACTGGTCTTTCCATGATAGATGCAATGAATACAGATTTCATCATATTGTCAGTTGACATTACGGTTACAAATATAGAAATTACACTTGCTGACGGCACTTTGCCTAAAGCAAATCAAATAGTGGAAGGAGAGGAATTAGGAATCAAGGTTCAAATGAGAAATCTTGGAACTAAAACAGGAATAATTTCTGTAACACTCTATGAAGATTTAGGGCCGGAAAGAACATGGTTGGCTCACGAAACACAGGAAATTTCAATTTATCCTGGCCAGACTGCTGAAACGCAGATTATTCAGTTTGAAACCTACAAGGATGGTTCCCAAAACATATACATCAACATAACTGGTATGGATTTATGGTTAGATAATACACAAATCCCACATTGTGTAGGTAATGGCAACACAGCGACATGTGATTTGGGAGTTGAAACAGATATGCCAAGAGTGGTTAGTCAAGAATCCGCAGAATCAGGTACTACAGGTCTAATCTTCACAATATCGATTCTAGTTGTACTTCTTGGTGCTGCAGGTGTCGCAATAACGGTGTTAATCCGCCGTCAGAACCTAGACCAAGATAGCATATTCTATGAAGATGATGAGAGTAACCAATGGGTAGATAATGAATATGGGGAGGAGAAGGTTGCACCAGTTCTACCAACGGAAGCTCCTTCTCAACCACAAACGCATGACGATACAATGGCATCTTCTGGACAAACAGAAGCAAACGGAGGAGTTCAAGACAATGCTCAAACGAATCCAGGTCAACAAGAATCGGAACATCCAGGATGGGTCTTTGACAAAGACGCAAACGAATGGGTTGCAGATCCAAATTATCAACAACCCAGCGAATGATTGTAATCTAACAACTCGTTTGTTTCTTGGATTTGAGTAATCCAGTTTTTGTGACAAAAATAACCGAAATCAATTAAAGCCTGTTTTATTGTTTTGTAACTAGAGAGCCAACCTCTCTAGATGGGATGCACATGGAACAACTGAGCGAGAGCAAAAAAACAGAAATGAAAGTAAAAGAGCTACAGGCACAAGTTAACGACCTAAAAGAATTGGTTAACACTCTATTGTCGGTTATATGTGAGGAGCCTGATGGTGTGGAATCAGGCGCCGCACCGTCATTTGGACAGGACCGAATGAATTACTGTATGTAATCACCCTTTGATTACTGCGAGAGGATTCATTCTAGCGATTGGTTTTGCTAAGCCAGCGTTGTTTGTTAAACTAATAACTTCGTCAACATCTTTGTAAGCATTAGGTGCTTCTTCCGCTAGAATATTTGGTGTATTTGCATGAATTCTTATCCCCTTTGCTTCTAATTCTTTCTTCAATGATTGTCCATCGATTACTTTTTTCGCTTGAGAACGTGACAATATTCTTCCTGCTCCATGGCAAGATGAGTTAAACGCTTTATTGGTCGAACTTCCTTCTAATAACCATGAGGCAGTTCCCATGTCTCCAGGAACTAAAACTGGCTGATTTGGAAGTGCTCTTGTAGCACCTTTTCTGTGTACACAGCAGGTGCAATTTATTCCATCAATTGAATGATTTTCAATTTTAGCGATATTGTGACTTACATCATAAATAAGACGAGATTCAACTTGAAATTCTGCGGCAAGGGTTTGCCTTAACCTGTGAGTAAGTGCACTTCGATTTGCGTATGCAAAGTTAGCAGCACCATTCATCGCATCAAGATAATTCTCACCTTCTTTGCTATGGATTGGTGCAGCTGCTAATTGTCTATCATTAATCTCAAAGCCCCAATTATCATTACACCATATACCTGAGCGATTTCTGTATTTACTTTCTAAATTTCTTACGTGGTCGGTGCAAACTTGGTGCCCCAACCCCCTACTTCCTGAATGAATCATGCACACTACTTGACCTTCGAATAGCCCGTGGTTGCTTTCAGAATGTATCTCTCCAACGGTTTGTAATTCGAGAAAATGGTTTCCCGAACCAAGAGTTCCCAATGCCTTAATGCCTCGATTTCTTGCTCTTTCAGAAACTCCGTTCTCACATTCAAGGGCCCCATTTGACTCAATATTTTCCAAATCTTCGGAATATGCGTAGCCTAAATCGACCATTGCTTCACTACCACGAAGTAAGATATCATCGAGGTCCCTATCTGATATGTCCAAGCCACCTTTTCCACTACCCCCTGACGGGATTCGACCATTAAGTCGTCTTGAAAGCCTATCAATGTCTGGAATATCATCAATGCTACATTCAAGAGCAACTAATCTAACTCCACAATTAATATCGAATCCTACTCCTCCAGGGGATATTGCTCCTCCTTCTTCACCCCAGTTCAGGTCTGTCGCCAGAACTCCACCGATGGGGAATCCATACCCGAAATGCCAATCAGCCATCGCCCAAGCTTCACCTATGACGCCAGGCATGCTTGCAATGTTGAGAAGTTGGTTTATCGAACGATCATCTGTACTCCTTGCGAGATGGTCAGGATTTGAAACAATCATAGCATCCACATTCATGTTGCCATGTTTTGAAATTCTCATGGTTCCATCATTTTCGATAGAAAGATGACTCCTCCATCCTTGTTCCGACACAAGTATCCTAGAGTGTTTAACACTTCATTCCTATGCTAAGTTAGGGATGATTTGAAGGCTTATTGTACATCCCGAGTATTTGTCCGTAAGGAGTTGAGTGCCATGAGTCTGCCACCAATTGAACTTAAAGTGTTCAAAGACAATGGTTACTTTCGAAAGAAGTGTAGAGTCAGTGGCTTATGGTTTTGGACATGTGATGAATCAAGGGACACATGCGGAGACACCGAAGAAGATGAGTACACCTTTATCGGCAATCCAATAATATCTGGGTATGACATTCTTGGGAAACCACTCAAAGATTCAATGCGAGAAGCCTTTCTGTCTTATTTTGAAAAAGTTAAACACACTAGAGTTCAACCATATCCCGTACTTGCGAGATGGAGAGACGACATACATTTGACAATCGCCAGCATAGCCGATTTCCAGCCACATGTTACCTCTGGAAGTGTTGAACCTCCAGCAAATCCATTAACCATATCACAGCCTTGTATTCGGTTGAACGACGTTGACGCAGTAGGCCGTTCTGGAAGACACCTCACAACATTCGAAATGATGGCACATCACGTGTTTAACAAGCCAGAAGAGGGTGTAATGTTTTACTGGATGGAGGAATGTGTTGAGTATTGTCATGACATGTTATGCAAAACCTTTGGTATTGATGCTAAAGAGATAACCTATGTTGAAAATCCTTGGTCAGGTGGTGGAAACGCAGGTCCTGCAGTAGAGGTCATTGTGGGAGGACTAGAACTTGCTACCCTGGTTTTTATGAATTTGGAAGAGGATGAAGATGGTCCAGTAGAGATTAAAGGAATCAAATATTCTGAAATGCCACTACAGATTATTGACACAGGTTATGGTTTGGAACGATTTTGCTGGGCTGCTGCTGGAACACCCACGATCTACGAAGCAATTTATCCTCAAAGTGTTTCTTGGTTAAAACAAAAAGCAGGATTTTCTGCGCAAATGTTCGAAATGACCCAACAAGAATTAGATTCATTACTGGGTGAAATGAGTAGGTTATTTGGAATAATGAATATAGAAGTTGGTAGTGATGGTGACAGAATGCAAGAGTTATTCCTCTTGCGTCTTGCAGAAAGAGGTTATGAAATAGATTCAAATTTGTTTGAGAGCATTACAGAGCCACTATCAAAGATATACGCGATACCTGACCACCTTCATGCATTATCCAACATGCTAGGAGATGGATTAGTGCCTTCAAATTCAAAGGCTGGTTATTTGGCTAGAATGATTGCACGTAGAGTTCTGAGGATGCGGGATGATTTGGGCCTTGATGTCTCTCTATCAGAACTTGCTACTAATCATCTTGAATCGAATTATGATGAAACTAGAATGAAGCAAACCAAAGAGGGATTACTAACAATCTTATCTGGGGAAGAAGATAGATATAACGAGATGCTAAGAAAGGGCCACCAGGTTGTTAAAACAGCAATTAAGGATTTGCCAATGACATCAGCAAGTATTCCTGATGATATATTATTCACAATAAACGATAGCCATGGAATTGCCCCCGATTTGGTAATTGATATCGCGATTGGGCTTGGTTGGACAGATGTCAAACTTAGAACTGGCTTTAATGCTGAAATGGCTGAGAGACATGCTCAAATGGCCAAGGAAGCTGCAAAATCTGTTTCCAGTGAAAAATACTTAGATAAAATTCCTGAAATCAGCCCAACAAAAGCGCTTTACTACGAAGATGTAATGAATTTCGCCTTCCAATCTGAGGTTATAGATTGTCTGCCTCTTATAGGCACTGACATACCAAAAAAAGCTACCCACGCCATAGTCTTGAATTCGACTTGCTTTTATCCTGAAGGTGGAGGTCAGGAAGCAGACCATGGTGTCTTAAATTCAGAATCGAGGATTGTTAATGTACTAGATACGAGGAAGGAAAATGAGGTTATTTTCCATTTAACTGACGGGCCCCTAAATATCGGGGATTCTGTCGAAGGAGAAATTGATTCAGTTAGAAGAAGACAACTCATGGATCACCACACAGCGGTCCACATTGTCGGGGGAGCTGCGAGGCGCCTCCTCGGTCCACATATTTATCAAGCTGGAGCGAATAAATCAGTGGAGTCTGCAAGACTGGATATCACTCACCATCGTCGATTGTCACGGGATGATTTGGATAAAATCGAACAAATGGCAAATGAAATTGTAAGAAACGTTTCAACAACGGAGAAATTTTCACTCAACAGAAAAGAAGCAGACATGGAGTTTGGTTTCGACTTGTATCAAGGGGGAGCACCCAAAGGCAACGAAATACGCATATTGAAAATTGCAGATCACGACATTCAGGCGTGTGGCGGAACTCACCATGACGAACCAGGTAAAATAGGTCAAATTCGAGTTGTAAGGAGTAATGCCGTTCAGGATGGAGTTGAGAGATTGACCATTGTAGCAGGTGATGCTGCAATGCGCTATGCAAGAAACCAAGAAGAAATTTTACGAAGGTCGGCAGAGGTATTCCAAGTTCCTGTTGATGATCTAGAATCTACAGCAACTAGGTTCTTTACTGAATGGAAGGACCAAAGAAAGAGAATAGAATCTCTGGAAGCTGAAATAGTTAGATTGCGAACTACCGGTGGTGGAAGTGATTCCGCAAATATAGATGGAGTAAGGGTGGTAATTATGGAAGTAGATGGAGATTTAAAACAGATGACTAAGATGCTAAAAGAATTGACACTTGACTCAGAAAATCCAACATTAACAGTTCTAGGGAGTCGTGATGGTGGAGGTAAGATTATGGTTGCTTGTACTGAGAATTCAATTGCCAGTGAGAGATACAATGCAGTCGAAATACTCCGTGCAATTTCAGGTCACATTAATGGCGGTGGCGGTGGGAGGCCAACCTTTGCCCAAGGAGGAGGTAGTAACCCTGACGGATTACAAGATTCCCTTGATGAAGCAAAGAAGATCATAGGTGCATAAGTGCTGCAATATCAAATCCAGAAACAGCTCTTGAGATTGCTTCATCCTTGCTTAGCCATGCAAATTCTGAAATCTCATTTTCCTTCAATTTAATCTCTGAATCATTACCGTTCCATACTGACTTATATGTGAAAGAAACGAAAGAAATTCCTTCATTCGTGAAGATTCTTTGAGTAATGATTGGAGCATCATCTGTTAACTTAATGTCGATTCCCATTTCCTCAAACGTTTCCCTTACGCAACCAACGGCTGGATGCTCATCATGGTCCATATAGCCTCCAGGTAGGGTCCAATTGCCAACGAAATGCCCCCGCTCAATTTTACCCATAAGCACTTCATCATGAATATTCAATATCATGACTTTAGAGACAAGTCGATGTATTGAACGGTAAATCGCTTCTCTCGCTATGGGGTGAACGGAATCGTCACTTATGCATTCATCTTTCCAAGCCCAATGCTCTGGCCATTCTACATTGGGATGTGCTTTAGAAACTTCAAATCCAAGGATGTTGAATCTGTTCTTTACGCTCCATTGGATACCCATTTTTTTGACTTCTTCTTCTGTTGGGAATCGATATTTAGTTTCTCCAGTGTTATTCATGACCGGAATTTTCGGACCTTCCCCGTCTGAATTAACAAGCAAAACCTTGCCATCATGTTCAAGGTATAGCACGTTTATTGGGTGTTCCATGATTTATGCGGGTAACTTTCTATTGATTAATCTTCGAGTAGTCCCGTGATTTCTTTCGACGGCGCTTCTAAAGCTTCAACATCCTTTAACGCTCGTTCCATTGCTCTTAGCCTTCTTTGAATAGATTCTCCATCACCACCAATTGTATTTGCAGCGGTGTTGAGTTGTTTATGCAATTTACCGAGGTGTTCTCCAAATTTTATAAATTCAGTCTTGACAGTTCCAAGTACATTGTAAACTTCGCTTGCATTAGTTTCTAATGCTAAAGTTCTGAATCCCATTTGTAGACTATTAACGAATGCTGCAAGAGTTGAAGGACCCGTTACTACAATTTGGTGATCTCTTTGGAGCGCTTCGAATAATCCCGGCCTCCTAACAACGTCTGCATATAGTCCCTCAGTGGGGAGAAACATTACTGCAAAATCGGTCGTGTGTGGTGAAGATACGTATTCTTTACGAATCGTCTTTGCTTTTGCGGTTACATTCGATTCGAATGTCGAATATGCCTTCTCAATGAGTTTTTTATCTCCTTCTTCGTACGCATCTAGAAGTCTTTCATAATCCTCTTTTGGAAATTTACAATCTATTGGTAGCCATACAGGTTCGTCCATGTTTCCATCTTTTCCTGGCATTTTGATAGCAAATTCTACTTGTCCACGGCAGTTCGGATGTGTTTTGACATTCTTTTCGTATTGTGATGGAGCAAGAATTTGTTCAATTATCCTTTCAGCTTGAATTTCTCCCATTGCGCCACGAGTAGAAACATTGGTCAAGACCTTCTTTAGTCCACCAACATCATTAGCAAGGTTTCTCATTTCGCCCAGTCCCTGATAGACTGCTTCTAATCTATCGCTAACGAGTTTGAAGGATTCTCCAATCCTCTTTTCCAATGTGGTCTGCAATTTTTCATCCACAACATTACGCATTTCATCGAGTTTCTTTTCGTTTGAATCATGCAACTTTGAGATATTATCTCCTACCACTGCGAGATGTTTTTGTTGCTCCTCTCCAAGTGCTTTTTGCACCTTGTGTTGAGATTCTCCTAGTTCCTTCAAGACAGTCACAATCACATCACGTGAATCTTTATTTCTGTCTCGTATTTCACTAGTAAGTGTTGACTTTACTGCTTCATGAGAGTTGTTGATTATCTCACTTAATTCGTTTTTCAACTGGGAATCGTCATTTTCGCTTTTCATTCCACGGCCTAATAGAAATGCTACAATAATGAATAGACCAAATACTCCATAGGTTAATACTTCCATAATATCCCTCTTTTCAAACTCATAGTCAGGGGTTATTGAACCCATGCATTCCAATAATGAATAATTGAAGTAATGCAACCTGTTCGCATAGCCATGCGAGTCGAGCAATTGAACGAAGGAATGTGGGCTATGAGTTATCTCGTTGTTTGTGACAATAACAAAAAAGCCACACTCATCGACCCAGTATGGGACAATTTAGCAGATTACTTATCATTACTTGAAGAACAGAATCTAACCCTTGAATATGCCATGGCTACACATACCCATGCAGATCATATCACTGGGTGTTTCCAACTTGCAGAAATGACAGGTTGTGAATATGTCATGTGGAATGATACACCTTCGTTGGGTATCACAATGTATGTCGATGAAGAATCAACAATAGAAATGGGTGATATTGAATTTAAATTCCACTTCTCACCTGGTCATACAGGGGATTCAATGATTATAGAATGTGGAAATTACATATTTACCGGTGATTTCTTGTTTACTGGTACTGGGGGTGTAGGTCGAGATGATTTACCAAGCGGAAGAGTGCACATTCACTGGCAAGCTTTAGATGTCTTGGAGCGGTTTTCTGATGATGTTTTGGTATGCACTGGCCACGACCCTCCAGGGACTGAGATGATGAGTTTAGGCTGGAATAGGGAAAATAATCCTGTTTTGATGATGAAGTCCTATGAGGAATACGCTAAATGGCAATCTGACACCAGTGAAGGATTAGGTAGTGTTTCTAAAATCAAAACCGCATTACCAGCTAACATTTTTGCGGAAATACCAGAAGAGATACCCTGGTTGAATTAAAGTGGGTTGTTGGGCTTTCTTACAATGTCTTCGTGTGCCGAAGGTAAATTGTCTAAATCTTTGAAAGAAAGATTTCCGTCAATGTTATCTGCTATTACTGACCTTTCTGCCATGGTTGACCTGACATTGAGTTGTATTCTACCTCTATTCCTTGTCAAATCATACGAATGTGGATTTAACTCATCAATAACTTGTTGCTCAAATTCTTTCCTAACATTTTTACCATTCCAGCGATTGTAACCCCACTGAAATGTTACTCCAACCGCAGTCGCACAATAAAGTACCAATAACACCGTAAGAGCAAAGAGTTGTGTATTTCCTCCATCCCGTGCTTCAGTCATCAAATCTCGACCTAACAGGAAGAGCAAACCAACACCGATTACTGGAGTGAGTAAGGAATCTATCCAATCAGAAACAGGAATTATTCTTCCTCTGGCTGGGTCGACTATGATGAGATTCGATTCCAAAGCTGTAGTTATAATTCCTACAATTCCTAACAGAAGGATGTAGAATACACCTGCTATCAAAAATTCATAAAACACAGAATCAAGACGAAGAATCCAGTGAATGATTAACCATGAGAAAAGTCCGATGAAAACAACTCTTGGGACGTTATGAAAATGGACAGCTAAATTGGATGCATCAAGAACTTTTGAGTCACCACTGCAGTGGTTATATCCTGCATCCGGAATATGGATGATTTGCTTGCCACCCCACGTTTCGAGCAGTGAAATTCCCTTGATCAGAATTTTCTTTCGGATCAAAATTATTTCCATCAAGAATAAGACTGGTATGCCTAAAATAATTATTGGCAGAGATACGATTGCTATGAATGGCAATATGAATATCATCGGTATAAGTAAGAAATGAGTTAATGATAAGGGATATAGCATGTCAGTTTCGTTTAATTTAGCTCTGCTAGGACGAATTCCTAATCTTCTCGCTTCATCGTCTAGAAGTTCTCTAAATTGCTCAATCTGCATCCCGGCGTCAAGTATTTTTTGAACGGTCGACCTGTATGTTCTTTCAGCGGGTCCAATACCTAAAATCGTGGTATTATAAAGCAATTTAGCAGGCAGTGCGAGCAAAAGAGGTAACGTTAGAATTCCAACGGCAATCAGAATTTCTCCGAAGTCAATTTCTGATGCCACAAACTAACGGGAGCACTCACCATTCAAGAATGTTCATGGATTAGGTTCGTTCAGGAGTTGTTTAATGGCAAGAATCGCCGTCACCGATGGAATGGCCCCTGAGGCGGTTTCAGTCTTAACCAAGGCAGGGCATGAAGTAGTGGAAGAATTTATCGAGGAAAATAAATTATTGGATGGTGAACTTTCAAATTTTGATGCGATTATCGTTCGTAGTGCAACGAAACTTAATTCCGAAATTATTTCTAAAAGCAAAGGATTGAAATTTATAGGAAGAGCAGGGGTTGGAGTAGATAACATCGATTTAGGAGCTGCCGGAGAGGCAGGAATTATGGTGGTTAATGCACCTAATGCATCTACACAGTCAGTTGTTGAATTGACTATCGGACATCTTCTCGCTTCTCTTAGACACATTCCAAAATCTGACAGGAGTCTACGAGATGGAAAGTGGGAGAAGAGCGCGATGAAAGGAACAGAATTGAATGGCAAAAATCTTGGGCTAATCGGTTTTGGTAGAATCGCTCAGGGTGTTGCCAATGTCGCACAGAATTTAGGAATGGAAATACACACTTATGACCCCTACCTTCCACCTAAAGTAGCCAAGGCAAAAGGAGCATATTTGCACAAGGACATAGATAGTTTATTCAAAACTTGTACTCACATTTCGGTACATTGCAACCTGACAAAAGAAACAAAGCACTTAGTCAATTCAAAGAGAATGAAACTGATGCCGGGTAAAAAATCAGGAATCTCTTGCGGAAATCATATCGTGAATTGCGCTCGTGGTGGAATAATCGACGAAGATGCACTTCTTTTCGCATTGAATGATGGCACAATTGCAAGTGCTGCGCTCGATGTGTTTGAATCAGAACCCCTGCCGGAAGGATATGATTTATTGCAACACCCCAACTTCCACGGGACTCCTCATATTGGTGCTGCAACCTTAGAGGCACAACAGAGGGTTGGAATAGATATTGCGAATGCCATTTTAGATTGTATAAACGGTAAAATCCCTTCTACCCTTGTAAACAAAAGTTACTTTGAATGAAATTACTCAATAACTTCCGCCTCCGGAACACTTGTATGGCATCAAGGATAATCATCCACTGTGACCTTGATGCATTTTTTGCAGCAGTGGAAACTCTCCATCATAATTTAGATCCTAATATTCCCTTGATATTAGGTTCAGACCCCAAAAATGGTGCAGGTCGAGGCATAGTGTCCACTTGCAATTATCCTGCTCGTAAGTATGGAATTCGTTCAGCCATGCCAATAAGTGAGGCATGGCGAAGATGTCCTGGCCCACCTCATGGTATAGGTAATTACATGCAATCTAGTAGAGGTTTGTATTCAAGAGCAAGTAGAAAAGTTATGCATATATTGGCAAATTCAGCAGATAAATTTGAACAAGCAAGTATTGATGAGGCTTATCTAGATGTGACTGAGAAATGTAGTAACAATTGGGATACAGCATTAGCAATTGCCAAGGATTTACAAAAGAAAATTTTTGACGAGCTAGGATTATCTGCGTCATTTGGCATTGGTTCTACACGAATTCTTGCAAAAATGGGAAGCGAGGAAAATAAGCCAAAGGGAATACATCGAACTTTACCTGATGAAATTACAGATTTTTTCTACGGTCGTTCGGTAAGAGAAATCCCTGGGATCGGACCAAAAACCGCGACAATATTGTCCGAATGGGGAGTTAACACAATGAATGAGGCGTATGAGCAGGGCGAGATAGCAATGTCGAGATTTACATCAGAACGATTTGCTAAATGGATAATAAGTGTCTATGATGGTGAATCTAGTGATGAAGTAAGCCCAATAAGAAGTCGAAAATCTATTGGCAAAGAACACACTTTTGAAAACGACATTTCTGATTATGAAATCGTAATAGAACAACTAATCAAATTGGTTAGAAAAGTAATGCATAGGTCACATGAAATGGGTATAGCTGGAAGGTTGTGTGAAGTCAAAATCCGATACAAGGGATTTGAAACATATACATTTCGCTACTCAATCCCAGTTGCAATGGATGATGTTGATATTTTTTCGTCCTTAGCTTCCTCTATATTTGCGAAATCTGTTGAATCAGATAGGAAAATTCGATTGATTGGGTTTAGGTTGGGAAATTTAGAAGTACATCAAAACAGGCAAAGCAAATTAAATTTTATTGATGAATAAGTTCATAACCCCCATCATTTTAGTAGTAATGATGCACCTGAAACGCATTTCAATCATGTCTTTAATTGCTATTTTTTCATTATCATTAGTTCCTGTTGATATTGCAGTTCAAGCAGTAAACTATGATGAATGTGATTTTGACTATGCGCCTTTGAGAACAACCTCATCAAGCAATTATTACAGTAATCTTGACTGTGATTACACTTCAGAAGGAGATTACGAAGTATGGGACGACTATAGAGAAACTCGAATATCTTCGAGTTCACATTTTGACTACTACATCTATATTTCTTCAGATAGAGTTGGCTCGAGAATATTCCTAAAATTATCAGAAACTGCAGATGATTGGGATGGTGTTCCATTTGATGTTGATCTAGAACTGTTGTCACCAAGTGGTAGTGTAATCGAAGGATCATACGAGGGTGAAAACATCGTTGAGTATATTTCCCACACTTTCACTTACTCAGGATACTACAAAGTCAGAGTAGAAAGATACAGTGGGGCTGGTGATTTCTTGCTCGAAAGAACACTAACTGAGAACAAAGGTCCTGCTGGGGAGTTGTTTGTTGGTGCACCCAAAAATAATTTGTTGATGCATGAAAAAATATACCTAGATGCATGCGAAACTTATGATGTTGGTGGTGGTTCAGTTTATTACAAATGGTCACTGGATAACGAAGTTTTAGATGATTTCGAATCTTGTGATATGACATTATATCTTCACGATACAGAACCACATGATGTATGTCTTGAGGTTGAGGATTACTATGGAAAAGGCTTCGAGGAGTGTCAAAGATTACAAGCAACAGACCCATTTTCTGGCAGTCAAAGCATTTGGAATGATAAATTGAAAGTAAATGCTGATTCAAGTGATGCTATTTCATCTTGGGATAAATCAAACATATACAAGGCTCCAGGAATTGATTTCTATTTCAAACTGGGACTTCGTAACGATTTTGAAATCAGAACAGTAGGCTCTTGGGATTTAGTAACATCAACAAGTTTCGATTCAAATTCGATTACCTCGATCTTCTCGTTGGAAAATATCGATACAAGTCACAACATTCAGTTTAAACCGACCCTGACTTTTGAGTATTATTCGGTAGATGTTGGCTATTGGCAAACTTTAGATGTGCCAATAGTATCTTCTGAACAAGTTTATGCAGGTCAGCCTGCGATAGACTTCTTTGGTAAAACAATATACTATTGGGATGATTATATTGATTTAAGCGAAGTCGCGTATCTCTCCGAGGATTACTCAGACTCAAACTCATTCGTTCTTTCTGATATATTGACTTTATCAGAAGTAGATCTCTATCCACTTGTTAGAGAATTGCTAGATTACGGGACTTCTGGCGTCCGAGGGGCTTCACAATTTTTTGACTTTATGGAAGAGTGGTCACAAATTAGTATTCCATTATCTTATGACCTTACAATAGGATTTGCTGGTATCGAATACACAGGATTATTGATAAAACCTATCGATGCAAATGTTAATTCAGTTAGTGAGAGTTATAATGATGGCAACCGGCTATATGAAGAGGTTGCAGGTTTCCATCAAGGAAATCAACTAGAAATTTACGAAATTGGTTTAGCGGAATTTTCTCCGCTTTCAGAATATGCCGATTTTGGTGACGTTTTACCAGACGAGGCAATTTTTAGTTCTGATGATCAATTAACTGACGAGGTGTCATATTCAGTGGCTCAGTATTCGGACATAATGATTTACAGTTTAGTTGAGCCATCAATAAATATAGGTGTAGAAAGTACATTTGGCAACAAGTATTGGACAATATATGAATTTGAGGAAAAAGAGAATTTCATAGTCGAGCGTACATCGATAAATGGCAATTTTTTACATGTTGCATTAAGAGATAGCGATGGAGATGGAGTCAAGAACTCTGAAGACCAGTGTATAGAGACACCAGAAAATATCGTGGTTCTTTCGGACGGCTGTCCAAAAAGTCTAATCGACAGGGCATTAACTGGGCAAGGTGACCTGATTCCAGTTTATGGAATTGCAGGAGGTACATTATTTGCAATATTATTGTTATTTGCCATCTTAATTAGATCAGGTCGTAAAAATAAAAAATCGAAAAGAGAAAATTTTGGAATGAATAACCAATACAGAAATGCCCCAAACCAATTTAATTACTCAAATAGCGAGTTTAACTCTGATTTCAATCAGTTTGGGGGTAATCTAATTACCAATCAGAATATTAATCCGCCATTTGTCCCGAATTACCCACCTCTGCAACCTATTCAACCCTCTCAAAATCAGATTCAGGATGGTGGAATTTATTATCAAAACCAAGAAATGTTTGTCAATAATGCGGAGAAGGTTCATAGTTCAGAATCGATAAATGAATTGGCTAATGATCTAGGACACCAAACTCCACAACCACCTCCTATGGGCATTAGCGGTGAAATAGATTCCAATGGATATGAGTGGATTGAATACTCTGAAATATGGTGGTGGAGGATTGGTCCTACCCACCAGTGGTCTATCTATCAAGAATGAATTTCATTCAAGTTTGTGCATTTGAGTCAAAATTTGACTGAAATCATTTAGATCTGGAGGTATTTCTATACCTGATATTGGAGCATTAAGAGGGAGTCCTCCTTCTTTTTTTGTTCGCCAGGTGTTTCCATTGAATTCTTCAATCGTCTGAGTCAGTTTTGTTAAACTTTCATCTGATTCTAAGATTATCGGGAATTCTCTGACATCTACCGAGCTTATTCCGTAAAGGGTTGAGGATATGTGATGTGTGAAGAATGGACAAACAGGGGAGAAAGCTGACATGAAGTCCCTCACGATTCTGTGAATTGTCCACGCAGCATTCATATCACCATCATAGAGCCTCGATTTCGACATTTCTAGCCAGTGGCTTGGGAGAATACCCGTGCCAAACGTTTTCAGAGATTGTGTAGCGGTGTAGATGTCCAGTCCAGACCAAGCGGAGTGTACTTTATTCAAAGTATTAGAGAATTCAGATAAAATCCATCTATCTTCAACTGGGAGATTATTTGGTACCGTGTCAAGGTCTTTTGGAGGTTCAAATTGACTTGCAAATCTAGCCACATTGAAGAGTTTAGTCAAGACACCGAAATATTTCGATTCGATTTCTTCCGGATTTATGTGGAAATCATCTCCAACCTGCGCGTCACATGCTTTCCAAAGTCTAAAACACTCAGAGCCTATTTTGTTAGCACGTATCTGAACGCTTTTCTCGGGCCCCTTAATTTTCCATGACCCAGTTCTTCCTCCTGCTCCACATTCAAGAACGCTGTCGGCATCGATACCGTTTCCTAATGATTTGGACATTTTTCTTCCCCATGGGTCCATACCCAAACCATCTATCCAAACATGTTTGAATCCCGGTTTGTCTAGTAATAACGCACTTTTCAGCAGTGTATAGTACAACCAAGTTCTTACGATTTCTTTTCCTTGAGGACGTATAGCAGTGGGAAAGGATTTTTCGAAATTCTCTGTATCATTTAGGTATCCTGAGACAAATAGATTGGAATTGCTACTATCCATCCATGTATCGAAAACCTTCTCCTCTCCGACGACATTTTTTAGAGAATCCTTCATCACTCCATAAGTACCCAGTACCTCTCTGGTGATTCTATCTAAAACTTCACTATCTTTTGGTGGATTCTCTTTCCATGGCTGAACGTAGATCCCTTTTGGGGCACAAATTATTTTCTCACCATCGTCTGCATACCAAATAGGAATTTCTGTGTGATACCATCTTCTTCTGCTTATAGGCCAGTCGATTGATATGTTTTCCATCCAATCCAGCAAAAATTGCTTATTTCTTGGCGGATGGAATTCGATTTCGTTAGATAATTCCCTAATCCTATCTTGTATGTGTGTTTGCCTTACATACCACTCTTTGAGAAGAATGATCTCCACAGGATTTTTTCCCCTTTCAGATACTGGAACTTCTTGTTCTTTCTCAACGATTTGATAAATTTTGTTTTCATCATCTAGGTAATCGATTACTTGTTTTCTTGCTTCGGCAACTTTTAGTCCGGCGAATTGCCCTGAGATTTCCGTCATGCATCCGTCTAAATCAATAGCCTGAAATGGGTTTAGGCCCAGCTCTCTGAAAACAGCTACATCGTTTTGGTCACCGAATGAACATACCATCAAAATTCCCGATCCGAATTCACTCTTGACAGAAGGGTGGGTGGAAATTTCAACCGTCTGGGTCCTCCCCTTAACTGGCAGTGGTAATACTGCTTTCTTACCGACTAGGTGTTTGTATCTACCATCTTCAGGATGGACAACAACTATGCCACAAGCACAAATCAACTCTGGCCTTGTTGTTGAAATTATCAATTCTTCTCCATCCTCAGTTTCCCACTTAACATCGACTAGTTTCGTCTTCCTTGTCAAACGTTCGACTTCAGCATCGGCGATAGTAGTTCCTTCGACAGGATCGTATATATTCGGTCGCAAATCTTCAACGATTGAACCTTGCTTGAATAGTTCTGTGAAAATATGCTGGGTTACAACTCTGTAATCTGGAGAGTCTGTTAGATATTCATTCTCGAAATCCATCGAGAGGCCCACTCGTTTTGCTGTATTCCTCATGGATTGTGTGAACTCCTCGATTGTATCTTCACACATTTTTAGGAATTCTTCCCGTTCAAATGTTTTCATTTTTTTCCCAGTATTTTTCTCAACGGTAAATTCAACATTAATCCCATTTCGATCAACCCCCCAAGGGAATTTAACCTCTTTTCCGAGAAGTCGCTGAGACCTTGCTATTACGTCAATCATGCTGTACTGTGCAACAGCACCAATATGCCAAGTTCCGCTAGGATATGGAGGGGGTGTGTCGATGACAAATATCTCCTTTCCAGAGTTTGAATTGAAGCCATACCTTTTAGCATAAACTTCAGTATCTGAGTAGTGTTCTTCTTGAATTTTCTTTTCAAGGTCGATTGACCAGCGCTTGTCGTTGAGTCTCGGAGAAGGCATTTGTCTCACCGGCCCTGCGTGCGTAATCCTCGCAGGTCCGTCCAGCCCTCGAAGCACCACCACTTCAACTGATTGGAAGATAAAATCTTACAAAATATGGATATGCTTTCATATGTTCTTGTACGACCGCACATAGAGGGGAGTTGATGAGCGACGATATTCCATCGCCTGACAAAAAGAAAGTACCCCTTCAAAATAGGCTTTCGCGAATAGTTGGTCACGGTCAGGAAAAGTTATCATCAAGGGTAAAGGAATGGGATGCAAGGAAAACCTTGGATGCTGTTTTAGACGCACCAAAATCTCTCCAGCGAGAATGGCAAAAACACGGTGCTACGGGAATTCTTACAAAATTTCCAATTTTTGTTGTCGTAATGTGTCTAATGGCGACATCATTCTTCGTTTATCATTCGGGTTTCCTCGACGGTACATCACTCAAGCCTGGAGAAGAACCTTCACTAGTTGTTAATGGTGACTTAGAAGTTTATCTTCCAGATGGTTCACCAGTAAAGGAAACTATCAGTGATGTTGAGCAGAATTGGTCAACGAATGTTATGATCATCTATGTTGATTCTTCAGAGAAGAGTATCGATGACAGGCGAATTTTGATAGAGATGTCATACGTGGAAAATAAAATTAATCCGTTATTATCAGATCCGTCGGATGATGTAATTTACGCTCTTTCACTCTCCACAGTAATCAAGGAAGTAAATTCCAGCCCCCCCAGGCTCCGAGATGCAATTATCAATCAAACAGCTGAAGAATTATGCCCTCCTGATGATGAAAATTGTATTGCCGGCGAGGTCGCAAAAATTATGATTGACATCGCAGAAAATTCTGATGCATTCTTGGGCGAATATGAAATCCCATCTCAAAATACAATCGATTTAATTGTCGAACAAATGTATGAGGAAAATGAAACTACAGAAGAAAAAGAACCATCTGCTGGTCTTGACAAACTTGCACGGGATACAGATGGTGACGGAACATTGGACAAGGCTGTCATTATTATCGCAGTTGATGAGTCTAAGACCGCTAAAGAAGTGATTGAGCAAACTCAAAAAATCCTAACTGATATCTCTCAGGAAAAAAGACCCTGCAGTTGGAACGAAAATGACCAACCATCTCCAGATTTGTGTACGTGGGAGGATTTGGGAATAAGCATGACACTAACCGGCCCGGTGCCAATCACGAATGCTGTTACCGAATTCTCTTTCAAACTATTTTGGCAGATATTTCCAATGGCAGTTGTATTAGTTGCATTGGGCCTCTTCGTATTCCATTCCGACGTACTTCAAACCGGTTCATGGAGACCACTACAAGGTTTCAAAGTAGTTGTAATTGCAGGCCTTCCAACGCTATGTTCAGTATTTTGGACACTCGGAATAATGGGGTGGACAAACTATGAGGTGACGATGACAGTTATTATCGTCGGTCCGATTCTGTTGGCTCTTGGTGTGTCATATGGGTTACACATAACCAATAGGTATGCTGAAGAGAGTGGATCCAAGGATGAGAAAATTAGGCAATCTCTGTCTTCAACGGGTAAAGCAGTTTTCCTTTCTGCCGTTACTACTGTTATTGGTTTCATCTCGCTTACCTTTACTCCTATGAAACCTATTGAAACTGTAGGAATTGCCCTTTCTGGTGGCATCGTGGTGGTTTACATCTTGACCATGCTCATGGTACCAAATCTTACCCTTCTGCTGGATTTGCGGAAACCAAAACATCCTCCTCTGCCAGTTTTCGAAAATGCAGTAAAACTTCCGATCAAATTTTCCAAGGCGGTTATCACCGTTTTCGTATTGATGATATTCGTATCCGGATATTGGGGTCAAGCAAATGTAGAAGAAAACATCGATTTGCTTGGAATGGCTCCAGAAGATGAACCTTCGGTTATTACTATGAAACAATATTCCAGCGATTTCAATGCAGGCCAAGTTGGAATGATTCTCGTTAAGGGTGATATCTCTGGTGATTCAGCGATTAATGACGAGGAAACGGTTGAAAAATTGTTGGGTATATCTGCACTTGAGGATAATTTGAATACGGTGGATGAAACTACTGCTGTCAGCATAGTATTCTTGATGAAATCTGTTGGTGTAGGTGGTAATGGTAGTGTTTCGCCGATATGGGACCTTGCGAATCAGTCCTTTATTCCAGAAGATTTACGTAACGAACTCGCACCATATTTTGATAGAGATTTTGGTGAATCTGTCTCATTTTGGGATTTGCTAGTTACGCCTAGAGATGAAGGTGCTGGGAATTCTAGGATTGAAGGATTTTTGCTGAATGTATTTTACAACAGCCTATCAGATGAAACGAGAGGACTTTTCATATCCGATGATTTCAGTAGGAGTCTCATTTATGTTGATATGCCATTCGTACCAGTCGCTGAAACAGACAAGGCTGTAACATTGGTAAATGATTACACTTCGATGGATTACAGGGGAGATATCGACGCTGAGGAACTAACAGGTGTAGCAGCAGTAGCAATTGCGGTTAACGAATTAATAGTAGGTAGTCAATGGTCCTCGTTAGGCTTTGCAGTCATTCTAACTATTATGACGCTAGCAATTGTATTCAAGGACATAAGGTTCTCTCTGTGGACTACTGCGCCGGTGATTGCTACAGTATCTCTCCAGTGGCTAGTTATGTGGAGAATGGATGTTTCTCTATCGCTTGTTACGGTTATGATTGGATCTATTCTTGTAGGGGTTGGTGTTGATTTCTCAATTCACATAGCTAACCGTATAAGGGAATTAGGTGGCGGTATCGAAGCGATAAGAACCTCTACTGTCAGTACGGGAATGTCCCTATTCGAAGCGGCTACCGTCACGACCTTAGGTATGATTACTGCATACCAGATTCCAATTCCTGAAATTAAACCGTTCATAACAGTCATCATCATTCTACTATGGGTTGCTGCGGCAAGCGCACTAATTTTACTACCTGCGATATTTGTGTTGCTGGAGGAATTGGGAATAGGTTCCACCGGCGGTGCGTCTAGCATGGCGAGAAAACTTGGTCTTGGCAATATTTCCAAGCGAGGTGATATTGATGCGGTCGAAGCAACTCTGATCCCCGACTATGGTGATGCTTGGTGATATGGAGTTGAACGAATGAACAATTATTGGCTTATGAAATCAGAACCAGATGTGTATCCTTTTTCCCAACTGGTAGCGGATGGATCCACCCATTGGGATGGGGTAAGAAATTATCAAGCACGAAATATAATGCGAGACCAAATGAAGTTAGGTGACTTAGTATTATTTTATCACTCGAATACTAAACCACCACACGTAGCAGGATTAGCAAAGGTGTGTAAGGAAGGCTATCCCGACCACACATCTTGGGATTCTGGGAGTAAATATTTCGATGAAAAATCCTCCCCGGATAATCCAAGATGGATTATGGTAGATATCGAGCCAATTGAAGAATTAATTCCAGTAAGTCTTCACGACATAAAGAATAATCCTAAACTTGAAGGAATGGCGCTCGTTCAGAGAGGGCAGAGATTATCAGTACAACCCGTATCTAAAGAGCATTTTGAAGAAGTTTGTCGGATGGGTGGCAAGTAATGATTCCAGTATCTAGCAGAGCTTCTTCGATTGAATATGCAATAAGAGATGTAGTAGTTCCTGCCACCGAATTAGAAAACCAAGGTTTTCAGATTATTAAACTAAATATTGGTGACCCAATAGCATATCCAGGTCTTCCAACTCCCAAGCATATGGTTGAAGCATTTCAAAGGGGATTAGAAGAAGGAAATAATGGATACTCACCTTCATATGGCATCCCTAAACTACGTAAAGAAATAGCGAGGAATGAATCATTAAAAGGATGGGACTGCAAATCTGATGACGTATATGTTTGTCATGGTGTTACTGAAGCATTACAAATTATTTTTGCAGCGACATTAGAAGAAGGAGATACAGTTCTTGCACCGGGGCCACATTACCCTCCATACATGGCATATCCACAGATGTATGGTGCAAAAACTGTTGAATATTCTCTGAAACATAACAGTGGATGGTCAATCGACATCGAAGATATAAGAGAAAAAATGGATGAATCTGTGAGATTATTAGTTTTGATAAATCCGAATAACCCAACAGGAAATGTTGCTACGAAAGAAGAGATAGCATCATTGATCAATATAGCAGAAAATTGGCCTAATTGTATGATAATAGCCGATGAAATATATGATGGGCTAGATTTCACAGGAAATCTTGTATCAGTTGCCTCTTGTTCAGAAAGTGTACCGGTATTTGTTCTAAATGGAGTGTCAAAAGTATACTATGCTCCTGGTTGGAGAATTGGCTATCTATCTATTCATGACCCTGCAAAAAAGATGGGTGTTGTTCGTGATGGGATTGAAAGATTACTGAGGTCTAGACTTTGTGCTAGTACTCCCGCACAGTTGGGATATTTCGCAGGTCTGTCTGAGGACAAGACATGGATGGATGAATACAAGGAAAGAGTTGATTCAAGAAGACAACTTTGTCTAAATAGAATAAGCTCAATTGATGGACTGGAAGTCGAAAACCCAGGTGGTGCTTTCTACATGTTTGTACGACTTACGGACCCGCATTGGAAGGAAAACGATAAGCAGTTTGTCTTGGATTTACTGCATGAAGAACATGTTTTAGTTGTACACGGCTCAGGATTTTCAAAAGAGAAAGGAATAGGACATTTTAGACTTGTTTACCTTGCTGATGAAGAAACATTGAATATTGCATTTGATAGAATCGAATCGTTCTTGAAACGTCATCGTGAAGCAAAGAAGTCTTGAGGGGATTTGTCACGGGTGTAATTATGCGAAGGTTACTATTATACTTGGTAGTGATGATTTTGCTAACACCTCTAGCGAGTGCTGGAGAGGTAGTTAATCCCTCAGAGTTAACACCTGATTTACTGATTCCTATTGGTTTGGCATTAACAATCGCAATAATCCTTTGGAAATTCATGATTCCTAGTCAATTATCTGGATTACAAGTAGGATTTGAAATAGACGAAGGTTTGTATGAAGTACACAGTTTGACCAAAGATAAGGACGATGTGAAGGACTTACTTAGGTTACCAAAAGTTGGATTTGGTGTGGCTTTTTACATGATGGCGATGACCGGTGTTTTGCTATTGATTGCAGAATTAATCTTCGATGCTGACTCTTACTTCTTGCCTAATTTGATGTTGATGGGTCTTTTAGTATTCGTCCCGGTTATCATATCTCCTTGGGAATCTCTTAACGGACAAATAATTGGAAAGAAAGACACATTGGGTAAGTCACGAAAACTGACTACCTTCGGACGCAGAATTCTAACATTCGTCGGTTTAGTCGCCGCATCTTTGGCTACCTACCAATTTTTGCTACCTCAGGTTGACGAATCTGAAAGGCCACTTGTGCTCGCAATATCTGGTCTAGTTTTCATGGGTCCAACAATTCTTGCCTATGGAAGGATTATGGGTGCGTCATGGAATATGTTGATGATTGGAAAATTCAGGTCATTTATTGGAAGGCCTAATCCAATCGATGCTAAGAAGTTAGGTTTTGTTGGCAGAATATTCTCCTTTGTCCTCGTTCTTTTCTTGTTCACTATGCCAATTACTGCTGTAAATGGAATCGTAACTGTAATGCACATAATGCTCAATAGTCCAGATAACTCACAAGAGGTTCTAAACTATGGAGGAATAATAGGTCATGAGATTTATCTTCTAATCCAAGAAAATGAATATCTGGCAAAATGGGAGGCCTTGAAGAGTTTACCTGAGGTGCTAGCTGCTTATTTATCATTAAATATCGCAATTGTCGGTCTTGCATTCATTTTTGAACTTATCAGAAACTTATACCTCGGTGGACAAGCTTTCGGTGGACTTGGCGGTGTGCATCTTGCTACACCAAGAGAACTTAGATCAGAAGAAGAAGCACAAGGAAAGGTATTGTATTTCGCTTTTGCTGGATTCAGTGGATACACTGCACTATTGCTTATTTTGGTTTGTTACAAAGAATTTGGCGACCTAATGCCGTTTATTGAATGGCTAGAAAATCAAGGATTTGATGAGGAAAACCGTCTCTTAGTTACATGGATTTTTATTGCCGTTGGTCAAGTAATTTTCCTGCTAACTTGGGTGTTGTCTGTTGCAAAATTCAATTCTCTTCGTAATTTAAAATTCGATTTAAATCCGGATGAGAGACGTGAAGGTGCAATCATGTCAGGCGGTGGCAACTGGATGTTTGATTTGATTGATGAATCTGCACTATCTAATGACCTTGATGGTTTGATAAGATTTCAAGAACGTACCATAAACGAAGATGAAGCAGTAGTGAGGATGGCTAAAAGTCGTGCAAGAATGGTTGAATTGGCGATACGTGGATTATGGCCGAGTGCAATCGAGGAAGCGAAAAAATTGCTTGCTCAATCCGGTGGAGATAATGACGAGGCTCGTATGATTATCGCTACCGGCCATATCGCCTGTCGTAGGTTAGATGCCGCAAGGCAAGCATTACACAATTTGCAACAAGACGAAGGATATGATGAACCAGAATTACTAGCTTTCATCTGCGAATGGCTAGATCCGTGGCATGGAAGCGTTGATGAGGATGACTTGTGGGATTGGGAGAATAACTCGTGTATTGACAATCTTAATGATTTAATGGCAATGACAAAAGCATGGCTACCAGAACCGCCTCAGATGAATATACACAACGACAATCTTACTGTAAATGCGCGACTATCTCATGTTGCTTTACTAAGGTTACAGAATCTCCATAATGAAGCATTTAACCTTGCGATGAAACTAGTGAATGATAATCCATTAATGGCTAAACCGAGGATTGCCGCGGCCCTTTGTTTGATTGATAAGGGAGAATGGCATAGTGCACTAAGTGTTTTAGATGAACTTGAAGAAACAGACCCCAATGATCCACGAGTAAAGGCCCTTGCAAACATAATGGGTCGTGCGAAAAAGGATGACTACGATGACGCTTTAGAAGTAGCACTAACAAAACCAGCAACTAAGAGAGCTAAGAGATGGATCGACGATGCCCCAGTTAATCCAATTGCAGCACTGATGCTAAAAAGTGGTGTAGACGAAGCCCTAAATGCAAATTTCTTAATTGCATCGTCACATGCTGTTCAGAAAAGAATGACCCCGAGATATTCATCTGGAATAATTTCAAACATTTTCAATTGGGGTGTATTGACTCCACTTTGGATAATATTGGGAATATTCGTTTCCGATGAAATTGGATTACTGGAAGGAATCTCTGTAGCAATTGGAACTATTGCAATACACCAAAACGCAAGACGATTCCGAAAACAGCAAGCTAAGGTGATAAAACACCGTGATCAAAAGGCAATGGTTTGGTACGCAAAAAGGCTGAAACGTCACAAGGTAAGATTAGCAAGAGATGAACTACCGGTTGGAACTCACCTCTTGCTATCCGGTTTATTGATAACAATCAATGGGATTGTATACGATATTGGTCTTCCTGGTTGGATGACAGAATACGTTCCAAAGGAAAGTGAACGGTCTCTAAAGCCTAAGTTAGTAAGGAGAGCCAAAGCAATGCGCCGTGCAAAAGATTCTAGAACGCTGAATTTAACTCCCGGTTGGTGGTTGAAGAGACCTAAAGAGGACGGCAGTGATATCCCAGCGATGGAGCGTTTAGTAGGACCTGTTGCATACAGGGGTAGGCAACAAATGATTCAAAGAAAAACAGGAAAAGCAGCAAGGCCGATGGGAGGTATGCGAAAGCCTAAGGGAATAATGTCAACAGACCTAGCAAGAAAAGGAATTCCGCATAATACACGAAGGTCAGAGAAGCAAATGAAGAGTTTAGGTGGTCCAAATAGGCCCTCCGGCCCGAGAAGGCCAAGTTGAGATTTAATTGACAAATCTCAAAGGCCGTGTTCCAACATTGCTAACCATGCAGAGCATGCCAGGTGCCTGGGCGCCAAAGAAAATCAATTCAGAATACGCTAAATCGGTTATGGAATCCACTATTCAAAGTGGAAAATTATACCGTGATGGTCTTGGAATGATAGCTAGTGAAAATATTGTATCACCAATGGTTCAGAAAGTGGTTTCCAGCGATTTACATGGTCGATACGCAGAAGGATTGCCATACAAAAGATATTATCAGGGATGTGGAGACTTTGATAGTATTGAAGACCTTGGTATTAATCTCGCAAAAGAGGTGTTTTCTGCTACTTTCGCTAACATACAATCTACCAGTGGAACCGTTTCAAATATTGCCTCACTCAAAGCTTTAGCTTCCCCAGGAGATTCAATTACAGCTGTTTCAACAGCAGATGGAGGGCATATCTCCCATGCAAGAATGGGAGCGGTTGGTTTACGAGATCTGAATCTTTCAACATATCCTTGGAATGAGGAAAGAATGGAACCCGATATTGATGCATCAGCGGCATTAATCAGAGAAGTGTCTCCAAAAATTGCCCTTTTCGGCCAGTCAGTTTTCTTGTTTCCTACCCCACTAAAAGAATTAGCAGATGCTGCACATGAAGTAGGATCTACTGTGATGTATGACGGAGCACATGTTCTTGGTCTAATAGCAGGTGGTTGCTTCCAATCTCCCTTCGAAGAAGGTGCTGACGTCATGACAGGTTCTTCACACAAGACATTTCCAGGCCCACAAGGTGGATTCATACTATCTTCATCTGCTGATGAAAAATTCCAAAGAAAATTAAACAATGCTGTATTTCCGGGGACTTGCTCCTCATACCATTTACATCACGTCGCAGGCAAGGTTATTGCATTGGCGGAATTCCTTGAATACGGTAAAGAACTTTCAAAGAATACTGTTGCGAATGCACAGGCATTTGCATCTTCTCTAGCCGCAGAGGGCTTTGATGTTCTTGCTGAGTCTAGAGGCTACACTGCATCACATCAGGTGCTTACTAGACATGGTGAATTAGACTCTGGTGCTGGGGCTAAAGCCGCAAAATTGCTTGAAGATGCTGGAATTATAACTAACATGAATATGCTTCCTGGGGATACAAAAGCAATGTCGCCTTCTGGATTAAGATTAGGAGTACAGGAATTAACTCGTGTTG
>CAZGJD010000017.1:0-31890 GCA_964526385.1 uncultured Candidatus Poseidoniales archaeon | reverse complement strand
TTGGTTAATCATATCTTCAATGGTTTCAGGATTTGCTTCCTTCTCTTTGTTTGAAACACAATTCCTTCCAAGGACGATACAACCCAGATAGGAAAACATCTGACGCATTGCCATGATTACGTGAGCTCCCCCGCCACCACTGTGTGTAGCAAGACCTACCTTCCTTCTGTTGAATAAAACTCGGAAATCCTGCCATTCTGTGCTCAGCCACGCTACAGCGTTGTTAAGAGTAGGGGGCATTGATCCATTGTATTCAGGTGCAACAATGACCCAAGAATCTGCTGAAGAAAGTGCAGATTTCAATTCAGCCATCCCTGGAACCACATCCAATTCCTTTGAACGTGAAACAGTAAACATTGGCATGTCTAATTCAACCAAATCGATGACATTTGCTTCGTGACCCATTTCTCTTGCTTTTTGGGCAAATAATTCTGCCAAATTCTTGTTGTTATCAGAAGTCGCAGTGAGCATCAATAGTTTCGCCATGACTTGACGCAACAGTTCTCAGTTCTCAAATGTGTCCATTCGCAATTATGAACAAAATAGTACAGTACAATTACCAAAAGTGGCCTAAGGTGTGCCATTCTATATTTTTTTGAACAAGGTAGAAACATAAGGTCTCTCTCCACCTTTTGGATTAATATGGACGTGTCTTTTACTATCCAATAATTCCCAGTCATTAGATAATAAATCGGCAAGCATTTGTTCGTCATATGTATGCAAATCTAATCCACAGCACATGTTTGCACCATCTCTTGAAAATGTTTCAATTACAGCATATCCTCCCCTCTGAATTGCCGAATTTAGGTTGTAAACATATGCATCTCTTTCACCTTTGTCCAGCAGAAAATGTAACACTGCGCGGTCGTGCCAGATTTCATATCCACTAAGTTGTAAATCATCTGTCAAATTTCCAATGATGTAGTTGATTTTACTGCCGTAATTTTCTTTCAAATTTTCAATAGCAACATCTGATATGTCTAAGGCAGTTACTTGATATTCTCTATCTAGTAAATCTTGCAACAGTGTCGTTGCGCCTGAACCAACATCAATGATTTTTTTTCCAATGCATTTTCCAATAAGCTCCAAGGACACTTTGTGGCTTGATTGAAACCACCCTAATTGAGTTGGATCTGCATCTTCATATGCCATGTTCCAATGTCTTTGGTCGCTTGGCATGAAACCCCTCATTCGAATGTGATGTCAACTTCCATATTATCGCTAACCGAATGACACACAGGACAATTGCATCCTTCTGTAATCAGCCAAGAGCGTTCTTCAATGGAGAGGTGATGTGGTAATGAAATATTAATATCTAATTTTCCTACTCTACGAGGATTGGATTCCATCGATTTCTCTACCGACCCTTTCATTCCAGTGACATCTAAATTTTTTGACTGAGCCCTGATTCCTACAATTGTCATAATACATGTAAGCATCGATGTTGCTAGAAGGTCTGTAGGCGAAAATGATTCTCCTTTCCCCATATTATCAACAGGTGCGTCAGTTATCAGTGTCTTACCGGATGGTTCATGCGTCGCAGTACATCGTAAATCACCGTCATAAGTCGCTTCAATTCTTACCATAATTATTCCTCCAAATTTATGTCATGTCCCATTCTTTCAGCCTTTGTCTGAAGATAATCAATATTATCCGAACCAACGCCAGCAATAAGAGGCATTCTTTCTACAACATTGATTCCATACTCCTGAAGTTGTTTTACTTTGTCTGGATTATTTGACAGTAGGCAGACATCGGTAACGCCTAAAGCATCCAACATAGTACTGGCGATTTGATAATTTCTGGCATCCCCTGGTAAGCCTAACATTAAGTTTGCATCAAGGGTATCGGCACCTTTGTCTTGTAAGTGATAGGCCTGAATCTTAGCATGTAGTCCGATTCCACGTCCTTCTTGGCGCAAGTAGAGAACAACTCCCCAACCTTTTGATGCAACAGCCTGTAAAGCGGTTTCTAGTTGTGGCCCGCAATCACATCTCAATGAACCAAATGCATCGCCTGTTAGGCATTCGGAATGAACTCGAACTAAAACCGGGTCTGGACCCTTCATATCACCCATTGTTAATGCTACATGGTCCATACCTGAATCTTCTTCAGTAAAAACTTGGATTTTGAACAGTCCATATGGAGTTGGAAGATGTGCTTCGCTTGGTATATTATCTAAAGTCATCCGCACACCTCGATTATGAATTTAATTTCCCCTGATACCTTTATGATATCAACTAATCTATGCCCTAAGCGATCTATCAAAATAGGTACATCATGAAGAGTCTCTGGGTCGTCTGCAAGTAACTCCAATACCTCGCCTTCATTCATTTTTTCCAATGATTTCCTAGCGTGTTGAACTGGAACTGGACAATAATGACCGAGCACATCTAGACGATGGGTCGGCTCCATAAGTAATCCGAAAAGACACGCACCTACAATGCTATCGCATGTGAGGGTTCATCAATGAGAGTGTAATTCAACAATCATGGCCGAGTCAAACCAGCCACTTGAGGAAGTGGTCGATGACATGTCATGGTCTGAAGTCGCTGAGTTGGCAAGAGGTTATTTGCGAATTCCAATAGCTCTATTATTAGTCGAAGTCTTTTACTGGTTCATAACTCAACCAACCAATACCCTCGGATTAATTCAAGAACTTGAGGCATGGATTTGGTTTGAACTAACTAACCTAATTTATGGACCAGGAAGCGCAATCCTATCGGATTACAATGGCTGGACGACCATGGTAACTCTAAAGCACCCAGACTTTTGGGGGAATAGTGTCTATCTTTACGTATCAGACGAGTGTGCTGGTGTCCATGAAATGATTTTTATCACCGTTCTAATTATGATGAGCACTGGAGTCCCTCAAAGACTCAGAATTAAGAGTGCAGCAATAGCTTGTGGAATAGTTTTCATTTTGAACATAATTCGGTTAGTTGTTCTTTATCCAATGGCTGTATCTGGTTGTGCTGAAAACCCAAACCTGTTAAATTGTGAACAACCAATGCATGATTTTCACGCTTTTGTATATCAATGGGGATTTTTGCTAATTTTGGTTTTGATGTGGCTAATCTGGTTTAAGTGGGTCAATGCTGGCGACTTAATCAGAAAAGAAAATGAAGCAGGGAAGGGGAAATGGCAGTTTATCTACAGGAAAAATTGGGATGTAATTCAGAAGTCCATATTAGCATTATCAGTACTATTGATAATTAGTTCAGCCGGAAGCGTACTGCTGGATGAAAAGGCTATGATTGCAAAAGAAAATGTTGATTTTTGTAATTTTACAGATAGCGTAACTGGAGCATGTGGTGAAGCAAGAGACACTTGGGCTCAAGAGATCCAAGCAGCATGGTCGATGGCGACTTTAGGGTTGATTGGTATTGCCACAACTGTGGTAAAGGTCGAGATTCCAAATCCCAAAGAAGAGGAATAGATTACTCGATAAGGTCCGTCTCCATTCCTTTTGACTTGAGGAACCTCATTGCCAAAGAAGAGAACTTGTTGTGAATCTCAACGGATTTTGATTTACCGTTTGAAAGGATATCCCCAACTGCTAACTCTGAACAATTGATTCCTGAAATAATGAAGTTTGATAATTCAACTATCGATAATTCTGTTTCAATTCCGATTTTGACCATCCCATAAACATCTGAATATTCGGCTAAATCTTCTTGCTTAGTGACGGGATCCTTTTCAACACCATCAGGTAGGTCAGGCGCTCCTGTTTCATGGACATCTAATGAGTATGTAGCAATTATTTTGCTTAATTGTGGAATGTCATCCCTGCTCACTAGGGACCAGGCTTCTCCTTTCCTACCAATTCTGCCAGTCCTTCCAATTCTGTGTATGTAACTATCGACATCATCAGGAACATCATAGTTGACTACTAGAGTTATACCATCAATGTCGATTCCTCTTGCCGCTACATCAGTGGCAATAACGATATTTGAACTGCCGTCCTTTAGACTAGAAATTATTGATTCTCTTTGCTTCTGAGTCATATCCCCGTGTAAACCTTCTACTTTGAATCGGTGCTTCTTCAGTCTTTGTACAAGTAAATCTACCATCCTCTTTGTGTTTGTGAAAATGATTGTTTGGTCCTCATCCTCCATCCTAACCAAAAGCCTCCCGAGCACCCAAAGTTTGTTTGTTCTTCCGACTCTAACGCTAAATTGCTCGATTGGGGGAATGTCCAGTTTTTCTTCGCTCGTTAACACAAACTCCGGTTCAGTAGTGAATTCATTAGCCGCATCGATGACCTCTTGAGGGAATGTCGCTGAAAATAGTAAATTCTGTTTTCTGTTTGACATTTTTTCTACAATCCACATCACATCAGGGAAGAAACCCATGTCTAACATCCTGTCAGCCTCATCTAGAACGAAGAAAGACGCATCTTCGATTTTCAAGTAAGAGCGCTTTGTCATGTCCATTACCCTACCCGGGGTTCCAACAACTATGTCAACTCCCGAATTCAATTGTTTAGCCTGTTTTTCCAAGTCAGTGCCACCATAAACAGTGACTACCTTTAATCCCATTTCACCTTGTAGTCTGTTTATTTCTTCAGCAACTTGTCCCGCAAGTTCTCTTGTAGGTGCCAAAATTAGAGCTTGTAAATTTCCAGTTGCCTGACAAGCATTCAGTATTGGAATTCCAAACGATGCCGTTTTACCTGAACCAGTTCTTGCTTGCCCAATTACATCGTTACCAAGTAGCGCAAGTGGTATTGTTTCTTTCTGAACTTGGGTAACAAACTCCCAGTCAAGAGATTTGATACCCTTTTGTAATTCATCATTTAGGTCGAAAGATTCGAATTTTGTTTTCGTGAACATGTTCTCACCCTATCCGTTCCTGCTCAAAATGGGCCACCGGAACGGAGGCGACCCCCACATAACGATCAGAAGTTGTCAGCGTCGTTTGACTCTGCCTTCAGTTCACCCATCCAATACTTGAACGCGTTATCCCTGTTCATTGGACGCCTCATCTGGCGAACGTGCTCAAGAATATATTGTCTAAACTTTAGAGCCTTGACACGGTTTACCCCCTTTGGAGTAACTCCATCCCATAGGTCGTTGAATTGTTTTTCCTTATCATTGAATGGTTCTTCAGACACATCAATCACTCCTTGAGCGGTTTTGCGACCTTCGCACCCTTCTTAATCGTGTCGAGGGTTCTTCTTGTTAGAATCGGGGTCAGGTAACTCCTCTAATCCAACCGTTTTACCCTGACTTTCGGCTATTTCTCTATCGATTTGTGGAACCTTTGGAGCCGGTGCAAGATATCGGTTCTTCTGTTCTTCAGAACCTTCCATCTGCATATCAAATGCCATTTCTTCAAGTTCTCTCCTTATTCTCGGGTCCTTTTCTTCGCGCAATAGTGCATTACAGTGATTTCTCAAAATTTCATCACCCATAAGACGAGGCAAAATCTTGACACATGCCAATCTGACGTTTGACTGCTTGTGAGTACAACCCGCAAGCACCAAGTCTCTGACTCTATTATTGTCAGTATCGAGCATTTCGATACATCGGATTGCTGCGACCATAACATCTGTATCCGTATCCAATATTGCTTTCTCCGCGAGTATAGTAGCAATTCTTTGCTCTCTCTTTGCCAAGGTGGTCAAGCACTTCGCAGCCTCTCTTCTCGTTATTACGTCCTCATCTTCAATAGCCCAGCCAATCAAATCCCAAGATGCGGCGCCGCCTTTTGCCAAAACCTTTCGTAGTAACTTAGCAGCCGAACGTCGTAAAACTAACTCCTCCTCTTGTAATAATTCGTCTATGTGGTCACAAGCCACCTCTGGCCATGAATAACATAACTCCCCAAGTCCCCTGAATGCCGATTCTCTTCTTGCATTGTTTGAATGTCTAAGTTCAAAGGCGAGTGTACTTTCGGTCGCAGAAGGGAAAACTGGAGCAACTCTTTCCAAACATTTGCTTGCAGCCATTCGAACTTGCAAATCTTTGTCGTCCAATAGAACTGATAGGTGGTCAAACAATTCGTCGGGTTTTGTCTCAGCAACCAGAGGTAGGGCAAATAGAGCTGCTGACCTTATGTTTGGGTCAGAATCCATTAGTAGGTCAAGAAGTAGACCATGCCCCATGTGCGCCATCATACCCGATAGTTTAGATAGAGCCTTGATTGCATCCAACTTTCCTAAATGGTGAACTCTATCCTTCCATGAAACCCTGTAGGTTTCAATTTCTCCTTTCGCAAGAGGAATTACCGCGTCATTCGGAAGAGCCATCCAAGGACCAATTTCCGTTGGTTTCTTCTTCTTTTTTCGATAGCCTGAACCAACATTGATCGGGTTCCCAGTTTTGGGGTCACGAGCGATGTATTCCCTTGCCATAGCGACGATGCGAGGAGGTGGATAATGATGAACCCTCGTATTACAGAATTTTACATTTAGTAGTAATAATGAAACCCTAATTAACACACGCATTGTTATGGGAAGGCTACTTTTGTCAACAATACTTGTTGCTCTGCTTGCCCTCCAACCTCTTAGTACACCAATTTTCAGTTTAAGCGAAGAGAATACAAAGGAATCTTATTTCATTGACCAAGTGTTCAACACAACAGGTTTTACACAAATTAGCACTTTCACTACACCTGATTCCGAGACACACGTATCAAGACCAGAGGTAGATTGGTCAATAATTTCGCCAGGTTTGATGGCGTCAAGAACCGGTGCTTGTTCAGTTGCCATCGATTCACTTGACGAAGTTTGGTTAATGGGTGGTTTCATGGATCCTAATCCCTCCCAGAATGGAGATGAATTAGCCGTAGGACTAATCGAAATTTATGATAACGTCAATAATACCTGGACCCCATCCCCAATGTCCATGCCGTACACTCAAATGTATTGTGAAGCTGAAATGGTCGGAGATGAAATTTTCATAGTGGGAGAATGGCCAAGGGGTAGTTCAAATCCACCTGTAACTTCTTCTGGTATGGTTCAAATCTACAATATTTCCAATAACACATGGTTCAATGGAAGCAACATGCCCTCTCTAAACGAAAGGGGACATGGAGGAATGGCTCAAGAAGGTGGTTATCTTTACTATGCTGGTGGATTAAGGAATCAAGCAGGAAACGATGCTACAAACCGAACTTATCGCTATGACATTGCTAACGACACATGGGATAGAATGGCAGATATGACTCAGCCAAGAGCCTCGTTCGAATTAGTTAATTTCCATGGACAATTATACGCCATTGGTGGTTTTCAGGGAACTTCAACTTGGAATAGGCAAGCACTGAATTATGTTGAAAGATATGACCCTGCCACGGATGTATGGACAAATCTCTCCAAACTACCAGTTTCAATGTGGGGGTGGGGAGTAACAGTGCTCAATGATGAAATAATCTTGGTAGGAGGTAGTGACGGAAGTCCCAAGAAAACAGTATACCATTACAACCCGATTCAAGACACCTGGTCCAAGGGTAAAAATATCGTCACAGGTGGTCATTTCGACCTTGAAGTTCAGGAAATAAACGGTGATGTAGTATGGGCATCTGGAGACATGTCGACTTGGGCATACACTACGTGGAGCCAAACATTTTCTGATGCAAGTGAGTATGAGATATTCTCAGGAAACTATTCAGGATATATTGATTCTCAAGTCATTGATTTACGACCGAACATACACTCGACTGCAACACCAATTCAACTAACTCTTAACGGCTCGAATACCGCTGGTGGTGAATTGGGTATCCAATACAAAGCCGGTTCAAGCCAAACACTGGTCACCAATGCGGATTGGATAGGCATTGATGGCACAGAAAACACGACTTTCCCGATAGGAATCATTGACTTGAATCTTAGTGACCCTGCAAATTACCTTCAATATCGGGTAGAAATGAAAATATCAGACATGGAAAACTGGGATGAACCTGACCTAGATTCTGTTTCTGTATTCGCAGAACATGCGTCTTTCATTTCCTCAATTCCTCAAATTGTTAATCCAAGGTCAGAAACTCTAGTTATCCAAACAAGTCATGCATTGATGGGTGACGGGGAAATGTATCTCGGATTCGCCCCTTGTAACTCATTAGGTGCGATAGTTGGACAGTGGTCTACAATATTTTTCGACGGTCAAACTGTAACCACTGATGATAATCAAGGATTCTTTTTGTCTGCCATGAGCACAATTAATACAACCTCTTTACAAGGGCACTCAATCGACTGGAGCATAGATTTCAGTGAACTAACCGGAGTTACTCATTTGTGCAGTAAAGTTGGGACTGACGCGACAAAAGTCTCACAGTACTTACACCCTGATTTGATGAAGATAAATAACACTCTAACAGTTCATATTATGGATATCGAAGGTTTAGATTCAGGGAACTCAATAATTGGAGGTGTTCCGATAACTGTAAACTTGATTCATGTTTTTGAATCAACAGGAATGACTCTTTCTAGCGGATACCTACAAGCAAGATTGAATTTTGACATCAGGGTTATCGATTCTGTTAACAATGAATATTTTCATTGGATAAATGATACAACGCCTTGGTATAACCTGACTGCAGGGCAAATCGATCAAATCGATTACACTCTACCTGACAATGTTTCTGGTATCGTTAATATCACTGTAGAATCAAGGAGTGACCAATCATTCAATATGCTTGCAGAATCAAATTCTACTTGGTTAAATTTAGACAACGATAACCCTGTAATAGTTTCAACTATTCCGCAATATGGTAGTTATATAGATAGCAGAATCGATAGAGAAATATCAATTCTGATTGCAGATAACTCTGGATTCGAAATTGAAGAACTAATAGTAGAATCTTGGGTTCAATCACTAGACGATGGTTCTGATGGATCATTTCCTGATGGAATTCCCCAGTTTACTGAATATCGACCTATCAACTACACCATCGAGACCAGGGGTTCTTTTTGGTGGTTCAACATGACTCAATCTGATGATTCTAATTCAGACCACGAAGGAGTTTACGTTAGAATATTGGCGAAAGATTTAGTTGATTCTCAACTTGATAATAATACAATATTCTGGACTACCAGAGATGCAAGAAACGCAGAAATCGAATCATTCTTGAACATTGACAACACAATGACATGGGAAGTTGCGAGAAACACAAAATGGCAACTAAACATAAGCGATGCCAATTCATTAAATGACCTACAAGAAATAAGAGTTGAATTCGGTGGGGACTCGACATTCGGAATTGAATACGACATAGCAACTCGGATTTGTTCGGTACTTGATGAACGAATTGATTCAGATATGAGTAGCTGTAACCACTCTATAGATTTAGACGCAGAAATTTTGACATTCAATATCAACCTTTATGCAACTTGGGAGATTGATTTGTCATCTCTAAATGAAGGAGAAATAAAACTGCGAATAGAAGACATAGATGGATACAAGATTATGAGTTATGACGACATGTGGGTATTTTCAGATGATTTCGATTTCGAGGTAAATGATGTTATTGACATCAGCGGTAATTCAACTGGAGAAATAAACAACCAAAGTATCGTAATGACAAATGACAATCTTCAGATTACAGGCCAGATTACCCACCTATACTCTGGAACAAAATATCAGGGTGACCTTTCTATTAAGTGGTGGGGCACTCTTCAAGGCCAACCTTGGTTGGGAGGAAGTTCAATACAAGTGGTCAATGGCCAAATTAACACGACTATCCCGATGCCATCCAGTGGTGGACTAATTGAAATGAATGTTGCATTCTTAGATCCGTGGGAAACAAGAACGATTGGAAGTTTGTCTGTTGGCGAATTCCAGGTAGATGGGGAAGCGCCCGTAATTTTAGAATCTTCAATTGAAACCTATTCAAGATATAACCTACAATCAGTTAACATCGGAGTTAACCTTGAAGAGGATAAATCTTGGAATTCTGCTCTTGAATTGACATGTAAAGTAATTTCAACTGAATTGGAATGGCCTGAACTAACTATCAACCAAACTCCAGCTAATTTATTCCAAGGGAAAACATTGTTTTCATATGTTTTTGATTTCTCGAAGCAAGGTAATCCCTCATTATTATCACCAGAAGCAAGAATAGATTGCTGGGCATATGGAAGAGACGACTCTGGATGGGAGTTAACAAATGAAAACGGAAACCCCATAACTGAGGTCTGGCTTTCAATACCCCTCAATAACATCGGACCGAATATTGTTTTGAAAGAAGTGAAAATTTCTGGTGAGCCCAATGCGGGAACAAAACTTAGATTGGATGTTTCAATATTAAATGACGGAGAGGCCTTGGATACCCCATTCAACATTACGGTTTATTCTGTGGTAGGTGGTGACGAAACTTTGACTGGTCGATATACGCAAGCACAAATCTCATCGGGTCAAACCGTTGTAAAACGCTTATCTGTCACCGTTCCTAATGAGGATTGGACACTAAAAATTCTAATTGACGAGGATGAACAAATTTGGGAACTAAATGAAGAAGATAACATCTATGAAAAAGAATTTTCCTCTTCTGATTCTCTTAACGCAGGAATCATTACTGGAGTAATAATTGGACTCGTCGCATTAGTGTCTGCAATTGTCGTTTTGAGGGGACGAGGAAAGGATGAACTGTCGAAAGCAGATAAATCAATGCAAAAAATCGAAGAAGAATTGCAGGTTAACAAGCCTCAAAATATCATCAAATCAACTGAAACAACATCGAAACCAAAACGTGGCCCTCCACCAAAAAAACCCGTCCAAAAAAATCAAAGCATCCAACCAGATATTAGTGACGCAATGGCAAAGTTGTCATTGGATACACTACCTGGAAATAATAATACTCAAAAGGTTCCTAATTATGAATCTCTACCTGTAGGTGGTGATTATGAATATTCATCCGAGGGAACTTTCTATTCTGGAGAAGGGATTGGTCGATGGAAACTCGAAGAGGATGGCTCTTTTACAAAAGTAGGTTGAAATGATGTCAGTCGAAATGGAAGATATAAAACGAGTTTTGGCAATTTGTTTTAGAGATGGCGCTACCAAATCAATTGATGATTTAGAGAGAATTCTATCTTTAGATATGGGTTGGATGGATACTGAGAAGGCCCATGAAGCAATCCATGCTTTAGTCGTTGCAGGATGGCTAAAGAATGAAGATGGAGGTCTATCTGCAAACTGCGAACTAAAGGGAATTAAAGCACCTTTAGGTTGGCAACCGCGACCATCTAGACTCATTGAGCCTGTCATCAACACGTCAAGTGTTTCTCCATTAGAAGAAAACAATGAATCCCAGCAGGAAGAGAAAAAAACTGATTACCCTGAATCAAACGATCCAAGAGCGAAATTAGAGAGACGACTAGTAAGATACATCTCAAAACAATCAGGAATTGACCATGATGAAATTAGTAGAAGGGCGGAAAGAAAGGTTAGTGCACTCAACTATTGCACAAAATGGTTAGCACTTTGCCTTGTGAGCAGAGAGCAAAATCTTGAGATGAATTCAATCATTGATTCTCTCTCTGGTAGCTAGTGTATTTTCTGCCATCAATAGTAACACTGGTAGAACAATAATTGACAGAGCAAGTGAAAAGGTAACCGTCAGGGCGGTAACTAATCCAAATTGTTGTACAACAGGCATTGGGGATAGAAGTAGTACGAGGAAACCAAGTGCGGTGGTTCCTGCAGACAAGACCAAAGCGACCCCTGTTGTGGAAATTGTTTCTTCTAATGCTTTCCAAATATCATCTGATTTGCTCCGTTCAAATTCAAATCTACGCCACATATGGATTGCATAATCAATTCCAATTCCTAGAGAAAGTGCGGTAACCATAATTGTCAAAACGTTCCACTTCAAAGAAAGAACCACCATAGAGCCTACCACCCAGAGCGTTGCAAGCACTACAGGTGTCAACACTACCAAAGCAGGAACTACTCTTCGTGTCAAAAGGAATAGTACAAGTAACGATACGACAAAGGAAATTGCCGTAGCCGAAAGTTGGGAAGAGTTCAGTCCATCGAGAACGGTTTGAAGGGATACTAAATCACCTGTAACGTATATCTGGGCAACTCCTGAGAGTTGGTTACGCATTTTCCCATCTGATTCGGATTCCACTCCTAATTCATCTTCAAACCAATCAACAATACGACTGGTTTCTGAGGACGTTGATGCATCTACTTTTATCTCGTTTCTTAGATGAATTATTCTATCAGATTCTATGTGCACCGTATTTGTCACCCTATCTCTCCATGAGAGTCCGGAGAATGGGTCAGCAACGGATTGGTTCGTAGAAAGTTCTTGGAACGCCCCACCTAAATCTAATTCTTCAGCTGCTGAACTTCTAAGATCATCTCCCACGATGACTAATCCATACTTCTCTCCGAATGAGCCGTTATTATCTACTGCATCAAATAGTACCTTGTAGGGGCCTTCATATGAAGGAGTAGAATCATATGTTCCCCCTCCAACAACATCGTGGTTTGTAGCTAAATCTTTGTGGAAACCCCGGAGTTCATTGAGTAGATTTGTGTCGGAGTCTATTTCATTTTCACCATCTGCAGGCTCCATTAGAACGTATACTAACTTCCACCCTGCACTTTCGTAGTTATTCTCTAATTGTTCCCTAACTTCCATAATCTCCATATCGTCGTTCAGGAAATCAGATAGGTCAAATTCTGTTTCAAGACCGGTTGCTCCAACAATAGATAATCCTGAAAGAATTAGTGCGACAATGAATACTCCTGCTTGTTGAGACCTCTGGACGTCTACCAACTTCTTTGACAGTTTAGGCATTCGAATAGGCTCTGATTTTCGGAATTTACTCGGGTTGTCAAGCACAACATGCAATGCTCCAACAACAATTGTTGAATTGACAAAGGCTGATATTACTCCAACAGATAAAGCGATTCCAAATGTTTTCAACGGAGGAAGCGGAGAGATAATATTCGCCATAAAGGCTGCAACTGTAGTGATAACTGCTAAGCCTAGAGGTGTGGAGAGTTTAGCACAGGCTACAAGCCATGCTTCAGAACTGTCCTCAATTTCAGTTCTAACATAGTTATATCTTCGTTGAAGGTGTATGGAGTAATCTATTCCAAGTCCTAACACTAATGGCGCTACTGCGACTTCTAAGGCAGTAAATCTTGACCCCATGAAACTTAATATCCCATAAGTCCAGATTAGGGCGAAAGACAAGCCAACTAGGGGGAAAACCACGCCTCTGGTGCTTCTGAATGCTATTGCAAGTAAAACTACTACAACCAGCAGGGCAAGCAATATCAACGTGGCAAGATTATCGAATGTACCCTCATCGATATCATGTGATATCAAATCTAAAGATGCAACGCCGTAATTCAAATCGGATTCGCTACTCAATTCCTCAAATAATTCACGGATTTCATTTTGTTTGTGTTTGCGCTCGGTAGAAGTTAAATCTGGGTCGATTTCTAAAATCCACAATGTCGAAGTAGCTGAAACCACAGCCGACCCTTCCTGGCCATTTGTTTCTATCCATAAACAAATTTGGTCTCCATCAAAATCTTTGTTTAACATGCCATCCAAAATGAACTCAGCGACTTCTCGTTGTTTCGAAACATCTCCGGGACATTCTGTTTCATTCACTTCTATGATCAAATTCAACATTTCTTCCCAAGATTCAACATCTTCGATATTAGTTCCGTTGGCTTCTTCATCCAAGGCAAGTTGAAGAATTGACGGTGCAGTGATATAATTTAATACGGCGTCATCTAAGCTAGAACTCAGGTTTTTCACTTGGTCTAAGTGATTGTTCATCAGAACTACATGTTCAAGTTCCAAAATATTGCTATCGTCATCAGCAGTTACATGGACAAACATAGGCCTCGTTTCATTGGAGAAATGTTCGCTTATCCTTTCATGGGCATCTGCCGATTCTGAGTCCGGGGCGAAATCAGAAAGATCAGTGTGGAAAGAAGGGGTGTTCACATAGGCTAAATCAACAACCATCGCTAAAGTAAACAATATTGAAAGAGTCAAAATTGGCCATGAATATTTCTTGAAATTAGCGGATTGTCCGCGTAATTTCTCTTCAATACTCTGTGCACTCACAATGTTGGCTGGTACAATTCAGTAAAAAAGAGAGAAGGTCGTTAGGCAGAAAGATGTGTCAAAAATACAGGTTAAATCTGGCTTCCAAATGATTATTGACAAGCCAAAGGTTCTTGAATACGAGTTTGGACGGCGGAATGGTCGCCATGCCAGTAAAGGTCCTTGCAAAATCTGACTCTGAATTAAGAGTACGCTTTATCGGAGAATCCCATACATCTCTGCAAATCTTGAGAGAAAGACTAAACACAGACAAAGGTGTTGACTATGCAAACTATTTTCCAGGACATCCAGATCTTGATGAACCTGAATTCTTTATTCGCACTAACAAAGGAGTCGACCCCGCAGATTTGTTGAAAAAACTGATCGGTGACATAAAGGGCGATTTCTCAAAAATGAAAATTTGAGTTGTGTAGTGAATGACTTCCACAGACAAAATTGCTGAAGCAATTGGTCTAACGGGATATGCCGTAGATGCAAAAGGCATAGGTGGAATCTTGAAAGCTAGGGTTTCGGACTTTAGAGTCGATGAAATTTCATCTAAAATTAGCCTAGACCCAAAAGGCAGATTCACGGCAGCCAATATAACATTAACAAATTGGGAAACAAATAGGTTCATTGCCAAGTTGGCTAGAGCATGTGGAATATCCCGAAATCGAGTTTTTTTTGCGGGCACTAAGGATAAAAGAGCTGTTACAAAACAGGTCTTTGTAATCGATGCACCACAAAAAAGGGTAGCCACTGTTTCAATATCGGATGTTGAAATCGAAATTATAGGAAGAACGCATCAGAAACTCGGCTTTGGAAACCACAAGGGGAACAGATTCACGATCACTGTCAGAGGATGTTGTAACGAAGATGGAACTCCAATGAGTGAAGAAGAAGCCATATTGCGAATTGAAAATATAAAGGAAAAAATGGAAAATGCAATTGGAGCCGGCATATTCCCAAACTGGATTGGGCCCCAAAGATTTGGTTCTGGCAGACCGGTTACACCAATTGTTGGCAGGCATGTTGTTAATGGCGATTGGAAATCTGCTGTAATGGATTATCTTTGTTTAGAAGGAGAAGAAGGCCATGACGCCCAAGAATTTCGGAAAAATGTCAGAGAGAATGGTATTGAGAGTATTGATTTGTCAACAATACCCAACTGGCTTGGCTATGAGAGAGATATTCTAACTCATCTAAGGAATAATCCCGAAGACTGGATTGGAGCTTTCAAGAAACTCCCAAACAATTTGCAATTAATGACCGTACATTCTCTACAATCTGTAGTTTTCAATAATACATTGAAGAAAAGAATTGAGGAAGGAATTTCAATATCAGTTCCAGTTCCAGGTGATTTAGTCGGTAGAATTGACGAGAATGGTCAATTAGAGACATCATCCATAGTAACTGTCAATGAAAGAACTCTTGATAGGATTACAAGAAATTGTAAACTAGGAAGATTAGCTGTGACATCTCAACTCCCTGGTTCAGAATCACAACTAACCTCTAACCATATCGGCAAACTTGAACAGGCTGTTATCGAAGAAATGAATTTGGACAGTTCAAATTGGGTTATTGAGGAAATCGGAAGGCTAACTACAAAGGGAACACGACGCCCGGCTACCTCTTCATTCAATGATTTTCAGTATGAAGTGGTTCCTTCCACAACCCTTGATTTGTTGGAAGGCAAGTGGTTAGAAGGTCCAAAAGATGGTGAGTTATGGCATCCAGATGGAGCATGTGTAAGATTTAGATTCACTCTTCCATCTGGAAGTTATGCAACTACACTTCTCAGGGAGTTTATGAGAGTTCCACTGAATCAATTATGATTCAAAGTAATCCCATGGAAAGAACTTCAATTTCTCCAGTTCCTCTAATATTCTTCATGTTCTCTTCGAAGATGTCAGAAAGTCCCGAACCATCGTTCATAACAACATGAACTTGAATAAATTTCAAACCAAAAGCAAGAGGTTTGATTTCACACAATTGAACGTTGTATGTATCATCATTCATTGATTTGATTTGCTCTGCTATTTCTTCCGCTGAGACATCCTCAACATCAGAATTAGGCATTACTTTGTAGGTTATTGCTACCATTCCCATTTAATCAACTCCTCAAGGCCCCTGGAATCCACAGGTGCAAACATATGCTACACCTTGATTTCTACAACGTGGACTGCGTCCAATTGCTTCACCGCAATTTGGGCAGGGGAAAGTCGTAGAGCCTTTTTCAACTAATGGTACTCCTGAAGCGGTACAAACGGTTGCTCTGTCTGTCATAGTTACACCTCTGTGCAGGCTGGCCACAACCTCTCCCTCTTTATCCTTGCGCGAGATTTCAACGATCTAAAATCCTAATTTTCCCGGTTTTTCCGGTAGAAACTATCAATTCCCCATCTCTTTTTCTACACCATCCATTTTCGATTCTGATTATATCTCCTACCTGTGTATTGTCAATTTGGTCTGCCCACAAAACAATGCCCACGATTCCTGTTTCATCCCTACCACATGCAGCAGCAACAGCTCCTGTAAAATTTGATGTCGAAATCAACCTTCTAGGATATACTCTTAAGACGACCAAATCTAAACTCTTTACAACTGAATTTGGTTGAAGTGTTTCAACCTTATTATTTATTTCAACATTTTTTGGTATTGCATCATTTTTCATGTGGGCCAATATAGATTCTTTAGTATCTACTCTGTTTCCTGCTTGGTGACTATTTGCCATAAACCGATTGAATCAAATTAAAGATAATCAAACCTTTGATGAGATTAGTGAAACTGATTAATTATTTGACGACTTTCGTTTTACCACAAATTTTGATTTCACTGGCTCGACTTCCTCGTCAGGTTGAGGACCACCTTGTCGCTCCTCCAGTGCAATTTCAAAGGCGGGCCGGATTTTCCAATCAGGGCCTTTCTTGGGAGTATGATATTTGCAAATCAGATAAACTTCTGATGAGGAATTTCTACTCGCCATCGGTGAGAAACGCTTTACTAATTTGAAATGGGGTTTTACCAATTCGATTAACTCCTCGATACCAACTCCTTGAAACAATTTTGTTACAAAGTGACCACCATATTTCAAAATTGGTAAAGAGAAATCAAAAACCTCAGCAACCAGCATTAGTGATACTGCTTGGTCTATATCCCACTTACCCGTTATGTGTGGAGAAATATCTGATACAACAACATCGATCACTTCGGTATCGATTGCTTCGAGTACGGCACTCTGCGTATGAATATCGGTTATGTCTCCAACAATTAGTTTAGCGCCTTCTACGGGAACACAGGATTGTAGGTCAACTCCAACTACCTTTCCGCTTTCTCCAACCAATTCCACAGCCACCTGTGCCCATCCACCAGGATGACAACCTACATCTAGAACGCTATCTCCAAAATTAACTAATTTGTGCTTATCCTGAATTTGCTTTAGCTTAAACGCAGAGCGAGCACGGTAACCGCTTGCTTTAGCCTGACGACGCCAAGAATCCTGTTGATGATTCTGAACCCAGCGGTCTGCCATGCTTTCTCCTCGGTACTCTCTGAAGTCATCACTATGATAACTTCATGGTCAAGTTTTACTTCGGGGTAGACAATGAGAGCTGTTTTTTACCTTGTGATGGTAATTATTTGCTCTAGTCAGACAACCTCAGCATTAGTTGAATCAGAATATTCAGAAATTTATCTAAAGCGAACAATTCTCGTTGAGGAAAGAACAGCGATATGGTGTCCTTCGTGCGCAGAAATTGATCCTCAGTTGGAGCAGGTAGCAGATTCACATGGTTCTCGAATAGCAATTGTTGGCTTGCACGTCAACGATGAATTTGAAAACGAGGCGAGCTTGAAGAGAGTTGAATACCAAGAATTAACAGATAACCAAACTTACGGAACACCGACTTTTTTTGTTGATGGAGTAAAAACCGCAGAAGGTTATGATGCATGGCAGGACGTGCAAAAGCGGATTCTTACGCAAGAAAACAAGAGGACGAATCCGAATAGTGTTGAATATGATTTATCCAATGGTCTATTTGAATTGCCTGCCCCTGAATCTGGTCAGTTAACTATCATGATTTTACAACATGACAAAGCGGTTCCAGAAGATGCAGATAATCCGGGAGAAGACACTAGGGACAGGGTGCTAATCGGCATGAAAATAATAACCAGCTCAAATAATACTTCTTCCTATGGAGATTTGTCTCTCCCAGATAGTTGGTCAATAGTTTTGATTCATGAACCAACCGAGGGAGGAGAGCCATATGGCGTCGTTGAAATTTCAAACAGGGTCATCAAAGAAATTGCAGATGAGAACATTCTGTTTATCATTGGGACTTGCATACTACTGGGAGCATTAATTACAATTTATCCCTCAGGCGTCCACAATTCAGAAGAAGAATGAGTAAAAATGTAAATTTACAACTGAATTAGACCATTTAGGTTCGAAATATGGTAAAATATGAACAAAAAGCCGAATCTTTCTTAAGTATGAACATAGATTTAGTATCATGGAACGAACATATGACATATCGGAACACTACGAGACAGTACTGAAATCTTGGATGGTTGAATTCACAGTTCAAGTTGATGAAGATTCTCACAGGCATCTCTCTATGATAATGGCTACAGATATCTCCACAGTACACCATCAATTATTGAGGGAATTAAGAAAAGAGTATCGCGAGAGTTCGAAAGTTGATGTAACGATACATAGAATTGAACCTGTTACAACTAACACTGATGCTCTATATTTTGAGGGCATATATGTGCCTTAATTGGAGGTAAATGTAATCACGATATTTTGACCATCTGCCAAAATCAATTTTTCGTATGCTTCACTTTCCACATCGTTTACTGTCATCTTGATTGTGCCATCTCTGTGGTCGAAGATTCCTGTTTCATCAAAATGCATACCCCAGACATCGAAAAACACCTCCAAAGGAACGTCAACTTCCTGGTGACCTTCCACATGTATCTTACCTGAGTCATCGTGTGTATGTGTCATATGCATTGCTTGAGGGCATGTTTCAGTATCTATTCCAGTATTTGTTGGAATTTCAAATTGCTCTCCATCAATAATTATTGTGAGATATGGATGAAAGTGCATTGCTACATTATGGTCCTCCAAGCATAACTCTCCAAGGCTGTGCATTTCGTCGGAAGTATCGTAAAGTTGAGAATTGGAACTGTCATCTTGGTTCAAGACATCAATCATACCTTGGTATTCCATCAGACCAATGATTGAAACGATACAAACTGCAGTAAATATCATCCAAATACGGTTTTCATCCATGATTATTCCTCTTCATATCTTTGAGTCGGAGCTACGTACCCGCCTCTTTTCCTTCTATCTTTGGCAACTACTTCTTCTTCAGATTTTGAAGAATTATTCCAATCGCCCGATTCGTATGACCTCGCCATTCGTATAAATCCGACTGTAACTGCAACATGTGCTATGTGTGCTGTTGTACAGAACTGACAGATTTTACCGATATCGTATTCTGCGTACATTAGGTATAGAACAATGAATAATCCAAGGATACCGAAATTTGTTCCAACCTTGATATTTTGAACAACCCAATTTGCACCAGGTTCCCTGGCAATTGTGATTGCTAACCACATGAATAAACCAAATGCGAGCATTCCAAGAAGGCCCCATGGGAGACCCAAGAATGGAACAGTATTCCACTCTGCGTTCCCAATTACACTTGCACAATCACATACGTTTCCTGCGGAACAGAAGGAACCCCCGCCCATTTCTGCGGCTTTGTTGTGCATCCATAGAGTGTGTGCGGAAACGGTAAAACCACCAAAAGCAACCAATATTAAACCTGCAAGATTTCTTCCCTGCGTTGTTTCTAAGGATGGCCATCGATTTGAAAATGATCTGGTGATTCCTTCCCCAGCAGGAGTCATAAACAGAATTCCCGCTAATATCAAAATCATGTGGGGCATCAAGGTTAAATCAAAACATTCGAGACCTGCGACCATTCTAATCACCTCTTGGGATGTTTATTTCCATCGAATCCCAGACATTCTCTCCAGCGCTTGCCTCAGGAGAAGCGAATTGAATTATCCCGTTAGGGGCGATTAGATAGTATTGAGGAGTATAATCAATACCCCATACGTCGCGATTCGCGTTATCTAGATCATCCATATAGCCAAATGTGTGTTCGTAATTTTCCCTGAAGTTTGTAATTTCTTCTCGACTGTAATCCCATCCATCTGCACCGGGATTCAGTGAAAATGCCACAGCAAGAAATTGGACAGAGGTATTTGTTGGCATCGACCTACTGCCCCCATCTAGCCACTTACTTTGTTGTGTTGCGACATCAGGTGCTGATTTTTGACAGGCCCCACAATTGGTATCCATGAATTCAACCATGAACCATGTGCCATCATCATCTCCTTCTTCCCAGCTTGGGTCTGTAAATGAATGTAAGTCGAAAGTTTCCCAAGTGTTTCCGTTCCATACTTGGCCTGTTATTTCAGGAGCTCTGTCACCCACTCCTACCCCAGTATATACCGGGTTGGTTGTGAATGCTATGTATGTAAATGTAGCAATGAAAATTACCGATACGAACATTAAACCGTCAGACCTTGCGCCTGCTTCCTCATTTATTTCTCTTCTAATCATTTTACTCACCCATGATCTCAGAAATCAGTTCCCTAACAGTGTGTGCCACTGCGTCTTCACTATCATAGTTAACGATGAAACCTAAATCTACAAGTTTATCGATTGACAACATCGCCTTGGGAATATCTCCTGCCCAACCACGGTCGCCACCTGTGTATTCGATAATTGCAGAATGGCAACCTGTCTCGCGAATTACAATTTCAGCAATTTTTCTGACGCTACATGTGTCGTTTGACCCTAGGTTGAACAAATTCATTTTCTCGTTTGTGTTACTGATTACATACAACATAGATTTCACGCAATCCTTAACCTCCATGTATGACTTTTCTTGCAAGCCATTCCCCAACACTTCCAGTCTACTTGGGTCTTTCTTCAATTTATGGATAAAGTCGAAAATTACGCCGTGAGTTCCTCTTTCTCCAATGATATTTGCAAACCTAAAAATCCATGCTTGAAATCCAAAAGTACCAACCCAAGCACCTATCAAACCTTCACCTGCTTGTTTTGAGGCACCGTAAAGAGAAATTGGAAGACAAGGACCATGATTTTCTGGCGTAGGCATTGGCGCATTCTCGCCGTAAACTACAGAGGATGATGCAAACGCTATTTTTTTGACATTCGCCAACCTCATCGATTCTAAAACGTTGTAAGTCGCAATTGTTCCCTCCCTCAGATCTGTATCTGTTATGCGCGTCCCAAGTCTGATATCCGGGTTTGCTGCAAGGTGGTAAACCATTTCAATTCCGTCAAAAATATGCTTTATTGAATCCAAATCTTTTAGATCTGCGTCATGAAAAACCACCTTCCCTGAATCTACATTACCTTTGATGAAATCATACACTCCAGACGATAAATTGTCTATTACAACAACCTCATTACCCTCGTTTATTAGTTCGTCAACTAAATGGGAACCAATAAAACCCGCTCCACCTGTCACCAGTACTCGCATAAATTACCCTCGTGAATCTTTGTTATAAGTCCTAGTAGTTCCTTGATAGACACTTGATAGCAACAATTTCACTTTTATTCACCTCTATTCAAAATTTTATAGGACCTTTGCCAATGAATTTGGTTCGTTGTGTTTGGAGCGGCACAGCGAAATAGATTAAAGCTCCAGGAGTGAAAAACATGAAAAAAACAAAACAAACAAACGAGCAAGAAAATGATATACAAAACAGCACCTTAATTGGATTTGCGAGAAAATCTAATGCTGGAAGAGCTGTAAAGTTGTCGATTAACACATCCGCTTTTCAGGATTGTGCGACATATGTAACAAGCGATGGGCAAACCTATGTTCAACTCATAGTGAGTTTGAATGCTCTAAACGGGGTAATTGATGGTAGCAGGTCTGTTACTGCGATTAATCATCTTAATGATTAAACGGTATTATCTCCTTGGTACAAAAAGCATTGACTGTAATATGTTAAAGCCGAATCACATATAATGGACCCAAGTTCGGGAGGGTTCATGGAAAATGGCAAGTATGGCGGGTTATCCGTCATAGCTGGACTTCCAATGTACAATGAAGAGGAGACCATAGGTACCGTTGTAACAATCACCAAAGATTTTGTTGACAAGGTCATATGCGTTGATGACGGGTCATCAGACTCAAGTGCACGAATCGCTGAAAGCTGTGGCGCCATAGTACACAGACACAGAGTAAATCGAGGATACGGTGGCGCTCTGAAGTCGCTATTCAAACTTGCAAAAGAAAGCGATGCAGACGTCTTAGTAATTCTAGACAGTGACGGGCAACATAATCCTGAGAGCATTCCAGACATGATTCAACCGATTATTGATGAAGAAGCAGATTTTGTAATCGGTAGTAGATTTGTAGAGGGCGGTAAGACCGAAGAGATGCCAGCCTATCGAAGATTGGGGATTAAGGTAATTACGGCGACTTCAAACTTGTCAAGTGACTTGGATATTTCAGACACTCAGTCTGGTTTTCGAGCTTTTTCAAAGAAAGCGATTGAGAGATTACGATTTGATTCTGATGGCATGGAATTGTCATTAGAAATGTTAGAAGATGCAACAGAAAAGAATCTCGTGATAAAAGAGATACCAACCGTCATTAGATACGACGTGCCTAAGGGTAGCAACTTCACTGCAATTTCTCACGGCTTTGCAGTCTTGGCATGGGCCATGATTTCTCTTTCGCAAAAGAAACCAATTCTGGTTCTCGGCCTGCCAGGCCTAGGTTTATTTGCAGCAGGAACTGCTATGGCCTTTAATGCAATAAATGGTGTAACTGACTCTGTAGATGCGATTGTCGGACCCGGGTTAACTTCTATATGGATCGGAGTATTAGGAATTTCTCTAATGGCTACGGGTTTAGTACTACAGTCAGCAAGGAATTTTATACGCCACCTGCTAGTAAAAGAGTTTGGAATTTCATGAAATTCTATCTTTTAGGCATAGCATTCATGGATTGATTGCACACCCAACTGACTATGGGAGACCTACGTGAGCAACTCTCTGAGTACTCGCGTAAGACAAAAGAAAAGGTGGAAAACGGTTTAGACACCATCTATTCTCAAGTTCTCACACAACCAAAAACAACTTTGGTATTGATGATAATTCTCTCAGCATATCTAGGAAACATAGGTACTAATTTTCAAGACCAAATCGTCGATGATGTTGAGATATTTTTGCCTGAAGGCGCCGAATCAACCGATTTATTGAAAGAAGTGAGAGAAGAATGGTCTACAGATGTTGGTTTTATTTACATCAAAACGCCAAACGCATATGATCCAGATATTTTTGGCGCGGAGTACAACATAACGAATGTGGACATATTACACGAAATTTCTTGGATAGAAGGTGATGATGAAAAAACCTCTCCAGGACTAAAGAAAAGCGGAGTAGATTGGAATAAAGAAGACCATGGCAAGCAAGATGGTGTACTCTGGATAATTTCAATTTCCCAAATAATCAAAGAAATCAATTCGAGCGATGGAAGATTCAATGAGGCAATGTGTAACAACACAGGTGAAAGATTAACTTCTAACCTGATTGATTGTAACGTTTTGTCTCAGGGCCCAAATGGAGGTCTATATGCCATACCTGATGAGCAACAAAGAATTGACGAGATTGTTAATCTATCAAATGGATCCCTAGAAGCTCTAGCCAAGGATACAAACGGTGACGGGATTTGGGACACAACTGCTGTTCTGGTTGGAATGATATCTGAAAACCAAATTAGCCAAACAGGAAAATGGGAAAATTACAAAGAATTTTTCAATCACGTAAATGAAATAATTTCAGAAAACAACAGGCCACAAGAGTATCGTACAACTACTATGACCCAAACTGGTCTTTCAAAAATTTTGGAAGATGTTTCTGATGCAATTTACCTAGATTTACTCGACATGATGCCTATTTCGTTGACATTAACCGTATTGGTTGTTACGTTGTTACACAGATCTTGGAAAGTTGTAGTTATTTCAGGAACTCCAATCGTCATGGCGCTCGCTGTCACATTTGGTGCATCGGTATTGTTAGAGATGACACTAACTCCTATGATTATTGCAACATTTCCAATTCTAATTGGGTTGGGTGTGGATTACGCCCTTCACATGGTAAACAGAATTGAAGAAGTGCGTAAAAAGCGGATTGATGCCGCTGTTGAGGAAAACGAAAGGAGAAGACGAAAAGGGCAACAACCTACTGAGGTTCCCGATTTGTGGGACCCCGAATTCTATCGCTCTTGTGTAATGGAAATGTCTAGAACGACTGGTGTTGCAGTACTTATCTCTGCAGTTACAACGATAATCGGTTTCTCAGTGCTAATTATGCCGAGTATTGTTTCAATAGTACCAATACGTTCTGTCGGTATGACACTAGTTGCAGGTATTTTGGCTACCCTTGTATTTTCGATGATTTTGGTACCAGTTCTAATATGGATATTACGTTTCAACAAACGCACTAATCCTCCAATGTGGGGGTCTATCGCTAGATTCCCAGTCAAGGGTTATCTAATCATTATCATGGTCACAGCAGGAATAACACTCGCTGGATTTGCAAATCTTGACCAGTTAGATAAGCCAATCTCTGGAAGCGACCAAACACCGGACAACATACCGTCAATGGAAGCCATGGTTGAATATTCAAACACATTTTCAGGAGGCCAAACATCATTGTTCATTTTTGATGCATCACAACATCTCAATGACCAAGATATGAAAATTCGTTCACTAGAGGTATTAGATGCAATGGACATGCTTGAAAATCAAATAGCAGAAGTCCCATATACGAATACAACTAGCCTAATCACGTTTTTGGAATCAATACCAGTCACCATAACCGAACCAAACTCTGGAATCACATTGTATGAGGGCTCACTTTGGGACCTACTGCATGATGAGTGTTGGGAGTCTAATGAACCGGAATGCGCTGCATGGATTGCGTTAGATGCTACTTCTCCTGATTTGAAAGGTCGTGAGTACTTGAGAAAGGACATGGTAAATGTTGCATACGATACTTTGTCTAAGGAGGTTCAGTGGATGTTGACTAACGAAATCGGTAGCAAGGCATTGGTATACGTTTCACAACCATACATGAATCTAGACAATGCAAGCTTACTCAGGGATGAAATTGACTTGATGTTATCCGAGCCATTAGAGGAAGTTGGTATTCGAGTCTCTCCACTTACAGGAGGGCTACCTGTCAGTTTGGATATCAACGAAGGAATTCATGATACACAGACTTATACAACACTGCTTACCATGATCATTCTCACTATAGTAATGTGCATCGTTTTCAAATCTGTTAGGGTTGGAATAATCACTATGATACCAGTAGCTACAATAATAGTTTGGCAACCACTACTGATGAGTTCAGGGGACGTAAATGTAAATATCTTCACTGCAATGATTGGTACAATCGTATTCGGAATCGGAGTTGATGATGCCATTCACGTTATGCATAGAATACAAGAAGAAGGAGAAAGCGCAGTTGGAATCAGCCATTCTATTGAAAAAACGGGTCAGACCATTTTTGAAACCACAGCAACCACTGTAGCAGGATTAGGTGCGGGATTCTTTGTTGCGTTCCCAGGTTTAGTAAATTTCTTTGTCCTAATGATGTTATTAATTGCATTTGCTTTTATTACCAGTGTTTTCGTTTTACCCGCTTGTCTCACAGCAGAAAAAGTAGTCAGGTCTAAAATATCTGGAGAGCCCTCATTCATTGATTATGGAGAGGGAATTGTTCTAACAGATTCGAACATGAAACCGGTTGATGCGATTATTGATTAGTTGGAGGATGCAGGGAGTAAGCCCCTTTCTGTTCCCTTTCGGTGACTGCATTCAACTAAGCACCCTACCTGTCCCTGAGCGTGCAACATAATCAGGACTGTTTGGGCTTGCTCCAGCGGGGTTGCTCGTCTCATCGAAAATATGGCAACCTCGTCCTTTCGGATTCATCGTACACACCATACCTCGTTCGTTTCTGCACCATTGACCGACCCATCTCTGTGTCTCGAATTGTTTCGACCGCCTGCACTATGGAGAGGGGACTTTCCTCAGACTCGAAGTCTGTCAGCAGTCCTCCTGCATCCTCCAGTCTGCGACTATAGTGCTACATTTCAAACCATTGGCTCAAACAAACTCAGATTCGTCATAAGATATCTCGTCACTTTTTCGCCCAGAAATTACCAGATAACCCAACAGACCAAGCATGCCAAAAATAATTATTCCAAAACCTGTAAGCATAGATGAATTAGCTCCCTCTAATCCTTCTATTACAAACTCAGATGAGTCATCATTTATTTGAATAGGAGATGTTCTAGCAAATTTCCCATCTGGGGTAGTAATCTCAACCCAAGCTGCACCGGATTCTTCGGGTAACCACTTAACCTCAAATGATTCTGAAGAGTTCCCCTCAATCTGGAACGTCAAAATCTCAAGCAACCTACGTTGGTTTCCGTCTTCAATTACTTCGATTCGAAGGCTTGTAGAACCTGCAACGTGACCTAAATTCTCCATCGTGACATTTATCCAAACTGGATTTCCAACCACGGGGTCGTTATTGGACAGGATAATATTCTCAGGTTTGAGGACTAAATCTGATTTTCTGCTTGCTAATTCAAGTTTTGCCAAGGGAGTAGATCTGTTATTGAAACTCTCTGAAATTGTCTGACCTGAGAGGTCTTGACCTGTAACCCATATCCAAAGGTCCCAAGAATTTTGACGGCTAACTTCTGGAATTATTGAATCTATGTCAACATTAGCAGCCAAAGGTATCGCATTACCTGCACCGGTTCCAGCAATTATCTCCATTGATGCATTTCCATCCAGTAATGCGAAGTCAGGTAAATTCATACCACGTGGGATAATAAGCCAGTGAAGCATTAAAGAATCAACATCCAATCCTTCGGGTTCTTTGACCAAAAATTCAAACTGCATGTCCTTCCAATCTCGTTCTTGAACTTCCTCGGAAGGATTTGGTGAGATAATTGAAGTAACCAGAGGTTGATTTCCATCCACGACAACCCATGTAGCGATTTTTTCATTTAAAGTGCGGTCGATAGCCCCTATTGGTAAGTTCACTAAATCAAGTGTAACAGGATAAATCCCCGAGTAGTTTGATGCTGTTATTTGAACATTTGAGGTCCCATTATTTGATACTCCAAAGAACGAATAATCACTGTATTTTGCAGAAATTTCTACAGATTCTAGTACCAATTGTTCACCCTTTGTCCAAATTACATCGGCGACAATTTCTGCAGGATTCCCAGGAGCAATGTAGGAATTGTTATCAACGAACATTACGGAATCTAAATCTACCTGCATTTCACTAGAATATCTCCATTGTCTCGCCAATTCCCTCGAGAATGATTGTCCTGCATCATCCTTTACCTCAACCATAACCGTCCTAACTAAAGAGGAGTCTGGATTAAATTGCCAATCGATATTAAATGCAATTTCCAGTGTAAATTCTGGGTCAAAATGGCTTGTATTTCCAAGAATTTCACAACCAATTATTTCGATTGTTTGAATTAAAGATTCACATCCGGTTAGAGCTGACCACTGTAAGTTCAGATTTTCACCGGTCGAGTAGCCAAGGTCTATGTCAACATATTCAATATCACCGTAGCCATTTATGTCAGAAATAGGAATTTCTAATGTGTAGACTTGACTAGGGTGTAGCCAATAATCATCTTGACCCCATTGAAGGCCCTGTTGCAAAATTGTTGGTGGGCCATCGTTTCCAAATTTTAAGATAAAAAGTGGGTCCTCAGGACTTCCAGAATCAATTAGATAATGCCCTGCTGGATCGATTATCTCTAACCAACCAAACAATACATCCCCTCCATTGAAATTACTTACATCGATGATTTTTGAATAAATGCCTTGGAAACCATTTAGATTGGACGGCTTATCAAGTTCAATTATTTCATGGCCACCTTCCGTACTTTGGATATGTAAGAATGCATGCCTTGGTAAAACTGGTCTGTCACTTATCAGGAATTCTAACTCCAAAGGCTCTGAAGTCGATTTATGGTCAAATTTACCAATATTTGATGAAACGATAATAGGAGATGTTTCGTCTAGTCTGAAAGTCGCATTCTTACCCACATTCCAAGAAACTTCTTGCCCGTATAAGCCCTCTACCGAGATTGCTAAATCGTACTTAGTCAAACTAGGGTCTGGAGAGAAATTTAATGATGCAACACCATTGTATAATGAACGAGTTGAGTCGGTTACGGTGCCATCAACTAACAAAACTATGTTGAAATTATCAGATATTGGATAAGAAGTCAAATTATCAAATTTTAATTCCACTTCAACAGTGCATTCACTTGAAGGATCAATATATGGATCAACGATGGATGATCTACTTCCATTACCGTAAGACAGACCCCAATCAACCACAGTAATGTCTTGTTCTACACCCATGTCATTTCCTAATCCAAGGCGGTATTGAGCAGGTTCTGATGAAATTTCATCCATGTTAATTGCGCTGTAGGCTATCAATCCTTCTTCATCAGGCCATATTGTAGAGATTTTGACCTTGTGGTAGAATTCAACCAACGATTGGTCAAAAGAATAATTGAAATCACCTAGTATTAATGCTTGTTCAACATTGCAATTCATCGTTGTAAGTGAACATTCCATATTTCTGACTAGATTGTTACCTGAAAGTGTGAAAATTGAACTCCATGCGTTATTAGAAAAGTGAGTTTGAGCGTCTGTTACACCTATTTCACTCAAATCAAACACGCTTACAAACTCATACCAATCCTCTCCAGCAACCAAAGTTTCGACTTCATTCACCATCTCCATGCTGATTGGATCCGGGGAGCCGGTGGTTTCGAATTTTGATTCAGTGATTGTTATGCTACCTTTTTTATCCATTATAATTGGGATTTTAACAACCTTGTAACCTGAAGATTCGGGTAGCACACCAATTTGGGAATTTACAGCCGAAATTATTCCCTTAGATGATTCACCTTCTATCTCCGCTGTAAACGAATATGGTATGGTCAGTCCTGAAATAATTATATCTCTTGATTCTGAACTTGAAGCTTTTACAGTAATCTTGTGAATTTCTAATCCATTTAGTGTAGAATTCGGGTTTGTACTCTTTAAATCATTGAACAAAGACTGCATTTCAATGTCTGAAAATTCAACTAATTCTGGGAACGAAAGACTCGGTACCGATTTAGTAAGTATTAAGTTACTCCCAAAATAAAAATCAAGTTGTAAATTGTTCACGCTCTGTGATTTTGGAGTGACAAAGAAATGCATATTACCTGTGGAATGGAAATTATTTTCCGCATAGGGATAAAAGAATTCAAATGCTTCCTCAGGAGAATTACCTACTGTAATCTCTTTTGATTTACCTGAATCAATTATTTGATTTTGTATTCCCCAAGGACCGAAGTAGCTTTTTTGCAATGACCATTCATTTATTCCATCAAGACCGATATCGATTCTCACATTTTCGGGAGACGATTGTCGTAGCAAATCGGCTTCAAAATAGTCAAGACTGTAAGAACTTGAACCATTCCATCTTGTATTTAGGTATACACTTGGTTCGTTAAGTCGATAAACCCCCGACTGTGGAACAGATGACCAATTGAGTGAATCACAATTTGACCTTTTCTCGAAGCATGTCTCAAATGTTCCACTTCCAGTGACTGAGTAATCAAAATTTACTTGAGAGAATGGAGTAGACGTTTTCCATTCAGGTGAGTATAATATTCCGTTTCCAGATAGTTTGGAGTTTGAAAAAGATGTGTATCCTGTCCATCCGCCATCATTTATGTTAAATGATTCTGCTATTCCTCCTCCAATCTTTATTTTATGAATTATTGGCGATTCTGAAGTAGAAGTCATTAGAATCTTTAACTGTAAACTCGGGTGTTCTTCTACATTGATTGCTGCTAAGTCGGCACTCATATCGATCATATTTGCAAATCCCGGGATCTCAGTTCCATCATTAGCATCGATAAGGCTCCAAAGAATCATACCTCCTGAAGGTATTTCCGCATCGATTGACATCAAGCCGTAATCAGTATTCATTTGCCCTGATGCACCTGGACCAAAAGGCATACTTGTCCAGTTAGCTGAACCTGTTCCTGCATTGGTACGAGGCTCAATTGTAACATCATCCACATTCCATCCCGTGTAAGTGACTGAACCATCACTGGAGCCCAATCCGAAACGAACCTGGAAGTTAGGATTACCGTTAATGTACGAACTTACATCGTGAGTTGATTGGGAAAATGAACCATCATTTACTGTACCATATGGGTTTGTGTAGATATTCACCCAAGCATTGTTAGTATTCTTTACCGAAACATATGCTCTGTCGTAAGACCTTGACTCAACTCCAAGTCTTTTCCAATATTTGAAGTCCCAAGTTCCAGAGCAAGAAGTACAATCGATTACAGGGGAGGTTGCCCAGTATGGACCACCCATGTAATTTGGATAATTTCCCGTGTAAGTATACAAAGCTGAATTTCCAGTATGTACGCCGGCTGTTGCGCCTAAGGTTGTATCATATCCGTGGGCCCATCCTCCTCCAGAGAAGGACCAACCCTGAGTAGAACCTTCAAAGTCCCATTCAAAAGAATTAGGTAGTACTCTTAAACCAGTTTGATTGTAATCCATTCCATCTATTAGACTACCTGCTAACCAATCGGCCTTCTCAGACAAAGTCAAAACTTTATTTTCAGGATGAGGTTGTTCGGATATTGTTAACTCTAAATCAGATATAATTTCTCCAACTGGAATCTCAATTGTGTAATCATCAGAGATTCCGTTTGGTTCCATGTGGATTTCAATGTCAATTTCACGATTTGAATTACTTGCATTGGATAGAGGTGACATCAAAGATATAATGAAAACAGATACGAGGAAAACAGAACACGATTTCCTCTGCATGGATTTGGTTAATTCTTCTTAGCACTTTAGACATTCGGCTTCATATGACTTATTGACCGTAAACTCTTGGGAGTAGTATGTCTGATGTTGAAGAGTTGAAACGTCTTGCAGGAATTGAAGCATGCAAATTTGTGGAGAGTGGCATGAAAGTTGGGCTCGGAACTGGATCAACTGTAAAATATACAATTTTAGAACTTGGACGAAAAATCGCAGAGGAAGGATTGCAAATTGTTGGAGTTCCTACTAGTATAGCAACAGAGAAATTAGCCAAAGAAGTTGGTATAGAACTTGTTGATTTATCAGATATTTCTGGCTTGGATGTTGTCATCGATGGTGCTGATGAATTTGACTTAAATTTCCAACTGATAAAGGGAGGAGGTGCTGCGCTTCTTCGCGAAAAAATAGTTGCTCAACAGAGTAAATCTATGGTAGTAGTTGCTGATGATAGGAAAAAAGTAAACACCCTAGGAGAATTTCCACTGCCTATAGAAATTACAAAATTTTCTTACAATACCACCATCAAACAAATCTCTAAGCTTCTGAACTGCGATGTCAGACTTAGGCTCGATGATGGTACTGCAAAGGTAACGGATAATGGAAATTACATTGCAGATGCATTTACCGGTCCAAATATCACAGACCCTGTAGATTTGGAGATTAAAATTCTAAATATTGCAGGGGTTGTACAAGTTGGTTTGTTCAATAATATCTGTGATGCTGTAATAATAGCCGGAAAAAACGGCGTAGAATCTCTAATTAATCCAAATGGAAATTTAGTTTAGCGGGCCTGACGGGGTTCGAACCCGCGACCGATGGATTAAGAGTCCATCGCTC
>CAZGJD010000016.1:27249-33741 GCA_964526385.1 uncultured Candidatus Poseidoniales archaeon | reverse complement strand
CTAATCTGGCTTGAGGATGATGATGACCGAATGGGCATGACCCGATTTGAAGAAGGTCAGGCTGAATTAGTTCGAAGGAGAAGACTCAAGATAGACCCGGGGGATATCACGATCGGCTTACATCCAAGATTGGTTGAAGAGCCAGATCTTTTGCGACACACACTTGCACACGAATTAGTCCATGCATCTGGTGTACTGACTCATTCAGACGAACTTCATTCAGCAGTTGATTCAATAGCACCAGGCAAGAAAATCTCCGAATCTAAAATACTTCAAGAAAAACGAGACGAATATTTAGAAAAATCAAACATTAAGTCGTGGACATGCAAAAACTGTGGATATGAGTGGAAACGCTCGACTGTAAAGAAGCCAATGCGATGTCATAAATGTGCTAGACCACTGTAAGACTCATAGAGGTGGTTCTCTCCCGCAGGACTGCCCGTATAATGTAGTCTGGATATCATCTCGGCCTTCTAAGCCGATAACCGGGGTTCGAATCCCCGTACGGGCGCTCTCAATCCAGTGATTTTTCAAAAGAGTACTTCAGCCTGAGTGAATTTGCAACTACTGTGAAGGAAGAAAGTGACATAGCGGCGGCGGCTGCCCATGCTGGGAGCAAGAATCCATTGAATGGGTATAGAGCACCCATTGCTACAGGAATTGCAATAACGTTGTAAGAGAATGCCCAAAATAGGTTTTGTCGTATGTTTATCCTGGTCCTTTTTGCCAAGTCGATCGCATTCACACAAGTCATTAATCCATCTTTGGTGAGGATAATATCGCTTGATATGTCTGCTAGTCCAGTCGATAATGCTACTGCGATACCGAGGTCTGCAGAGGCCAGTGCGGCCGCATCGTTTATTCCGTCTCCGACCATTGCGACATTATTCAATGATTGAACTAGTTCTAACTTATCCGTTGGCGATTGGTTTGACCTAGCATCAGAAATATTCAGAGTATTCGCAACCTTAGTTACCTCGGAATCTGAATCACCGCTTGAAAGAATAAGGTTGGGAAGTAACTTGATAGCTTTTGAAGCGTCTTCTCTTATTTGGTCTTCGATTGTTATAGTTCCGATTAATTGATTCTGCCTTTTGACCTCAATTCCAGAATCACCTTTTCCTACAGAATGCATTATCCCCTCGATCTTGCCTTTGACTCCCCAGCCCGGAATAGTTTCAACATCTGTCGCCTCGGGGTATTCATCACACTCCCTCAAAATTGCAACAGCAATTGGGTGTGATGTATGTGCTTCTAATGATGCTGCAATTCTAAGGGCGTCAGTCGAATCATATTCAACCTTGAAAATACCCTTAGTTATTGTACCAGTTTTGTCTATTACTATGTTTTCAATGTTTGATGCAGCTTCAATAGCCTTGTGGCCTTTCATCAATATACCGTGCTTAGCTCCAGTCGAACTGGCAACAAAGAGCGAGATGGGTGTCGCTAGCCCCATTGCACATGGGCATGCGATAACTAAAACAGAGACAGCAACTTTCATCGATATTCCTTCGTCGAACCAAATTACTGCGCTAATCAAAGATAGTAATATCACAATAGGTACAAAAATCGATGCGATTTTGTCAACTGTTCTTTCTATAGATGCTTTATCGGATTGAGCTTTTTCTACTAATCTTACTACTTCGTCTACTCTACTTGACCCTGAATTGGTCGTCGCTTTGATTGTGATTGATGATTCTATACAAATTGAACCAGCCCATACATTATCTCCCACACTAACCTCTACAGGTAGGGATTCACCAGTGATGGCCGCCTGGTCAATTTGTGTTCTCCCCTTGACAACCTTTCCATCTACCGGAATAATCGAACCAGCAGCAACCAAAATTTCATCGCCAATCAAATGGTTTCCAGTCATGCGTTGAGATGCTAAATCTGCGAAGGAATTTGTCGCCTTCAATCTTGCACTCAATTCTATTGCATCGCCAAAGTTTACGAATGCTATCACTATGTAGGTCGCTTCCCACATAGCGTCATTAGTGTTCATAATTGACCAAATTAGAGATGCCAAAAACGCCAAGAAGACAAGCGTATACATATTTGCTCCAGATTTAAGAGATCTGAGTCCTTTTAGCAATACTTTATGCCCACCAAGAGACAAAGTAACTGCTAACCCGACAAGGTGGAGTTTTTCATTTCCTCCAGTCATTACATAGATCATTATCGCCAATGAAATGATTAAAGCAGGTATGGAGGACTTCAGAGCATAATTAACCTCGTCCTGCATTTTGTTTATTTTTTCAACAAAATCTACTGGCTTTGAAGCAACATATCCAGATTTTGCTACTGAATTGATAACTTCGTCAATCGAAACATCACCGTTGAAATCGGCAGTTCCAAGAGGTAGGTTGACTGTGGCAGAAACAACTCCATCGACAGATAGAATAGCTTTTTCAACATGACTAACGCAAACAGCGCAAGTCATTCCGTCGACGTCTATTGTCGTCACATTATCCCCAAAAGGTGCTTACTTTTCAATCCAAAGGATGATTTTTAAATTCACATTTTAGAGTAAAAATCGCTTTGTTTCAAAATTCCAACCCATGCGATGGCCTCATATACGAAATGTAAGTCGGCGACTTGATAACCATGAAGCGAGGTTCCAGAGCGTGGAAGAAATCTGGCAATCAACGATGGAAGTGGCGTAAGAAAAAGCTACGACGTCGAAAGCGTGCTCGCCGACAGGCAAAGCAGTGATTTGTGGTTACAGGGGAGTATAGTATAACCTGGTAGTATAGCTGGCTCCAGTTGCACGGGAATGACGAGAGGTGAAGGTCTGAAATTGTGATGAGCAACTGGAAGACCGACCCGACGCATCCCGCCACCAGCCGTACACACATTGCTTAAGTGGCGGATCAGAAGATACCAGCCGGTCGGGGTTCAAATCCCTGTGCTCCCACCATTTTATTTCGAAATTTTATGTCATGTGACCAATATATTCATTCATGAGTATTACATCAAATAAACAGGTGAGTCGATGCGAGCAATGTTTCCATTCATATGTTTAGCATTATTCATGGTGCCTTTAACGGGTTCAATTGCTACAGATGTGAACCTGGACAATAATTGGTCTAATTCTATACCCGAGATGACTCCAGTTGTATCTCAAGATGTCGATTGGTGGGAAAGAACATCAATGGATTCCAATAAAAATGGTATTTTTGATTCACTTGAATTATTGGAAGGACCTGTTGGAATCGGAATCTCCTATTCACGTGATGTTACGGATTCAGATACTGATCTACTTATTTCGATGGGATATGAAATTAGAGACGTAATCGAATCTGTAGATGCTGTTCTTCTTGGAGTAATCGATTCTTCAAAAGTTTGGGAATTATCTGAAATCGATGGAGTGATTATGGTTGAAAGATACGGCCAAATTGTCCTATTTGGTGATGTTCAAACTCCAAATATCAAAGCAGAGCCATCCGAGGTATACCCTCACGCCGCTTGGAATCATACTCCACTGAGAGGGGCAGGAATCAATATTGCAATGGTTGATACTGGAACTGATAATGAACATCCTGGATTGGTTGGCAAATTCGTCGCTGGTTACGATGCGGTTTGTTACATGCACAGCGACCCAACATGTATTGCCGCAGGTGGAAGAGAAACCGATGGTTCATTCGATCCTGATGATGGTAATCAGCACGGTACAGCATGTATGGGAATGGCTGCCGCTACAGGATTAGACGCTAATGGAGAACAAACTGGATATGAGGGTAGTGCCCCAAACTCTAGTTTAATTGACGTCAGAATCGGTACCGATGCAGGGGCTGGGCCATTCGAGAATTATCTTCTATCACAAGAATTCTATGAATCTGCTATGAATGGTCTTCAATGGATTATAGATAACAAAGATACGCCTTGGCCAGGAGTGGATGAAAGTCTCTATGGCATCGATATCATATCACTTTCATGGGGTATTACCAGTCATGAAAATGGTGGAAGTGACGGCGAAGACATGCATTCTCGAATTTTGAATGAAGCTACTTTGGCAGGAATTGCTGTAAGCGTAGCGGCCGGAAATGACGGGCCTGACAACGATGGGCTTTCCGGCATGGGTTCTTCTTCGCTTTCCATAACCGTTGGGGCAACTGATGACAAGAATACTATTGAAAGGGATGATGACGACATTGCGTCATATTCTAGCAGAGGTCCTCGAAGGGACAATGGAGATTCAGACCCAACTAATGAAATGAAACCAGATGTGACTGCTCCTGGAACAAACATCATTCAAGCAGAAGCTTGTGTTACATCTGGTGGATGCAATAATTTCTTTGGCGGAGACGCTTCACAAAACGGTTACACTGGAAGAGGCTCTGGAACATCATACGCAACTCCTGCCGTAACCGGTGTTATTGCATTAATGATGGAGGTTAACACCGAATTAAACCCATTGGCCATCAGAGAGATTTTACGTTCAACATCTACTCGCATGGGTGAGGCATCAATGCCGGATGTTGACCCCCATTGGAACAAAGATTTTGGCTGGGGATTAGTGGACGGACATGACGCTGTCTGGACGGCGAAATACCTGAATGACATCGGATTAACTACCTCTGATATGAATTTAGATTTGCAAGTACATATCGAGAACATTTCTAATTCTGGAACTGTCAATACCTACACTGGAATCGCTTGGAGTAGGGGCGAGGTTATGGAGAGAATTGAATATTCAACGGATGGTGGACAAACTTGGAACGAAGTGTCCTATGAATCAGTTAATGGCACACTGAGCCAATACGAAACATTCTCTTTCCAATTCAGTGTGAATACGAATTATCTTCAAAGTGGATATAATATGATTATTGTTAGAGGAATTGGTGAATCTGGCCAATCATCAATGATCTCGTGGGATTCTGTTGTTGGCGGAGGTAATTCTGAGATTATGTCATCAGCCGACTCTTTTGGAAGAATAGCTTTCATTGGTATTGTTGGATTTGCGATTCTTATTTTTGGAGCATGGGTCGCTTTAGGCCAGAAAGATGAAGACAATATCTTCGTAGTAAATAATTCCGAAGAAATGGAACAAATTAATGATAATCCAATAGAAGCAGAATTGGTAGAAGATAGTGACAACTTACCTTCATCTTGAAAAATAATCAAGCGGAGGATGTACTATGCGTGATTTTTCTGATAGAGCATTAGCAATCCAGCCCACTGGCGTTAGAAAAATGTTCGATATGGCAGGAGATGATGTAATTTCATTTGGACTGGGGGAACCCGATTTCCAACCACCTCAGGTAGCAATAGATGCGATGTATCAAGCAATGAAAGATGGTCATAATAAGTACACCACCACTGCAGGTCTACCTGCTTTAAGAAAGAGAATATCAGAGTCTTGGCATCATCTCTGCCCCAATTTGGACGAATCTAACGTGTGTATGACGATGAGTGGGACAAATGCTCTATTGAACATATTTGCGGCTCTCGTAAATCCAGGAAAAAATGTTTTACTTCCTGAACCATATTTCCCACTTTATGGGCCCGATGTTAAATTATGGGGGGGAGAGACAAAGTACTACGAGTGTTTATTTGAGAATGAATTTGTTCCAACAATCGACCATCTCGAGAGTCTTGTTGATGATGACACAGTTGCAATTTTGTATAACTTCCCCTCGAATCCAACAGGAGCTACAATTTCTATAGAACAAAGAGATGAATTGCTAAAATTCGCCCAAAGGCATGATTTGTGGATAATTACAGATGAGGTTTATGATCGTATAGTTTTCGATGGAGAACACGTTTCGTTCGTAGGCACAGATAATGAAAGGGTAATTTTAATCAATTCATTTTCCAAAACATTTGCAATGACTGGATGGAGAATAGGCTACATATTATCAGCGAACGATGAAGCAATGAAGCAGATGACAAAATTGCAATATTACATAACAGCCTGTTCAAACGACGCTATGCAATATGCTGTCCTTGAAGCATTCAATAGTGCAAATGATTACCCTGATGAGATGTGTAAAGAATTCAAAGCTCGAAGAGATTTGATTTGTGAAAGATTGAATGCAATAACTGGGATTCAGTGCCACATACCACAGGGCGCATTCTACGTATTTCCAAAGGTTGAAATTCCCGGAATGAATAGTCAAGAAGTCGCTATTGAATTGCTAAAGGGTGGAGTCCTGTGTTCACCAGGAAGTGCTTTTGGCCCATCTGGCGAGGGCCATCTAAGGTTTGCATACACAATCTCAAGAGAAGATATATCTCGAGGAATGGACAAAGTTGAATCTGTTGTAAAACGACTACGTGGCGATTGAGATGTGGGGCATAGTCTCGAATTTTTTGCTCGGGGCTGTTTTTGCTCATTTGATTACCAGAATACCATTCCTAACCTTTCCACGAGTCAAATCATGGAATGAACAATTTCCCCCACATCCAGAGCCAATATTTGTTGATGCACATCTAATTCAAAGGGTTCTTCACATGAGATTGTTTTATTGGTTAGCACTTGTCTTTTCA
>CAZGJD010000016.1:25488-27149 GCA_964526385.1 uncultured Candidatus Poseidoniales archaeon | reverse complement strand
GACGGAAGGCCAATAGTCGGTTCTGAAAATGATGACTAATCAAACATAGAGCCAAAGCCTTCGAATTCTGTTTCGTCTTCGTTATTTTCTACAATATTTTCAGGCCCTATTTTCGCTGGACCTTCATCGATGAATGAAAAAGAGTCAGATGTGGTATTTACCAAATCCAGTCCTCCTTGAATTCCCTGTGGAGTTGCGTTTGCAGCCGCTATTGCAGACGTTCCTGCTGCTTGGGTTTTTGCAGCTATTCCAGATGCTGCAACCGCTGTCATTCCCACGCCAATACCAACCGCAGTTCCTGCTACCGTGCCAACAGCTTTACCGGCAGTGACGATTAAACCAGGTTTTTCTTCATCTGGGGATTTTATCTCAATCTCATTACCCAACCTCATCCATTCCGGCGGAGTACCCGAGCCACCGCCAAGGCAAGCCAAAGTCGTGAAAGCAGCAAGTGGCATAACGGCGAGGGCCGTTAGTAAATCCAAGAAAGATGTCTCAGGAACGCTTCCAATATGCAGAAAATCCTCCATCAAGGATTGTTCAAGGTGTAAGTTATTCACATCAGCTCCTATCCAGGATAGAACGATGACACTCGCTATTCTTCCCATAAGCCACAACACCAAAACTGGCGCCAAGAAAGATAATTTTGTCATCGATACTAACCACCTGCGTGTGAATGCAGCGGTTGTAATGTGCTTCCTTGCAAACTTTGGGAACACCCGTAGAACTACTATCAAAATGATAAGATAAAATGCCATTGCGACTTCTAGTCTCCTATGTTCTTTTATCCATGATTCGGGAGTTGTGATGATAAATGCTAGAGGTAGTATGACGAGTATTAGTTGGAATGGGATAGCAAGAAGCACGAGTCCGCCGTGGGTTGACAATAGGCTATGCTGTTTTTTTATTCTGTCATTTACCATTACTGTCAATCTTGCATGTGGGGTCCTCGCATGATTGCGTCTAGAGTTCCTAAGTAATGCGGCATCTCTTTTGGATCTGGTTAATCCAAGAGTCGATTTCCATCCTCCCTTTTCAACTACTGATATTGGCGTGAAACCACCAAAAACCAAGGCAAGCAAAAGAGCTAACATTCCATAAGCAAGAGATGCTGCTATTATCCATGGTATCATTTCAGCCTGGAATGATAGTGTGAAATTCTCAGAACCAAATTCAAAATCAACAAGATAAGTGATTGAGAAAGCTGCCATTGGGGTCAAGAAAATCTGACAAAAAACAAGACCTGTGAGGAATAACCTTGCGGTCAAAGGTCCTTTGTCAGAGGAGGCACTCACAACCTTCGCGCATATCTTTAGTTTCTCAAAGGTTGCCCTTCAAATCGAGTTTAAACATCGATTGGCGAACCAATTTATCGTAACCGGTTCACGATGTCCCCTACGGGGACAGGTGAAGGGGACATTCATATGCCATACTTGTTTGGGATGACTGTTGAGTACTATGAGAAAGTCCGTACCATTCGCCTTGGTCGCATTATTGGTTCTTCAAACAGCAATGATAACTATCACAGAAAATGTTGAGGCTACAGAAGGAAGAGGTGGTTCTTCTGACGACTTCTTCGTCAACTCGATTATGTATAATTCATCTGGATTACAAACATGGCACCAGCCGGATGGTTCGATGGTAATGTTCGTCGCAAAAGG
>CAZGJD010000016.1:0-25388 GCA_964526385.1 uncultured Candidatus Poseidoniales archaeon | reverse complement strand
GATAGAAATGAAAACGACGTCATGGAATCTATTCTTCCAATCGCAGTTTCACAAGATGATATGGAAGCAGAGGGAGACCCTAGAGACGGTTCTTTCGGACCTGCTTCGACCCCTACGTTCTACGGAGGTAACTACCCAATAGATGGATCTGACGCCAATGGCCTTGGTTCATGGCAAGAAGACAACTCAGCAAGCTCCAAGGGCACTGCGCACTGGAGGCATTCAAACGCAGGGTCTGATTATCCCTCAAACTCCAGAAGCCGTTTGGTGTACGCTTACCGTTCAGGCAGTTCTGCTTGTGATTTTGGTGCTACTATTGATGGAGGTCTATCCAATACCTACCAGCAATGGATGTGTAAGATGCAATTCAATTCAGCAGCATATGTCTCAGCTCAAATGCATGTTCAAACGTATGGAACGATGGGTGCAGGTGATTTCGTAGCCCTTGAACTATGGAGAGGAAATGGTGCTCCAGAATCGACAATCAAGCATGAGTTCAAGAATGATTTACCAAGTACTACTCCTGGCGTATGGAGTAACATATCTTGGGACCCAACTGAGGAACTTGGAGGCCATGCTTGGTCATACGGGATAATATTCCAATCTGATAGCTCAGGCGCATCAAGCGGAATGCACGTAGATGATTTCGTTATGTTTGGAATAGAAAAGGTGAACGAATACACACTGGATGTAGATTGTGACAATCCAACTGGAGGTTACACAACTGCTCCAAACAATATCATCTCACTTCATTGCATGGTAACTAACAACGGATACAAGCACGCCCAATTCAGAGTTCAATCCAATGTATCAAACATATCTTGGATGAATCCAAGTTTACCAATGATAAGGATTGACAGTGAAAACCCTAATCAGCACGGAACTAATGTACTTATTCCGCCGATACCAGGTGGTAACGTTACAGAAATGTGGATCAATCTGTCTATTCCAGCAGGTTCAGATGTTCAACAACAAGTTTGGCAGGTTTGGTGGACCGACGCTGGTAGTACTCAACTCGGGGAATTGGGACGTATATCGGCGGATATTGCCGTGACCGAACAATATGGTGTTCATCTATCTTCGACTGCACCTCTTCTAGCGGCGTCAATGATGCCGGGAGAAACAACAAACATTCCATTCAAACTACAAAATGCGGGCAACAGAATAGCGTCTTATACGGTAACTGCAAATTTCCAATCTACAGAATGGACTTCATTTGTTACAGATGTAAACAATTCAATTGTCCAGATGCCGATTCCTCTTAACCGAGGAGAAGAAATGGAATTACTACTAAACGTAACAGCTCCTGATGATGCATCTCCTGGTGATATGCCGTTTTCGCTTAGGGCTGTATGTCCTTCTTGCGGGCAGTCCTTGTTTGGGAACGACGTAATTTCAAAGAAAATAGAAGTCCCAACTTACAGGGCTGTTGAACTTTATGCAGAAGAAACGGAAATATCCGCTCAAGCTAATGGGCTTTCAAGAGTTGTTTACATTGATTTGTTTAACAAAGGTAACGCAGACGAATCATATACTCTCGAATTATTGCAGTCTAATTGGAGACTTGAAGCATATCTTTCAAGCTTAGAAACTTCAACTTTAGATGCTTGGGATGGAGAGACTGCCATAGCGTTAAATCTACCAATGCCAGTAGGCCTTTCACCAAGCCTGTACACGGCGACCATCGTAGCAAAAAATACTGAAGATAATACAATCAGAGATCAGATTGTAATCTACATAGATGTTACAGAAACCTCTGCAGTTGCAGTGTCTGATCAAGAAGCAGACCAATCTTACATACCTGGTGATGTTGCTCAGTCCATGCGTTTTGAGGTATTTAATCAAGGAAATATGGCTGACAGATTCACGATGTCGATGAATGTGCCAGCTGGAATGAATGCAAACTTTGAACAGTTATCCGAAGGAAACCTAACTCCAATTTTGGAACCAGGGCAATCCTACAACGTAACCGTCAGATTTTCCTTTGTAGATGGAACTAATGGTCAGTTAATACTCAACGTCATCGCTACAAGCGCAAACGACCCTTCAGTCTCAAGTTCTGGAAAGTGTACCTATAGGGTAGGATCGCAAAATTGGCTGAGATTAATCTCTACCGATTCCATAATCATTGACGAGGCTGGAAGGTATGAGGTAACAGTTACATTGCGTAATCAATATACGGAAGGTCAATCAGTTACAATGTCTATCGACCAAAATGGGACAAATAGATGGTATGGTTCATCAATTGCTTCTACTGATAGAGAATTCTGGTTGGAGTTAGAAGGCAATCGAGAAGTAATTGTAATTTTTGAAATTCAAAGTTCAAGTCTGAATAATCTTGAGTCAGAATTTGTTGAGACTAAAGTAACCCTATGGGCGATATCTAATTCTGTCGAAGATGCCGCATCTTTAGATATCCCAGTTACTCTAAAGCGTACCACATCTGAAGTTCTAGACAATGCTGAATCCGAGAGCACAACTGACTGGGTTGGGATTGCCATTTGGATAGTCGGTGGCGGAGTAATAGTAGCACTGTTAGGTGTGCTTCTAATGGTAATTAACTCCGCAGATGACGAAGAGGAGCCAGATTGGACACAAGGCGGATACGAAGATAACATCTCTGCAACATATGGCGCTGTCGCCGCGGCACCTACAATACCTGCGATGGAACATGCAAAATCAGTTCCTGAGATAATCGAGCCTGCACCAGTCATGCAAACTGGTCCTCCGGTACCAGCAAACGGATTACCTGACGGATGGACTATGGAACAATGGCAACATTATGGCCAACAATGGCTCGACAGCCAGAACTGAATTCGATAACGATGGTTTGAAGAAACACCGCTCTTGCGGTTAACCTGCTGAGGTATCAACATGTACGGAAATGGACAAGCACCGATTTTCATCCTTAAAGAGGGTGTTCAGAGAACAAGAGGCCGAACTGCTCAATCGAATAACATTGCAGCTGCTAAAGCAGTTGCTGACGCAGTAAGAAGTACTCTTGGACCCAAAGGTATGGACAAGATGCTCGTTGACAGCATGGGTGACGTTGTAATCACCAATGACGGTGCTACTATCCTAAAAGAGATGGATATTGAACATCCAGCTGCTAAAATGATAATAGAAGTCGCAAAAACTCAGGAACAGCACTGTTATGACGGAACAACTTCAGCTGTTGTTCTCGCAGGAGAGTTGTTGAAAAAATCCGAAGATTTGATAGAACAAAATGTTCATCCTACACTGATTTGTGAAGGATTTAGACTCGCTGCGGAAAAGGCGGTGGGATGTCTAGATGAGCATGGAATCTCAACCCAAGACGATGATGATGTTTTGATGGAGGTTGCCAAGACTTCCTTAACTGGTAAATCAGCAGGGGCTGTGAAATCTTTCCTCGCAGATATCTGTGTCAGAGCAGTCAACGCAGTTGGCAGGATTGAAGACGGTGAAAGATTGGTTGACCTTTCCGATATCAAGGTCGAGAAGCGCCAAGGTGGCTCAATTAAAGACAGCACTCTCGTTGACGGCATTATTCTTGACAAAGAAAGAGTTCATGCGGGTATGCCGAGGGCAATTTCAGATTGTAAAATCGCTCTAATTAATAGCGCTATAGAAGTCAAAAAGACAGAGGTAGACGCAAAAATCCAAATTACGGACCCTTCCATGTTGGCCTCATTCCTTGAAGAAGAAGAAGGCTATATCAGAGGGCTTGTTGAGAAGATAAAGTCAAGTGGTGCTAACGTAATTATTTGCCAGAAAGGGATAGATGACTTAGCTCAGCATTACATGGCTAAATCAGGTATTTTTGCGATCAGAAGGGCAAAGAAGAGTGACATGGAAGCCTTATCCAAGGCTACTGGTGGGAAAATTGTAACCAATATTGACGATTTATCGAGTAACGACCTCGGAGATGCTTCTAAAGTTGAAGAAAGGAAGATAGGGGAATCCGATATGACATTCATAACGGGATGTCCTGAAGCAAAATCAGTATCGGTCCTACTACGAGGTGGAACTGAACACGTTGTTGATGAAATTAGGAGAGCCTTCGATGATGCGGTTGGAGTAGTTTCAGTCGCATGGGAGGACGGCTATGTCTTAACAGGCGGTGGAAGCGTATTGGCTGCACTATCCAGAGACCTCAGGTCTTTTGCTGAATCTGTCGGCGGTAGAGAGCAAATGGCTATCGAAGCCTTTGCAAGTGCTTTGGAGATTATTCCTCGAACATTAGCGGAAAATGCAGGTTTAGATCCTGTTACTACAATCATAGAGTTGAGAAAATCTCACGCAGACGGAAATTCTACCTCGGGAATAAATGTTGAAGACGGAGGCGTAATGGATATGCGGAAGGCAAATGTTCTGGAACCACAAAGGGTGGTGGAACAAGCAATTCAGTCTGCCACAGAAACTGCTACAATGATTCTTAGAATTGATGATGTCATCTCATCTAAAGGAGTTTCCGGCGATGGTATGATGGATGGAATGGACGATTTCCATATGTGATTTTTAGGAAACAAAAAATCTCATAATTTTCTATCCCTTTAGGGATAGACAACAAACCTTCAAAGACTAAGCCCTTGTCGTATAGATTGCTCAGCGAGAGCATTGGTGAGAGCATGCCGACGGTCGCAAAAGTTTGGATTGAAGAAGACTGCATCACTTGTGATGCTTGTCAAGATATTTTGCCAGAAGTTTTCGAGGTAACTGACGACACTAGCCAAATCAAAGCAGAGGTTAGAGAAGATGGCTCATTTGACAGAAACGTTGGTCAATCCTCAATCAAAGCCGAGTTTAGAGTTGAATATTCTGAGTTAATCGAAGAGGCAGCAGATGCCTGTCCTGTTGAAATCATCAAGTTCGAGTACGATGGTGCTGCTGTAGTAGCAGAAGTTACAACTGAGGTTACTGCAGTGGAAACAGCACCTGCAGTAGAGGCAGCAGTCGCTACCTCTGCAGATGATGGCGTTCTCGCAGAATTGCTGTCAGGTGACCGCAGTCTTGCAATATTCTTTGGTTCTCAAACTGGAAATGCTGCTGGCCTTGCTGAAAAGACAGCGAAGAAAGCCACAGCATACGGGCTCGACGCAAAAGTAATCGATATGGACGGATATGACCCGTCACAATTTGCTAACAATAAGCGAGTGCTGATTATCACCTCAACCTGGGGCGAAGGAGAGATGCCAGATAATGCCGATAATCTGTGGAACCAAACGGTTGCTACAAAACCATCTCTTGGTGGTTTACACTATTCAGTCTGTGCAATTGGTGACACTTCATACGATGAATTCTGTAAAGCTGGAACTGATTGGGATGATAAATTTGCAGAGCTTGGTGCTACTTCAATCCACGAAATTCAGATGTGTGACGTAGATTATGAACCTCCTTGGGAAATTTGGGTTACTGCAGTTCTTCCAAGAATTGCGTGTGTTGACTCCACTGGAACTTTTCAGGAAGAACTACTTGAAGCAATGATTGCATACGGATCTGGCGATGAAGAAGACGGAATCGATGATGGTGATTTTACACCCGGAATCATCGAACAGCCCACCCTCTCAATGTCTCTTAGAATTTTCAGATACGACCCAGTCATGGCGGAATCTGGATATGATACAATAGCCGTTGTTTTACCCGGCCATGCAACAATTGAGGACGCATTAGTTGCTGTGAAGAGGGAAGTTGACGGCTCTCTTGCGTTTAGAAGCGGATCAGTTTGTGGACAGAATCCTCTTACAGGTGTCAAGGCAAATGGAAGAATCCTACCTGCTGACACAACAAGGGTTTGTGATTTAATTAGCGAGGGCGGTACGCTAACAATCGAGCCACTACCTGGTTATGAGGTACTCAAAGATTTGATGGTCTCCTACGAAAGATATGATGTGGCGAGAGCAGAATCCAAGCCCTGGATGGTCGCAGACCCTAGACAAGGTGAAAAATTGCCAAATGGTTCTCCAATGGGAGTTATGAGCTCAGATGAAGCGACATTCCTTCATTCGTTGGCTGATGTCGGTTCACTTCAATTAGTAAATTCAATGTCTGATACTTACGACATCAACGATGAATATAATGGCCCCGGGATCGCACTTCAGAGATGGGTCCGAAGTCAAGATTCACGTGCAGGACAAAACCACATCAAACAAATGTATGAACTGATGCAAGGGAAAGGTGGTGTTTGGGATGAAGCCGACATCTCCTCAATAGCGAGACATGGAATCGACGGATTACAGGCTGCTGACTCAATGTATGCTGCTAGGTCTAGGCTTCTTGCGGAATACAAATTCACAGGTAAAACTGGAAGGTTGGTTAAAAATTATTCACGGTCAGTGAAGATGTCAGGTAACGTTAACGAAACTACTCTATATAGGTCGGTACTCGGGCCTTTAGGATTAGGTTCTAACCTTCTAAATGGTGTTTCATTACGAATGATGCTTGGATTTACTAGAAATGGAGGTCCTATGATGCGAGGATTCCAAGGTATGTTAGTTCCACCAGCAGGCATCGGCAAAATACCCGACATGTTCAATTCAAAAATCCACAACCACCATGAAGTTGTAGCGATATTCAATGAATTAGATAGTAGGTTTTAGGTGATTATTGTGGTTAAGTTCTCTTACTATCCAGGAAATGTAGCAAGACAGTCATCGCAAGAAGTTGAAGATACTCTCCAGCCCTTGTGCCAAACCCTTGGCATCGAGTTATTCGAGATGGTTGGGTACAGTAGCGACGGCGGAAATATCATCCGACAGGGAAACCGTGAATTACAACTCGCTCTAAATGCAAGAAATTTAGCAATCGCTCAAGAAATTGGTCACGACATCATGACTCCATGTGCTTCTGCACAAGGTATTCTCTACGATTCCCTAAAAACTTTCAGAGATGACCCTGTCTCTCTTGCGAAGGCAAATTCGGTAATTTCTAAAACATCTAACATGGAACTTGACGCCGATGAGGTTTCGACACATCACTTGCTACATGTTTTAGTCGATGAAATAGGACTTGACAAGATTGAAGCAGCGGTCGTGAACCCACTTGATATCGAAATCGCATGTTACTATGGGCCACATATGCAAAGAGAAGGAGCCTGTGGAAGCGATGATGCATGGAATCCAACCTACATGGAGCAACTCATATCAGCATTAGGCGGAACGCCCGTCGAGTACTCCTCTAAATGCGCAAGTGTTGGAAATCCTTCCCTACTAACTCTCGGTGACTCGGTCATGAAAATGACTGCTAGAGTTTTGAATGATGCGAAAAAGGCTGGAGCAAAAATATTAGTTTCAGCTTGCACATTATCTCATTCAAACCTTGATTCCTATCAAAGCAAAGCCGGTAGAGTCGCAGGCAAGGATACAAATATTCCAGTTGTTAATCTCACTGAAATTGTAGCATTTGCACTCGGCCATTTTACGGATAGGTTTGCTCAACTAAAGACAAGAGCCCTAATTATTGGTTCATAAATTCCCATGAAGGAATTTGTATAATTCTATGGCCTGAATTGATGAAACTCCGTCTATTGAAGAAATCTCTTCTAACGTCATAAGACACAGGCCCATTATATCTCCACATTTTTTCATGATGTTGTTGGCAGCCTTTGGTCCAATTCCAGGTAGATTCGCAAGCAATTTCTCTCTATTATTCATCACTTTATTTTGCCATTTCTGGTATAATGGGCTCTGAATATTTTCTTCCTGAATCATAGAATTAATTTCAGAAATCGCTGCTTTTATCGCTGAGTCTTCAAGATTTAGTTGCCTTTGTTTAGATTTTGAGATCAACAATTCGAATATTTTTGCCTCCCTTTTTGCCACTACAGAAACAAACCTTGCGGTTTCTTCAATACCTTTAGTCATCAATACTGGTAATCCCAAATCTATAGTTATCCATGCCATAGCACCCATTACCGCATTAGGATGGATTCTATCCGTTTCCATCGATTCGACAATCAAAAGTGGTCTTTCGGCTGAGGAAAATAATTTCTTACTTTGTCTAAGTATTCTGCCATCGATTATTGAGTCAATAAAATCTCTCGAGGTTTTTCTTTCTATCAAAACTCTATCCGAAATTCGAATATCTCCAACTTTCAATTGTTCAAACTTAACTTCATGCCCGTTTAGTTTGATTAGGGATGGAAGAGTTGAATTGGTTTCTCTATTATCAATTACGATTAGGGGTTTTTCTCTTCTCTTGCTATCGATTCTGTCAATTTCACCCTTGGTTGCTTCTATGGCGCTATTCTCATTTTTCATCTCGTTTTTTTTTGACCCGTCAAGAATTGGGTTCCACCAATCAATATTTGTTTTTGGTGAAGAAAAATCACTAAGAGATTTTTGACTTTGTGGTCTATTTGCTGGGACATATTTTTCATTCTTGGTATTGGTTTGTACTTTTGTTACAGATTCTTTTTCTGGCTTTATCACTTCCAATCTATCCCTTTCTTTTTCGATAAATGATTCAGCAGATTCAGAATTAACGGAAAAGCTGTTTAGTACGTTAGAAATTGGACTCAATCTTTTTGGAAGTCTAGATTGTGATTGCAACTTATTAAGTGTCCTATACATCGTAATTTCACGATTTTTTGAAGCATTTTGAACATACTCGTCCCTAGTATTTTGAGTAATTAGAACTCGAACATTACCATCAGTTTTTCTTGCAGTTCTTCCTCTTCGTTGAATTGCTCTTATTGCTGATGGAACTGGCTCGTACAAAATTACGCAATCCGCTGCAGGTACGTCTAAGCCTTCCTCACCTACACTGGTTGCTACTAAAACATTAATTTCTCCGTTTCTGAAGCGTTCTAATTGTTCAATTTGTTCTGATTGTTTCATCCCAAGTTGACTTCCTTTACTTGCTTGGCCAACAAACCTGCCGGGATGGATGTTTTCACCACTCAATGATTCTAATAAATTGTCAACCGTATCTCGATATTCTGTAAAAATAATAACCTTCCCTCCAGTTCTTAGGCTATCGGCGACCATATTTTGCACAATTTTGGGTTTAGGGTGAATTTCTTCATGGTCTTTGAAATCAGAGTAGAATGTTGAAACTTGAGGAAGCGATAAAAATCGTTTTGTTTTTCTGTCTTTGTCATTTCTAGCTCTTGTAAGGTACATAATAGCACATTGTAGACCTTGTGTTTCCAATAAATCGATTAGTCGTATCAAACGTCTTAGGTCACTGATTCTTTTTGCAGCATCAAACCCTCTAACGTCTCCTCTGTTTATCGCGGCGCTCACCCGACGCTGAGCCTCATCTAGAGCCGCAGCAGTTACTCTGCCAGTATAAATCAAGAAACCAGACCTTCTAAGAAATTCAACTTCTTCGTCCAACAATACCTTTAGAGGTAATATTGTGCTCAACAGCAAATCAGGAAGTAAAATCCTATTCTCATCAATTGACATTTCAGTTACGTAGGGTTTTACTAAATCATCATCTCTTTTTGTGACATGTAATCTTTCAATTCCTAATCTTTTGATTACCTCCAAGACGTTTGAAGATTTTACTCCAGGAGATGCGGATGCTGCTAAAACCTTTGGATTATTTGACGCTTGTAAATATAAGTCACCAAGTTGAGCCATCGAATTTGATCCTGTTGCATGATGTGCTTCATCACATATGAGGAGGTCAATCTCGGACAATAATATTCTGCCGCTGAGTGCATCATTCCTAATGACGTGTGGTGTTGCCATTATTATCTTGGCATCTTTCCACATATCTTCTCTAGAATTAGGTCGAATTTGACCTGTTAAAGTAATAATTTTATCTTCTTCTATATCGATAAAAGTCTTCGCCATTTTTGCTTGCTGGGCTACTAACCCAGTTGTGGGAGCGACGAGTACAATCTTTCCCTTTCCCTCCAAATTTTCAGCCATAGCCATCCATTGGACAGCGGTTTTCCCTAAACCAGTCGGCATAACAAGAAGCGTAGATCCACTCAAACATTCCTTTGCAGCGTCTAACTGATAGGCACGAGCTTCGACTCCATTTTTGAGTCGAGGGTGGCTAACCATTGGCTGCATGGATATAATGCAAAGTCGGGAGGTAAAGAGGATTTGCATTTTTTTGTGTATTGATTTATTATCAGGAAATAATTACAGAAGTTACAGGGGCTTCTGTCCTTTCTATACAGCGTTCGGGACCGAACCACTCATATATGGGAGGTAAGTCGGCAACTTGCTCAGATGGTGAGCGGCCAGACACTGTGGGCAATGCACTGCACCCCATCACTCACGGTCACAATCGTGGACTGCGAGCCGGTGTCACGGCAACTCCATGACCAAAAGAGCCTCCGTACGCCCCTTATCGGGGGGCCACTGCGGAGTATGAAAACATAGGAGGCCGAAAATATGGCAAAGAGAAGTCACCCAAGACGTGGAAGTATGGCGTTTAGCCCGCGCAAGCGGTCTGCACGTCATTTTGGACATGTTAAGTCGTGGCCAGAAACCGATGCGAGCGAAGTCCGTGTACAAGGGTTTGCAGGCTGGAAGGCAGGCATGACCCACGTTATGGCTCGTGATTTAAATCCAAAATCAACAAGCGCTGGCCAGGAAATTAGAATTCCTGTAACTGTCGTGGAAGTTCCAAAGATGAGAATTCTAGGTGTCCGTGGATACCGCATGACTCCATATGGGAAGCAAGCTGTTGGCGAAGCTTGGGTTACTGCTGACAAAATCTCTGAAGCATTCCCCCAGCTGTTCAGGAAACTTCACAACAATTCACTACAAAACCACAGTACAGACAAGCATCTTGAAGCATTGAAGGCTGAGGATTTAGTTGAAGTTAGAGCAATAGTTGCGACACAGCCCCACTCAATATCCGGGACTCCATCAAAGACTCCTGAGGTCATGGAACTTGGTCTTGCAGGAGGAGACTCTACTGCACAACTCGATTGGGCACAGGAAAAAATGGGTGAAGAAATTTCGATTTCCGACGTATTCGATGAAGGAGTATTCGTCGACGCAGTTGGCGTAACAAAGGGATACGGATGGCAAGGTGTCATCAGAAGATTTGGTGGAAAATTACAATCCCACAAAAACTCAAAGAAGAGAAGACAGCATGGAAACATGGGTGACTTCGGAACCGGTTATGTCCGAAAAACAATCAGACAAGGTGGTCAAACAGGTTACCACCAGAGAACTGAATACAACAAGAGAATTCTATCAATTGCATCCGCAGAAGACAAAGCAATTACTCCATCCGGAGGATTCCTACATTATGGTGAGGTAAACTCAGATTACGTATTAATCAAAGGAAGCATTCCGGGACCTTCCAAAAGACTGGTTAGATTTAGAGACGCAACAAGAGCGCAAAACAAGACTGCACATCCTTACGAAATAACATACGTAAGCACTGCAAGCAAGCAGGGGGTATGAAAATGAAGGTAGCAGTTCATAACATTAACAACAAAATCGAACAAGACGAATTAGACGCAGGTAGACTGCAAGAATTCTATGACATCGAGGTGGAGCTCGGTAAGAAAATCGATCTACCTGAATCCTTTGCATCCGAAGTTAGACCTGATTTGGTAAAATTAGCAGTTGCAAGTGCTCGTGCTAACAGGAGACAAGCATACGGTTCCAACCCTCATGGCGGTAAGAAAAAGCCAATGAGCGGTATGAAACACTCCGTTGAATGGTGGGGTAAAGGTAGAGGTGTTTCCCGTATTATGAGAAGAACTGGTCAAAGGAGAGCTGCACAAAACCCTCACACACTTGGTGGTAGAAGAGCTCACGGACCAAAGGTCGAAAAAGACTGGTCACGCAAACTTAACCGTACAGAAAGAAGACTTGCAAGAAACTCAGCATTGAGTGCTACCACTGACATTGAGACTGTTTCAGGCAGAGGCCACAGATTCGCAGAAGAAATATCTTCTCTACCAATTATCCTCGGTGACTATTCCGAAAATGGAAAGAAGATGGATATCGAAGAGTTCAATCTAAACGGTGGAACAAGAAAGGTTACTGCTATTTTTGAAGCACTTGGATTAGGAGATGACCTAAGAAGAGCAAAGTCAGGAAGAAAAATTAGAGCAGGTAAAGCAACAATGAGAGGAAGAGTCCACAAGACACCAAAGAGTGTTCTACTAGTTGTAGCACAAAAGGACGGATTAGCCAAAGCTGCAAGAAATCTACCAGGTGTAGATGTCGTCGCAGCAAAGGACCTGTCTGCTGAGCACTTAGCTCCTGGGGGAGACCTAGGTAGATTAACGGTTTTCACTAAAGCGGCTGTGGAGGCTCTAAATTAGGAGGGATGATGAATGGTAAATCCGTATGACGTAATCATGATGCCTTGGATCACAGAAAAGGCAATGGAAGCAAGGTCTGTAGATAACAGACTAGAATTCATCGTTCGAAGGTCAGCGACAAAACAAGACATTGCTGCTGCCGTTGAAGCACTTTTTGACGCAGAAGTTGCAAAGGTTAACGTTCGAAACACCAAGAATGGGAAGGTTGCAAGTGTAAGGCTTGCTGAAGGATATGATGCAGATGAGGCTGCAATGCGACTTGGAGCATTCTGATGAGGTGATATCATGGGTAAGAGAATTCGTGCACAGCGTAAAGGAAGCTCACCAAGGTACCGTGTGTCAAGCCACAGGTTCCCTGGTGCAAACAGAATGCCAAGAGTCAGTGAAGTTGTTGGAGAAGTTACAGAACTTATCCACAGTCCAGTTCATACCGCTCCATTGGCGAGAGTCAAGTTACCAGATGGAGAAACAACACTCGTTGTTGCTACTGAAGGAATTTCAATTGGTTCCAACGTCGCAATAGGAGACAACGTCTCATTGAGGCCAGGAAATATCACAACGATTTCAAACATACCTGAAGGTACGGCAATCAACAATCTTGAATTGCGACCAGGTGATGGAGGAAAAGTGGCAAGGACAGCAGGTAACTCTGCATTCGTTGAGGCTCACTTAGACAATGGAAAGGTCAGAATCAGACTACCATCTGGTACCAGTAGAGACATGTCTGGAAAGTGCAGGGCAACAATCGGTGTTCTTGCAGGACATGGCAGAGGAGAAATGCCAATGCGTACTGCTGGTGCGGCACATTACAAGGCTAAAGCAAGAGGAAAATTGTACCCTCATGTTAGCGGTGTAGCAATGAACCCTGTTGCTCACCCACACGGAGGAGGTAACCACCAAGCTGTTCACGGACCAAACTCTGTGGCAAGAGGAACCTCTCCTGGTGCTAAGGTAGGAAACATTGCTCCAAGCAGAACCGGTAGAAGCCGAGGAAAGAAGATTTGAGGTGAGTTAAGATGGCAAAGAAAAAGAAGTCATTCATGACACCAAAAGCAAGCAGAAGAAAAGCTCGTAAGAAGCGTTCAAACGTAACTGGCCGTAAGAAGAAAGAATTCACCTACAGAGGATACGAAGTAGATGAGCTGAAGGCTATGCCACTATGGCCATCTGAAGAAGATCCATCTGCACCGTCTGTAATTACTCTGTTAACAAGCAGAGCTAGAAGATCAATCGCAAGAGGATTATCACCAGAAAATGAACACTTCATTACAAGGGTAAGAAGGTCATCTAACAAGACTGTAAGAACGCACAGAAGGGACGTTCCAATCCTACCAGAATTTGTAGGAAAGAGAATCGCAGTTCACAATGGTCAAAACTTTGTTGAAATCGATATCAAACCAGAAATGATTGGTCATTATTTGGGAGAGTTCGCTACCACTAGGAAGGGTGTAACACACTCAGGTCCTGGTGTGGGTGCGACGCGCTCTTCCTCGCACGTAGCATTGAAGTGAGGTGAAAAGCATGGGTTGGAGAAAATCACAAATGGATCGCAGGTCCAAAAAGAGAGAATTGCCTCAAAAAGGCTACACTCAATTGTTACAAGGAAGCAGACTAGCATCCGCAAGGTCTGTTGGAGTAGATGTCCATGTTAAGCACTGTTTTGAAATTGCAAGAGCAATCAAACATCGAACTGCTGGTGAAGCTGTAGAATATCTGAACAATGTTTTGAAGATTGATAGCGACAGGCCAGATATTAGAAAGAAGGCTACAGCGGTACCATTCAGGCTTGGTTCTGGAAACAAGAGAAGAAAGCGATCAGGACCTTCTATGGTCGGTCACCGCAAGGGTGGAATCGGACCTGGAAGATACCCGGTCAAGGCAAGCAGAGTCATGATTAAATTGATTCAAAGTTGTATGGAAAATGCAAGACATCAGTATGAAGACATTGACCCTGAAGAAATGGTAATTACTCACTGTGCTGCTCATCGCGGCCCTATCAAGAGAGGCTGGACTCCTCGAGCAAGAGGACGCGCTTCCCCGAAGAACCACTACAGAGTTAACTTGGAGATATTCCTTGAAGATTTCAATAGTGATGTGGATGAGTTGGAGGACGACTTCTGAGGTGAATACCATGAATGAGAATAGCAGTACACTAAGAAAGATTATTGACAGAAATGTCGAAAGACATTTGGTCAAAGAATTCCTGATGAACAATACCAAAAAAGCAGGATTCGGTGGTATCGATATCAGAAGAACACCAAATGGAACTGAAGTCACAGTTATGGCTGAGAGGCCAGGTATGGTCATAGGTAGGAAAGGTAAGATAATCAACGATTTGCAGAAGCAACTCGATGAAAGATTCAGCATCGAAAATCCAAGACTAAAAGTCGATGAAGTTGAAGATCCGGCTCTAAACGCTCAAGTCATGGCAGAAAAGATAGCTTCTGCTATGGAAAGAGGCTGGTATTACCGGAGAGCAGGACACTCTGCAGCAATTAACATCATGGAAGCAGGTGCAAGAGGAGTAATCATTACTCTGGCTGGCAAGATAACAGGTGCAAGACACCGAACACAGAAGTTCATCAAAGGCCACGTAAAGTACTGTGGAGAGACAGCACTTGAGCACATGGATGTTGGATATGCCGTTTGCATCAAGAAACTCGGTGTGATTGGAGTTACTGTTTCAATTATGAGGAAGGGTACAAAATTGCCTCACGAAATCTCAATTTTCTCTGACGAGGAACTAAAAATCCGCGAAGCAGCAACCGCTGAGCCAGTTGAAGAGGAGGGTTCTGAGTGACACACGTTTCAAACAGAGAAATAGCTTCGATGAGCGCAGAAAAGCTCGAAGAAAGGCTTGCTGAATTGCAGGAAGAACTACTTCAACTACGAGCGGAACAATCACTTGGTGGAAACCCATCTAACATGGGTGCATTCAAGGCTTGCAGAAGATCAATTGCAAGAATTAAAACAAAAATAAACTCAAACAATAACTGATTAAGGAGGTGAAATTATGGCTGCGATTTGCAATGTGTGTGGACTCCCAGATGAATTGTGTATTTGTCAAGAGATCGCTAAGGAACAGCAAAAAGCAACCATTAGCACCGACAGGCGCAGATATGGAAAGATTGTGACAAAGGTAGAGGGAATTGAAGACTCTGCAATTGACATCAACCAACTCGCTAAGTTATTGAAAAATAGATGTGCCGCTGGTGGAACAGTAAAAGGTCGAGTAATAGAATTACAAGGTGACCACAAAAAGAAGGCAGCGGCTGTACTATCTAACAACGGATTTAATGTGGAGGTGCGATAATGACTAACTCGGTATTAAATCAGTCCTGGATTGGAAGAGACGTCACAATTGTTTCTTCCACCGATCCTAACCATGTAGGTCGAAATGGCATGGTTGCAGACGAGACTCGTGAAACCATCACACTACTTGAAAATAACAAGGCAATTGTGTTTGGTAAGAGTTCTATCAATTTCAAAATAGGTGGCAGTGATGTTACCATCGTCGGTTCGTTGATGCGGCAACGAGCTGAGGACAGAATTTACCGCAACCACAGGAGTGAGTGATAACCATGCGTGACATCGGAGTAGATGTAAAACCGCCACAAGGTGATTGGGATGGAGATGAAAACTGCCCGTTCTACGGAACATTGCGCCTCAGAGGCCAAGTTTTGGAAGGAACGGTAGCAAGTTTAGGAATGCAAAGAACGATTGTAATCGAACGAAACAATGTTCGATACATGAAGAAGTATGAAAGATATGAAAAGAGGACAAGTGCTCTTTCCGCTCATCTTCCGACCTGTATTGGCACTGTTGAAATCGGTGACAGAGTGAAAGTTATGGAATGTAGACCACTTTCCAAGACCGTTTCATTCTGTGTAATCGAAAATACAGGAGCTGATGCTTGATGCGTGGTATTGCAGGAAACCAAACCCGTGGATTGCCAACAATGGCAAGACTGCAAGTCGCCGACAACACCGGCGCAAAAATTGTCCAAATTATCAATGTCAGGAAATTAGGAGGCACTATGAGAAGGTTGCCTGCTGCTGGAGTTGGAGATTTGATCAAGGTATCAGTAAAGAGAGGAACTCCTGACACTCGCAGACAAATGTATACTGCAGTAGTCATCAGACAAAAGAGACCTTTCCGCAGAGTTGACGGAACATGGGTTCAATTCGAAGACAACGCTTGTGTAATTACAAACGATAAAGGAGATGTTCAAGGTTCAGATATCAAAGGACCAGTTTCAAGAGAGGCTGCAGAAAGATGGCCTCGTATCGCTGCAACAGCGAAGCAAATTGTATGAGGTGATATGGATGGTAAAGAGTAGAAAGCCTGGCAAACAACGCAAGGAACAAGCTAACGCTCCAACTCACGTTAAGAGGAAGAGAATGCGAGCACGCCTTCAATTAAAGAGCCCAGATTCAAGACTTGATGGTGTTAGATCCGTAACCGTCAGAGTTGGAGACACCGTTAGAGTAGTCAGAGGAGACTTCGCTCATGGTGGAAAAAGAGTTGGTGGTAAAAGAAACGCTAACGCATTAGAAGGAAATGTGATCAATGTAGATTCAAATACTGGTCGATTGTTTATCGAAGGAGCAACATCAACCAAGTCAGACAACAAGGAAGAAGCAGTGCCGGTCCACTGTTCAAATGTAGTAGTTGTGAAATTGGATGAAACCGATAAACTACGAATGCAAAAACTGACCGCAGATAGGAGTTGATTAGAATGGGAAGTAGCAGTCATCTAAAGCGATTGGCCATACCAAGAAGTTGGCCTCTTCCAAGAAAGACCACAGTTTGGGTAACAAGGCAAAAAGCCGGAGCGCACAGTATTGAGAGATCAATGCCACTCAATATCATAATCAGAGATGTTTTAGGAATGGCAAAGTCCACAAGAGAGGTTAAGAAAATCCTTCACAATGGATTGGTCAAGGTCGATGGACGAATTGTAAAGGACTCAAGAAGAGGTGTTGGACTAATGGATGTTCTTACACTTGGGGAGGAGAACTTCCGATGTGTATTAGACACCAACGGCCGATTGAGATACAGATCTATCTCCGATGATGAGGCAAAATGGAAAGTTTGTAGAATCGAAGGAAAATCCACAGTAAAGGGTGGAAGAACCCAAGTTCACCTTCATGATGGAAGGAACATTCTGGTTGATGACGCCTCAGAACATAAGTCTGGAGATTCTCTGAAGATATCGCTACCTGAGCAAGAAATTCAAGACCACATCAAATTTGGTGAGGGAACAAGATGCATGCTCGTAGGTGGTGTGCACGTTGGTAAACTGGCTGACGTAACAAAGTACATCGTCAAGCGTTCAAGTATGCCAAACGAGGTTGAATTCGACGGATTCGGAACAACTTCCCCGAATGTATTCTCTGTAGGTGACTGTAGTCTGCCAGGATTGGAGGTGAGCCAGTGAGCGAAAACGTAAATCCGATGTCTGTTCCAAGAGTTGCAAAGGTTGTTGTAAACATTGGCGTAGGTGAAGGCGGAGACCGTCTTTCAAATGCTGAAAAGGTATTGGAAATGGTCACTGGCGTCTCACCAATTAGGACCCTTGGTAAACAACAGAACCGTGATTTGAAGGTTAGAGTTGGGTTCCCAATAGGTTGTAAAGTTACAATGAGGGATTCTGAAACAATCAAGAAATTCCTAACAGACGCTTTTTGGGTTAGAGAAAACACAATTCCTGGATGGAATTTCGACAAATCTGGAAACCTATCTTTCGGTATAAGTGATTATACCGATTTCCCAGACCAAAAATACGATCCAGATATCGGTATTTTTGGAATGGATATCAATGTCGTACTAGAGAGACCTGGTCACAGAGTTAGCAGAAGACGCCGACGAAGTTCCAAGGTTGCTATGAGTCACCGAACCAATGCTGATGATGCCAGAGCATGGTTTGTTGAGAACTATGGTATCACAATCCTGGAGGAGTGAAAATGGCACGAGACCACGGTGAGGAAATTGGAAGAACAAACGGATGCCGCAGATGCGGTAGAAGAAGAGGCATGATTCGAAGACATGGACTTAGATTGTGCCGCCAGTGTTTCAGAGACATCGCTCCAGAAATTGGATTTAAGAAAATGAACTGAGGTGATTAAGTATGCAATTCGATCCACTTAATGACGCACTAGCTAAATTATACAACGCTGAACAAGCAGGTAAATTTGATGTTCAGTTATCTCCCGCATCCAAACTTTTGGGTTCTGTTTTACAGATTATGCAAACATCTGGGTATGTAGGGGAAATACAAAGAAATGATGATGGAAGAGGAGGAAGTTTCAACGTACAACTACGAGGAGCAATTAACGAATGTGGTGTAGTAAAACCTCGTTACTCCGTAAGAAGACAAGAATTCGATAAATGGGAAGGTAGATTCCTGCCTGCGCAAGATTTTGGTTTGTTGATTTTAACAACAAACAGTGGAATCATGCACCACAAAGAAGCAAAGGAGAACCGCATCGGTGGTAAGCTCCTAGCATATGTGTACTGAGGTGATATAATGGTAAAATTAGATAGAATAGAACACACAGTAGAAATCCCAGAAGGGGTTACTGCAACACTAGATGGTGATAACATCACCATTTCAGGTCCTAAAGGTTCCATTTCAAGAGAATTTGCAAGCCCAAGGCATGACATCTTCCAAGAAGGTGGAGCTCTTTTGGTTAGAGTCGATATGCCAAGAAGTAAAGAAAAAGCACTTGCAGGTACTTGGAATGCACACCTGAAGAACATGGTTAAGGGAGTTACTGATGGCTTTACATACACTTTGAAAGTCCTGTACTCTCACTTCCCAATGACGGTCGAAGTTAAGGGAACTGATTTTGTTGTCAACAATTACTTTGGGGAAAGAGTTCCACGAAGAGCTAAAATTCTAAACGGTGTTAACGTAAAAGTCGAGAATAAAACAACAGTTGTTGTTTCCGGAGTCGACAAAGAAAACGTTGGCCAAACTGCAGCGAACATCGAGCGCTCAACAACCGTGAAAAACAGAGATAGGAGAGTATTCCAAGATGGAATTTATCTCATCAGTAAAGCATGAGGAGGTCTTTGAATGAGTGATTACGAAAATTTGACTGTTGCTGAACTAAAGGAATTACTAAAGGAAGCTGGATTGCCTGTTGCAGGTAAGAAAGCAGACCTAATAGCAAGATTACAAGATAACGATGGCGTTTCAAAACCTGTCGAAGACGTAGTGGAATCCTCTGAAGAAGAAGAATCCTACGAAGAAGATTATGATGACGAAGACTGGGACGATGATGAGGAATTTGTCGATGAACATATCGCAAGACAAAAGCCAGTACTATCTGAAGAAATGAAGGAAGCACTTGCACTAAGAGCTGCTCAAAAGAAGGCAACTCCAACATTCCGAAGAACCGAATGGTTCAGGTACAAGAGATTGTCAAGATCCGGCTGGAGAAAACCTCACGGTATGGATAACAAGCAACGACGTAACTTCAAGTACCGTGGTTCTCTTGTTAGAATCGGTCACGGCAAAGTAAACATGGCTAGTGATTTACATCCATCTGGTTTCGAAGAAGTGATGGTTCACAACACAGCGGACCTGGACCAAATTGATGCTGAAACTCAAGCAGCAAGAGTCGGTTCAACCGTCGGTGGAAGAAAGAGAGAACTAATCCACTCTCGTGCGGATGAATTAGGTATTAGAGTTCTAAACAGAAGGAGGGAACGCTGATGCAGATTACTAATCAAAAGAAAATGGCGGCACAGATTTTGAAGTGTGGCGTGAACAGAGTTTGGATAAATCCATCCTACCTTGACCAGGTCGCACAATCCGTTCAAAAAGAAGATATCAGAGAAGCAATCGATAACGGTTGGATTAAGGCTAAAGCGATTCAAGGAACTTCTAGAGTTCGTGCTAAGAAGATTAAGGAACAGAAAATGAAGGGCCGAAGAAAAGGTCAAGGAAAGAGGTCCGGTTCTTCCAACGCAAGAAATCCTAGGAAACAACAATGGATGTCTACTATCAGAGCACAAAGAAGAACGCTAAAGGAAATGAGAGAAGAGGGAGTACTGGAGAGATCACAGTACAGACATTACTACCTCAAAGCAAAAGGTGGCTCATACCGTTCTGTTTCCCACATGAAATCTCAGATGGGAGTAGACGGAATTAAAATCGGAGGTGACCAGTGATGGCACAAGGTCCAAGACAGAGGAATCAATACAGAAGAAGAGTATCTGGTGAAACAGACTACAGAAGACGCCTGAAGCTCCTAAAGAGCGGTCAGGCTAGAGCTGTTGTTAGGATTTCCAACACCAGAGCGGTTTGCCAAATAGTATCTTGGGATAAAGAAGGAGACAAAGTACAGGTTTCTGCTACTGGTGACGATCTCGTTTCTAAGTACGGATGGCCAGAAGGAAATTCTAGAAAGAATATCCCTGCATCCTATCTAACAGGATTTGCTCTTGGAAAATCTGCATTATCCGCAGGTGTAGACGAAGCAGTTCTAGACATAGGTCTTGCAGCAAGTACAGCAGGTAGTAGAGTATTCGCTGCATTGAAAGGAATGATTGATGCAGGCCTTGAAATTCCACACGGAGAAGATGTTCTTCCAACCGAGGAAAGAATTGTAGGAGAACACATCGGTGATTCATACAACAAAGCATTTGATGCTACGAAGAAGAAAATAGAGGGGGCGTTCTAAGATGAGTGATGAAGTACAAAACATGGCACCAGGTTTAATTCAAGCCTTTGCTCCACAAGAAGATACTCCAAGAGAAGGTGGTAGAAGAAAGTCATCGGCAGATGAATCCATCACAGCACTTAGGTCATGGACTCCTAAAACCAGACTTGGAAGAGAAGTTATGGCAGGACGAATCATAACTTATGAACAGGCAATTGCTTCGGGTCTTCCTATCAGGGAGGTTGAAATTGTTGATGCTCTTATTCCAAACTTGGAAGATGAAATTATCAAAGTCAACATGGTTCAAAGAATGACTGACTCAGGTCGACGTGTAAGATTCAACGTTATGGCATGTGTCGGAAACAAAGACGGATATGTTGGTCTTGCTATGGCTAAAGGAAAGGAAGTTGCTCAGACAATCCGAAAAGCATTGACTGCGGCTAAACTAAATATCATACAAATCCAAAGAGGAAATGGCTCATGGGAATCCAGTGTAGGGCCTGGGACATCAGTACCTTTCAAGGTACAGGGACAGGCTGGTTCAACTAAAGTTACTCTAATGCCAGCTCCTGCCGGAAAAGGTTTGGTTATTGGCGAAACCGGTAAGAAGGTACTTGTTCTTGCAGGTGTGACAGACGTATTGTCTAGAACAAAGGGCCAAACAAGAACTACAATCAACTACGCAGCTGCAACTTTTAACGCACTAGCACAAGTTAACAGCACAAGAGTAAGCGAAACACAAAGAGCAAACCTCTTCATCCACAAAGGGAGGTTGCTAGAATGAGCTGGATAGTTGTAAGAGCCCGATCTGACGTTAAGGTCGAAAGATCAATTCGCGAGACCATGGGTATGCTAAATTTAACTAGAGTGAATCACGCAGTGATAATCCCAGAAAACCCTCAGTACAAAGGAATGTTACAGAAGGCTAAGGATTACATCACATGGGGAGACGCAGACGCAGAGCTTATCGAAAAGATGATCTCTGAAAGAGGACGACTGATTGGTGATAAGCCGGTTACTGATGCTGATGTAAAGGATGCAACAGACTACAAATCAATCAAGGAATTCGCTTCTGCAATAGCATCAGGTGATGCGACTGTAAAGGATATGGCTAACTTGAAAAGAGTTTTCAGACTTCATCCACCTCGCGGTCCAAAGGGCTGGGGTGGCATCAAGCGAACCTACGTGGTAGGTGGCGCTTTGGGACCTCGTGGAGAAGATATCTCAGCGCTGGTTGAGAGAATGATTTGAGGTGATATTATGAGTAAAGCAAACAAACACCGAGGACGATGTAGAACGCACGGAAGAGGCCACAAAGCTGGTCGTGGTGCTGGTAAGCGAGGAGGTCGCGGAAATGCTGGTATCAACAAGCACCGTGTGATGACACGAATCAAATACATGCCAAACCACTGGGGAATGCATGGTTTCAATCGAAACCCTGGGCTGAGAACTGTTCACGTAACTTGTAATGTTGGTGACCTTGAAAATTTAGCAGAAGGTAACGATTCCGTCAACCTAACCGAAATGGGAATAGATAAACTCCTCGGTTCTGGTCAATTAAAAACGGCTCTGACCGTTACTGTTGAAGAATGGTCAGCAAAAGCCGCCGAGAAAGTAACTGCCGCAGGTGGTACTATCGAAGGCGACGACGATGAAGATGAGTGGGAGTGAGACTTTTAGAAGAAATTCTTCCGTCATCTTCTTTATGTGATGAAAAATAATAATCAATTGAGGGATAAATATGGGTAAGCAATCAATTCCATGGGCGGTTGGACTAACTGGAATCCTTTACTTTGGGATGCTCATCTATTGGGAATTCGAAGCATTCGAAGCAGCAATGGGTGGAGCAGGAACTGTATCTCAGAACGCTATTGATGGAGCAATATTTGGTTTAGGGCTATCAATTGCGTATGTTGCATATCTTATTTTGTGTTTTACAAAAGAAATGCCTGAAGGCTTGAAAGAAATGCCTGTGGTTGGCAGATATGGGAAACTTCTAGGATGGTTAGCATTCCTTGGTGTAGCAACTTACTACTGTAGGCCTAATGCCTGGGGTGGCTCTCATGAAGATCTTGTAGGGTACCTCTTGGTTGGAGTGATCCTACTTGGTTTCGCGGCTTCAGCCGCACTCACATGTTTCATGTACAGCGGTGACAAGAACAGTAGGTTGTACGCTCTGCATCGATTCGTAGATACCTATCCAACCATAACCAAACCAGACCGACACGTAAGATTCAATGAGAAATTGTGGACAACAACTCTCGTATTGATAATTTACTTTGCAATGACGAATGTAATGCTCTGGGGGCTTTCAGGACAAGCGCTTGACCTATTCAGTGGATTCAGGTCGATTATGGCGGGTGCATCTGGTACAATCATGCACTTGGGTATCGGTCCAATCGTTACAGGTTCGATTATCATGCAGTTGTTTGCTGGTGCGAAGATCATCAAGCTCGACTTAACTGATTCTAGGGATAAGGCAATGTACCAAGGTGTTCAGAAATTACTCGTATTGGTTATGATACCAATTGAATCAATACCACAGACATACGGATTCCTGGACCCAACACAGACACTGATTTCCAATTACGGAATGGGTTGGGCTAACTTTGTTATCGTAGCCCAGTTATTCGCAGGTTCATATCTCGTATTCCTACTTGATGAACTGGTTTCAAAATGGGGTATTGGATCTGGTATATCCTTGTTTATTGCGGCAGGTGTAGCCCAATCAACATTCGTTGGAACACTATCTCCTCTACCTACTACCACAGGTGTAGGATACAGCATCCAAAACCCACCATCAGGTACTCTTCCTATGATTTTCTATATGTTTAGAGAGTCAACAAATGGCCAGATGATATCACAAAATGGCTTCGAAACGATACTACTAACTCACGTTAATCCTGTTGTCGCCCTATTCTCATCTGTAGTTGTGTTCTTGGTTGTAGCGTATGCTGAATCAAGTAAACTGGAATTGCCGTTAACCCACGGTAAGGTTAGAGGTCATCGTGGCAAATATCCAATCAGACTTGTGTATGCGTCAAACATTCCGGTTATTTTGATGGCGGCTCTATTAGCAAACATCAACATGTTTACTCTATTATTCTGGAATCATCCGACGTTACAGAAAACCCCTATCCTTGGAAAAGAAGGCTGGGGAAGTATGTCTGAATACATTGGTACATATGAGCCAGGTTCATCCACGCCTAGCGGAGGATTTGCTTGGTATTCATCAATGGTCAATGGGGTGAATGATTGGTTGATTCCGATACTGAATCAACAAGGAGACATCTACGGTCACTCATTATGGCAGATAGGTGGTCACGTTCTATTTTATGTCACATTGATGACCGTTGGTTCGATGGTATTCGCTAAGTTTTGGATCGATACTACCAATATGGGGTCAAAGGATGTTGCTAAGCAGATAGAAAGAACTGGAATGCAAATACCAGGTTTCAGGAAGAACCCGTTAGTACTCGAGAGAATTTTGGAGAGATATATTCCTCCAATTACCTACTTCTCTGGTGCTTTCGTGGGGTTGTTGGCAGCGGGAGCCGACTTGCTCGGAACGGTTGGGAATGCGACCGGAACGGGTCTGTTATTAGCCGTAGGTATCATTCTAAGAACTTACGAGCAAATTCAAAAAGAGCAAGCGATGGAAATGCATCCAATGCTAAGACAGTTCTTCGGAGCCGAGTGATTCGCATCACTGCGGATTGATTTTGCAAATCAGTGTAATTTTTCCATTTCAAATCTGCATATTTTTTGTTAAAAAATTGATTTTATTTCTAATTAATTTACACTGAAATATGCCTCGCAGTATTACGATTTGCTAAAATTGAAAACAGTCACCTTGATATACGGGGGGGCGTTCGGCAGGATGCTTGCGTCGTATGGGACGGCGTTGGCGGATGAGCCGAATGGCTGTGACACCCGCCATCTACCCAGATGCAAGCCGAAGCAAATTGCGGTCTCAAGAAACCACACCCTTCCCGGGGATTCGTGACAGCTTGGGGCCAGGTAGGTGATCAGTGTTCACGACACAATATTGTATTGTGTGCAAAATAAGAGCAACTCTAGTGCAACGTGAACCTGTCAATTCAAATTTTAGGTCAGCAAAAAAATAACACAAAAGCGACAAGTAGCCTAAGGATCGAGACAAGAGAGATGCAAATCTGGCATCACGAAATCTGGTTGATCCTGCCAGAGGCGACCGCTATTGGAGTTCGATTAAGCCATGCGAGTAGAAAGAAATTAGATTCTTTGCATACTGCTCAGTAACACGTGGATAACCTGCCCTACACTGGGGGATAATCTTGGGAAACTGAGGATAATACCCCATAGACCACTACGCCTGGAACGGTGAGTGGTTGAAAGCTCCGGCGGTGTAGGATGGGTCTGCGGCGTATCAGGTCGTAGGGGGTGTAACGGACCTCCTAGCCATCGACGCGTACGGGTGTTGGGAGACATAGCCCGGAGATGGA
>CAZGJD010000015.1:0-41279 GCA_964526385.1 uncultured Candidatus Poseidoniales archaeon | reverse complement strand
TGGGTTGAGCGAGTAAATTCGTAAAAATGCAAAGGGAACCCCTCTGTACACCCGTCGATAAGAAGGGTACCCATATATGCGTATACAAACACAAGGGGGCCCTTGTATACGGAATCCAAGTCTGGACACAATTCTACTTACTCAGCCAGGAAATAAGGTTGCGTATCTCAATAAATGCTGTGAACAAAAATACGGAAAGACTGCCCCCACAAAATAAAACAAACTCCATAGTTGAAACGTTTGCTGAACCCCCACCAAGACTAGCCAAGATGATGAACATCAATGACAAAGCAAGCATTGTTCTATTCAAATTAAAAAAACCATCCACGTCTATAATTGCATACCTACCGAGAGATTGATCTATCTGTTCGCTTTGAATAACTGCATTCTCAATCAGTTCATCGAATTCATTGTCAATCTCAAACTGCATTCCATCCTCCGGTTCAGCGTCAGGTAAGAATGACCGTAGCAGCGCTATCGCTCCGAAAAGGAGAAGCAGTATGAAAATAATGACAGATACAACGAAATTCCAAACCCCAAAGCCACCACCTCTGAATAGACTGTCCCAAAAGGATTGGTCTTTTTTTAACGTATCAGGATTCATCAAACTATCCACAATTATGATACCAAAAAGAGCCACGAAGCATATCCAAGGAAGAAACCATCCACCCTCATTCTCCTCATCTTCTCCAGACTCAGGCTTATTCTCCATAATTTATGTGATGGAACCTCGGAGTTAAATCCATTCCCTGCAAGCCGTAACGAACAAGTGGTTTACTTATACTTGCGTAGCAATACGAAAAACACCCTTGTAAATGACTATCCTATATTTATGGGTTAGCAGTGGGTCATATACAACGCTAGCGTCTGTAAAGGGGGGCTGGCCACCACTGATAACTAATCATGAACCGCACATTAAGCAGTCATCAGGAGCATCGAGGGAACATGCAATAGCGTCCATGCTATTTACGTCCTCAGCTCTGTTGGCAAGTCCACTAACAGTCTCATCAGAAGCCTTTTGCTCAACGGTGAACTGAATTGCATCTGTTGCAGCCTTGGTTCTCAAATAATACATTCCCGTCTTCAATCCCAATCTCCATCCGTAGAAGTGCATCGAAGTTACCTTTGCAGGGTTTGCATCAATCATGTGAATATTCAAGGATTGGCTTTGGTCGATGTATGCGCCTCTGTCTGCAGCGAGTTGAATAATTACTTTCTGAGAGATTTCCCAGGTGGTCTTGTAGAGCGCCTTGATGTCATCTGGAATGCCATCGATATTTTGCACGCTTCCCTTGTTCAACAATATCTGGTCCTTGATCTCTAGAGACCAAAGGTTTCTATCGATTAAGTCACGAACGAGGTGCTTGTTCAAAACGATGAACTCACCTGATAATACTCTCCTCAAATACAGATTAGAAGTGAAAGCCTCGAAGCATTCGTTGTTACCTAATATCTGAGAAGTAGAAGCTGTAGGCATTGGTGCTACAAGTAACGAATTCCTCATTCCGTGCTCCATGATTTCGGATTTTAGAGAATCCCAGTTCCATCTTCCGGAATGTTCGGTAACACCCCACAGGTCTGGTTGAAGAAGACCTTGGCTTGCAGGTGAGCCTGCGAAACTTGAGTAAGCACCATCTTGCTTAGCCAAGTCAAGACTTGCTGAGCATGCAGCATAGTAAATTGTTTCAAAGATGTCTCTGTTTAGAACTCTTGCTTGGTCTGAATCAAATGGCATCTTCAACATTGCAAAGGTATCAGCCAATCCCTGAACACCCAAGCCAATTGGCCTGTGCCTCATGTTGGAATTCTCTGCTTCTTTTACCGGGTAGTAATTTACGTCGATTACTCTGTTCAGGTTGCCAGTTGCGTGATAAGTTACTTCATACAATTTCTCATGGTCGAAATTTCCATTCTCCATGTCTACAAACTTTGGAAGGGCGATCGAAGCGAGGTTACAGACCGCAACTTCATCTGGTGCTGTGTATTCTACGATTTCTGTACAAAGGTTAGATGACCTGATTGTTCCAAGGTTCTTTTGATTTGACTTGATGTTACAAGCATCTTTGTAAAGCATGTATGGAGTTCCTGTTTCAATCTGTGATTGTGTTACAGCATCCCAAAGTTCACGTGCTTTGATCGTCTTTCTTGCTCGGCCTTCCGCCTCGTATTTTGTGTAAAGTGCCTCAAACTCTTTGCCATATGAATCATGCAAGTCAGGACATTCGTTTGGACAGAATAGTGACCATTCTGCGTTGTCTTCGACTCTCTGCATGAATAAGTCTGGAGTCCATAGTGCATAGAATAGATCTCTTGCACGCATTTCTTCTTTACCATGATTCTTTCGAAGGTCAAGGAATTCGAAAATATCAGGGTGCCATGGCTCAAGATAGATAGCAATGCTTCCTTTTCTCTTGCCACCGCCCTGGTCTACATATCTTGCTGTGTCATTGAAAACTCTTAGCATAGGTACAAGACCATTGGAGTAGCCGTTGGTTCCTTTGATGTAGGAACCTTTTGACCTAATTTGGTGAATCGATAAACCAATTCCACCAGCAGATTTTGAAATTAATGCGCACTGCTTTAGTGTATCATAAATCCCGTCTAGAGAATCGTCTTGCATTGTTAGTAAGAAACAGGAAGACATTTGTGGTTTAGGAGTTCCTGAATTGAAGAGTGTGGGGGTTGCGTGTGTAAACCATCCCTCGCTCATCAGATCGTAAGTCTTCAGAGCTTTTTCGATATCATTGTGGTGAATACCAATGGATACTCTCATCAACATGTGTTGTGGTCTTTCAGCTACGTTACCATCTAGTCTGAGCAGATATGAACGCTCGAGTGTTTTGTAACCGAAGTAATCGTAGTTGTGGTCTCTTTGATAGTCAAGGTATGCATCGAGCTTTTCCTTATTTTCCATAACAATATCATATACTTCTTGAGAGATTAGTGGTGCATGTTTTCCAGATTCTGGGTCGACATAGTTTCTTAGATCTGCGATAACTTCACTGAATACGCCTTTGGTGGAGCGGTGCAAGTTGTCAACACAAATTCTTGCGGCTAACTTGGAATAATCAGGGTGCTGGGATGCAAGGGATGCGGCGGTCTCTGCACTCAATTCATCAAGTTCCGCTGTGGTAACTCCATCGTAAAGTCCCTCGATTACTAATTTTGTAACCGTGCCTGGGTCGATCCACTTTGGATTAAGTCCTTCAGATAGTTTTGTCAATTTTTCCTGAATTGCGTCAAACCTAACATCTTCTTTCTCACCGTTTCTCTTTACTACTTGCAAACCCATATTATCATCCCATGTTATTGTAACCAACCGCCAAGTATTCCAACTTGGACGCGGACGGTTTAGAAGTCTTCCTCCATAGAAAATCGCTGTTGTACCGCTCCAAGAGTAGATGAGCTCATTACGCCAGCCTTTTGGTATTCTCCAACTCTCTTCTCAAAGAAGTTAGTCTTACCCTGCATGGATATCATCTCCATCCAAGGGAATGGATTCTCAACATTGTACAATTTTGTAGCACCTAAGGATATTAGTAGCCTGTCTGCTACGAATCGAATATATTGTTTCATCAAATCTGCGTTCATGCCTATTAGGGAAACTGGTAGAGCGCTCGTGACGAATTCAATTTCGATCTCGACTGCTTCTGAAACAATTTGGTGAATCTTCATTTCTCCGGCTCCACGGATGAGTTTAGAGTGTAGCAGACACGCAAAGTCGCAGTGAAGTCCTTCATCGCGGCTAATCAACTCATTTGAGAATGTTAGTCCAGGCATTAATCCTCTCTTCTTTAGCCAGAAGATAGCGCAGAAAGAGCCCGAGAAGAATATTCCTTCAACGGCGGCAAATGCAACCAATCTCTCAGCGAAAGATGCTCTCTTTCTATCAAGCCAGCGCAGAGCCCAAGTCCCTTTCTTTTCTACGGATGGAACTGTTTCAAGAGCCTTGAACAGGTGATCTTTTTCATTTGGGTCTTTTATGTAGGTGTCTATCAGTAATGAATAGGTTTCAGCGTGAATGTTCTCCATCATTATTTGGAAACCGTAGAAGGTTCTTGCTTCTGGCCACTGTACCTCATTTGCAAAATTCACCACTAGATTTTCATTGACAATACCGTCACTTGCGGCGAAGAATGCAAGGACGTGTTTCAGGAAATGTTGCTCGTCACTCGAAAGTGATTCCCAGTCCTTAGCATCCTCTGCGAGATCTATTTCTTCAGCGGTCCAGAAAGATGCCGCGTGCTTTTTGTACATGTCCCATATCTCACTGTGAACGATAGGAAACAAAACAAATCTATCCAAAGATTCTTTGAGCATGGGCTCAATGAATTCTGATGAAAGGTCAAGTTCAAATCCGTCTTTATTAGGTGATTGTGGTTGCATCTTGTTTACCTCCCATAATTCCGCTTCGGTGGATTTTGTTGGCCGTTCAAAGTAGCCTATAATGTTGATTGATACGTACGCCCAAATTCGGCTTATTTCACCGTTAGTTTAGACTCTCGAGATTTTTCACTCTATGTCAAAAGATTTTCAAGTTTACACTAAAATTACAACTGCAAAATGGTAAAACTAAGAAAACGACCAAAGATATTGAGTGATTAGTCGGTTTGGAGTAGGATAATGAGACAAGATGTTGAGGTTTTGTTCGCAAAGTTAGAACCAGCGGCGGAGGCACCGAGTCAAGGCACAAAATCAGCCGCAGGATGGGACCTAAGGGCATTAGAACAAACCACAGTCAAAAAAGGAAAGTCCACTAAAATTCGGACGGGTTTAGCAGTCGCAATTCCAGAAGGTTGGGAAGGACAAATCCGTTCACGCTCGTCGTTAGGCGCCAAGGGCATGATAATGCCAAATGGAGTCGGGACAATAGATTCGGATTACAGAGGCGAATTGATGGTACTTGCAACCTGGATTGGCGAGGGCGACTCCATTACATTAGAGAAGGGAGAAAGAATAGCGCAATTACTGATTGCACCTGTTCCGCAAACAACATTTACAGAAGTTAGCTTTGAAGATCTGTCGGAAACCGAAAGAGGAGAAGGCGGATTTGGCAGCAGTGGCAGATTCTGAGGGATTGATTTGAGAAAGGTGATAACCCAAGACTTGGGAATTATCGACCATGCCGATGCTGAATTATTAATGAAAGAATTACAGCAAAAAAGAATTGATGATGAAATTGAAGACACTTTGCTAATTTGCGAACATCCAGAGATTGTGACTATTGGCCCGCGAGCGAAAAATGATGGAATAAGACCACCTCCAAATTACAACTCTTCTTTTGTTGACAGAGGTGGGGGCCTAACATGGCATGGACCAGGACAAATCGTAATTTATCCAATCATAAAGTGGGACCTCGAAAATGAAAGCAACGTAAAATCGATAATTAATATTCTAGAAGAGTGGGTGATAACCTCTTTATCAAGTTTAGAAATAAATGCAAACAGAGATGAGAGAATGCAAGGTGTTTGGATTGGCAACAATAAAATCTGTTCGATTGGATTGTCGTTTTTGAGATGGACAAGTAGACACGGTTTGACTATAAATTACCAAACTCCTGATGATAGAGTAGAAATGGTAAGTGGATGTGGTTTAGGTACGGACACGACAACATCTTTGCATAAACTTGGTTTCAATCAAAGCAGAGAACAGATATTATCTGCCTTATTGTCAAATGCTGGCATATTGAAGAGAGAATTAAGAAATTAGGAGGATGAAAAGTTGACTGAATTTTATCCAACTGCAGGAGGCCCTGCTAAAGGTGATGATTTACCTCCAGTAGCATATCTCCAGTGGTATATCCCGAGATTACGAGAACGGAGGAAACACAACTTATCATTCTCTGGCTTGCAATTCCCGTGGGAACTGGATGAAGTGGAAGATGTATGGAGAGACCATAGAAAACCTGGCTATGACGAGAGAAGTTTGGTTGCCACAATGTATGATGTTCCTGTTGAAAATGTACACCTTGCAATGGGTGCAACGCAAGCGATTAGCTTAGCAATTGCCGCTGCATCTCGAGGTGGAAAGGTAGCGGTAGAGATGCCATCTTACGGCCCCGTTTCGCAAACTGCAAGAATACTAGGTTTGGAAACAATCGAAGTTAATAGGTTACCAACTTCAGAAGTATGGACCATCGATAGGGAAAATTGGGAGGTGGTTCTTGCAGAGGTCGACTTGCTGATGATATCGCCCCAGCTTAATCCGGTAGGTTGTACATACACAGAAGATGACAGGAAATGGCTCGTAGAAAAGTGCAAAGAAATGGATGTTAGAATAATCAGTGACGAGGTTTATTCTGCCTCTGACAGAAACTGGAAGCCGTTCTTCAAGGACGGAGGACATTGCATTTCTATTTCATCCCTGACAAAGGTTCACGGTCTTGGCGTAATAAGATACGGCTGGATATTAGCCAGTGAAGATACTATTCAAAATGTGAACAAAGCATTTCACAACATGGAAGGAATGATGGCATCTCCTACTATACGAATCGCAGAAAAAGTAAGACCTAGATTACACGAACCAATAGATCTAATCGAGGAATACAGGAAAAGAAATATTCCTGTCTTACAAAAAGCGCTTGAAGGATTGGGAATTAGTTGGGTGCCACCTAAACACGGAGTATTCGGCGCCTTTAGAATTGAAGGAGTTGACACACTAGAAATGATTGACACCATTGGGAAGGATTTGGACCTACTTGCAGTCCCCGGTTGCATGTTTGATTCAGGACTTACAGAATGGTTACGAGTGGGTTGGTCTATAGAGCCAAAACATTTTGCTGAAGCAATCTCAGTTTTGGAAGAGGTTATCCGCAGAGCATTGAACATAACTTGATACATGAAATCATTCAGCGAAGAGTGATGGGCGAAGTCGTCTTGGCAATTTCTGGAGCATCTGGCGCAATTTACGGAGTGCGCCTTGCACACATCCTCGGAGAAAGGGCTCGACTTGTAATTACAGAATCGGGAAAACTAACTCTCGCTCACGAATGCAACGGCCTTACACCGGAGCGTCTTGCAGAGGAATCAGGAGCAATTCTCGAAAACAATGACAACGTTGGAGCAAAATCAGCCTCTGGCTCCGCCGCGATAGACGCTGTTGTGATCTGTCCATGTAGCGGTTCCACCTTGGGCAAATTGGCTGCAGGAATTGGAGACAATCTTGCGACAAGGTCTGCGATTGTCGCTATGAAAGAGCGACGTAAACTGATTATTGTTCCAAGAGAAGCTCCATACGCAACTGTTCATCTTGAGAATATGGCTAAACTTTCGAATTGGGGAACCATTGTAATTCCTGCTTCTCCAGGATTTTACAATCACCCACAAACAATGGATGATTTAATTGACTTTGTAGTATCACGAGTGCTTGACCACCTTGGCGTAGACAACCAACTTACCAAGAGGTGGACAGGAGATGAAATCTAATGACTGATGAAGAAATTTTGTCTGCAGAGGTTGTTGAAAATTGGAAAGAGGCGGGGATTGGAAGAGGTAATCTTTCATTATCTCAAAACAAAATCATACTAGCAGTAATGCTTTCTCTAATTTTTCTTTCCTCAACTTTGCTTTACATATTTTTAGAAGAAGATCCAGTAGAATACGGTGCTTCGGTAGAATTTGACCAAGATAGAGTAAGAGGATATGCTCAGGATTTGGTAGATTTAGGACATCCGGTTTGGGAAGGGCGAATGAGTGGTTCTGCTGAAGAACAAGCGGCGGCTGAGTACATTGCAGATTTGTTCGAAGAATTAGGATACCAAGCTACTTTACACACATACGAAGTGCCAATGCACAGCATAAACACCGAGCCAAGCCTAAGAATTTGTGATGCAGGATTAGAGAATATTTTGGCATGTGGACCAACTGATTTGTCTCAAGAAATAACCGTATTCAATCACAGAAGCGACTATGTGATTCAGGGATTCAGTGGTGAATCCGCATTCACTTTTGCTGACAATATGGAAGTTGTACACCTTGGCGATGGAACCGATGACGCACTTTGGGCTTCAGCGGAGGGCAAAATTGGATATGTAGTTGGAGGCGGTTCTATTTCTGGAAACACTGGGATTATGACTCGCGCTATAGAAAATGGCCTTGCATCCATAATTAGGGTAAATAAAGATTATAATTGTGGGAAAATAGAAGGTAACGATTGCGTTCCTATCTTCAAGGGAACGAGCATAGAAGCAATGAAAGAAGCGAATGGAGGAAGTATTCCATCACAAATGGCATTTATCGCAATGAGTAAGGATGCAGGAGAAATTCTAGAAGAGGTTATCATCAATGGTAGTGAAAACAATCGACTAGAAATGAGGATTGATGTTACCAATGACCAAGAACTCACAATAAGGGTTCCATGTGGAACATACTATGGTAAATCTCCTGAAGTCATAATTGTTGGAGGCCACCACGATACGGTATACCACGGAGCAGGAGCGGTCGACGATACCTCTGGAACCGCTTCTGTTCTTGAAATGGCGACAATGTTTTCTGATTTGATCGAGGAAAAAGGCGAGCCTGAAAGAACCGTAAGATTCTGCACTTGGGGTGGCGAAGAAGAAGGACTGTGGGGTTCAAATGCATACGTGGAGGAAATGAATGATGAGTTATCAGAAAATTTACGCCTTTACGTCAACTTAGATATGAATCATGTCGACATTGACCAATCCCGTTCTAATTCTGTAACTCTTTTCACTAACCATCCAGTTGACTATGAGCACATCTCAAATCTTACTGAGGAGTACAAAAAGGCAAATCCTGAGATGGCCTCGAAATACAAGATTAATCTTGGACTATACGACGGCAAGAAGGGAGATCCTGATGGAATGCCTTGCAATTCCGACCACTGCCCGTTCGTTTACAATTTAAACAGCAATAGTAACGGAAGAGCGGCAGTATGCTACGGTAGCGGTTCATGGGAGTATCACACATACCTTGACACAATGGAAAGGTTCAACGAGGAAAGTCTTGGAATATCTGTCACAATTTACGGCAATTATGTCAAATACTTAGCATGGTCCAACGATGCCTGAGGCGACTGTCATGGTAAACCCCAGCGCACACGCGAGTCATATTCTTGTAAAGAGTAAAGGAGAAGCCACGCAATTGGCTACAAATATCAAGAAACTCAAAGATTTTCAAAAAGTTGCTCGGAAAAAATCGGATTGCCCATCGAGCCAAAAAGGAGGAGACTTGGGGTGGTTCAGGAAAGGTCAGATGGTTAGGGAATTCGAAGAAGCAGTCTGGAATACAGAACTAAAAACGGTTACTGGGCCAGTCAAAACCCAATTTGGATACCATTTGATTTGGGTCCACGAAAGAGAAGAGGTTTGAATATGGTCAATATTGTTGGCCTAGAAAAATATGAGGTAATCGCAACTCATGGAGCTTATGATTTCGAAAAATTAGAAGCACAGCCATTTGTTTTTTCAATTTGGGCAGAACTTGAAAACGATGATATCAATGATATTCTTGAAAATACGTTAAATTATGCAGATTTGCAAAATGCTGTTCAAAGTGTTGTCGTAAATTCTCCTCCAGTAAACTTAATGGAGACTCTATGTAGTAAAATTTGCAATGTAATTTCTAGGAATTCTTTAGTTAAGGAAATCAAAATCCGTGTAGAAAAACCCAATGCTCCTTTACCAAGAGAAGGTGGATTAGCAATTGTAGAACATATTTGGACGAGGGATTGAAGGACTAAAACCACAGGCGGTTTACTATGACGGACACACAAAGGGTATTCGTGCCGTCGGTCACAGAGGAAGAAGGTAGCACAATTGGCCTCGGCATGTTTTCATCGGAAGAAACCGCTTGGAAAATTTTGAGAGAATTCATCAAAAAATCTCACCTGATGAAATTACAAAGATCTGACATCGTAATTTGGGAAATAGACGTAGTTGGAGAAGATGCGATGACCGTCTTGGCTACGATGCACTGCAGGGATTGCCCTGTGTGCAAGAGGAGAACATTTTGGGTGGACCTGGACAGCCTTTCCGCGTTGTGCTCAGGAAAATCTTGTGAGGCATGGATTGAAGAGTCAATTCACGAACCGGGTAAAATTGACTTAGGGTGGCCTCCTACAAGATTCTTGAAACAGACTGAATCTATTGAAGAAGCATATACCGAGTTGAATAATATAGGAGCTGATATTGAGGCTGCTGGAAGGTTACCAAACGACCCTTTCACATCTCTTCCAGAGGAATAACGCCTACTCCTTCCATACCAGATTTCATCAATTGTCTTGCTTTCTCACTAATCGCAAAATAAAATTCATTCAAACCGTCTTCTGAAATTATGTGGCAATCTCGATAGAAAGCGTTGTATGAAGTGGCTAATTCTAAGAGATAAAGTGTAAAAATATGTGGCTTATTTTCACGGACTGACTGTTCTAACTTGTCATCAAAAACTGCCATCGTTCTTGAGATTTCATATACCGATTCTGGAATTGAATCTCTTGAGGTAAAATCTGCTTCTTTACCAATTTTCTTAGCGATGGAACACGCTCTGGTATGCGAATACATCACGAAAGGTGCGCTTCCACCTTCAAAAGAAAGGGCTTCATCCCAGCGGAATGTAAATCCTTTATCTGGACTAACCTTTGTAATGTTAAATCGAACGGCTGAAACGCCGACAGCCTCTGCAATTTGGTTGACTTTTTCATCTGATAAGTCATCTCTTAACTCCCTTACAACCTCTGCCGCATGGAATTTCGCTTCTTCTAGCAAATCATCCATGAATACCACGTTACCTTTTCTAGTGCTCATTTTACCCTCGGGTAATTTGATAAAAGCATAAAACAAAACTTCTGGCACTTGATATCCTAATTCTGTCAAAGTCAAACCCACTTGCTTAGCTTGTAACTTGTGATCCTCTCCAAGAACGTTGACTAGATTATCACTTTGTGACCATTTCCACATGTGATATGCAATATCTCTGGTCGCATATAGTGATGACCCATCTCCCCTTCTATAGAAGAATTCTGTTTTACCCTTTAGTCCTCTTTGACCTAAATCGAGGTAGTTTGCACCATTGTCTGCAATACCGTTGATTTCCAAAGACGATAACTGGTCCATCACTTTAGAGACGGACCCATCTACAACAAACTTTGATTCCTTAGTAAAAGTATCAAAGGAGATACCTAACCTTCCCAAAGTTTCCAACATTCCGTCAAGAACTGGTTGATAGGCTTCCTCGAATGATTTCAGAACTGAATCATCTCCATTTTCGGAATCATGTACTAATTTCGATATTGCATCCTCAATCTGTTGATTAGTTTCTGCTCGCAGAGCTTGTGCTGCTTGATACCACCTAACGGTTTCATGATCTGGTTTTCCTATCCATCTCTGGTTTACACCGTCTCTATCTGACAGAATTTCTTCTACCTGTTGTTTTGACAGGTTTTCAAGTGCCCATGCTAATACTGCGACTTGTTTACCCATATCATCAACATAATATTCAGCTCTTACATCATTCCCATACAATCTGTGAAGTCGAACTAGAGTGTCTCCAAGTATTGCATTCCTCGCTCTTCCAACATGAAAGGGCCCATTTGGATTAGCACTTGTATGTTCGATCAGGATGTTTTTACCATTTGATTTAATTTCATGATTCAATACCACATTCACAAGCCAATCTGGATTCGCTTTGAAGTTCAAATAACCACCAACTGGAGATACCTTAAAGTTTCCATCAATTTTGCCAGCTAGTTCCTGAGCGATTTCGGCAGGATTCCGCTTCAATTCTTTCGCTATGACAAAGCATGGCAGAGTTATGTCTGCTTGTTCCTTTTCTCTGCTCGGCCCCAACGCAGATTTCCAGTTGTCGGACACGCCTAAGTCAGCAATCGCTAACTCAAGTGATTGCTCGACAATCTGTTTTAGTAATTTCAAACTACCACCTCACATAATCGGATATCTAAGTACGGCAGCCAAACCACCAAAACCAGACTTTAACTGAGCGCCCTCTTCAGAATCTACTGAAATGAACTTTACTTCTGCACGGCCCTTTGCGGCCATCATAGATAACTCATCTATCAAAGATATTGATGATTTTTCTTTTAGCGTGTCTCCATCTGATTTACACTGTGGGCATGCCGGAAGTTCCTCCATTCTGCCTACGCTTGCTGACCATTCGTTGGAACAAGATTGACACAAGATTTCTATGACATTCTTCTTCAGTCCTTCACTAATCAGCAATTTTGCCACAGCGCCCTGGTCAAGAGCTTGCCTAATCATCATTTCACCGTAAGTTGCCTTTGGGTTGGATTTTACTAATTCTTCGAGGAATTCGGTTACAGATTGTCTTTCTGCGTCAAGTTCAATCTCTCCCATCAAAGAACCTGCATTATCTACCAACTCTCTTACTCCGCTTTCATTTGAATATCCAACGTCAAAGGTGGTGCCGGCGATCTTTTTTGTTACCTCATGATGGAAATACTCATTTTTCACAACGAAATCCTTTGTTGCTCCAGGTCCACCGATAATAATCGCCTGAATATTTTCCAGTTCTGGTAGCCAGTATGAACAAGCATGTTCCGTAGCTCTCTTGAAGAAATTATGTGCCGCTTCTTCAATTAGTCTTTCGAATCTCTGAGCTGATTGACCACCTTGTCTGTGCTTTCCCATAATGTTGGAGACCAAGTGTTCTTGGACGTGAATCCTCTTCCCACTCGCTATACCATATGCAGCCTCTGACCTGTCTATCACGAAAAGTCCGTACGATTTTTTGTCGATAAGCATGTCTTCCAACTGGGTTAATTCGAATCTCGAATCACATCGATATCTAAACGAAATCAGAGGTTTGGGGGGATCTTCGATTACTACTGTCGTGTGTCTAGTCTTGTTATTTCCAACGATTATTGCTCCAGTAAAAAGCGCAATTCCTCTTTCTCCAGCGTCTCGGTATTTTGACAAGGCTGAGATTGCTGATTCAATCGCAGCCTGTACGTTTTTCTTTGTTGATTTTGACTTGATATTCGCAGCCTGGCCATGCTCATTTTGTAGCATCTGTCTTGCGTCAGATACTTGTCTATCCGGTGGAATGATAACCGTAACCAGTTCAGTTCCAGAACCTTTCATTTCTCTTAGGTCCTCTAATGCTAATTTTAGTTTCAAACGTCGGGTTGCCTCTTCCGCTTCGTCACTCATGCAAGGCCCCCCTATACTGTAGGGCTTAGGCGAGGACTTTGAAGGCTTCTGAAAAGGAAGCATCATGAATGGTGAACTATTGGCGTCGGTAATGACGACACATATCATTGCTCTTGGAGGCTCTCTTCTTCGACCAGAAGAAGCCGAGAAAAGAGTACAGTGGTTCGGCCAATTGAGGCAAATGTCGGTTTTGATGGAAGGAAATGACAGGAAATTAGGTTTCGTCATCGGAGGGGGACTTCCCGCAAGAGAAGGAATTGAAATTGCAAAAACAAACCTTTCAGATTCTTACAAATTAGACATGGTAGGAATTGCTGCGACCAGATTAAACGCAACAATCATTCAGCAAATGCTTCTTGACATTGGATGCAATGTCTCGATGACGATACCTACGACCACTGATGAGGCAGCAGGGATGTTTGAATCAAACAACATTGTGGTAATGGGTGGTACAACTCCAGGGCACACTACCGACGCCGTCGCCGTAGCCTTAGCAAGAGATTCTGGAGCATCATACTGCGTTATCGCTACTAATGTATCCCACGTTTATGATAGTGACCCAAAGAAAAATCCTTCCGCACAACCAATCGAAGAATTAACTCATGATGAATTATTGAAAATCACAGGTGATGAGCCATTAAAGCCGGGACAATCTGCAGCAGTAGACCCTGTAGCTGTAAGGTGGGCTAGTGAATCAGGAATAAGAATCGCAGTCCTAGACGGAAGGGATATTCAAAACTTAGAGGATGCAATCGAAGGAAAAGAATTCTCGGGAACCTTAGTGAAGAGTGAGTGATAAAATGGTTGATGCAAAGGCAATTAAAGAAAAAATTGGCAAACAATTTAACAAAACCAAGGCTAAAATTACTCCAAATCTTCCCGCTCATAAACACTGCAGAATGTGTGGCATAGACATTCACATAAAATCAGAACCGAGGATTTGTAATAGTCAAGAATGTATTTCAGACTTGGAAAAACAGGAAAGAAACGACAAAATGATGAGAATTATGTTCGGTGTATTTTTCATAGCCTTCGTGATACCAATCGTATTAAGGCTCTTCACCATTAACTAATCTCTACGATGCCAACCTTCAGGTAAGAGCAGTGGATCTGTAGACATATTTTCTTTACACCTGCGGACTATTTCAAGACGTAATGCGGTAACTCCAACATCCTCGACTGACGAAATTGTCACGCAACCCTCCTCGTCCAAAAGAATTGGAACATATGGTTCTCCTTCACCATCCCAATCATGTTCTGATTGTTTTACCTCGTCCCAATTTCCTGGTTTCGGTTCCATCAGGTCAGCCTTAGAAACAACAACCATCATATCAATGTCAGGAAGTAATTCCTTTACTTCCTCTAACAAATTATGCTGTTCTTCCAACGAGGTTCCACAATCTTCGGTTATATCCATCAAAAAGATGCACATGCTCCCAATGTGTCGAATTGCGGCGATGGCTTGTAATTCGATTGCATTTCGGTTATCCATAGGTCTGTCCAACAAACCAGGAGTATCTACCATCTGATGCTTCAACCTACGGTGTTCAAAATGACCAACATGCAGTTGTTTCGTTGTAAATGGATAATGATTCACCTCCATTTTACCGCTCGAAAGAGATGAAATGAATGCACTTTTCCCAACATTGGGAGCTCCACAAACGACGATCGTAGGATTTGTTTGGTCAATTTCTGGCAGTTTTCTCAACACGTGTCGGCTATCATTTAGCCATTTCAAGGAGGGGCCGACCCTACCCATGATGCTCGAAATACGACCATAAGCCTCTTTACGTGCGGTATGCATGACTTCTATTCGACCACTCTTGGTAATTTTAGCGACGTTTTGTTTGCCAATTTTTCTTATTTGTTTAGCACCCCATCCAAGCATAGAAAGATGGTGTCGATAATCATCACAACCAACGCACGCATCTACCATCGCTGTATCGAAGGTCGGCATTCTGTCCAAACTTGGCCAAGATTTTTCAGTCTCTTCTAAATATTGAGAAATAACGTCTGAGGAAGTCTGTACCATTCGATTGAGTTGTTTTCTCACCCTGAAAACCTTTACCGGGTCGTCTACCTTATCCGCAGATTTCTTACCGCGACTGAATCCCTTATCGAGAACTTCGTCTTCGGTTAAGACGGTAGATAATTCCCTCCATACCACCTTCACAACGATGCCCCAATCACGGGGGGTAGCATCACATTCTTGAAATCGTAGGTTGATTTTGAAAGCGTCAGACCTTAGAAGTAGTACCGCTGACCCCTAGACATGGCAGACCTACCAGACTGGGCAGAAGGCATGTGGAAAGAATTGGGCTCCCCTGATTTAGACGAGATGGAAAGTATCCATACTGGTGACCTTCTTGAGAGGCGTCACGGGTTGAGAAAAGATGATTTTGTTGAGATTCAGATAGACGCAAGGGCCCTAAGAGATGATGATGAAACTTGGATTCGTGGCAGACTATTATCATCCGGCAAATCCTCTATAGAAATTCTCACTGAAGATGGTAAGCAAATATTTCTTGCTCGAGATGTAATAGTAAAAGTGGTCCTCGTAGCTCATACAAGACCGGCTTATATCGATGACAAAGAACTTCTTGAATTCGAAAGAGATGATCACAAGAGACGCTCCAACCTTCACGAAAAAGTTGAGAAAAAGAGCAAAGGAAACGATGATTCACATTTGTGGGGATGAATATGTCATGGGAAAATGTGAATCAAGAATTTCTGAAAAAGGAATTCAAGTTTGATAATTTCGTTTCGGCTCTTGAATTTGTGAACAAGGCTGGAAACATTTGTGAAGAACAGGACCATCATGCTGAATTCACACTCTCATGGGGCTCTGTTGTGGTCAAAACCTGGAGTCACGACGTTGGTGGAATAACTGAACGAGATACAACTCTTGCTGATTCAATCGACAAGGTGTACTGAATGACTGATGAGATTGGATACAGGAAGCATGCCTTCATTTGTGGCCATGAAAGAACGGCTAATTCACCCCGAGGCTGTTGCGCAGAGAAAGGTTCACTCGAACTTTTGAAGAAATTGAAAGGAAGAACAAAAGAAATGGGAATCAGCGACATTAGAGTTCAAAAATCCGGCTGTTTAAATTATTGCGAAAATGGACCCACGTGTGTCGTTTATCCAGATGGTATTTGGTTAAAAATTACTGATGAGTCTATTGAATCCATTGCAAATTATTTACAAAACGGTGAGATTCCTTCTGAATTTCTTCTAGACATCAAAGCTTGACTGGTCTTGTTGCTCCGCATGCTTGACACTTCAATAGAGTCGTCCTTTCCTGTTTAATGAAGTGGGTATCAGGAGCATTACATTGCCCGCACTTAATGTAGGTGTTAACATAATTGACTATAGTTTTCTTGATTCTTTTTGGTGCAATTCTTCCTTTGAATCGAGCTCTTGGACCATCTCTTGAACCTGCGGTACCAAGTTCGTTTAGCATGAATTGATAAACGTGATTTTCATCCCTTTCCATGTGGTTAACAACCTCAGTAAAATTTCGCAAAATTGTATTTGAACCTTCGATAAGAATTTGTGGTTCAGGAAGAGTCCATCTTGCACGATTGGAAATTTCTTCGGGGATATTAGCCCGTGCTCTATCGAGAAGAGACTCGTATTCGAATTCTGACATCAGTCCAATGGCTCGGACACATACATTTGAGGTTTGCCACAAATAACTCTCGGAAAAACGATGCATTCATTTCATATTGATTACAGGATAATCTCATGGACAGTGGAACCAGTATTGAAGAACTGAGAAGTTTAGCAAGTGGTTTGAGGAAAAAAGGATTGAACTCCCAACAGATAGCAGATGAACTATCTCTATCACAAGACACTATTTCGTGGCTTCTTGCGGGGAATGATTCTTCAGAGAAACCTCAAGATATCAGAATTGGTTGGAGAACTATCGGGGTTAGGCCGCAAAGAATTGCTGCAATTGGGTCAATTATGGCCGACGTCGCTTATGAAGAATGTGGTGACGAAATTGACACAATCGTTGGTATTTCAATAAATGGGGTCCTTTTTGCAAATTCAGTAGCAAGCGATTTAGAATGCGAAGTCGCAATTCACAGAAACGTGGATGGAGAGCCTGGTCAAGGCTCCCTATCCAACAAGTATGGACAGGTTTCTGGGAAGAAAATAGCGATAGTCGACGACGTTTTCTCTTCGGGTAAAACCATGTCCAAAACTATTGAATCTATGAGGGAAGCTGGAGCAGAGGTTGTATTATGCATGGTTTTGGTAAACAAAACAGGCAGAAACGAAGTAGATGGCGTCCCTCTTCGAGGCATAATCAGGGCGGCAGTAGTTTAGGTGATTCAATGCACTGGGCTGACTTTGCAGCGCAAAGACTCGCTGAGCGAGGAAATAAGCACATTATCGCATCAGGGATAACACCTAGCGGAGAATTCCACATTGGACACCTTAGAGAAATTCTAACTGGCGATATGGTTGCCAAAGCAGTAATCAATGCAGGAATGGAAGCAGATTTTGTGTTTATTGTTGATTCCGCTGACCCGTTGAGGAAAGTCTATCCATTCCTTTCTGATGAATATGAGAAATACATCGGTTGCCCGTTAGCGACAATTCCTGCTCCTGATAAAGAGGGGAAACCTACAGAATCCGGTCGCACATATGCGCAGCACTTTCTAGAACCATTCTTACAAGCATTAGAACAAATTGATGTCAAACCTCGAATAATAGATAATTACGAGTCTTACCAAAACGGTGAATTCGCTGAAAGAGCAAGAATTGCCTGCGAAAAAGCTGGCGCCATAAGAGAGATAATTGAGCGAGTAAGTGGAAGAGAACTCCCTGAAAATTGGTTCCCATACAATCCGTATGGTCACAATGGGAGTTTAGATGGAGTTACAGTAACAGGCTTTGAATGGCCTTATGTTCATTGGGAGCAAGATGGGGTTCCTGGCAAATCAGACTTAAATAAAGCAGATGGTAAACTTCCTTGGCGAGTAGATTGGCCTGCCAGATGGGGATGGATTGGAATAACTTGCGAGCCATTTGGAAAGGACCATGGAGCATCAGGCGGTTCTTACGATACTGGAAAAGAAATTTCCGCTCTGTTTGGGGATGTACCCGTTGAACCTCTAGTTTACGAATGGATCTCACTAAAGGGACAGGGTGCAATGTCTTCCTCTACTGGTAATACGATTGGACCACTAGAAGCCTTGGATTTAGTACCTCCTGAGATTCTCAGATACCTAATCGCATCAACCAAGCCAAAGAAAGCCATTTCTTTTGATGCAGGAATGTCTCTTGTGGAACTTGCAGATGAGTATGAACGACAATTATCAAGAGACCTGCAATCTGAATTATCTGATGAGAACCTGTCCAGGAGGCAGAAAGTAGCAATAGAAGACGCTGAAGGCGCACTACGCCTATCAAAAATATCCTCACAAACCTCTACAGGCACTACATTTAGACACCTTGCGCTCCTTGCCCAAGTAAAGAGTGATGATGAAGTATTGCAAATTATTGGTGGAGACCAAGTCAGTAAATTGACCCGTATGAGAAACTGGATAGAAGGCCCCCATTTTCCAGACGAGTTAAAAATTCAAATTTCAGAAAAACCTGCTGAAGGATTGGATAAAGAAATTGTACAATCACTCAATAATTCACTGTCATCTTGTAATTGGACAGAAGACGGAATAGTATCTGCAATAAAGGAGGTCATTAGTGAGGATTCAATTAATGCTCGTGATTGCTATAGAACATTATATATGACTATACTAGGCAAAGAAAAGGGGCCAAAAATAGCGCCGATTATTTCCGAATTGGACCGAGAAAAAGTCTTAGATTTGCTGAGATAAATTCATTTGAGAAAATGTGTTTCAAACTCGCATCATAACCGTGCGATTGAAAGGTAAATACTCCAACAGCCCTTACATGGGCGGAGTTTATTGTCCTAGTTGTGAGGCTGCTGTCGAGCCTGCAACTAAGTTCTGTCTCTCATGTGGAAATGACCTAACTGTTAGAGGACCAATTACGGCTACTGGTCACGATTTGAATCAGTTAAAAGAGGTCATAAGGAGTAGAGATGACCTCTCTATGGCAGAAAAGTTTGACATGATCGCAAAAGTCGAGGATGGTGCGAATCCTATCTTGTTGGGAATTGCAGCCCCAGCGGATGATGATGACACAGGAGGAGTAGATGAAGTTGAAGCTCCGCAAAGCAATGTATTCGTTGATTACCAATTTGGAGAATCTGAAGCAGCAGCAGCCGCTGTTAGAGCCACCAACAGAGGTACAGATGGATGGCTTCTAGTTCAACAGGGAACATTAGACCTCAAAGAAGGATTATTCAGAGAAGCCATGAAATTGGGAATGGATGCAAGCACTCACATTCATGATGTATCAAGTGGAGAGCATGAAGGGATTGACCCCGAAGCAATGAGGTCTATCCCCGTTCTCAAACCTCCAAAGCGTTCATTTTGCCCCAAATGTGGTTCTGACATTCACGCAAATACCATGCTACAATGGAGAAAATGGAGAGATTCTTCTGGAGATGTAGTATCGATGCAATTAGAAGCAAGCATGGAAACTGCCCTCATTCAGGTTGCATCACACTATCTAACTGTGATTGAGAATATGAAAAAGGAAGGCTCTGGCGTTGATGAAGCAGCACTTCGCAAAGAAATTGAGAAAGAAGTACGAGCTGAATTAGAATCTGAAATGAAAGGCGCACAAGTAGCCAAAAAAGATACTTCAAAATCTAAATCGACATCTGTATCAACTGAAAAGAAAGATGTTCCACAAAAGAAAGATAAACCTAAGAAGGCCGCTGGGGGATTGTTTGGGGGTGCAAAGAGGCCAAAGAAAACTTTCGAAGGCGATGAAAAAGACAAACCTGATTGGTTCCTTGCGGATGCACTTGACACTATTTACGACCCTCACGGTACTGGAAAGGCACTCAAGCCGAAGACTATTCTTGCAAGGTCGAGCCAAGGCAACGTAAGAGTCCAAGATGTCGTTAGGATTTATGCTTCTGAGGGACGCGATGGAATTAGTGACTTAGCCTGGACAAGTCCACTCACAGAGTACATCATAGAAGCTTACGATTCTTGTTAATCAGTAGTTAACTTTCAGTCTCATCGGCTGTAGATCGACTTCCTTGTTTGCCCTTATGGCTGCTACTTCCATTATAGCACCAGACATGGTTGTGACGAATGGAATATTCATTTCAACAGCAAGTCTTCTCATCATGTTTCCATCTCTTACTGCACCACCAGAAATTGTTGGTACATTTACAATGAAAGAAACCTCGCCTTTCCGCATTAAATCCAATGCGTCAGGATGCTTTCTATCCGCTATTCTATAGACAGTGGTTACCTCGACACCGGAATTTCTTATCGAATCAGCCGTTCCGGGTGTAGCAAACAATTTGAAGCCCATTTGGGATAATTCTCTTGCAACAGAAGAAATTTGTTCTTTGTCTCCATCTCTAACAGTGAGATACGCTCCTCCTTCAGATGCCACTGGAATTTCTGTTGCTAATCTCGCTTTCAAGTAGGCTACATCGGCTCTGGTATCTGAACCATATACCTCTCCAGTCGACTTCATCTCAGGACCAGGAGCAGGGTCTAATCCTTGTAACTTAATGAATGGGAATACTGGCGCCTTAACCGAGATGTGACCTGAAGTAGCTTGGGGTATTTCCTGTTCATTCAATTTAATTCCGAGGGTAATTCTAGCTGCAATTCTCGCCATTGGAACACCAGTAGCTTTGGCTACAAATGGAACTGTTCTGCTTGATCTTGGATTCACCTCTAAACAATACAAATCATCTCCTTGAATGGCGAATTGAATGTTGAAACAACCTTTAATTTTTAATCCTAAACCTATTTTTCTTGTTTGCTCTCTAACTCTTTGAAGCATTTCTTTGGTTATGTTTTGTGTTGGAATAAAACATGTTGAGTCTCCAGAATGGATTCCTGCTTCCTCTAAATGCTCCATGATTGCGCCAATTAGGACTTCTTCCCCATCTGCGGCTGCATCTACATCGAGTTCGGTAGCATGGCCGAGGTATTCGTCTACCAACAACGGCTTATCAGGGGCTAAGAAAGCCTCGGCAAGGTAAGCATTGAGTTGTTTTTCATTTGACAAAATCTCCATCCCTCTACCGCCAAGAACATAAGATGGTCTAATCAAAACCGGGAACCCAATTTGTTGTACAATGTTTCTCACATCATCTGGCGAGGTACCTGTTGAGCCTTGGGGCATTCTTATTCCGGTTCTTGACGCGAATTCTTCAAACCGTTCTCTATCGCTCGCCTCGTCAATTGCGTCACAGGTTGTTCCTAGGATTTGTAAATCTAAATTTAATTTAGGAAGCCTTTTCTCTAAAGGTAATGCGAGGTTGATTGCTGTTTGTCCACCAAATTGTAACAGTATTCCATGCGCCTGTTCGCGAAGAAGTACCTCGGTAACATATTCTAGAGTCAAGGGCTCAAAGTACAGTCTATCAGATGTGTCAAAATCCGTTGAGACTGTCTCAGGATTATTATTCATCAGCACTGCATCCATTCCCGCTTCTCTAATCGCTTTGACAGCATGAACGCAGCCATAATCAAATTCAATTCCCTGACCTATCCTTATCGGGCCAGACCCTATTACAACCTGACGTACTTTTTTTCTTGTTTCCAAATTTGGAAGATAATCGATACCAGAATGCCCATTAGGTTCGTAAGTTGAGTAGTAGTAAGGTGTTTTTGCGGCGAACTCAGCAGCACATGAATCTACCATTCTGAATATTGGATGTACTGAATTAACGTGTCTCGCCTTCATCACAGCCTGTTCGTTCTCTTCGTTACTTGCTGATTTTAGTTTGTCTGCCGGGAAGGAAAGCAATGCGTCTGCGATATGAGCGTCTGAGAATCCTAAACTCTTCCATTTTCTTAATTGTTCAGGAGAGAGAAGTTTTGGAAGACAACCAGCTTTTACAATCTCGGATTCTGTATTAGCGATTTTTTCGAAACCATACAAGAACCATCTGGTTATCCTAGTGATTTCATATACTCTCTCAATGCTCCAGCCTCTTCTAAATGCCTCAATTACGGCACCCATACGTCTGTCGGTAGCAATTCTCAACCAGTCGATTAGAGTTTCATCAGGTAGCTTCTGCAATGCTCTTTCAACCATACCTTCTCCTTCTGATTCGTCTGCTCTTGTTAGAGGTCTTGGGTAGTGCGAGCCCTGCTCTAATGAAGCCCAAGCTTTGAGGAATGCTTCTTCGAAACATCTTCCGATAGCCATGACTTCACCCGTAGATTTCATTGAGGTACCAAGGGTTCGATTTGCCGTCCTAAATTTGTCGAAAGGCCAACGTGGTATCTTAACAACACAATAGTCTAGAGTTGGCTCGAAAGCTGCTGTTGTTCCCTCGCCTGTAATCGGATTCGGCAATTCGTCCAGCGTATATCCTACTGCGATTTTAGCAGCCATACGTGCAATCGGATAGCCAGTAGCCTTGGACGCTAGAGCTGAGGACCTCGAAACTCGAGGATTAACTTCGATAACTCTAACTTCCCCGGTCGACTGATTTACAGCAAATTGAACATTACAGCCGCCTTTGATGTTGAGTTTTCTAATCAGTGAGAGAGACATGTCCCTTAATTCCATGTGATCTCGATCCGATAAAGACTGCACTGGAGCTACTACTGTAGATTCTCCAGTGTGAACACCCATTGGGTCAATATTTTCCATGGTACAGACAATTGTGGCGTTATCCGCAGTATCTCTCATGACTTCATATTCGTATTCTTGCCAACCAAGGATGCTCTCCTCTATCAGGACCTGCCCAATACGACTGTTTCTCAATCCAAGAGTTGCAATTTCAACCAGTTCACCAGTATTCCATGCTGTTCCTCCTCCTAAACCACCAAGTGTAAATGCGGGCCTTATCAAAATAGGCCAACTTCCAATGGTTTCGGCTGCGGCAAGAACTTCTTCCATTGAATTACAAGCTAATGCTTCGGATATTGGTAGACCTATTTCAAGACAAACCTGATTGAATAAATCTCTGTCCTCAGCTTTGTCAATTGCGTCTAAATCAGAGCCAATAAGTTCGACACCTAAATCGTCAAGAACGCCTGCGTGAGCCAGTTCACTTGCTATATTCAATGCGGTTTGGCCACCCATTCCGGCAAGTAAAGCATCTGGCTTTTCAACCTCTAGTATACGTTTGACGGTATCCGGTAGTAAAGGTTCGATGTAGACTTTATCTGCCATTTCAGGATCGTTTTGAATGGTCGCAGGATTTGAATTTACCAGTATTACCTTGTAACCATCCTCTCTCAATGCTTGAACTGCCTGTGAACCACTAAAGTCGAATTCAGCAGCTTGCCCAATCTTAATTGGACCTGATCCGAGAACCATGATTGTTTCAATATCATTTCTCCTCGGCATCACTTTCCACCTCCATAATGAGAATCTACCATTTCCCTAAATCTAGAAAACAGGGGATAGGCATCATGTGGGCCAGGTGCCGCTTCAGGATGGAATTGAACAGTAAAGACCGACTTATTTTCCAAATCTAATCCTTCGACTGTTCTGTCATTCGCATTCACAAACCTAACCTTTGGAGTTGCACCGTGTAAATTTGCACCTTTGGGGGAGCATGCACCGGATGGGTGAGCAGCCAACATACCAGCTTCGGGGTCTGCTACAGCAAAGCCGTGATTTTGACTAGTTATCCAAACTCTTCCAGATTCTAAATCCACACATGGCTGATTTGCCCCTCTGTGCCCATAGCGCATTTTGTAGGTCTGGAGTCCACTCGCCAGTCCTAGTAATTGGTGACCAAGACAGATTCCCATAACTGGAATATCAGCCTTGACGGCGGCGGCAAGCGTATTCATGGCGCTTTTTGCTTTACCTGGATGAGCAGGATCCCCTGGCCCATTTGAGCAGAATAAAGCAACTATATCATACGATTTTGCTTGCTCAAATGTAGTGCTTGGTGGGCACCAAACTACCTCAAAGTAGTTACAAAGGCTTCTCAAAATATTATACTTTATTCCACAATCGATTGCAGCGATTCTCGGTAGTGCTCTACCCAATTTGTCTGTAGACCCCTGATTGATAATTACAGGTTCATTAATCGAAACTTGGTCTACCAAGTCCTCTAATTCTGGCGATTGCATCTCCTTTAGGTGAGCGGCCATTTGTGACTCTTCCTCAACCGGACCAAACACGCACAATAAGCATCCGTATTCTCTGACTTTCTTGGTTATCGCACGGGTATCGATATTCTCAATTCCCGGAACTTTATGATAAGCTAGGAACTCATTGATGCTCGCAATAGAATCTCTGTGGTCAGGGTTTTTCATCGCCTGCCGAACTACAACCCCTCGTGGCCAAACTGCTGCAGATTCACTTGTTCCTTGATGTATACCATAATTGCCGATTAACGGATAGGTGAATGTCAATACTTGCCCAGCGAATGAGGGGTCTGTTAGCGATTCTTGATAACCTGTCATTCCGGTTGTGAAAACAAGTTCTCCTTGCCCCCATCCTTCCGCTCCAAATAATGAACCTGTGAACCTACTACCATCGGCAAGGAGTAAGATTCCGTCGCCTGATGCAGATTGAGGTATTTGGTCACCTCTTGCGATGCCATCTGTAGCGTCAACCAAACTAATTTTATCGCCAAGGGAGGTGTCGCCTTTCTGTGACCATACCCCTGACATTAATTTTGCTGATTCTATAGGGGTCATAATTATTGGCAAAGATGTCCAGCCGAGAAGAAATACCCCTCAAGCATGTTCTAAAGGGCAAAAGTTGCAAGGAGCGCTACTTGTAAGTATTAATTTACATGCTTGGAAATGGTCATAACTCATGAACTATCTTACCACTGTTAGTTCCTTCGATTACAAGCCGAGCGTTTTCGAAATTTTTCTCACTGCCTGAGTCACCAAACCAAGCCTCTAGGAAAAGAGCGAGAGCAGCAACTTCAGAGTGAGGTTGGTTTCCAACTGCGACATTGTGCTGACACAATTTGTAAACATCACCAGGCACTTTTGCACCTCCAACTACAACCATTAGAGGCTTATCCCTCCTTATCGTTGGAATTGCTTCTCTGTATGGTTGACCATACATAGTAAGGTGTATCGCTACACCGCCGTTTGCTACGTGTTGTTTAAGATGTGAAATCCCTTTCACGTGGCCCGTATCAAGAGAGCCCCCGAATCTATTAGAAACAGAATCCAAATTTTCAAAGAGTTCATCATCTGTATCCCCAGATAGTAAAAATCCGCTTGCTCCAAACGCCCTTGATACCAATGCGAGATGAGTTGTTATTCTCGGATCACGTCCCTTACGGTAACCAAGTCTCAGGACATCAAGTCGTTCGCTCATCATATATCCGAGCAGGTTTTTGACTTCAACTCTCGGTTCCAATATCATCTTGGACCATGTCTAATTCTTCGATTGAAGAATCTGAGAAATCCAAGTCAGGATTATTTTCCATGAACACCTTGACCCATCTTAGTAGCCATGCATCGATCAGCATCTTTGCTGCGACTAAGATTGTAATACACAGCACTGCTAATCTGACAGTTTTCCAAACAGCATCTCCTGCATCGATGTCGTTCATCAAAAGGCCTCTTACCAGAGGTTCAAATGTATACAAAAATGCCATTACAAACATTATTCCGTGAGCCAAACCAGGGAAGAGCTGTCCAAGTTCTCTACTTATGTTTTCAAATAATGAACCAAGGAATATCAATGCTGGAGCTATAATTGTAATAGCAAGAAAATCAGGTCCGAAAAATATCGACTCGAATGAAGGTTCATTTTCCACCTGTAAAACCGCTAACCACCAGAACACTGCATATCCTGCTAAAATTCCACCAACGCTTTTTGCTTTAGTGTGAATCATTTTTGATATTGCGACTCTAGAAGGTGGCTTCAGTCTAACGATAATTCGCTCCGCCAGTTCTAGTGACTCTTCAGAAGGTGCATCTAAAGGGCCATCTAAATTTCCACCTACGGAGTCAATATCCGTCGGTAAATCCTCAGACATGGCGACACCTGACACCCCACATGTCATAAAACCTCTCGCAGACACGGGGTTCAACATGGCAGTCTTTGAGGGCCGGGAATTTCGCCGGCCTCAAATAATGGGGATAATCAATGCCACACCTGATTCTTTCTATTCAGATTCTAGAAATGGAAGTATCGAATTGGCAAGGAGTATGGCAGAAAACGGTGTTGATTGGATAGATATTGGTGGAGAATCCACTCGTCCAGGTGCCGAAACAATATCTATAGAAACGGAGATTGAAAGAGTATCTGGACTTGTTAAAGAAGTTGCAAAATTTGCAAAGGTTTCGATAGACACTAGAAATCATCAGGTTGCAAGAATTGCACTTGACAACGGCGCGACAATGGTAAATGATGTTAGCGGATTGAGAGATGAAGATATGTTCAATCTAGTTATTGAAAAACAATGTTATGTTTGTATAATGCATATGAATGGTGAGCCTGGAAATATGCAAGATGATCCTCAATATACCGATGTGTGTTCGGAAGTTTTTGGCTATTTGATTGACAAAGCGAAGCAATTGGAGGAAAAAGGATTACCGAGGGAGAAAATCTATCTCGACCCGGGGATTGGTTTTGGGAAAAAATTACAACACAACTTAGATTTGTTAAAATTTAGTTACAAATTACGTCCATATAACATATTGTGGGGAGTTTCAAGAAAATCAATGATTGGCCAGATATGTTCACAGGAGAGTACTAATGGAAGATTATCTGGAACTCTTGGAGTTGCAAGTAAAGCGTTTGAGAAGGGGATTGAAATAGTCAGGGTTCACGATGTTAGGGAACACAAGGATTTGTTCGATGTCCTTGAAAGGTTGGTGGATTGAATGTTCCTTATTTTTGGTTCAGACAATATCGCTATTCAATTAGCAAAATGGATTGGAACCACTTCTAGAGTTAGGTTGATTGGTTTAGCCGAGCAACTTGTCGGGATTCCAAATGTGGAGATTGTTACATTACCGACAGAAATGGAACTTAATGAAATGCCATTGCCCGAAGTATCGCCTACAGCTGTGGTGATTCTAGATGAGATTATCTGTGATGATAATCCCACAGAAGAACTACTCAAATTATGGCCTAGTACACCTATTTTATCAACAATTGAAATGGAAAACTCAGAATTGATATCAGTTGATGACTTAATGATAAAACTGCTAAAGGATAGGTTGAAAAATATTGATAGAAAACATGGAGCATCAGATGTAATCCGGCGCCTAAAATCGGAGCCTGACGCAAGAGTTCTGATCGTTTGTCATGATAATCCAGACCCCGATTCCCTTGCTAGCGCTCTTGCGATTGAACATATTTGTAAGCAAATTGGGCAAACAGTCACCATCGCACATGGAGGAATGATTGAGCACCAACAAAATATAGGAATGGTACGACAGACCAAAATAGAACTCAGAAGGATTATTCTTGATTGGGAAGTAGAAGATTTGCTGAAAGAATCCGACATTACAGTATGTGTAGATTTCAATAAATCAGGTGCCAACAATATACTTCCAAAGGGATATGTTCCAACCATAATTGTAGACCATCATTTGTCCGAAGAGAGGCCTCCTGGAGAGATAGTTCTAGTACGCCCTGAATTTGCAGCGACATCGTCTCTTGTAGCTACCATCGTAATGAATTCTGGATATGAAATCGATGAAATTGTTGCGACCTCTTTAGCGTTTGGAATTAGAACCGACACTCTCGGATTTACCAGATCATTCAATGAAGTTGACATGACTGCCCTATCATGGTTAAACAATTATGTTGATTGGAATTTGTTAAGGTCCTTTGAGGCTCCGCCTCGTTCAAAAGAAGTGCTCGATATCTTCAAGCACGCATTACAAGATATGAATCAAGTTGGAGAATTATTACTTGCACCAATACATAACCTAGCAAATAGAGATGCTCTTTCACAAGTAGCTGACTTTCTACTTCCGACCGAAGGAGTTTCAGTTGTAGTTTGTTATGGCACACGTAGAAATAAAGTAATAATTTCTGCCCGTTCAAAAAATGATGGGATTAACATTGGACAACTTTTAGAAAAGTCGTTCAATGAAGGGACTGCTGGCGGTCATGCGGTAATGGCTGGTGGACAGATACCTTTCGATGATATAGAAGCTGATTCGGAAATAGATGCTATGGAAAAAATTTCTGCTAAATTAGAAAATATATTTGGAGGTATTTGATTGGCTGCACCGATTGTTGATGTCGACGAAAACCTTCGATTGTTAGGTACGGCACACGTCGCAACATCTTCTGTTGAAGCGGTAATCGAAAACATCGAAAATTGGAAGCCGGAAATTGTAGCAGTTGAATTGTGCGAAAGTAGATACAAGGCTTTAACCTCAGATAGGAGATTAGACAAAGAAGGCTTGCTCAAAGTAATCAAAGAAGGTAAAGCCCCAATGGTTCTTTTACAATCTTTACTTTCTGCGGAGCAACGCAAACTTGGCTTGGATGAAGGACAACAACCAGGAGCCGAATTGCTCGCTGCAGTTAAGGCCGCAGAAGAAGCAGGATTAGAGGTTGAATTAGTAGATAGAGATATCCAGACTACACTTCGAAGAGCATGGAAGAATATGCGAATTAAAGAAAAATTTGGATTGTTCTGGGCTCTTCTGTCCGATGAAGAACCTGATGAGGAACTATCATTGAATGAAATGTTAGAGGATAAGGACCTCCTTTCTTCGTTGATGGAAGAATTGAGGGATGTATCGCCAGGAGCGGGCAGAGCCCTTATTGATGAAAGAGACGAGTTTATTGCTAGAAAAATTTCCAATGTTAGGGGCAAAGGAAAGGTTCTCGCTGTTCTAGGAGCAGGTCATCTTGAAGGAGTTTCAAAATTGCTAAACTCCAAACTGGAGGATAGTAAGGAGAGAATTTCAACACTATCTGAAATACCTAAAGGTGGTAAAATGGTCAAAACTGTTTCTTATGCCATACCCCTTTTACTAGTTGGTTTACTTGGATGGTTTGCGTATAATGGAGACATATCCTCAATTAAAGAAAATGGAATCTATTGGCTCCTTGGTAATTTTATCGGAGCAGCCGTAATGTGCGCTATTGCAGGAGGGCATCCAATCGCAATCTTAGTAGCTGCAATCGCATCTCCAATCACATCATTGAATCCTGCTTTAGCAGCTGGATGGTTTGCAGGTTATGCCCAAATGAAGATTAAAGAACCAACTGGTGAAGACCTTGCTGAGTTTTTAAAATTAGATTCTGCAAGTGTTTTCTGGTCTAATAGGGCAGGGAGAGTACTTCTGGTTACTGCGTTAACAAACCTAGGATCAATGCTCGGCGCATACATATCCGTCGCATTGATTGCAACTGGGCTTTAATCAGAATTGAATCTGTACAGATTCTCTCTGAACGGGGTCTGTGACTTCGAATAGGTCTTTCCTTACACATCCCTTCATACCTGCAACAATAGTAGTTGGAATCATTTGAATTCCAGAGTTGTAGTTTGTTGCAGAAGAATTGTAGAACTCTCTGCGGTCTGAAACACTGTTTTCCAAGGCGACAAGTTCTTTCTGAAGATTAACGAACGAAGTATCTGCTTTCAATTCTGGATATTGTTCTGCGACCATATTTATTCGTGGCAATAAACCTGCCAATGTACCTTCAGCAGCACCAACAGCCTTCACGTCACCAGAGGAAAGCGCACCTGCAGCCGCTTGCCTTGCTACTGCGAATTGTTCAAAGATTTCTCTCTCGTGTTCTGCATAACCCTTGACTATGTTTACTAGGTTTGGTATCATGTCATACCGTTGTTTTAGTAAAACATCGATATCAGCCCATGATTTATTTACGTTCTCTTCTAATCTAACCAATCTATTCCATGTACTGATAAACCAAATTAATACAATTAGGGTTACGACTGCTGCGATTGCCCCCACTACGATTACGGTGCTCATGGTGTGAGGGAATCGAATTTTGTTATTCAAGTTATCTTTTTTTTAAGTTTAGTAACTACTCTTATCAAAAATCCCATCGGTTAAGACATATATCCGGATTAAACGGGTTTACGATATTCTCAGAGGGTGTTAATCTTGTGGATACACAATTAGAATTTCGTGTTCAACTGTAATTCTGTCCTGTCCTTCATCATAATCAACAGCCAAATTGTGAGTCAGTCCTGCTCCGAAGTAAATGGTATCCCAAGAAACAGACTCACCTTCTCCCACATTTCCTTTTTGGCTTTGACAGGTAACATCCAGTTCATCTATAATTTTCCAAGTGAAATCAACCGACTGACCACCTCCTAATTCCGAGAGTGTTCTGTAGTTATGAATTTTTGAATCTATTTTAACATGTGATGGCAATACTCCCTCATTTCTTGGTTTTGAAACAATTTCAAATGGCATGGGGGAACTGACATTTTCTTCTAACCAATACATCCTAATGTCGACTATCACGCTAATGTAAGTAGATTTCCGATTTTGTTTTTCATCCTCAACATAGAATTCTAAGGTGTGGATCCCGTGTTCGCTAATGTGTAGTTCAACAGAATTACTTTCTGTGGGAGAGATTTGAATTGGTTCGAACAAATCGTTACCGATTATACCGAGATATTGGATATTATTTCCAGAAATAATATTTGTGAAATTAAACACAAATTTCGCGGCTACAGTGGATGCTAACGAGCCGTCAACGTAGTTTGAAACAATTGTACTATTCAATGATGAAGTGGATATTTCGAAGTCGATTGATTCTGAATTATTATCCTGGTTTAAGCATCCACTAAGTGATGATGTAAGTAAAACCAATATCGTCAACAATATTTGTTTATTCAAAGGCTTCACCATGTAGTTGTTGATTAATTTCATAGGGATTCAATAACCATAGCAATACCCTGTCCGCCACCGATACAAGCGGTAGCAACACCATATTTTCCTCCACAGCGTTTTAGTTCGTGTGCGAGCGTCAAAACCAATCGGGTTCCGGTTGCTGCAAGCGGGTGACCAAGGCCAACTGCTCCACCGTTCACGTTTACTTTCTCTACATTGAGACCGAGGTCCTTAACACAAGCAACCGCTTGTCCTGCGAATGCTTCATTAATTTCCCATCTATCAATGTCCTCGATTGTTAATCCTGCTTTTTCTAGTGCTAATTTGCTACTTGGTACAGGCCCATATGCCATAATTGCTGGCTCTAAGCCTACTATGCCCCAAGATACTATGCGAGCGAGTGGCTCGTCCCCATCAGATTTTGCTTGAGCCGCTGACTTGATCACAACTGCAGCAGCTCCATCAACGACCCCAGACGCATTACCTGCGGTAACCAAGCTCTCCGGCCCAAATGCGGTTCTCAATTCAGCAAGTGATTCAGGAGTACTCCCCTTTACAACATGGTCTTCATCCTTGTATGTAATTTCGTTGACGGAAACAATTTCCTGTTCCCATATGCCATTTTCTATAGAATTTGAAGTCCTAGAGTGAGATAGTGCCGCGAACTCATCGGTTTCTTGTCTTGTTACACCTTTACGCTTACAAATCTCGTCACTTGTTTGTGCCATGAATGAGCCACAGAATCCATCCAATAGATTCGTGAAAAGATAATCTTCCATGTCCTTTTCTAACTCTGCACCCGCTTTGGGAGGTCTTGCAAGTTTGTAGGTATCCCTCATCCCACGAAGTACGTGAGGTGCTTGTGACAAATTCTCCATCCCACCAGCGACTACGGTATTAGCTTCTCCTAACATTATCATCTGGGCTCCGGTAACTATGGATTGAACACCACTACCACAAATTCTAGATAATGTTAGCATTGGAACCTCTTGAGGAATTCCTGCACCTAAGCCAGCATGTCTTGCACCAAAGATTGCTTGATCGCAAGTCTGCAACGCATATCCCATAACAACATGGTCGACATTCTCTGGCGCCGTATTTGCTTTCTCAAGCGCTCCTTTTATTGCAATTTCACCGAGCTTAATCGCGCTAACATCTTTCAACAATCCACCAGGATTTCCGTCTCCACGCTTTCCACCTTGCCACTCACAAAATGGTGTTCTTGCACCGTTTACTATTACGACATCTTCTGCCATAAATCACCCGAAAAGTTCCCGACTAATCATATTCACGCTAAGCCAAGAAGAGCTATTCCCCCAAGCATAAGTAAAATTGGTGGCATTAGCATCTCTAATCCAGACCTTGAATTACCAACATTGGATAATTCTGTTCCCCTGTGCATGTTAACCTTGACACCTGGAGCATCTTCATTGCCCCAAACTTCGATAATGCTATTTCCTAATGTTCCATCTAATCCTTCTGCTGCAATTTGTTCTGAAGGTCTTGGTTTTGTTTCTCCTAGTACGTAGACAGGATTTCCAAGTTTAAGTCCATAGAGTGTCCATCGGTGTTTCTTGACCTTTGCTCCACCAAGAAGACCTGCTACGGCAGAAGCCATCAGCTGCTTTCCGAGAGTTTGAGCAAATGCTCCATCCCAGCGCTTGAGATATTGGCCGTAATCAGCTCTCTTGAATGATTGGCCGTTGACTCTCATTCCACCAGTTCCATCGTGCAAAATAAACGGACATCCGCCCGCATCTGAGCGAATGGTAACCCAATTACATTCTTCTCTCGTACCGTTATCAGTTTTCACTGTTCGGCACTGATATTGCTCATATTCCCATCTGTAACCAACCATGTTGTGCATAACCATGTTTTGATTTCCATCTACTACAACTGTCAAACAACCGTCTGGGACGGGTCTTACCTGACCAACTAATTCGGGATATCCTACTGGCGCAGACCTTACCAATGAGGTAGGTGTATCCAACATCTGGCTGAGCATCTTTGACCTAAAATATCCAACAATAGAGAGTATCAATCCTATTGCAATTAAGATAATCGCTGGAAACATCGTCTTTTCATCTGACTCTGAATTAATTCCATTCGCAGCGATTAGTGCGAAGATTACAGAAAGTGTTGCGAAGATCGTAAATGAAGTCATTGTTGCGGGTCTAGGAGTTCCAACTTTGGTTGGATGCTCAGGGATTGCGCTTCCATCTCCGTGTGGCCCGTATCTGTCATCATTATTCCAAGTAGAAGGGCCAGGTGCAGGCAAAATCCAATCATTGGGGTCATTTGTTGGAACATAGGTAGTTTGTTGCATGAGCCAATTATCTACGGTTAGTCCACTTGCTTCAGCCTTTGCTTCTAATTCAGCGGGGTCGATTGCGCTATCTCTGACCTTCTTCAACTGACCCTCGATGGAGCCTGGCGAAGAAAATGCCATTACAAGACATCCTATTGATGAAGCCATCAATACAACAGCACCATTACCACCAATGACCCCAATTAATCCAACAATTGTCAAAATTAATCCAATCGCCCAAACAATCCACGAAATCCAGTGATATGGTAAAGTAAACTTGAAACTGCCTCCATCCAAGTCAATATCTTTGATGTCCATGGGTTAGCGCAGATATTTAACAATATGAACATTGGGTCAAGATTGGCTTGTAGGCTTATGGTCCCAAATAGCCCATACGCCCGTGGCTGTAGCAATTACTCTACCAGAATCGGTTTTTATTTCTCCGAATAAGTGCGCTACATGTTTACCTCTTTTCTTCAGAATCCCCTCGGCAATAATTTTTTCATTCGGTCTTGCTGCATTTATGAATGAAACGTTTAATTGGGTCGTAGCACACCATTCTTCTTTTTTCAACGTGCACACTAAACTTCCTCCGAGTGCCATGTCAAGCATCAATGTGTAGAGTCCACCGTGAGCCACTCCCGCTTTGTTACAGTGTCGTGATTCTACATCAAGTGAAAATGATGCTTTGCCAGACCCCCAATCTCCCCTTTGGATTCCTAGTTCAACCGCCATGTCAGTCATGTGGTCTGGCTCAGATAAATCAGACATCAAATCACTCCTACTACCTTTACAAGGATTCTTTTTCTACGTTGACCATCAAATTCAGCATAATGGATCTGCTCCCAATTACCGAGATGCAACTTGCCATTTCTAACCGGCATGGTTACTTGTTGTCCAAGCAATTGCCTCTTGAGATGTGCATCACCATTATCTTCACCAGTGTTATGATGATGATATTCTTCTCCGTCTTTTCCATCTGAACCATAGAATGGTGCTAATTTTTCTAACCAATTCATAATGTCATGGTGTAAACCATATTCAAGGTCATTTACATAGCATGAAGCCGTAATGTGCATTGGGTTAACAAGTACAAGCCCATCTTTAATCCCACTTTCAGAGACTACTTTTTGGACATCTCTAGTTATGCAAATAATTTGATACCTTTCTTTGGTTTCAAGCCACAACTCTTCGACATAAGTCGCAGCTTGACCAGTAATCAATTCACCCATGTTTGACCATCAACCAAATAGTGATGATTGATCCAAACCGTTGTTGGAAATCATTAGTGGAATTGCGATTATTAAACCACAAATACCGTTACAAACTATCACCGCAATGGCTCCAATCCCTGCAAATGCCCCCATTGAGTCTTCCATAAGCTGAGCTTCTTCCTCAGATAGTCCTTCTTCCTCTGCAAAATCTTGGATTGCACCGCTTAACATTACCATCGAAATCACTCCGATGATTGCGCTGGCGACAACGCAGATCAATGCGAGATGCACACCTCTTTTCTGGAAGTTTGTCATCATAACTCCACCAGCAATCAGTCCACCATTAATTCCTAAATTTGCGACAGAAAGTAATGCCCATAATGCTCCTAGTTCAAGTGAACTTGGGATGTTTATTAATTCTCCAAGCACGCCAAGTACACCGGCGATTATCACAAGTATACCAACAACTTTTGCTGCTGAAGATGGTTGCTGTATTACAATGACATTTTGTGGCATCCCCGTATTTGGGTCAATCATTACTTGTTGTGGCTGGCCGTACATCATCGGTTGGTTATTTGGGGCAGGTTGCATAGGTGAAGGTGAGTTATGGTAGTGAATGAAGGTTACGCAGAATAATCAATCTCAAGAAGGAAGTCCTCATGGGCGTTTCATGGCCGATGTTCTCTTAGTCTACAAGAAGAACTTCGAAGAGGTACATGATGAATCACTGAACCTCCTAAAACAGGCACTAAATGAAAGGTCAGATACCATTAGGGTAGAAATCAGGGCTCGGGAAAAGGTTCGCAGAGCGGATTTCATTGGACGCGATTTGGTAATTGTTTTAGGGGGAGATGGAACATTAACTTCTATTTCACATAATATAGATTCCAATACTCCAGTCATGGGAGTCAACTCCCACCCAAGAACAAATGACATTGAGGGTTCACTTGGGTTCTATATGGATAGTTCTATAGAAACATTTCCAGATGATATAGACCTTGCATTATCTGGTGCTGCAATAGTAAATAGACTTCCTAGACTACAAGCAATTATTGAGACTACGAGCGGGAATAAAATCAAAACTGACCCTGCATTGAATGATTTACTGATAGCAAATACCCATCAGTATGCACCCTCCAAGTATCATCTTAGACGCGGTGGAATAGAAACCTTACAACAGTCAAGTGGATTGGTATTCTCAACTTGGTTGGGCCAAGGGGCATGGTTTAATCAAATCGCAAGGAAATCAAACCTAGGAAGTAACGGTGGTTCTGGCGACCACTATCTCGTGATAGCAAGAGAAATTGATAGTGAAATTTCAGATGAAAGGTATTGTGACTGGACCAATACTCCAACGGTGATTACAAGCGATATGCACAGAGGATATGTCGTTCCAGATGGATGGGATGAATATCAATTCAACCGAGGAGCAACAATTACTGTAGACCTGTCAGGTCCTGTACTAAATCTCCTTACCTTTAGAAATACAATGCAAGAAAAATTTGAGGCCCTAAAATGAATCTAAAAGAACATATTCGGGGAATTCCTGATTTTCCAATTCCAGGAATCCTTTTTTATGATATTTCCACCTTAATCGGCAATCCTCAAGCCCGGACTTATGCATTAGATGAACTAGAAAAATAGTTTCTGAATGGAAACCTGATATATTTGCTGGAATTGAAAGCAGAGGTTTTCTAATTAGCGCCGCACTTTCTGACCGAATGGATATTCGATAAAGTATTTTGAACATTAAAGTTGTAAAATGTTAACTGCAAATGCAGATTTCGCAACAACTGGGTCTTAGGACCCGGTTGTTGCCTCTTTTCTTTTTCATTAGGGAATAGTTCATTTGTTATCCCAATATCGGAATCACATGTCCGATGTGAGATATGAAATCCTCAGACAAAGCGTTGTTGACGCACCAGTTGTGCTAAGAGGAGAATATCCATATTTCATCCATCCATTAACCGACGGCGTTCCAAGCCAAACAGCAGAGTTATTAGCGGCTGCCCGTGATTTGATTTATGACAGAATTGATTGGGATAAAGTTGACATTATTCTGGGTATAGAGGCTATGGGCATACCTCTCGCTGCAGCCCTATGCCTCAAATCAGGCAAACCACTTGTTATCGGTAGGAAGCGAGAGTATGGACTACCCGGAGAAACAGCTATTGACCAATCTACAGGATATTCTAAGGGCGAAATATACCTCAACGACATAAGAGAAGGAGATGGAGTTTTTATCGTAGACGATGTTGTTTCAACAGGTGGTACGCTATTACCAATTCTACAAGCGATTGATCGAATTGGAGCAAAAGTTATTGATTGCTGGATTGTCTTCGAAAAGGGAGAAGGGATGAATTTCGTAAGAAGTCAAGGTGACTGGCCACTAAATAGTTTAGTGAAAATTAAAATGGATGGCGTAAAAGTAGTTGTCGTTGATTGAGGGGTGTATTTATGGTGAATTTTGGCTTTGCAATTGATAATAGAAAATGCATTGGTTGCCATGCGTGTACAGTCGCATGCAAATCAGAACACGATATTCCGGTGGGAGTAAACAGAACACACGTGAAGTATATCGAAACCGGAGAATATCCTAATTCCAACCGTGAGTTCAGTGTTCATAGATGCAATCATTGTGAAGATGCCCCCTGTACTACAATTTGCCCAACAACTGCCCTGTTTACCAGAGACGATGGGATTGTAGATTTCGACGACGAAAGATGCATAGGATGTAAATCATGCATGCAAGCATGCCCGTATGATGCATTATACATCAATCCAGATTCCGGTACCGCCGCAAAGTGTAACTATTGCGCCCACAGAATAGAAAACTCTTACGAACCAGCATGCGTAATCGTCTGTCCCGTAGAAGCAATAGTAAGCGGAGATTTAGATGATAAAAATTCAAACTTGTCCGTTTTGATTGCGGAGAATGAAACGAAAGTTAGGAAACCAGAATCTGGGACGATTCCAAACGTGTTCTACTTGGACACATCTGACGAAATGTTAGACCCATTTGCTACAGAAAGAACCGCTGAAGGGATGTTCAACCAACAATCAGCAGGTGTAGGCCACTTTGCCAAATACGCTCAAGATAGATTGGGCGCTGCTGACCAAAATTCTATGTTGGTACAACTAGCACTCGAAATGAAGGCTAAAGATGCAAACCCGAGAGACCAAGCGATTATTCGTGACGTTGCTGCGAGATTAGCTGACAATTCACCGAATGCAAAGAGAGCCTATGACTCACCTTCAAAGGGTATTCTTTGGGGATGGGAAGTTAGTGCATATATCTGGACCAAGGGTATAGCCGCGGGAACATACATGGTTGCAATGATTATGTGGCTAAGTGGCAACCTTCCAGAAATGGATGATTTGTGGATTCCAGTAACTGGAGTAGGATTAGTATTCATGGCAATCACAGGACTGCTTCTAATCAAAGATCTAGACAGGCCAGAAAGATTCCTATATGTTATGTTAAGGCCAAATTGGAATTCTTGGCTAGTCAAGGGAGCCTACATATTAGCAGCATATGGAGCAATACTATCGTTGACTCTTGCGGTTGTCGTGCTAGATTTGAATGAAATTTACCTTCAATATCTTGCTTATGCTGGAATTCCTATTGCCGCGCTTACCGGAGTCTACACTGCGTGGCTACTCCAACAAGCTAAGGCAAGGTCGTGGTCAAAAGATAATCTATTACCACTAAAATTCTTGATTGAAACGATGCTGATTGGGGCTGCTACCTTGGCCATAATCATTGGAGGCATTCTTCCTATAGTTTTGGGAGCCATAGCACTCATTGTAATACTCATACATGGTCATCATGTAATCGAAAAACCACAGGTGGAACCATTGTTGTGAGGGAATATCATGTCTAGAACATTCATAGAAAATATCGCACAAAAATTGAGAATTATCCCTAACATTGACAAAAAACCTCACAAGGGATCGAGCCAGAAATTAAGGAAGTATCCTAACTTCGAAGATTGGGATAACCACACTGAGTTAGATGCTCAAGCATGGCCAAAACAAATCGAGAAAAACTATTCTTTAGTACCAACAACCTGTTTCAATTGTGAATCAGCTTGTGGATTGTTAGCATATGTGGATAAGGATTCGGGTGAAGTAACAAAATTCGAAGGAAATCCACTCCATCCCGGAAGCAGAGGACGAAATTGTGCAAAGGGCCCTGCAACAATTAACCAAATCAAAGATACCGAGAGAATTCTATATCCATTGAAAAGGGTTGGAAAAAGAGGAGAAGGTGGATGGGAAAGAGTTTCTTGGGATGAAGTCTTAGATGATATTGCATCTAAAATTAGAGCATCACTTCAGACCGGTGCAAGAGACAAAGTCGTCTATCACGTTGGAAGACCTGGTCACGAGGGATACACAAACCGTGTGCTGAAGGCATGGGGCGTAGATGGTCATAATTCACATACCAATATTTGTAGTGCAGGAGCCAGAACTGGCTATGCGATTTGGCATCATCACGATAGGCCAAGCCCAGACCACAGCAATGCAAAGGTAATCCTTCTCTGCTCATCGCATTTAGAAACTGGACATTACTTCAACCCGCATGCTCAAAGAATACTTGAAGGGATGATGGACGGAGCTAAATTAATTGTTGTTGATCCAAGATTATCAAATACCGCATCTATGGCAGACCACTGGATCCCAACATGGCCAGGAAGCGAAACAGCGTTGTTCCTATGCTGGGCAAAAATGATTTTGGATGAAGGCCTCTATGATAGAGAATTCATGGAAAGCCAAGTTAATTGGGAACAATATTTGGAAGAAGTGCATCCTACGGAAAACAAATCGTTTGAAAAATTCATTGATTTGATCAAAGAGGAATATGCAATGTATACCCCTGAATACGCATCACAAGAGTGTCGAATTCCTGTAGAACAAGTGATTGAAACTGGAAAGATTGTAGCAAATGCAGGAAGTAAATTATCATCCCACGTTTGGAGAGCCGCCTCAATTGGTAATCTCGGAGGGTGGCAAGTAAGTCGGTCTTTACATTTCCTCAATGTCTTAACAGGCTCAGTGGGAACAGAGGGCGGAACGGCTCCAAACTCTTGGTCAAAGTTCAAACCAGAACTTCCGAATGAGCCACCAGCGCCAGACGGATGGAATGAACTGCATTTCCCACCTGAGTATACTCTTGCACATTTTGAAATGAGTCATATTCTCCCTCATCTAGTAAAAGAAGGAAGGGGAACAATGGACGTTTACTTTACGAGAGTTTTCAATCCAGTGTGGACCTATCCTGATGGTTTTTCTTGGATTGAAATGCTTCAGAATGAAGATGCTGTTGGTTGCCATATCGCTATGACACCTACGTGGAATGAGACCGCTTTCTTTGCGGATTATGTTATACCTATGGGGCACTCTAGCGAAAGGCACGACATCAATTCATATGCAACCTCTTCAGGCAAGTGGGTAGCATTTAGGCAACCTGTGCTTCGAGAATTCCAAAGAAGGCAGGGCAATGAAGTAGAATTCACTCACGAGGTAAACCCTGGTGAAGTCTGGGAAGAAGATGAGTTCTGGAATGAATTAAGCCTTAGAATAGACCCAGATGGTAGCATGGGTATCAAGAAATACTTCATGTCACCATATAGAGAAGGAGATACAATGAATCTTGATGATTATTATCAGTACATCTTTGAAAGGGTTCCAGGACTTACTAAAAAATCAAAGGAAGAGGAACTTTCTGAATTAGAATACATGAGAAAACATGGTGCTTTCTTAATCGAAGAAAGTACTTACAAAAAATACGAACAAGAAGGCTGGCCAACCCCTTCTGGAAAACAAGAATTCTATTCGCCAACCATGATTGAATTTGGCTATCCAGAGCACGCAATTCCACATTACAAAATTAAATCTCACGTACACCCTGAAAATTTGGAGGGAGAGAATGAATTCTGTCTTCTACCCAACTTCAGACTACCGATGCACATACATTCAAGATCGGCAAATGCCAAGTGGTTAGTGGAGATAGCTCATAGGAACCCGATTTGGTTGCATCCAAATGACGCAGAGAAATTGGGAGTTACAGAAGGAGGATTAATCAAGATCGAGACTGAAATAGGCTGGTTCATTGACAAAGTATGGGTTACTGAGGCAATTAAACCAGGTATAGTTGGTTGCTCACACCACATTGGACGCTGGAGAAGGAAACAAGATGCAGGTAACAGAATGATGACAAATACTGTCTCAATTGAAGACAGAGGTGACGGTAAGTGGAGGATGAGAACCGTAGAGGGAATTACTCCATTCAGTTCAGAAGATCCAGACACGAACAGATTGTTTTGGCGAGACGGTGGGGTTCATCAAAATATAACTCACGCTGTACAACCAGATCCCATCAGTGGCGCTCATTGCTGGCTACAAAAGGTGAAACTATCCCTTCCAAAAGATGGAGAAGAATACGGCGATGTCGAGGTAGATACCAATAAATCACATGAATATTACAAAAAGTGGAATTCATGGGCAAAAGAAAAGGAAACCCATCCAAGAGGGGAAAGAAGACCTTTGTGGATGAAGAGACCGCTTTCTCCAGATAAGAAACATTGGTATGTTGATGAAAACTAAAACGGTGTAAAAAGTAAACTTTAATGAAAATAAAAAAAAAGTGGAAACGGGGGACCGAAGTCCCCCGCTTCCGGGTTTTCTTAGGAGGTGATCCATCTGCAGGTTCCCCTACAGATACCTTGTTACGACTT
>CAZGJD010000014.1:0-45722 GCA_964526385.1 uncultured Candidatus Poseidoniales archaeon | reverse complement strand
TTAGATTAACAGTATCATACGCCCAAAGGTCAAACACAGTGTTTGCATTGTCGCGGGCTCCGAAATAAACTGTCGTTCCAATAAGGGTAAAATCTCCTGCAAAACTTCCTGAAGGCCCCGAATTTATATCAGAAATCATCCAATCTGATCCATTTGAAGGGTCATATATCCATGGCTCATTACCGTTTGCCAGACTTCCTCCAAGGAAGAATATCTGGCCACCTATCGCTCTTAATCCAAAAGCAGAACCTGAATATTCAAGAGATAATGTGTCATTGACGTCAAGTGACCATATTCCAAATGTGCTTCCATTATTTGCCGTGAAATATATCGTTGAGTTGATTGTCACAAATTCCGATGGAAAACTACCTCCCGTACCTAGGTTGATATCATTTACTAAATCAACTGAAAATATCGTACAAATCAGTGTACTTGTAATAATTTCCCCGGCCTCAAGAATTCCATTTTGTGCGATTCCACCTCCTGAACCATCATCCATTCCCTGCTGTAGTAATTGACCTGTTCCATTACATCCGAGGTAAGCAGGAGCGACTCCAAGCTTTGCAACAAGCATTGTTGTAGTGGAACTGCCGTTAGCCCCATCAGCACCATCTGAGCCATCGTTTCCGTTACAAACGAATACAAAATCATCGACTTCAGGAGATGATAGGATACCATCACCATTATCATCAATTCCAGTTTCAATAAGTGTGCCTCCATTTACGCAATTCACACCCGGATTTTCAATCCGTGATACAATCAATGAGCTCAGTCCGTCGTTTCCATCAGAACCATCTGTTCCATTTGCTCCATCTTGGCCATCAGAACCATCTACTCCATTTGCTCCATCTTGACCATCATTTCCATCGCTCCCGTTTGTACCGTCTACTCCATCAGCACCAGGATTTCCAGGCGTTCCAGGAGGCCCCTGTTGACCAGTCAAATTCACCTCTGACCAAATGCTACCTTGACATACTTCAAAACCGTAGGACTCAGCTACGAAAAATATCTGATTTTCAATCGATGAGTCACAAATTGGCAAATCATCAGAGGATTCTACAAGATGGAGACTAGATCCTGCTGTTCCATTTTCACCTTGAATACCACTTTCTCCTTTTGGACCTTGAGGGCCGTCTGAAATGAATGAATTGTAAAGGGTTAATGGAACCAAAACCATCATGCACGCAACGAGTAAAGTCTGTACTTTACCTGATTCTAAAACACCTATGCCAGTGGAATTAGCAACTTGGCTAGAAGCCATAGTCTCAGTCGGATTAATTGGTTCGGCTGAAGCGGAATGTTCTTTTTCGTTTGTTTGAACTGATTGGTCTAATCTCCACTGCTCTATCTGGGCTTGAGTCCAACCTTGTGCTAGCAATTGTTCATCGGTCCACATAAAACCACTTCATCTAGTCACATATAGTTGATTTTTGGAGCGAGGATTTGACAGACAGGAGTTTTCATCACTATTAGTTCCCAACGATATTACAATTCCTGCCAAGGTGAGTTTGAACCCGTGAATCTGTAGTAATTCTTTCCTTCATGAAGAAGCCATTCGTATCCATTTTCATCTGTGCTTTGGGCAGGTGTATCTAAACTCGGGCCACTTGCTGGCATTGGCGGTGGTGGCTGCAAAACTTCTGACTCCAATCGAGGAGGCGGTAGTTGTGAAGATGAATTTTCTGGGTCTTGTGGAGGCATCTGAGTAGAAATCGGTTGCGTCATCGGAGTTTGGTTTTGGATTACTGCAGGAACGTTATTTTGTACAGGCATGATTCTCAATTGATTATCCTCGTAGATCAACTGATGGACTTCGATACCTTTGCTATCAACAAGCGAATTGTCAAGTTTCAAAACGTGTGATTCAAATGCTTTAGTAAATTTCAGCATAGGCAGCCAAATCAGAGGATAGAACATCAAAACAAAAACCAGGGTCAATATCAAAATCATTGCTACGTAACCTACACCGGTGGTTATGTCTCCATCTTGGACTGCTGCAGATGAAATTCTCCATGCCGTCTGGAAAAAGATTACTAAAGCACCAAAACCTGCACCTACATTGGTCAAATCATTTGCTTTTTCACCGATAGGTGACATAGACCTGGTTTTCTTGTCTACTATCGATAATGAACTGTACCTCAAAACGAGAATCGGTGCGATAAGAACCGTGATGAAGGGAGAAAACATGAGAACTGCAATTATTCCCACTGAAGAATAAGCTTCTACAACTCTATCGAGTGCATCCGTGTTGTCCATAACACATTCCGCATCACATGTTGAGCCTACACTTTCATCATCACATAATCCGGTTAACTCTATTGTACCATCATCACAGATTACCGCATCTGGTATGTTTCCTTCAGTAACCATGCCCGTGTTTGATTGGGCGATTAAACTGATTAGGAAGAATAAAACAAAAACTGCAGTGATACTCAATTTTCGTGTCGCCCTAAACAATTCAGGTCTGGTTGATGTGGGATGGATTTTATATTCTGAGAAACGAATCAAGAATTTCTTTCCCGCGCTGAATACTGAAGCATAAATTGGCAAGATTATTTTTATGAATAATCGTGTAATTACGTTCCATAGACCTCCGACTAAGAAATAGAATATTATTGCAAAAATTATAGGTACACCCATAGTGAAAATTGAAAATATTATTAGTGGAGATAGTAAAAATGCCGCAATAAGATATTCTTTCATTGCACTTACCTTGGTTTCTTCTAAATATGCAATTCCTGATTCATCTGTATACGCCTGTTTGGGTTTTGGACCCATCGAATATTTGCCGATAAGAATCAGTAGCCCTTCGATATATGCCCATGGATATGTGATTAGAAGACCTGCCCCAAGGGTAATCAAAACCAAAAAGAATTGTGCAAAACCACGCTTCCAACGGCCTAAGTAGAAATTGTGGAAACCCAAAGGACCTAGAATTATAGCAATTAAAAAAGCTAAAATTTTACTTTTACTCTTGGGTAGATTAGACTCCGACATTGCGATTACTATAAGTTGATAGTTTATTATATTATACAAAGCAAGGTCAGAATTCAACTAAAGTATGTGATGGATCTTCATTTGTACTCGATTCAGCATTGCTTTTGTCACCAGAGTATGAGGATTTTTGTTCACCTGCAGGATTTTGTTTTGAAGCATTTTTTGCAATCTTAATTTCACCTGATTTCTTGACTTTTTTGTAATCTTCTATGTGTGAAAAAATCTCATAAAATCGAAAACCAGATTTAGTCCATACCGAAAAATACGGTTCAGCACTCCAACTACACTTAGGGCATTCTTTTCCAATCCCAGATGGATTTTTCGCTATTTTTACTCCACAATCATAGCAGTATTCTGGAAATTGGAAAACTTCTTTGCCGATTTTGATTCTGAAAACAATCTGATAAAATGTTAATTCAACAATTTTTATTATAGAAAATAATAGAATAAATAGAAAAATTAACCCTAACGGAAGTAGACATATGCCAAATATATATTCAAAACCGTCATCAAAGGTCACATCAAAGGTCATTTTAGTCCCTGTCAATTTATTTCTAATCTCTTGAAGTCGAAGAGAAAGATGATTCTATTAATCCCCAAAATCTCTGCCACGGTATCACATAGCGTAATAGAGCCATTACTCCAAGGAAAAGTAGAGCGGAAATGACAAGCCCATATGTCAGTGTGAGCTCAATTGACTCACTGACTTGTGATGCCCATTGAGACCCGGTAATACCCGAAACCCACTCCAAAAGAATAGAATGGAAACCTAATGCGATTGTTGTCGCTACTATCGTCATCGATAGGAAAATTGCTGTATGTCTTAAGTGGCCATTCATTAGATTATCCATCTGCCCGACATATTCAGGGTCTCTCTTACATGATTCAGGTAGCCTGTATGCATATTCAAGAAGACGGATTACTCCAAATGCTGATTCTTGGAATACCATCATTAGACAAGCGATTAGGATTAGAGAGAATTGTTCAGCTGTGACCAAACCAAAAACCTCAGGTTCGGAAACAATGATTTCCAATGTAGTAAGTTGAGCGCCATAGGTACCTAACTGATTCTTTATCAGAGGGAATGTCAAAATTGCGTGAATACCAAGGAATAGTAGCGTGAATCCAATCGACCATGCGACACCTCGTCTCGACAATCCCCAGATTCCTCTTGCGCCGGTAATAAGTGGAAGCAAGTACACTGCAAGGACTACGATTGAGAGCATCATCAATAATGGCCATTCAAGCAGTTGTAAGACATCATTGCCTGGAACGCTCCAACCATCTTGGAATAGTTGCCAAACATATCCGACTGTGAATCTACCTGCAAGTAGTAAAATCAGTCCAATAACGAAACCTAATCTGACTCTTTGCTGGAATTTAGGGGTTTGGAATGCCAATAATGCCATCAACCCGCCAAGACCCAATCCAAGCCCGATTGGGACGTAGAATCTAGCCAGTCCATCATTGCCAGCGCCGGTAAGCCAATCCGCAATAGGCAATTCTGTTCCGAGTGCGGTTTCAAGAGTATCAAACAGTAGAGTGTGGTCGATACTGCCAACCACATAAGTTGAAACAACCTCAAGGTACATCCAGACCAGAGCAAGTGTTGCTAACACCTGGAGCGTTACTATTTGCCACTGAACACGTAACTGACGTAGATGCAAGGAACGGGCTCCTTCTCCTTGTGGGGTTACTTCGCCTGCCATAATCTCACCTCAGTAACCCCTCACCTGCAGTAAGGCTTGTGACAAATCCATATCTGGCATCCAATCGATTACCTGACTGCCAAATCCTGCCAGTGATGTCAATCTATTCTGTCGTTCGAGTTTCAAAACTTCGTAAGACATTCTTGGAATTCTGCTAACCAATCTCTCGAAGTCAATCGAAGATGGAGAAAGTACGGTTACTTCGTGACCACGGCCTACAAGGTCTCTAACTGCTGCTGGAACCGTTCCATCACCCTCACAGGATGAGATGATGAATACTGGACTTCCTCGACTAAATCTTGCAGCGAGGCTGTTTGTAACAGCTTGTAGAGGCATGGTTCCTTTCGGTGCAACTCCTGCTAGAGATGATAAGATCTTGAAATACTGCTTATCTCCGGTATCTGGAGGAAGGAACGACAGTTTTTCGTCATAAATCGTCAGTGCGACAGAGTCTCTGCGCTTCAAGAAGAATGAAGCAAGACTAGCAGCGGCAACCGTTCCCATTTCTAGCGGATTCTTCAGAACCGTCCCGATTCTTGCGATGTCTCTACTATCCAAGATGATGTACAAGTCCGTTACAGCATCTCTACACTTTTCGTTAATCATCAGGTCTCCCGTTCGGGCGAACGCTTTCCAGTTGATGTTCTTAAACGGGTCACCCGGAACATATTCTCTCAGCGAGTAGAATTCAGTTCCCGGCCCGGGGGTTCTAAGCGTAGTAGCGCCAGTGTACATTTTTGCTGTTCTAGAGCGAATGAATGCTTCTTCTACATCTCTTATCTGCGGGAATACAATCATGTCTGAATGGTGGTCAACATACATTTCCTCCACTGACAAGTTGAACGTATTTCTGTAACGAAGAGAAACCGGTCCTAATGAGTAGTGTCCCCTGAGAGGGCACCGAAGGACGTAGCGAACCCTTGCGCTTTCACCTGGTTTGAGATTCAAACGCATTTGATTGAGACCGCTACGTAGTTTCATTTCGTGTGGAATGTTATCATAAACTTCTAGTTGCTGTGTTTTTCTTCGACTTCTATTGGTTACCAGCAGTTCGACATAGAGGTCGTCACCCTTGTACAGGTTATCAGCAGATAGTGTCCTTTGAACCTCAACGTCTCCATGACCGCTTACCCATGAATTAACCATGATGAAAGCGATGAATGAAATTCCCAGAATCATCATCTGATGATTGGATATCATCATTCCAATAAGTATCAGGGCGATACCACCTGTAAATGTAAAAGAAGCCTTTCTAGTCCACATCTACAATCACCTCACGTCTTCCCCCAAACCTTGATTCGTTTCACGATTGCAACGGTTTGTTCTAATGAATAATTCTTGTTTTCAAACACGAATTTTACCAATATCGGGTCATCTATCATCGATTGCAATTCTCTTGCTGGGAGCGAATCAAATTCCTCCCTAGTCAATCCATTTTGATTTCTAACCTTTGACAAGAAAACCTGCTTAATCTTGTTCGCCTTAGCGTAGTATGTATACCGATTTGCATCTCCAAACCCGTAATAGATGATGCTGAAGATGTGTCTCCATGCCTCCGGATCTTTCTTCTTTAGAAGGACCGCCTCGAATGCGATGAAGAGAATCAGGAATAGAAGTAGCATTGCTAATCCTTCACCGGTAAAGTAGACCAGCAAGAAATAGATGGTGTTGTAGGATTCTGAAGCGAGGTTTGGCTGAATATGCCTGCTTTCGTCAAAGATTACCATTGCGTTAGGTGCAAATCCTGGAGCATCGGGTGTTGACCCATCCGCATTTGGGTCGACCAGTGAATCCGCGATGTAGTCCATGGCCCACTTGCGATTGTCATTTCGAGGTATTGGATTTGTAGCATCTCCATATTTCCCATCATTGTATCCCTCGTAATCGTACAAAGCATTGGTTAGAATGGACCCGTCAGCAATGAATGTGATTCGGCCACCGTCTTTCATGTTGCAGTCTTGGGAAATACAAACCTCGATTGATAGATTGAACTGACCCCATTCATCAGGGGTTTCTGCTGTTTGTTCCGATCCAACCCAAATCTCTCCATCACCGTTAACGTCAATGGTTGCTTCTGCTGAGGTATATGCTCTAACTTCCGTCTTTGCCATTCCGGTTTTTGCGTTAGGAATGATGTCTATGCCCGTAATGTTATTTGTCAAAACTTGATATGATGCGTTGTAAACAATAGCTCCGTTATCCCAATGTTGTTCACAAACTCCAGCATCGGACTTTACCATTGTTCTTCCGTTGTAAACGTTACAAATGTGAGAACCCGTGTCCAAAACTGACCATCTGCTGTGATTCTCAAGAGTGTCTGGGTCTAGTTGTGTACCGTCCATTCCACAAGGTGCTTCTTGCATACACATCCAAACAAAGTTGTAATCTAGTTCAGTTACGTAAACCGTGTCATAAAGTTGGACTCCCTTGAAGCGAACTCCGAAAGCTTCAGCGATTGTGGAAGAATATCCAAAATCGTCCAAAACGAGTACGTCTCCACCAGCGAATACGAATTCTTTGATTGCATTAACTTCGGCAGGAGAATACCCATCTTCAGCCGCAAAGGTCAGCAGTCCATCGGTTGAGAACTGTGGAAGAGAAATTGTATCTCTTTCAACACCTGCGACAATAAATGTAGTATTTGCAGGGTCTTCGATGTCTGAAAGCAACAAAGGAGACGACACTAGCGACTTTGTTTCAATACCCATATCCTTCAGGTCTTGCCTGAAAGCGGACATATCGTTCCAATCATCATCATATGCAGAGTGCCCATCTTGACTACCGATGTTGATAACTTGTGATAAAACGGTAGAAAGGAGCATGATGAGAACGAACCAAAACGCAAACTGGAGGGCTATTCTCCTTTTATTAACGCGTGGGCCATCGCTCATTTTAACACACCTTGGTACAAGATTCAGACATAGACGGGAATTAGTGGGTTTAGAATGTTGTGCCTATGTGATACTGTATTGCTCACCTACGAAGCACAACTCTGTCGTCAAATTCCTTTACTTCTTGCGCGGGAATAACGCAAAGGTTGTTTTTCATCGACCAGGGTAATTTTGAAACATCGATTTCTTGTTCGACTTTTACCATAATCTCGGTTACATCCCCAGTCCTCGGATCGATAACAATATCCTGAAGCCGGCCCAATAATTCTCCACTGGAATCAACAACTTTCATGGACATGAATTCGTTGCTGAAACTTGGCATATTGCGACTCCGCTCCTGATATTCGTAATCTCACTAACCTATTCAATCAACCGCAAAAATCACATTGATTCCATGCCGAAACTGGTGTCCCTACTTCGCTTAATATTTGACAGGCCAGATGTAAGTCTCTCTTCCATCTTAGAATAATATTCTAGCATGTCAGGAGTAACTGTTGGTCGAACTCTTGAAATCGCATCTTCGAAGTGAGATTTTGTCACAGTCTTTTTCCCTGCACGCATTGCAATCAGCGCTGCTTCTCTACATACCGCTTCTATATCTGCTCCGGTAAATCCGTCAAGGCCACTCAGTATATCCTTCATAGAGAATTTACCAACCGGCATACCATCGCTGTGAATTGCCATGATGGCTTCCCTTGCCGGTTTGTCTGGTGGAGGAACGTGGAGAACTCTCTCGAATCTGCCACTTCTTAGAAGGGCAGGGTCTATCATTTCCGGCCTGTTTGTGGCAGCAACGACGATCACGCCGTCCAAGCTTTCTACGCCGTCCATGCTTGCTAGTAATTGATTTACAACTCTGTTTGCTACATCGGAACCTCCAGATTGCGAATTGGAAGACCTCATTCCAGCAATAGATTCGAACTCGTCGAGGAAAATAATCGAAGGCGAGGATTGCTTAGCCTTCTTGAAAATTTCTCTTATCGCCTTCTCAGACTCTCCAACCCATTTTGAAATCAATTCTGGCCCCTTTATCGAGATGAAATTGGCTTTTGCTTCGTTAGCAATCGCCTTAGCGAGTAGCGTTTTTCCAGTACCTGGTGCGCCGAATAAGACAATACCTCGAGGCGGCTTAATGCCAAAGTGCTCGAATAGTTCTGGCTTGGTCAAAGGCCATTCTACGCTTTCTTTGAGCCTGTTCTTAATCTCTTCAAGGCCACCGACGCTTTCCCATGAAACGTCAGGAACTTCGACGTAAATCTCTCTTAGGGCGCTTGGCTCGATTTCTCTAATTGCGAGACGGAAGTCATCCATTCGAACTTCCATCTTTTCGAGAACTTCTGGTGGAATTGTATCTTCATCAAGGTCGATTTCAGGAAGGTATCTGCGCAATGCCTTCATCGCAGACTCTCGTACAAGAGCAGCCAAATCCGCTCCAACAAATCCGTATGAGTTCTCTAGTACCCAATCTACGTCGAAATCGTCTGCTATCGGCATTTGTCTAGTATGAACATCAAGAATTTCCTTTCTACCGTCCCTGTCCGGCACACCGATTTCGATTTCTCTGTCGAATCGCCCTGGCCTTCTTAGAGCAGGGTCCATTGCGTCTCTTCTATTTGTAGCACCGATTACGATGACGTTGTCTCTTCCCTGCATTCCATCCATCAGGGTAAGCATTTGAGCGACTACTCTGCGCTCAACTTCACCACTAACGTCTTCTCTCTTTGGACAGATAGAATCGATTTCATCAACGAAAATAATTGCAGGTGCGTTATTTGCAGCCTCGTCGAAAATCTCCCTAAGCTGTTTTTCGGATTCCCCGTAATACTTGGAGATAATTTCTGGACCGTTGATCGTTGCAAAATGCGCATTCGTTTCTGTAGCAACTGCCTTTGCAATCATTGTTTTACCGGTACCCGGAGGCCCGTGGAGTAAAACTCCCTTAGGCGGATCAATTCCCAATCTTCTGAATAACTCAGGGTGCTTCAAAGGCAGTTCAATCATTTCCCTGACCTTTTGTAATTGTGAACCAATACCTCCGATATCCTCGTAAGTAATACCCTGATTCTGACCTACTTGGTCGTCATCGATTGCTTCATCTTTGATTACGATGTCAGTATCGGAATTAACCTGAACGATTCCTTTAGGTGTAGTCTGCAATACTGCGAACGGTAGAGCCTCAGCGAAGAGGGTCATACCCGGGATGAAAATTCTATCCCCAGCCATGACGGGTCTCTTATTCAATCCTCTGCGTGCGAACCCTTCAATGCCCGGGCCAAACTTTACCTGCTGTTTGTTTGCCATTACAGGAGACAGTACCAATTTCTTACAGATGTTGGCATCCACCTTCGAAACTGTAACTTTGTCGCCGAGACTTACACCAGCATTTTTTCTGATGATTCCGTCTATTCTGATGATGTCCATCTTTGCGTCTTCCGGTCGACTTCTCCAATATATGGCCGCTGTTGAACGATTATCTCCCTTAATCTCGACGATATCGCCCGGTTTCAAATCTAGGTCGTTTTCACCGCTTATTCTTGCGCGGCCATGACCAACGTCACTTGGAATTGCTTTGGATACCTTTAACGAAATTGATTCACCATCTTCCTTGGACATACATACCCCTCCAGACATCCTATCTTAAAGTAAGACCGTTTTTAATCCTCGCTTATTATCGAATCCGGTGGATTCATGTTCCTCATCATGTACGGCGAGCCATGACGCATGTTTTAGAAGCCGGTCTTGAACTAATCGATAACAACAATCCAAACGGATTACCAAAGGTCCAAGGATACAACATAATCAACGGACAACTAACACTTGCTTCAGATGGTGGAACATTTCTTAGTAGCAATCCTGCACATCTCGCTGACGAGTTAGGAATATTCCCTCTCTCCACAAGAGATGATGTCCGTTCCGCAATAGCAGCTGCTCGTTCCGCACTGGATGGCTGGTCAGCAACACCTGCACCAACTAGAGGACAAATCATTGGTAACATGGGTAGACTACTAATGGAGAATAAGGACGATTTAGTTCGATTACAAGCCCGTGAAATCGGTAAGACTCTGAAAGAATGTGGCGGTGAAATTCAGGAAGCAATCGACACTTGTTTATTCTTCCAATCTGAAGGTCGAAGACTATACGGTCAAACGGTAAACTCAGAACTTCCAGACAAGGAACTATTCACCTACAGGAGGCCTTTGGGGGTTTGTGGAATAATCAACGCTTGCAACTTCCCTTCAGCAGTTCCTTTCTGGAAAATGATTCCAGCAATAATTTGTGGCAACACATGCGTCTGGAAATCGCCTCAGGACTCCCCACTCCTTTCATACGCACTTGCTAGAGTAATGCATCAAGCAGGTTTACCGGATGGAGTAATCAATCTCGTTCACGGAAAGGGAAGCGGAGCAGGCCAATACATAGTTGACGCCGTCGATGAAGGTCTGATCAACAAAATTTCATTCACTGGTAGCACTGCTGTCGGAAAAGCAATCGGCGAAGTTTGTGGAAGAAACCTCGTTTCATGCAGTCTTGAATTAGGCGGAAAGAACCCTCTTGTCGTCATGCCTTCAGCAGACATCGACAATGCAGTAGCAGGTGCCTACTGGGGTGGTTTTGGAACAGCAGGACAAAGATGTACGAGCCTAGGAAATCTAATCCTTCACAAGGACATCTATGACGAGTTCATGGAGAAATTCATGGCTAAAGTTAGGGAGACAAGAATCGGTGATTCGCTACATCACAAGGATGTTTTGTACGGCTCAATGCTCTCAGAAAAATACGCTGGTGATTTCTTGAAGGGCATTGAGATGGTTGAATCTGATGGAGCGACAAAATTGTGGGGAGAAGGAAGAATTGCTACAGGAAATACACCAGAGAATTTCCAAGGCAATCCAGAGGACGGCGTCTACATGTGGCCTCACGTTTACGCTGACGTAACCGAGGACATGAACTGCTTCCATGAAGAGGTGTTTGGGCCTGTGGTAACCGTAGTCAAAGCCGATGATTTCGACCATGCATTACATCTAGCAAACGCAAGCCCTTACGGGTTATCAAGTGCTATTTACACAAATGACAGACTTGAAGCATACCGCTACAAGACTGGAATAAAGGCTGGCATGACCGGAATTAACAATTCTACTTCCGGAGCCGAAGCTCACCTACCATTTGGTGGAGTCAAGGGTAGCGGAAACGGCACTAGGGAATCCGGAATTTGGGTTATAGAAGCGTACTCTTACTGGCACGCAGTAAACGACGAACTGTCTGGAAAATTACAACTCGCACAGATGGATGTAGACGAAATTGAGATGGTTGAAGCAGAAGTTGACTTCTCAATTCTATCTTGAACAACATCCGAACAGGTCAAAGACCCCATGGTAGGTGGCCTTCTTTATCCGACCCCTGTAGGGGTCGGGGCTGGTGTACCAAATGGGTGAAGGACTCAAACTTCCGATGCTAAACGGAATGGGCAGAACAAACAGGATTGACAACTGGTGGGCACAACCTCTCACTATGGGAATTGCGTTGACTGCAGCCATGCTTTGGACTCTTTGGAGAGTCGTATTCTTCTCCGACCACATATCTTACGACGTAAACGGCGCACACGTCACTTCCCCGATGTTTTCTCCTAACGTACTTGAATGGAAGATGTTCAGTGGTTGGGAACACCCTTCTTGGGTTAACGCAGCAGTTCTGATTCTTTGGATTCCGTTCTCATTCAGAGGAACTTGCTATTACATGAGGAGAGTCTACTACAGAACTTTCTTTGCAAGTCCAACCGGTTGTTGGGTAGACGAACCGGAAATCAACAAAAAAATCGGCTACAAAGGAGAAAAGAGACTATTCCTCGTCAATAATCTACACCGATATTTCCTTTACATGGTGATTCCAATTCTGCTAATCAAGTGGTGGGATATCACCCATACGATGACGTTCTCTAACGATGGATATGGAATATCAGGAGGTACAATTATTCTACTTCTTGAATCGATTTGTTTGACGATGTACGTCACTTCCTGTCACGCTCTTAGACACCTCTCCGGAGGCATGCTCGACAGATGGGCTTCTGGAATTTCCAAGTTCAGAGGAAAGATGTTCTCGAAGATCAGCGTAATCAACAGAGACCACGGGTTCTGGTTCTGGATTTCTTTGGGCCTGGTATTCGTCGGCGATGCTTGGACAATCGCGTGTTCTATGGAAATTATTGATGATTTCAGTCTAGTACTGATAGGTGGTGCTTGAGATGGCTGAAGAATACTCCTCTTACGAGTACGATGTTGTCGTAATCGGTGCCGGCGGAGCAGGTCTTAGAGCCGCAATCGAAGCGGCTAGAAGCGGAGCAAAGACCGCAATGATAACCAAGTCTCTACTTGGAAAGGCTCACACTGTAATGGCAGAAGGTGGTTGCGCCGCAGCCTTACAGAACGCCGACCCTAGGGACGGATGGAAGGTTCACTTCCACGACACCATGAAGGGAAGTAAGTGGCTTGCGAACTGGAGAATGGCTGAATTCCATGCAAAGGAAGCGCCGGACCGTGTTAGGGAATTGGAACAGTGGGGCGCAGTATTTGACCGCACACCCAAGAACGTAATCAATCAGAGAAACTTTGGTGGCCACACTTTCCCTAGATTAGCTCACGTCGGAGACGCAACGGGTCTCGAAATAATTCGAACTCTCCAAGAAAGAGGAATTCACGAAGGTATTGACATATTCACTGAATACACCGTGAGGCACCTTCTCAAGGAAGGTGACAGAGTTACTGGTTGTGTCGCTTACACCCGAGTTGACGGAGACTTCCACGCATTCTCCGCAAAATCGGTCGTTCTTGCCACTGGTGGAATAACCAGATGTTGGTCTGTATGTTCAGGCTCGTGGGAATATACCGGAGACGGACACGCACTCGCACTATGGGCAGGTGCTGAACTAAGAGACATGGAATTTGTACAATTCCACCCAACAGGAATGGTTTGGCCACCATCGGTTAGAGGTATCCTCGTAACCGAGGGAGTAAGAGGCGAAGGTGGAAGACTTCTCAACAACAAAGACGAGAGATTCATGTTCGAATATGTACCTGAAATGTTCAAAGGAGACCACGCAGAATCTATCGAAGAATCTGACCAGTGGGTCGAAGAAGTCGTATCTGGCAAACTTGCAACAGTCAGAAGACCACCTGAATTGCTTACCAGAGACGTTGTAGCAAAAGCGATCAACAGCGAGGTAAAGGCAGGAAGAGGAAGCCCTCATGGAGGAGCATTCCTTGATATTTCACACAGAGGTGAAGCAGCAATCCTTGCTAAACTTCCATCAATGCATCACCAGTTCAAGGAATTAGCTGGAGTTGACATCTCCAAAGAACCGATGGAGGTTGGACCAACCGCACACTACGTGATGGGCGGAGTGAGAGTAGACGCAGAGACACAAGAGACTAGCGTTGGCGGACTCTATGCTTGTGGAGAAGTCGCCAGTGGTCTTCATGGAGCAAACAGGCTGGGAGGAAATTCCCTTTCCGACCTTATCGTGTTTGGAAAGAGAGCCGGTGAACACGCAGCGAAGCGTTCAAAGGACCTCGCTCAACCAAGTATAGATGATTCTCAAGTTCAAGCGGCAATATCGGAAATGCTCGCACCATTGCAAAGAGGCGAGGGAGAAAACCCAGGTGGAATATACGACGAAATGCGTGATATGATGCAAGAAAAGGTTGGAATAATTCGAACCAAGGCGGAATTAGAAGAAGCCGTCAACGACCTCAAAGCATTCAGTGACAGAGAGAAGATGTGTTTCCCGGGAACCAGCAGAAAATACAACTCTGGCTGGCATCAAGCTCTCGACCTCAAGAACATGGTTGACATATCAATGGTGGCGACAATGGCCGCATTAGCTCGTGAGGAAAGCAGAGGCGGACACACTCGTGACGATTTCCCCGGTCACGATGATGACTTCTGGGGCAAGAACCTGAACATCATTTGGATGGAAGATGGTGAAATCAAAATCAGACAAGAAGAAGTCGAAGAGATTAGAGACGACCTCAAGGACGCAATCAAGGAAGTAAAGGCCATGATTGCAGAAAGAGCCGCTGAACAGGGAGGTGGCAACTGATGTCACTCAAAGGTAAGAATCAGAAATTCAAGGTCCTTCGTGGTGAAGGTGACGAAGCAGAATTGGTCGACTATGAATTAGAACTCGATGAGGGAATGGTCGTTTTGGACTGCATGCACAGAATCCAGTACGAACAGGAGCCTGAACTTGCGGTTCGCTGGAACTGTAAGGCTGGAAAGTGCGGTTCCTGTAGCGCTGAAATCAACGGCAGACCACGTTTGATGTGTATGACGAGAATGTCGGATGTAGTCGCTGAAACACCAAAGGGACAACCGATCGAAGTTAGGCCAATGAAGACATTCCCCCACATCAAGGATTTAGTTACCGACGTTTCTTGGAACTATGATGTCGCCCAGAAGATCAAGCCAATCAAGGGTCCAGAAGAGCCGAATTGGGAGTTCAACCAACACGAAGCACACCGTGTACAACAATTTAGAGAATGTATCGAATGTTTCCTGTGTGTAAACTCATGTCACGTTCTGAGGGACCACCAGTTGTTTGACGAGTTTGCCGGACCTAGAAATCTTGTCAGGCTAGCCCAGTATGAAATGCACCCGCTTGACGAAGAGGACAGAATCCCAGAAATCAAGAAAGATTTCGGTGTCGAATACTGTAACATTACTCGTTGCTGTACTGAGGTCTGCCCTGCTGGAATTCAAATCACTGATGACGCAATTATACAACTAAAGGAAAGAGTTGTCGACAGATATTACGACCCTCTACAGAGAGTTTGGAGAGCGATTACTGGAAAGAAAGTAAGGATGTAATTTTACATCCTTCCCCTTGGTGATTGCGATGGGTTTTTCCAGATTTTTCGATTTTTTATTTCATAAAAATGACAAGATTTCAATTCCACTTCTTGCTATCGGATTAGCGCTTGTGCTATATCGGAACAACCTAACATCAATCGTCATACTGAGTTCGATCATAATCATATTTTGGACTGCGATTAAGTTACTATCCAAAACGAATTTATTCGTCAAGAAGGAAGAGGATAAAGCCAGACCTTCTTTCGTAAGAAAATCTAAGATTTTTGGATTTATTATTGCTGTAATTCTTTGTCTAATTATCATAATCGCGGCGACTGCACTCAATTTTGTGGATGCTTTTGGCGGAGAGGTAGAGAATTTTGATTCACCTAACTACGAAGAGGGAAGATTTCAGAACCTTCAGCCAACTGATTTAGGACCCGGAGAAAATACTTCCTTTTGGGGTACTTTGAGCCAATATATTGTGAGCGATGAGCGCAGAACTCCAAATGTAGCTCTACCATCACAGCCATTTACTCTTGAACAGTTGGAAGATAATGAAGTCAGTATTACTTGGTTGGGCCATTCTACGATATTCATTCGGTCAAACAATGTTACAATTATCGCAGACCCAATTTTTGGAACAGATGGAGCAGGTCCACTTTCGTTAGGGCCCAGACCGTTCCCTTACGAAAACACATATTCTCTTGACCAATTACCTAAAATTGACTACGTGTTCATTTCCCATGACCACTATGACCACCTCGATATGGACACTGTAATCTACCTCAAGGACTCAAAATTCTTTGTTCCCTTAGGCGTAAAATCGCATTTACTTGCGTGGGACATCAATAAGGAAAATGTCCAAGAATTTGACTGGTATGATGACGTTGAAATTTCATCTGAATTTAACGCAGTTATGACTCCAGCAAGACATTTTAGTGGTCGAGGTTTGTTCAACGGAGATTCTACATTGTGGGCATCTTGGGTGTTTAACTTGCATGATAAGAGTATTTTCTTTAGCGGTGACACAGGATACATGGAAGAGTTTGTTACGATAGGAGAAAGATATGGGCCATTTGATATTGCATTTCTTGAATCAGGACAGTACAATGAGGCCTGGAGCGAAATTCACATGATGCCTGATGAGGTAGTTAGGGCGGGCTTAGACCTGAAAGCTACGGTGATATTACCAATTCATAACTCAAAATTTGAATTAGCGCTACATCACTGGGATGAACCCTTGAACTTGGTTTCAACTAAGGGTCTTGAAAACAATCTATCCGTAGCCACACCACTGATTGGGGAAAATTACGTGCTTGGTGAATCCGTTCCAATGGACCCTTGGTGGTTGAATGTTTCACTTGGAACCCAACCTTTCCTCAAAGAGAGCCCAGTTGTTGGAATCTTACTCGCACCGATGAATATCATTGCCGTACTTTGGATTGTCATCCCGAGGTTCTCTTCGGATGAAAACGATTCTGAGGAATAGTTTTCTAACAAACTAGCCCCCCCCAAGATTCATGACAGAATTGGGCCACTATGTACTGTACGTTCGAGATATGAAACCCATGGTTGAATTTTACACTGAAATTGTCGGATTAGATATTGCAGGTACAACATTTGGAGGAAGAGCAACTGCTCTTACTGGTGGAAGAACCCACCACGAACTTTTGTTAATCGAGGTTGGTAATGCAAAAGGACCCCTAACCGGTCACCGTATAGGCCTCTACCACACAGGTTGGAAAATCGGTGATAATGATGATGACCTAAGAAACACTCTAGAAAAATGTAAAACAAATGGTGTACGGATAATCGGTACAACAGACCATGGCATCTCACATTCTATTTACACGATAGATCCCGACGGTAACGAAGTAGAATTGTATGTCGATGTGAAGGATTTTGATTGGCGTAATGATGATTCTTGGCTTGAACACCCTGTAAAACCGTTGTACCTCTAAAATTGCGTTTCATGAATTTGAAAATATATCCATATTAACAGTTAAAGGTGTTTTTTTACGATAGAGTTTAATATTCAAAATAAAAGCAAGCAATATGGGATTTTCTGACATTATTTCTAGGATTAGACACAGTTTGAGACACTCTTTGGGTAATCCAGCTTTTGATTTGATGCTTATTGCAGTAATTGCGCAAACAGGTCACACCCTGGAACATTTTGTTCAGGTTTATCAACATCTAGTCCTTGATATGCCTGTTTCTGAAAGTCACGGAATCCTCGGTCGTGCTGACATTGAACCTGTTCACTTTTGGTGGAATTTTTCAGTAATGCTCACCTTAATTGTTGTTTACTATGCCTGGGAGTTTAACAGGCCTGAAAGTACGCTACGCCAGTTCAAAAGCATGAGATGGACCTTCTTCACAGTTCTATTCGTTCAAGGATACCACATGATCGAGCACACAGTCAAATACTACCAACACATACAAACAGGAAAACAAGGAACCCCTGGAATTATTGGCCATTTCCTTGGTTCAGACCTGATTTTCTTCCATTTCTGGATTAACATGATAGTTTATCCAGGAATGGTGTTACTACTTCTCCTATACATATGGAAGATGCAATTATATCCAGCTTACATAATTGCACGAACAAAGAAGAAGATGAATAGTTACATTAAATTCGCAATGGCTGATGGTTCGATGTCAGATGATGAAAGAATACTACTCACAAGGATTCGCACGGAAAGCATGCTTCAGGCAAAGGAGATCCTCGAGAGAATGCAAGCAGGAGCAACATCTGACGACCTAAAGAAACGACTTGAAGAAATGTCAGATTCACTTATTGAAAGTTTGACAGTACAAGCTTTAGTCGATGGTGAAATAACCCACGAAGAAAAGAGAATAATTGAAGAGTATAAGCGAAGTAATCCATTGACGGATACTTTGGATTTACTCGAGAAACTTCACCATGTTGACCACGTACCTGACGTGAAATATGCTGAAGAATGAAGTTCAGGTAATATTGGGATGCTGCTCAGTCACTTAATTTGATTAATTCAGCGCCCTGAGTAACTTGGTCTCCAGCGCTGTAGTGCACGGTTTCAACAACTGCATCCCTATCTGCAACTATTTTGTGTTCCATCTTCATTGCTTCCATGATTAGCAATTGGTCACCTGCTGAAACTTGTTGACCCTCCGTAACGAATACCTCCAATACCTTACCCGGCATTGGCGCTGTAAGATTGCCATCTTCTTCACCAATAGAAGCACCAGGCTCCACGACTTGGAATTGCAGGGTATGGCCCATGAAATGAACCCACCAAGTATCGCCAACCTTTACCGCTTCAGCCTTGTACTTACGACCGTCGATTTCCAACCAAAGACCGTTACCAGTATGCAGGACTAAGCCGTTGTGTGAAAACATATTGCCGTCTCTATGAGGCTCGATTTCCATTTTTCCTCCGCCTGTTTTGAACTCCATCAAGGATACCTCCTTGAAAGCGTGCTAAATGGTGAAACGTGCTCTGATTTTCCTCCAGATATTACTATGCTCTTGCCGTAATTAATTTGCTCACATACGGCAGCGATTAGGAGTCCTGCTTCCTCAACTATGCTCGTTTGGTCAGGAGACCAACCGTTTGGCCATAATTTTTCGATCATGTCGGTGGTAGTCCAACCGTCCACTACGTCCGGGTGGCTACATAATTCGGTCAAGAACCTGACATTTGTTTTACATCCCAAAACAACAAATTCTTCCAAAGCGCGCTCCATCCTTTGCAATGCTTCATTTCTAGACGGCGCCCAGACGATTAATTTAGCAAGCATTGGGTCGTAATCAGGAGTTACCATGTCCCCTTCTCTCACCCCGGTATCGAGCCTTACTCCCGGCCCTGTTGGAGCAACGAATCTCTTCAACTGGCCAATTGCTGGAAGGAAGTTGTTTTCCGGGTCTTCAGCATAAAGTCTAACCTCAATTGCGTGACCTCTCATGTTTAGTTTTCCACAACTCATCGGTTCGCCTGCTGCGATACGAAGTTGTTCTCGAACGAGGTCCACACCGGTTACCATTTCAGTAACCGGATGCTCTACCTGAATTCTAGTATTCATTTCGAGGAAAAAGAATTCTCCTTTTGGAGTAACGAGGAACTCAACCGTCCCTGCTCCGACATAATCAACCGCTTCGGCTGCAGCACAAGCAGCCCTACCCATCTCTTCTCTAAGCTCGCTATCAAGAGCGACGCTTGGAGATTCTTCGAACACCTTCTGGTGCCTTCTTTGTACACTACACTCTCGCTCTCCAAGATGGATTGTTTTTCCATGCTTGTCTGCTAAAACTTGAATCTCAATATGCCTACTACCAATCAATAATCGCTCAACATAGACCCTGTCATCGCCGAATGCATTCAACGCTTCACGCATAGCAGCCTTTGCCTCGCTCTCAAGATTAGCAGGGTCGTGTACTGCTCGCATTCCTTTACCACCACCGCCAGCGGTTGCTTTCAGGAGAAGTGGAAATCCAACCGAAGGGGCAACTGCGAGCACTTCTTCTAAGCCTCCATCAACCTCCTCTCCGGGAATAACAGGAACACCTGCTTGTTTCATGGTAATCCTTGCAGTCATCTTATCTCCCATTTGGCTGATAGCATACGGGGAAGGGCCAATCCAAACTAAACCTGCGTCCATGACTGCTTGTGCAAATTCCGCATTTTCCGACAAAAATCCGAATCCGGGGTGGATGGAATCACAACCATACTCCTGGGCGATTTCAAGAATTTGCTTTTGGTTGAGATATGTCTCGCCAAGACCTTCACCTTGCAGATTAACTGAAACATCAGCCAACTCTGTGAACATAGTGCCTGCATCGTTGTCTGCATAGATGGCAACCGATTCAACTTGAGCCTCTTTGCACGCCCGTAGGATACGGCAAGCAATCTCACCGCGGTTTGCGACGAGAGTGCGTTTTAGCATGATATCACTCCTCGGATTTCCAGTCAGGGCTACGCTTTTCCAAGAATGACGAAAGTCCTTCTTGTCCTTCAGGACTTCCTCTCATTCTGCTAGTAAAGTCAAGAGTCCAGTCTCTGAGGGACTCGTCATCGCTATTCCATCTATCAAAGCCGAGTGACAATTCTTTAGCGGCCGTTACTGCACAAGGACCTGTAGTCAAAACTTCAGAAATTACCTTTTCTGCGTCCAATTTGTCATCGACTGCGTCGATCATACCGATTCGTAGGGCTTCTGTTGTATCCATTCTACCTGCAAGCATTGCGTGTCGTCTGAAATTGGCACTTCCCATCCTTCTGTACACGTACGGGCCAATAACTGCTGGAAGAATACCTAATTTTCCTTCAGACAGGGCTATTTTTACGCCAGATTTGCAGATAACGTGGTCTAGACATGCTATCAATCCTGCACCGCCACCAAGTGCTACACCCTGAATCAAACCAATTGTGAAGCAAGGGTGTGACCATAATCCATTGAATAGTGAATCAAGCCTTTTGGAATCCTTTCTGTTTTCCTCAGGCGTGTTTGCTCCAGCGTCTCTCATCATGTTGATGTCGGCTCCAGCACAGAAGTGTTTCCCTTCACCAGAGAGAATCAGCACTCGAAGGTTTTCTTGTCCTGCCGAATTCCTCAACTCTCCCGTAGAACCAACTGAATGTTGTGCCGTCCAGGTGAATACCTCGATTAATTCGGTGATCATCTGCACATTCAATGCGTTGTATTTCTCTGGTCTTGCTAGTGAAACCCTCGCAATACTACCTTCGATATCGAGGGAAATAAGGCTGGTTTGGGGCTTATTATTCATGTCAAATTCTCCAATTGCAAATTTAAATTTTCAATTACATTCTAAAGACGCCAAATCGGTCGTTTGGTAATTCTGCATTCTGACTTGTAGCGATGCAAAGTCCGAGGATGTCTCTAGTATCTCTAGGGTCGATGATACCGTCATCCCAAAGTCTCGCTGTTGAATAGTATGGACTTCCTTCCGTTTCGTATTTCTCGAGAATAGGTGCTCTGAATGCTTCCAATTCTTCACCCTCCATCATCTCTTTTCCTTCTCTCAATCTCTGGTCTTGTTTCACCGTTGTAAGAACGTCTGCTGCCTGTGGACCACCCATTACAGAGATCCTACTATTTGGCCACATGAAAAGGAATCTCGGGTCGTAGGCTCTTCCGCACATACCGTAATTTCCAGCCCCGTGAGACCCTCCAACTATGATCGTGAACTTGGGAACGTTCACACAGGACACTGCGGTGACCAATTTTGCACCGTCTTTTGCAATTCCGCCTGCTTCGTAGTCTTTACCGACCATGAATCCGGTAATATTCTGTAAAAATACCAAAGGTATACCTCTCTGCCCACATAGTTCCACAAAGTGTGCACCTTTCTGTGAAGACTCAGAGAATAAAATTCCGTTATTTGCCACTATTCCAACTTTGTAACCGTGAATATGAGCAAACCCACAGATTAGCGTCTGGCCATATCTTGCTTTGAATTCGTGGAATCTGCTACCGTCGACTATTCTTGCAATTAATTCCTTTACATCGACCGGAGTTCTGTTGTCTTCTGGAATTAGACCTAGAAGTTCTTCTGAATCGTAGAAAGGGTCCTGCGACTCAATCTTATCGAATGAAGCCAACTCTCTGGTGCCGATATTCTCCACAATATTTCGAACCAGTCTCAATGCTTCTGGCTCGTCTTCTGCATAGTGGTCCGCCACACCGCTTTGAGCGGTGTGAACATCTGCGCCTCCCAACTCCTCCGCTGTAACTTCCTCACCGGTCGCCGCTTTAACCAGCGGAGGACCCGCAAGGAAGATTGTTCCATTTCCTTTCACGATAATCGATTCGTCACTCATTGCTGGAACGTAAGCTCCACCTGCAGTACAACTTCCTAGAACTGCTGCGATCTGTGGTATTCCATCTCCAGACATCCTTGCCTGATTTCTGAAGATTCTGCCGAAGTGGCCTATGTCTGGAAATACCTCGTCCTGCATTGGTAAGAATGCACCACCTGAATCAACGAGATAGATACATGGGAGATTGTTTTCATGAGCAACTGTTTGGGCTCTGATGTGTTTTTTCACGGTCATTGGATAGTACGAACCACCCTTTACTGTAGCATCGTTAGCTACGAATAGACACTCCCGTCCATGAACTAAACCAACCCCTGTCACGATACCCGCACTATTCGCTCTACCGTCATACAACTCAAAGGCCGCAAGTGGTGATAGCTCAAGGAAAGCGGTTCCAGGGTCGATGATTTTCTCTATCCTTTCCCTTGCTAGTAATTTGCCCCTACCTCGGTGTCTTTCGACATATTTTCCACCGCCTCCCTGATTTACAATTTCAAGCCTATTTCTCAAGGTTTGAATCAGAGAAAGATTGTGTTCTCTTCTCTTTTGATAGTCGGGGTCAGATTTGTTGACTCTTGTTGGTAGCCTATCCATATCTGTCCCTCCAATGTAAGCGAAGTCACATTTTGACTTCAATCAACCGCTTAAACTCCCAGAATTAATCGACCTATGTCTCTCAGTCCAGGAGCCAAACCTACAATCATTACGCCAAGAACAATCAATACGCGCAGGTGTTGTTGTCTTGTTTCCACTCGCATTTGAGTGAACATCCAGACTATCAGACCAACTATTGTAGCCTTCACTAGGAAGAATAGCCATGCTCCTTCTCCGAGGATTCCAAGCCCGTTTCCGAATTGAATAACAGCGTCTGAAACAGGATGTTTCTCCGAATAACCGTAGTAGTCAATCCCAATCATGGTAGCTAATCCGTCACAGAGTTGGCCAAACAGCATACCAGCAACCAAAGGAGTCGCCAATATTCCTCGAGGAGACAGCATTTCTACAGGATGAGCAGACCTGTCCTCTGATTCCCACTCATCAAGAGTCAAACCGTCAGGGATGACTCCTACTTCATATCCAGTCAATCTTAGATGGCGAAGATCTTCCTCTCCTTTCTTCCAGACCATGTATGTGATAATGAGTGGTAGGACAACCACCACAAGAAGTGGAATTACGATGTCGTGGTCTTTTGGCATCATCCCACTTTCCTGAACCCAAGGAGTGGCCGCAAGTTGAGCCCAATGTCCTAACCCCATCACGATTAATCCACTTGCAAAGGCAATCATTGACCTCGAGATAGCCCCCCAATTCCAGGTGTTGAGAATTATTACCGCTATTACCACGGCACCCGCGATTGTTCCTCCAAGAATCCATCCGTCACCAGTATCGTGTAGTGAGGCGTTAGGAAGAACCAGTAAAGAAGTGAACATCAGATATGCAACCAAAAGAGTTGCGAGCATAGATAATTCATTCTTGCGATTGACGTGACCAATCGCCGCTGAAAGAATCAACCAACCTGCGAGATGTAAATGGATTAGAGGAGAGATGAATAGGACATCGACCCCTTCTCCAAAATAATCAGCATCCTCCATTACTCGAAGGACAGGCGCAAGAACAACCCAAGATATCAGCGCCCACACCATGTGGTCATCCGTAGGAATTCTCCACTTTCTAAAAAAAGCCTGCAATACTATTACTGCGGAAACCATCCCTAGAATGTAAACGGCCGTATTGACACCTGAATATCCAGCATCACCACTCGAGCCTGCGTCTTTTACAATCGGGTCCCAAATGTAGATTTTGATGAAATCATCCCAAAAGAGGTCAGGAGCGAAAATTAGACCTGCAATTACAATGAATAGTACCGTTCCTATTATCCCAATCAGGATGGACTCACCCTTAGAGAACTCGGTATCTTCCATGGTTGTTCCACTGTAGATTAGATGAAGAGTATTTTGATTATCTTCATTCTTCTTCTTCGGAAAGTCTTGCGATTAGGTCACTCTTCTTTCCACCGACTGGTAGGCCAGCCGCCTTACAGCGTTCCTTCAATTCGGCTACAGATAACTTGGAGAGATCTTCGCCGTGGTCGTGGTCGTGGTCATGGTCGTGGTCGTGGTCCGCAGCAACTCTTGGTTCGTGAACCTCGACGAATGAGACCTTGCCTGCTTCAACAGATTCCCTCAGAACTGTTACGAGTCTGAACTTCATCATTGCAGCGTTAGGGTCGAAAAGCATTGTTTGAGGGACAACTATTGAGACATCGTCGCCATCAAAACTGACTTCAAAACCGGATTGGCCAGTGTTAGATTCCAATAAAGCGGCGACCTTCTCTTCCTTTCCTTCAATTACCTTGACAATCTTGTAATCGTATTTCAACGACTTGCCAGCCATTGGATGGTTGTAATCGATTCTTGCTCTTCCTGCAGCGAGATATGAAAGTGTACCTTGACGGCCCTCGATAGTTACAGGCCCACCGATGTATAGTGACTTGGGGTCTCTTACGTGGCGAACCAACTTGTCGATTGAAATTGTCTCAATCTGGTCAGGGTCTTTTTCACCATAGGCGTCTGCAGCCGCAATTTCAATGCTTACATCTTTGTTTGGCTTTGCTGAAAGCAAGCTTTCTTCAAACCCTGCGATTAGGTTTCCAGAACCAACAACACAGACAAGTGGAGTGTATTCACGGCCTTCCTGATGCACGTCGTGTTCCTTTGCTGTTTCTTCTCTGGTCGTCTCGACTAGGTCGCCAGATTCTGCGTAATATAAGTCATAATCAACGTGTACTATTGTTCCTTCATCCATAGTATTCACCTTCCCAATTGTACGGGACTAAATCCGCCGACTTAACATCCCTATTTCAATCAGTTGGGTGCCTCTTAGGCATCCAAATTCTAAGACTGCCGAGCATTATCAATATCCAACCAGCCCAAACGAGATGGATTCCTGGTAAATCGTAAACCATTATTCTAACCAAATCACTACCTTCCATCAAGGATTGTGCTTGAGTCCCGTCCATAATCAAAACTAAATCGCCATGGGGCATACTAATACGGTCAACTTCAGACCTTGCGCGACTATCGAATCGTAAAACTCCTGGTTCAACTGTTTCCAGCAATTCTCCGTCTTCGTAAACGTTGATTTTTGCGCCTAGATATCCATCTCCAACCTCCAAACCATCAGTCTTACTAACGACATCGGTGAATTCGAATTCATATCCTCCCCACTCTACCTTCTCATCTTTGACCATGGTAACGCTGTGAGAATATGTGCCTCTATCGATGATTGTTGTACTTAGCACGTGACCGATTATCATCAAAACGAGTCCGAAATGAATAACGTGTGCGAAAAAGGGAATGGAGTGTTTCTCGGAGTTTTTTATCAGTGAAATCGTGGCAGGTAGAGCCATAAGTGCTGGAATTAACATGACAAGGCCGATTTGACCACGACTGATTGATGCTCCGATGATATCTTTTGAATCATAACCCATGTTGTCACCAAATAACCAAGCAGCCAAAAATATGACAGGAGTTGCCATTAGAAGATAGAAGATTCTTTCTGGTTTTGCTCTTAACCCCCACATCGTGATCGCTATCATCATTGCAGCGATGAACGGCGCTCCATACATTTCATGGGCTGAGAACTGTATTGCATCTATGCTTGAAATAAGAATAACGAGGGTCAGTATCAGGTATAATCCAACCACTGTTACAGGCGTCCATAATGCTAATCTTTGCTGATACTTTCTCTCTTTAAAAGAGAATTTCGATTCTTGTCCAGTTTCGCTAAAGAACCACGGTGAAATGAAGGTTAGCATACCTATCGCACATATCCAAATATCCAACATTCCAGACCAAGAAGCTGACAAGAATAGCATTACTCCGCCTGTAGCCCAACCCCATGCTTTCAATTTCTCTTTCTCGAAAATTAAACCGAAGGCAAACAAGAGAGACAGTAACTCAAACAGGACCATGCCGTGAATGAACCTCAATACAACCATGACACCGGGGATTGCAAACCATTTCCAATCGTGACCTTGAGGTAGAGACCTAATGCCAGATTCAACAAAAGGACCCAGTCCTATTATCACCAAAAGAGTGGGAGGGAATCCTTCCATCACGTCGCCTCCTCCGAGCAATCCAAGAATTGCGAGGGATGGTAGCATTACAAACCACCAGTTTGAAAACTTGAAACCTAACCTTGCGGCCAAGAAAATCGCAAGTATCTGAGTGATTCCTAAGAAATACATCAAGACTTCAACACCACTCGTGTCGGCTAGCAATACCATCAATCTACCAAACACGTCTCCTGGCGGAGAACCAGATGAATTGACAACGAAGGTGTGAACACTTACCGCCCACACTCCACCTGCTCTTGTTACCATTGTAGCGAATAGAGAGAGAGCGCCACAGGCCATTGCTACTCCAGCCCACATGTGGTCGGTTGTTTTGCCTGGCCTAGTTCGCAGATGAAGTAACATCACTAAGGCAATCCATGGAAGTAAGGAGCCTGTCTCTACAGGGTCCCAAGCCCAATATCCTCCCCAATCAAGTATTAGGTATGCCCAAAGGCCACCCAAACCTATGCTCAACGTAGCGAAGAAAAACGCAGGTCTTGCTACATGGATTAACCTGTCTTTGATGCCATTGGTATCCAGAACCAATGAGGAAATTGCTATCGCAGTTAGCGTAATACAAAGCGAATAAGACAGGAAAATTAGCGGAGGGTGAATTACCATCAAGTCGGTTTGTAGAAGTTCGTTGAGTCCCGGACCAGTTGATGTTGCTTCCTTGAATGGCTCCAAAATCCACGCTACTAGTAGAAGGGTCAACGCAAACCCATTCATTAATCTCAGTCGCATCAAATGCAGTTTGTCATCCTCGTCTTGAAGCGGGTTTCTCCAAATTATCGAAAGTAAGGCCATCCATGCGGCCCAAAGAAGAATCGGTCCTTCTCTTGCAGCCCACGTTGCAGCAAATCGGTATTTGATTGGGAGCTCCTCGTCGCCATACCAAGCAACCAAGTGTAATGCGTCGTAATTGAATGTGAACATCGCTGCGAGAACAAAAAATGGCATGCCTACTATCCAAGTAAATCGCGCATCGGGCTTGTAAGTCACCCATGCAGCAGCGATTACCGCAATCGGCATCAAAATAGATTCCACTTAGTTTCACCAACCAAAATGCTTAGCCCTTGAGTATCCAAATGAAAGTAGAACGCTAATAACTCCCTTCGTGTAGAGTAAAGGATGTTTCACCAATAATTTCAGGCCAATCCAAGCCTTGTCTAAAGGTGACATCGCCCCTAATTCCTCAGGTAGGCACTTAGCCATGTTTGACAACTGTTTATCGCTCATCTCGTAAAGGGCTGTTTTGCCCTTCAAGATTTTATGATAAGGGGGGAACCTGTTTTTCCATGCTTTAACGTAGGGTTGCATCGCTTTATCTGAAAGATCGTCGGTTTCAATCGCTTTGGCGATTGTCTGGGCTGCTTCTCTTCCAGACCAAAGCGCCAAATGAGACCCTCCTTCGAATAGTGGAGATGTGAAACCCGCAGCGTCTCCGACGAGAATTAAACCGTCTCCTGTCGTAATCTCTCGCGGGCCTGAAATTGGAATCGTTCCACCAAATGGACGAGGTTTGACTCCAGGTTTTCTCCATTCAGGATTTTGAATTCCCTTGCCTTTTAGGTATGTGTCTTCCACAAATTTGTCGAGATATTTTATCGCGCCTTTTTTGTCCGTTGTAACCAATCCAACATTCGCCCTTCCGCCTTTTTTCGGTATCATCCAAACATATCCATGTGGCGAATATTCTGGCCACAAGTAGAAATCAAGATAGCCGTCATTATCTACTTCTGTCATCTCATATTGGAATCCTGCAATGACCTCAACTTCGGTTCCCATGTTGAGGATTTTTGATGCTGCTCCACTTACTCCAGAGGCATCAATAACCGCTTTACATTCGATTGGAAACCGTTCTCCTTTGCCATCAATTTTCCAATTAGAAAATTTATTTTCGCTATTGTAAATTCTCTCCATCGAGGTGACCTTGTGAGAGCGATGTAGTGAGGCCCCTTTTGCTTCTGCCTCCGACATCAACCACTGTTCGAATTTGTGTTTCTCTAGAACATATCCTTTCTCGGTCAGAAGCTTCTCTGCCCCACCGGGGAAAATCACTCTTATCCCTTTACAGTCCAATGCGATTACTTCTTCTGGCAAGTCTAAATCGAGATTGTCTACCGCCATTTGTGAAAGACATTCTCCACAATGTACGGGGACACCAACTTCAGGGTCTGCCTCGACAATTATGGTGCTAAGTCCAGCCCTTGCAGCGTGTAGAGCCGCAGAGCCTCCTCCCGGACCTGCGCCGATAATCAAAACATCGCAGGTCGCCATGTTTATGCCAACACACGGCAGGACTTGAATAAGTCGGATTAGAACAAGGATTCATGAAGCATGTGCCGTAGGAATATCATGGCCTGGCGTACTCTGTCCAAATGGGTCTCTCATCTTGAAAAGGAGGGGGAGTTAATCAGAATATCCGAGCCGGTTGACGTTGAGCTAGAAGCAGGAGCTATTGCGGACAAATTGGTCAAAACCAAGGGGCCCGCCGTAATTTTTGAAAAACCTAAACTCCCAAACGGTGAGATTAGTGAAATCCCTCTGGCAATGAATCTGTTTGGATCTCATGATAGAACCCTTAGGGCACTCGGTGCAAGCCATGAAAAGGAAATCGGAGAAAGATTGGTAGCGCTAATGAAACCAGATATTGGTGGCATAGTAAAGAAGCCTTGGACCGGTTTTCCCCTTTTGAGGGACGCTATTTCGATGCCTCCCAAGAAAGTAAGAAAGGGTTCATGTCAAAGGGTGAGGATGGAAACAGATGTCACCAAATTACCCATTCCAAAAACCTGGCCAATGGATGGTGGCAGATTCATCACTCTTCCACTTGTGGTCACCAAAGACCCCAAAACGCAGGAGCACAACCTTGGAATGTACAGAGGACAGGTGTTTGGGCCAAAGGAAGTTGGCCTACATTGGCAAATTCACAAACATGGAGCAGACCATGCAGATGCTTGGCCTAATGGGAAAATGCCGGTTGCAATTTGTATTGGCGGACCTCCAGAATTGATTTTCTCAGCAATTGCTCCCCTACCAGATAATCTGGAAGAATATATGTTCGCAGGATTCATGGGCAAGCGAAGATTGAGAATTACAAAAGCGCTGACCCAGGATTTGTTAGTCCCAGCTGATGCAGATGTGGTAATCGAAGGATGGGTCGATGCAAAAGAAACTCGTACAGAAGGTCCATTTGGGGACCATTTTGGATTTTATTCACTTACTGGTCAATATCCGGTTTTGAACGTCACCGCCGTAACGAGAAGAAAAGATGCAATACTTCCGGCAACTATCGTTGGTCAACCACCAATGGAGGATGGATACCTCGGAGAAGCGATTGGGAAACAATTCCGCCCGATTTTATCTTTCCAACATAGAGATGTATTGGACGTACATCTACCACTTGAAACTGGATTCCACAATCTCGCCATCGTCAAGAGTAAGCAGAGATACCCTCGTCAAGCACGAAAGACTTGCCTTGGGCTGTTGGGTGCCGGTCAGATGATGTTCCTGAAAATAATGATTGCAACAGATGATGACCCTTCGGACCTAGATGCTCTACTTTCTGCACTGAATGACAGAGTTGACCCGGACTCTGACATCACAATCATTCCCGGCATGGTCAGTGATGCCCTTGAACCAGCATCGACCTTTGAGAACGTTCAATCAAAGTTGATAATCGACACAACCAAGATTATTCCATCTGACCCACGAAGTGGTTCACCTCTTGAAGGATCATTTGTCGATGATTGTCCGGCGTGGAGAAGAGGAGAAGAAGATGCTCCGAAGATTAGTGAAAACCTACTGAAAGAAATCTCTGAATTACAAGATGTCGCAGACTGCAGATTGCTTAGAGATTCAATGCTTGTTGTAACTGTTGACATCGAAGGAAGACCAGATCCGAGGACTGGAGCATCATGGCCAGATGAGGAAAATGCGGCTAAGAAAGTAAAGAAAATAAACCAATTGAGAAATTCAATCTGGCAATTAGATTTTCAAACTGCAATTCGCTGGCTTTTCGTCACGGACAACGACCTTGATTTGCATGGAGATGGCGCCAAGAGAAGGCTCCTTTGGCAACTAACTTCACGCTTCGCAGTCGAGAGAGATTTCATCGCAGAAAACGGTAGAATTTTCTGGGATGCTACAACACCGATTCCATCCTTAGAGGGGGAAACTCCCGTACGAAGATGGCCTGCAATTACCATGCACGACCCTGAGACTTTGAAGGCGATAGAAAGATTTGATTTGCCTCCATGGCCTAACAACTTGGTGATGTAGATGGGCTTCAAGGAAATCGCTTCCTTCGTTAAAATCGAACACACTTTGTTCAGCCTACCCTTTGTATTCATCGGAGCTTACATGGCTGGTGATCCGACATTAATGCAACTGGTTTGGATACTTGTTGCAGCGGTTGGCGCGAGGGGGCTTGCTATGGGTTTGAACAGAATAATCGATAGGGATATCGATGCGGCAAATCCTCGAACTGCGGGAAGGCATTTGGCTTCAGGAACTATGTCCATACAGACGGCATGGACTTTGTGTGGAGTTTTCTTAATCATGCTAACAACGGCCGCATGGATGCTTAATCCACTGTGCCTTTACCTATCTCCAATTCCTGTTTTAGCCTTCGTCATTTATCCATATTTGAAGAGATTTACTTGGCTATGCCACTGGTGGCTTGGAGTTTGTTTGGGATTAGCACCAGCAGGTGCTTGGGTAGCTATAACTGGGGAGATTGGGTCTTACTCTTGGTATCCTGATTTATTGTATGTATCGATTGGGGTCGTATTTTGGATTGCTGGGTTTGACTTAGGCTATGCTCAGATGGACATCGAAAGCGACAAAGCAAATGGAGTCAAATCTTTTCCCTCAAGATTCACTCCTCCAATAACTATGACGACCATGTTATTCTCAATTCCCATATACACGGCCGCATTCTCTGTGATTTCAATCTGGGCTGCAGGATTATCGATGGCGGTAATTATTGCGGTTATGGCGACATCGGGAGATTCATTTCAGAAATGGTGGTTTAGAGCACATGTTTCCACCGGATGGATTCTACTTGCTTCAATGCAAATTTCATAGAGCGAGACAGACTCCCTCTGCCTATGAATCCAATAGTGAAGTCGCTGTTAGAATTTAATGAAGCCTTTGAAATTCCTAAATTAGACCAACCAGGATTGGGCACTGATGACATGATAGAGTTAAGGATTAAACTCCTTACAGAAGAAGTCCAGGAATATGCTGAAGCCGCTCGTGCAGGAGATCTTGTCGAAGTTCTCGACGCCTTAGCAGATATTGGCTATATCCTTGCTGGAACAATCATTAATCACGGGATGCAGAATATTTACGACGACGCTTTCGATGAAGTCCATCGCTCTAACATGGCTAAATTGGTCGACGGGAAAGTGCTCAGAAGAGAGGATGGCAAAGTCATGAAACCCGAAGGATGGCAACCCCCTCAACTGGCTCAATTCCTACAGTGACTTCAAGAGTGAGTTGTTTTTAGGAAATTTATGCGAACTGCACTAATTACTGGCGGAGGCCGTGGAATTGGTGCCGCCATTTCGAGAAAATTGGCTACTGAAGGTTACAGAATCTTACTTACATACTGTAATTCCTCAAAACCTGCGGAAATGGTTGTCGATGAGATAAGGGATAGCGGAATAGACGCTGTTGCTGTTAACTGTGACGTGACCGACCCGAGAGAAGTTGCTTTATTGGCAACTCATCCCTGGATTTCTGGAAAAATAGATGCACTCATTCTAAATCATGGCAGATACGATAGAATCGATGCTAAAGATCTCGACATTGAACATCTTAGAAGGACGATGAGAACAAATTTTGATGGCGCGTTCTTAGTTTGGGATTGTGTGAAAAATCACCTGACTGAACATGCAAGAATCTGTGTAATCGGAAGTCAACTGGGAACCAGAGGTTCTACACACGGAGCAGATTATTCTGCTTCAAAAGCTGCTCTAGAGATTTGGGCAAAATCTCTCGCTATGAAATTAGGGCCTGAAGGAAAGAGGGTAAATATCGTAGCTCCGGGTTTTGTCGATACGGATATTTTAGCCGGAGATTCTGAAGAAAAGAGGGCTAGTAGAATCGAGGAAGTTCCATTAAAACGGATAGGAACTCCCGAGGATATTGCCCATACAGTCTCGTTCCTAATTAGTGAAAAATCAGAATATATTACTGGCGTTGTAGTCAATGTGAACGGTGGGTTATACCTACCTTAGGATGTGATGGAATGAGCGATCCCTTCGATATCTCGAAGGCCCTTGAAGGGGCGGTAAAAGAGCGCCTATCCCCAGAGGTTTCTAAGTTCGTTTTACACTCGGAATACCCCCCTGCAGGCGACCAAGAAAAAGCAATTGGCGATTTAATTTCTCAACTAGAAAATAATCAATCAAGATGCGTGCTTTTAGGAGTCACGGGGTCGGGAAAAACCTTTGCTATGGCCAACCTGATAGAACGGTTGAACATACCGACTTTAATCATGAGTCACAACAAAACTTTGGCTAGACAATTGTATCATGAAATGTCCTCACTTTTCCCAGAGAACGGGGTTGAATATTTCGTATCTCATTATGACTACTATCAACCAGAAGCATACCTTCCCAAGAGAGATTTGTATATCGATAAGGAATTGTCAATCAACGAAAGAATTGAACAGGAGAGATTTGCAACCGTTGCCAGTTTGGTATCGAGGCCAGACTGTATTGTGGTCTCCTCTGTTTCATGCATTTACGGATTAAATGCCCCAGAAACTTTCCTCACATACCATTGTAGAACTTATGTTGGTCAAGAAATAGAACCGATTGATTTGATAAGAGAATTAGTCAATCTACAGTATGTTAGGACTACAACTGATTTGACGAGAGGAGAAGTTCGCCTCAGGGGAGAAAATCTCGATGTTTGGATGCCGAGTAGGGACGACCCGATTAGGATTAGATTTGGATTTGATGGAATCGAGCACATACAAATTTGCGACCCGGTATCTTGGGAGGTTCTCGATGAATTAAATGAGGCATGGATCCATCCCAAAGAATTCTTCATGGTCTCACCAGAGAGATTTGAAAATGCAATGGAGAACATTGAGACCGAACTCATTGGTAGATTAGCCGAACTAAAAAGTGAAGGAAAGGAAATAGAAGCGCATAGACTCGAACAGAGAACATACTATGATTTAGAGATGTTAAGAGAGGTTGGCCATTGTACTGCTGTTGAAAATTATTCAATGCACTTTGATGGCAGAAAACCTGGCGAAAGGCCCTATTGTCTGCTAGATTTCTTCTCAGCAGCGGCCAAACAGTTTCACGGAGACCCGGAGAAATTCCTCGTAATAATGGATGAATCACACGTAACCCTGCCACAGGTAGGAGGCATGTATTCTGGAGACAGGAGCAGAAAACTCAACCTAATCGAACACGGATTTAGATTACCATCCGCTGCCGACAACCGGCCTTTGATGCTAAATGAGTTCCAAAGCTTGATTCCGCAAATGGTCTACGTTAGCGCAACACCTGGAGAAAGAGAATTACTTCACCTCTGTGAAGTAACAAATCAGGATGCCCCTCTTGGCTTACGTCACGTATCTGGAGGAGGAGGAGTTGATGAACCAGAATATTCGAAGAAACATCCAGATTCAGAAAGCATGTATGACATGCTTCAGATGATTGTAGGCATACCAAGAATGGAAATTAGACCTACTGGACTGCTCGACCCAAATATAGAAGTTCGAGGTACTGAAGGGCAGGTAGCAGACCTACTTTCCGAGATCAACATTAGGATAGAGAAAGGAGAGAGAGTTCTTGTCACGGTCCTAACCATTAAATTTGCAGAAGAGGTTGCTCAGTACCTCAATAAAATGGGCATCAAGGCACATCACCTCCACTCTGAAATCGACACAATCGAGCGAACTGAAATAATCAATGCCCTTAGGATAGGGCACATCGATGCTATTGTGGGAATCAACCTCCTGAGGGAAGGACTTGACATTCCCGAAGTTAGTCTGGTCGCAATATTTGATGCAGACCGACAAGGATTCCTCAGAAATGAAAGAAGTTTGCTTCAAACGATTGGAAGGGCCGCAAGAAATTCAAATGGCAAGGTGATTTTGTACGCAGACGGAATGAGTCCTCCGATGACCGCTTCAATTCGCCAAACTCTCGAAAGAAGAGGTCGGCAAATGAAACATAACGAAGAAAATGGGATTACTCCTACAACTATCAAAAAGGCTCTTCCACAGATGGGAGAAGACATCGACGACCTGATTGCTGGAACTGCAAAAGGAAAGAGACTTGTTGGTTCCAAAGGCGGTCGCAAAGACGGAGATTGGGCAAGCAATTTGAAGGTCGGAGCTGGTCAATGGGCACGGTCAGACAACATAAATTCTAATCTTTCCCAACCAATTGAAGATTTTAATTTACCAATTGAAGAATTAAAGGACATGATGCATCAAGCAGCGCTGGAATTAGACTTCGAAAGAGCCGCATTTTTGCGTGACTTAATCATTGAGATGGAGTCTGAAAATTAGTCAAGAGTTTCATATGTATTGCCACCGCCCACCCACTCATGGCAATTGATCCTGACTCGTTTGATATACCGGTAAAGGATTATGACTTTGCGAGTGTAACCTCCGCAAAATCGCTCATAGACCAAATGGCGAGTGCTGGAGGATTTACGGCGACGAAATTGGCTTATGCTCGCGACATCCTCAAGGACATGAATAGGGAAATTGTCGATGCTGGCCATGACTCAAGCAAGGTCACAAATTGGCTATCCTTCCCCGCATGTTTGTGTGCTACCGGAACTCGTGGATTCTTCGTTGAAGCCATCAAAAGAAAAATGTTTAACGTCGTCTCAACAACCTGTGGTATGCTTGACCACGACATTGCAAGAGCCTACAAAGACTACTACCACGGAGCTTTTGAGCTCGATGACATAGAATTAGGTGAACATGAACTTATGCGACTTGGCAACGTTATTGTTCCAAATTCTAGCTACGGAGAAATTATCGAAGCAGTGGTCCTTCCAGTGCTTGAAGACATTCGTAATGACAGGTTAAAAGAAACCGGTAAACAAGGCGCAGATGCTTGGGTCGGTTTCGGCTCCATCCACCTTGTATGGGAACTCGGAAAACGAATTGGCAAACCTGATTCACTAATCTACTGGGCTTACAAGAACCAAATTCCAGTTTGCATACCGGGAATAACCGATGGCAGTATTGGCGCGCAACTGTTCATGTTCAGACAGAAATATCGAGACTTCCACATCGATACACTAGCTGATGAACAGGTCATGAGCGACTTAACTTGGGATGTCGAAAAGTCAAACGCTCTTATGATAGGCGGAGGAATATCAAAGCATCACGTAATTTGGTGGAACCAGTACCGTGGTGGGCTTGATTCTGCTATTTACATAACAACCGCACCTGAACATGATGGAAGTTTATCAGGCGCACGATTGAGAGAGGCGATTAGTTGGGGCAAGATGCGTCCAGAAGCCCCTAATGTTTGTGTTGAAGGAGACGCATCTGTTCTTCTTCCACTACTTGGCTCTGACATATTTAATTAATGATTTTTTTTGGAAAACAATTGTTAGGAAGGTTCGAAATGAGATCAATCGCTTATCTATTCGTACTTGCATTATTTTTAGTCATATTGCCCTCAACAGCAATCGGTGACGAAGGACACGATGATGATCAGCCTCACGGTGATGACGATGAAGTCTCATTTTTGGGAATTGAAATGGAAGGTTTAGGAGAAGTCGCCCAGGTATTATTCATCTTCACGCTTACTATTATCGTCTGGAAACCTGCGTTCTTGTGGTTGCGGAAAAAAGGCCCTGAGTTGTTCAATAAAGAAGCAAAACCATTCAAGAAAACGCTTGGAACCATCAATAAAAGATACATGAGTGCCCATATCTGGGCTGGGTTTTTTGCAGCATTGCTCGGAACTGTTCACGGATATTTCTTGGAATGGCACTGGGCGCTCTGGGCCGGTACTGCTGCGATGTGGGTGCTGGTCATATCTGGGGGGATACTAAAATGGAAATGGCCTCCAAAAGAATTCAGAAAAGGTGCAAGAATCTTGCATATGCAAAGGGCATTGACAGTCATGGCCATCGTGTTCTTATTGGTCGGCCACGAGATTGTTGACTGATTAGGAATCAAGAATCCCCGAATCCACCTAATTTTCCACCCTCTTCAGAGTCTGAACCTCTCATTACGTAAACGACTGCGCCGATGACGAGTAAAATTCCGATTCCCGCAATCGCTACTACCGTCATTGTATTACTTGCGTCGTCAAGCACCGTGTCCCCGCTGGAGGTGTCTTCCTCAACCAGTTGGATTACGAGCGATTCTTCTGATGATTTCGAGCCAAATGTATCCGTTGCTTTGAACATTAATTCATGGCCACCAAGCGGTATATGTTTCTTGATCGTAAATTCGTAAGAGAATGTTCCATCCCCGTTATTTGTCATAGTGTACCAAGTTAGTGAGCCACCAGGAGGTGCGAGATTTCCGAGTTTGACTTTCACCGAGTTGATGCCGTCATAATCCTCCACGCCGATGGTCACTACATACTGTATGTCATCGTCTCCTCTTTCTATGGACAAACTATCGCCTACAACCAAGACTGGGGGTTCGTTTTCTACTCTAATTTCTAAGTCATAATCTTCTACTGAGTAGACATGTGATTGTCCAGAAGAGGATGTTCTAGTTACCGTCGTGAATGCCCCGAGATCGTCAGTCATCAGAACCTTAATTTCGTGTTCACCAGGACTCATTCCAACAGGGATTGTTACCTCACCTACCCATTTCATTCCCAATTCTGTTAGTTGAACTAATTCGCCATCATATTCTCTCATATCGATTGCTACAGATTCCACTCCGTGGGCGTCAAACACGTCAAGATTGATTATCATCATTTGATTTCTGTGTATAATTGTTGGAACCATCTCTGCAGCGAGAAGTCTTGGTGGCTGATTTAGAACCGTGATGTTGTCATATGCTACCGAACTATTCTCGAATGCGTCTATTGCGGTAACATTCATCTGTAATTCACCAAATTCAAGACCTGGGACAATTATCGTACAAGTCCAAATGTCGTCCCCTATTACACGGTCACCGTCCAATCCCTTGTCGTTTAATTGGACAATCACTCCACCGATTGAATAGGTATCAACCTCGACAGATTCGACGTTGAATTCTGCATCGCTAACTTGTACCTCGAGGTATGCAGGAGCGCCCCCCTCGTTGAAAACAAGACCTTGGGTAAGTGCAATTGATTCGATGATTGGAGCCGTGTTTTCATTTGCAGAAATTACTGAAGGCGATAACACTCTGTTGACCGATTGAATCTCGGTTAGATTGACCATTTGCCCATCGTCCCCGAATTCAAACATGAATTCTCTATCAATCTTAACGTTCAATCCGGATAGAGGGCCTTGAATGATCAGGTTTCCACTTGCTTCTCCGCTGACCTCACTCATGTATTCTCCTGTCCAATAGACGGTATCGACAATGTGTCCATCCATTGGCACGGATTCAAACTGAAGGCACGTTACTTCCATGTGCATACCGTCTTGACCATCGAGAAGGAATGTATCTCCGACTGTAGCGTCAGTTGGCATGAAACCTGTCTCTCTGTTTACCTCAACCGCTCCGATGTCATCCTCAACCTCCGGCGGGGTTGGTGTGACTTCGATTGGGGAATTTTCATGAATTTCGTCACCACTGCTTGGGTCTGGACCTTCTTGAATCCATACCGTTCTAATCGTTCGATTTTCATAATCCGAGTAAACTGAATCATAGCTCCAGGATTCGTTGTGATGTTGCCCTGCTCCGAGATTAGAATTAGGCAGTGCGGTGATGCCTGTCAGGTTAAACCATTCTTCTTGGTGAACAATAATTACGTCATACATAACTCCAGTTGCGTTTGCTTGAGAAGCCTGCCCTTCTATACCTCTGACAAATCCGAAGGTTCCTTGTACGTCTCCGACGATTATTCCATCGATGTGGATAGTATCTTCTATGACGATTCCATCTAAACTCTCTTGGTGGAAATCGTGAATCGTTCCGTTAATTTGGACGCTGGCGTTTTCATCGGATTCAGCAAATCCAAATGTTCCATCTCCAATCATCTTGTTGAGGTAGTCAACTCTTTCTCCGTTTTCCCATCTCTCGACATTTTCAAATGTTTCAAGATAGATATCCATCCTCGTATCGTTGGTTTCCATCATCAAGTCAGCTGAACCTTCGAACTGGTTGTGTGACAAGATTCTCTCACCGTTTGAGTCCCAAGTCTCGATTAGCAAAACCGCAAGGTATCCAGACAGATTCATTGTTTCATCATCCTCTTGAGTAAACATAGAAATTGTTCCGTTTGCTTCCAATCGGAACCTTTCATCGATGATTCCGTTTATTGTCGACCTGTTAATCCAAGCATCACTTATTTCACCTTGGATATTCATATTGCCGTCTGAGTCATTATTGCCAACGCCGATAATTCCAGAACCTCTTGCTTCGAAGACCTGTCCTGTCATTTCTCCCTTGAAGGATGTTTCATTTTTCCAAACTGTATCGAGGTCAACGTCGATTGAAACACTACCTTCTTCCGTATTTGTTAACACGTATAGCGAGCCGTTACCTCTCTCCCAAGAATCAAGGGCATTACCTACTCTTTGTTGCCATCCTTGTCCATTAAATTCGAGGATGTAGGCTTGACTACCGTTCTCATTTTCCCACTGCTGGTCCATAACCCACTCAGAATTGAGTGTAACTTCGTGATCATCGAGCGGTTGGCCCCAAATTCCAACATTGATTATCCGAGATGTTTGTCCGGCCGTAATCGTAATCGTATCACCATACATCAGATTAGAATCAAGTATCAACCTCAGATTTTCACCAGTTGTGTCATAGGTTAGGCTGAGATTTAGATCTGTTCCTAGTTGAATATGAGTTGCTGAAACGTTGGAAATATCCACATCCCCGGATATTACGTAGGCATGACCGTCTGTCCAGTCAACGAATATCTCGATTGTATCAGAGGCCTCATTTGCACTCACATAGGGTACAAATGACGCCAGGAGAAGCAAAACGATAACGCCGGCTTTTGCCTTCATGTTACTATGGTGGGCCTGCTCCATTTCAAGACTTGTGTACACCTGTCAGCCCCAATGGTCTGAAGTAAATGCATTTGGATTGACGGGTTTGTCGCCTTCTCTCATCCAGATATTACCAGCCTCTCCATAGACATCTCCGAACGGGTCGATTTCGACTTCTTCGATAGTTCGTGACATGTATGCCTCAACCTTCTCCTTCAGTTCAGGCTTGAATCTCCAATAGTGAATTCTCCATTCTCTACCGTCCCAAAGGGTTGTTTCTTCTGACTCTGTTGTCAACAAGTCGTAATCCTGAAACATGTAAAACAGGTTTCTGTCGGTTGGCTCGAGGGCGTTGTCGATAATTCTATCATAAAACCCGAAGAAACCAAGTGCGTGTTCAGCCATTCCGCTGGCGACATCAGCGTCCATTTCTGTATCGATATGTTGTCTGATTGCTTCTGTTAATTCTCGAATTGTCATTCCCATAATTTTCACCATCGTAGCAACTGCGGTATCGGAGAATTCCTTTGCTGCGCAGTATTAAGTATAGGTCACGGTCCCTAATTAATACATCGACAAAAAACGCCAAAATCGACTATTTCAAAGCCTAAATCCCCTCGCGGTATGTATGGATGCGGGGTTCGCGGAGGGTAATTTCTTGGGCCTACCCACCCCAAATGGTGACCCTGATGTCATAGTCGCATCTGTTCCTTATGAACTCACCACATCATATGGACAGGGTACAGCAAACGGACCGGCTGCTTGCATAGAAGCTTCTGGTCAGGTCGAATTGTATGATGACCTTCTAAAGGAGGAACTTCCAGCAGGTGCGAAAATTGTGACGATACCAGCATGGAATGGTGAAGGCAACACATTACAAGAGCAACTAGATTCAATCGGAAAATACGCTGCTAAGCAATATCATACTGGTGCTTTTCCTATTTTTCTTGGTGGAGAGCACGGTATTCTTCCAGGAATCTTGAGAGGATGTCCTGAAAAAGTCACGCTGATTCAAATTGATGCTCACGCTGATTTGCGTGACGAATTAGATGGAGAGCCATATTCTCACGCTTGTGCGATCGCCCGTTCTCTAGACGAGGGAGCAGTTGGAGTTTACCAAGTAGGAATCAGGGCTTATTGTAAACAAGAGGCGGATTATATTGAAAGCGATAAAAGGGTAAAAACTTGGTTCGCAAAAGACCTTCTAAACCCCTGTACTGGACTGCATTCGTGGACAGAATGGATCGATGAAATCTCAAAGATTGAAGGACCTGTTCATCTAACAGTTGATATAGATGGTCTGGATGGTTCGCTCGTTCCAGCAACAGGAACACCAGTCCCTGGAGGTCTTACATTTTGGCATGTGGTGCAAACAATTGAGACCGCATTCGCTCATTGCAAGGTTATTAGCGCAGACGTGAATGAAATTGTTCCCCAAGAAGACACGCCATTAACACAATTTACTGCAGCGATGATTGCAACGAAAATTATTGCAGCAAAAATATACAGGGGGTGAAAAAAAAATGTCGCATGGTTCCCACATCATGTTTGATTGTACTGGTTCTATTGGAGTCAGTGGTAACTGGATGTTAGAAGTAATGAAAGTAGCAGTAGATAATTCAGGAGCTCGAAGAGTACATTCGCATGTAGAAAACTTTGACGGGACGGTTTCACCTCCCGGATTTGCAGCAGTAGTACTACTAGACGAAAGTCACGTGAGTGCCCACTGTTATTCAGACGAGGGCTTGTTAGCAATAGATGCGTTTTCGTGTGGCAAAACGGACCCTGCTTCGATTATCAATCATATACAGCTCGAACTACTGAAAGAGTTGCCTAATCTATCGATAAATCAGCGCAAACGGGTAGCAAGATTTCACACAAAGCCAGTTTATAACGGTGTAAGAGGATTCGTAGACCGTCATTTCAATCACTTCAATGCGGGCGCTTTGAAAGATTGTGCACTATCTCTTGACGGATTCTTAACGACGGGAGGCAAACTCATGGTCACTTTAGCAGGCGCCATGAGCACCGCTGAAATAGGTAAATCATTGGCGCCACTAATCAGAACAGGAAAGGTTCACGCAATCACATGTACGGGAGCAAATTTGGAGGAAGATGTATTCAATCTAGTCGCTCACAATTCGTACGAACGTGTACCGAATTGGAGAAATCTAACCGAGGATGACGATGAATCTCTTCGTGATGGTGGGTTCAATCGGGTGACCGATACTTGTATTCCAGAAGAAGAGGCTATCAGGCATATCGAAGATAAAATCCTACACCAGTGGAAGAATAATGTAGCCTTCCCGCATGAACATTTGATGGCTATACTGGATGATTTAGACCCAGACATTCCAAAATCTGATTCTTGGTTACTGGCCGCCAGAGATGTTGGCATCCCGGTATTTGTTCCCGGTTGGGAGGATTCAACCCTAGGAAACATATTCGCATCATACTGTATCAAAGGAGAAGTAGAGACAACTGCGGTAAAAACAGGCATCCAATACATGATGGCGCTTGCAGAATGGTACAAAGGTGAAACTGACCCGATTGGATTCCTACAAATCGGAGGGGGGATCGCTGGTGATTTCCCAATTTGTGTAGTGCCTATGATCCGTCAGGACATGGAAGAAGATGTTCCGCTTTGGGCCTGGTTTGGTCAGATCTCCGAATCGACAACGTCCTACGGAGGATATTCCGGAGCGCCTCCGAGCGAGAAGATATCTTGGGGTAAATTAGCACCTGGAACTCCGATGCACGTGATAGAATCAGATGCAACAATAGTTGCCCCAATCTTGTTTGCATATCTTCTAGTATAGCGCAAAACAGGCGTAAAAAATCAATTGCATTTTTAAATTTTCAATTAAGATTTTAAAGATAGTATTATGAGTTTTATTCACTTCCCTAAAACTGAGATTCAACATTTTTCGCAAGCAAGATTTCGCTTCAACTTCATCTCCAAACTCGTAAATGGTAAGCAGTCCGAAAATTGCCCGATAGCCTAATCGATGCTTGATTTGGATTCAAAACAAGAATTACAGAAAATAGTCAATTTGATGATAGGAGCCTTCTTAGCGCTATCATGCGAACTGCTGGTTTCTTGGCTGGAATCATGTTTTTTGCAATGTTAGCGCCCGTTGTAAGTGCTGACAACAACTGGCCCGGAGACCCAATTGATAGCCACATTCACTTGACATGGGCAGGCCTTACGTTGGATGTTAACAACTGGGCTGACGATAATCCAGACATCGTTGACCTTGCCGACATCGGCAATTCTTACTTTGGCAAGACACTTTGGGTCGTCAGACTTTCAGATTGGTCTATGGATACCAAAGCCGATGGTAGCCCGAAAGAAATAGTCTACATCGATGGTGGGCATCACGGGAATGAATATCTTGGAACTGCTCTTGCATACCTTTCTGCTAAGTGGTACATCAATGAGTGGAATGCAGGAAATGAAGAAGCCATTAGGGTATTACAAAATACCGAAATTCACATCTTAATCATGCTAAATCCTGACGGAAACGATTTCGATACAAGATGGAATCACAATCACACTGGTGGTTGGACTGACCCAGCTTCAGGAAGACCCGTTGGAGTAGACCTAAATCGAAATTATGCACACTTTTGGAATGATTGTGAACCCAATAATCCATTCTCACCTGGTGGAAGCGCATTCAGCGAAAGCGAGACGAGGTCGAATGCAGAATACATGAATACAGTGGTACCAGATGCGGATCTGTATGTTACAATGCACACCGGCGTTTGGATTATGTTGTATCCATGGGGCAAATGGCCTGACCAGCCTTCTGACTGGGAATTATTCCACTTTATTCGAGACGACGTTCATGCTGAAGTCTCAGACATACCCATACAGAACGCAAATCAAGGACTGTATCCAAATTGCGGTACGAGTAGAGATTACGGATACGGAGTAATGGGATTCCCCACGTTCACATTCGAAACAGATGATGAGCAATTCGTACCGGGAAGTTTTGAAGCACTCAATGAAAGATTAGGGGAAGAAATGGACGTAATGAGATATCTCATCGACAATGTTTGGTACTGGAGAGCAAGACTGGTAGTAGAGGACTTCTCAATAGATGATGAAGAGGTTACATTCACTGTAAACAATCTTGGGCATGCAAGTACGAGGAACGCCACACTGCAGTATGTTAGCGGTGATGAAGTTCTTTGGGAATCGGTTAACTTCACTGCAAATGCAACCGCCCTGACTACCATAACAAGCGGTGGATTTGACCAAACTGGTGGAGAATGGAGATTGTCCTACCAGAAGCGTGTAATTCATTCATCTAAATGGGTAAATGAAACTCTTGACCTGTCTGAGTTTGAAGACAGCATGGGCGTATTGACTTTGACAAACGTGGTTTGGGTCCTGCAAATGGGAGCTATACCGCTAGCAGCAATTGCGTTTGCTTTCTGGTGGAGTAGAGAAGAGGAGCCATTCGGATTATCCAAAGACGACGTTATTGAAGCAGAATTAATCGATTGAGCCTAATTGGGCGCATCTTCAAGAACCATGTAAGACTCCGATGAATCGGTGAGCCAATGCAAGTGGTAATTGACGCTAATGAAAATGTAAACGGAACTCTAGTTTTGCCGGTTTGGCAAGATAGTAATAGATTAGGTGAAGGAAGGGATAACGGAATCAATCGAATCCTGAAGAATCAAATCGAATCTGTAATGCAATCTGGCGATTTCACTGGAAAAGCAGGCTCCAAGATGACTTTAGCTGGAACCGAAGGTGGTAAGGCTCTATTAGTCGGACTAGGCAAGGAGGACAAGGTTTCAATCCAAGATATGCGTGATGCGGGCGCTGGCGTCGTAGCGGGCAAAACCAAGGTTCACGGAAACACTCTGACCGTTAGGTTCAATGGCATGAGCCATGAACACATGGCCGCATTCGTTGAAGGAATGATTTTGAGAGATTACTCTTATGATGTTTACAAGACTCAAAAAGATGACGATGAAGAAGACAAAGGCCCACTTACAGTTCACGTTTCATGTGAGTTAGACAAAGCTGACGCATTGAAGGATGCAGCCGAATTGTCTACTGCGGTTGCGCAAGGGGTTTTCCTTGCTAGAGATCTAGGAAACGCACCACCTAACGACCTATACCCGATGGCTTATGCTGAACAAGCAATCGCTTTCGCTTCTGAATACAACAATGTCAATGTCAAGGTAATCAACTACGACGAGGCTGTTTCAATGGGAATGGGCGGACTTGTAGGAGTTGGAATGGGTTCAGCAAGAAAACCATGCATGGTTATCTTCGAATTAAACCGTGACAAGCCAGGACCAAGCCCTTGTATCGTCGGAAAGGGAATTACTTTCGACACCGGTGGTATCTCACTAAAGCCACCAGCATCTATGGACGAAATGAAGTACGACATGCACGGCTCCGCTACCACTTTTGGAGTAATGAAGGCTCTAGCAGAATCTGGATGGAGTGAGAGAGTAATCGGTGTAGCATGTATGGCAGAAAACATGCCATCATCCAACGCACAGAGACCTGGTGACGTCATCAAAACTTATTCTGGAAAGACTGTGGAAGTTCTAAACACGGATGCAGAAGGAAGACTGGTTCTTTCCGATGGGTTGTGGTATACAGGAACTCATCTGAACCCGTCATATATCATTGACCTTGCAACTCTAACCGGTGCCTGTGTAGTCGCATTAGGTCACGAAGCAAGTGGACTTTGGTCAAATGATGATGAGCTACTTAACAAAATCAAGGAAGCAGGAGAACACTGCGGAGAAATCGCATGGCCAATGCCTCTATTCAAGGCGTTCGAGAAAGAAATGACCGATTCAAAGATTGCCGATGTAAGAAACCTTGGCGCAGGGCGCTGGGGTGGATCCAATACCGCTGCTGCATTCCTAAAGCAGTTTATCCCTAACAAAGAAGGTACTGAGGAGCAAATCCCCTGGGCACATCTAGACATTGCAGGAACTGCATGGGGTGCAAAGACCAACAAGATGGTCAAGAACGGTGCTACAGGAATCCACGTTAGGACTCTACACCACCTGATTACAGGCCAGTAAGACTGCGTGATATCCAAGGCCAATTTGCTAACTGGTTGTTTGATGAGCAAAGGGTACCCAAGCGTGAGACGTATGTCAGAAGGGTGTTGAAAGGGTTAAATAGAGTAATAGAATCTATAAATCATGGCAAAGAGTTGGATAGAGAAATTGAACTCAG
>CAZGJD010000013.1:0-48703 GCA_964526385.1 uncultured Candidatus Poseidoniales archaeon | reverse complement strand
ATGAAGTATAGGTATATTCGATCAGTTAACAGTTCGCATTGAGAGTTCAATACTTACTGTATCTGGAATTGGGATTCTTGCTACCTGCCTTAGGGCGCTTTCGTCCTTTCCACTTGTAATGTCCATTTCCAATAGACGCTTGTGGATTCTCATTTCCCAGTGGTCGTAAGTTTCACTACCTTCGCCGTCTGGTGCCTTTCTTACAGGCACTACTAGTCTGCGAGTTGGAAGTGGAATAGGCCCTCTAAGGCTGATTCCTCCAGTATCACAGATTGTCTTAATCTGATTAGCTACCTGGTCGATATCCTTGTGGTTCTCGCCAGTAAGTTTGATGATGGTCACTGCTGCCATGACTTGCACCTCTATTCCGTTCGGATCGTAGTCCTGTTGGAGACCAAACTCACTTCTTCTCGATCTTCATACAAACGCCAGCTGCGACAGTCTTACCCATGTCACGGATAGCGAATCTTGAAAGTTCGGGGAATTCACTCATTTGCTCGATAGCCATTGGCTTGGTTGGCTGGAAACGGATTAGACATGCGTCACCAGTCTTCAAGAAGCTTGGGTTTGCTTCTTTACCAGACTTGTTGGTCTTCTCAAGTAGTTCTTGGAATCTTACAGCTACCTGTGCTGTGTGTGCGTGGAATACTGGTGTGTATCCGACTGAAACAGCCTTAGGGATGTCCATAAGTTGAATCTGTCCTACGAATGTTTCATCGTGGCGGACGAATGTTGGTGCGCTGTCTGCATATCCAGCAACGTCACCACGGCGGATGTCAGTTGCAGCAAGGCCACGAACGTTGAAACCAACGTTGTCTCCTGGTTCTGCTTTGTCTACCATTGTGTGGTGCATTTCAATTGACTTTACTTCAGCAGACTTTTGTGATGGGTTGAACATTACTGTCTTTCCAACATTTAGAGTTCCAGTCTCAATCTTTCCCACTGGAACAGTACCGATACCTGAAATCTTGTAAACGTCCTGAATTGGAAGTCTTAGAGGCTTGTCGACAGGCTTTGATGGCATTGGAGCAGCATCAATTGCTTCGAATAGTGTTGGTCCACTGTACCATGAGCACTTGTCGGACTTTTCGAATACGTTGTCGCCGTTTAGGCTTGAAGCTGGAATCATTGGGATTCTGTCTAGTTGACTACCGAATCCAGCGATCTTTAGCAAGTTTGTAACTTCAGCACATGCTGACTTGTACTTGTCTTCTGACCAGTCGACACCAGAGATGTCCATCTTGTTAACGTGAACAATCAACTCAGCGACACCAAGTACCTTAGCAAGGAAAGCGTGTTCCTTGGTTTGTGCGTTGACACCGTCATTTGCAGCACATAGTAGAACTGCGGTGTCAGCTTGGCTTGCACCGGTGATCATGTTCTTTACGAAGTCACGGTGACCTGGAGCATCGATGATAGTCCAGTAGTACTTTGGTGTAAAGAATTCCTTGTGAGCAACGTCGATAGTGATTCCACGTTCTCTCTCTTCCTTTAGACCGTCCATAACATACGCAAGACCGAATCCGGCCTTTCCTGCTTCTGCGGCTAATTTTTCGTTCTTTTCGATGACGTGCTCTTCGATGTGACCAGAGTCCAGAAGTAGTCTTCCTACAGTGGTTGACTTTCCGTGGTCAACGTGTCCGATGAACACGATATTGCGGTGTGGTTTGCTTTTGTCTTCCCATTGAGATGGCATAATAGTCTCTCCTTTGTAAGACGCCCACAAACCACCCCTATTTGAAGACCGCGATGTAAATCGGCGCAAGTTCGGAGCAAAATTTACCCAATTGATGGCGTTCAGTCAATCATTTGTAAATCAATCTAATAGTAAAAGATTCAATATCGAAGTCGTTAAACTTATCGTTTTGAATTACATACTTCCATTCACCGTCATCCCAACCAGGATAATCACCGTCATCATCAGGTTCTGAATAATGGTAAGAACCAGTGAATTGTAACCATACGCAATCTGTGTCTGAATCACAATCATCTCCAGCGCTTCTCTGATCTATACCAATGGAGCTGGTATTCTGAACATGGTCGTCTTTTTCGTTGTAAGCGTAAATATTGAGTTCAGCACGACAGTTATTGGTGCCTGGTACGTTTGTGCAATCACTATCCTCTTTTGGATATACCAATTCACCAGTTGTCCTTCGGATAGTATTGCCGGAGTCCTCATCGTTAACAACTGGATAATCAAATTCGATTTCTATGGCGCTGTTTGAATTATTTCCACCAATCGAAAAATCATTCCATTTTGCGACATAGTTTACGTAAACTACGGTTTCGTCGGTTTCTGTTAGCCCTTGACCGTTGATTACAGTTAGCGCAATTTTATACTCACCTGGAACGAGGTCCCTCCACTCCACAGTCTCCCCTGTCATGTCTGCGTCGTTCTTGTAATCTCCATCACCATCGGAATCTTTCTCGAGATTCAAGTCCCAATTCCATTCTTTGATGTAATCGTTGGAATCTCCGGATTCAGAGTTGGAACCATCCAAATTTACGTTGGTTGTTGAAGTCATGGATTTACTGGACAAACTCTTGTCCATCTCACAAATGTAGTACAGATAGAAGTTACCTGAAGATACCGAATCGCCGTCGCAATCACTGAATGGCGAATAGGACCCTGCATTGGCAATTGGCTCCTCAGCATCAGCGTCTGCTATTGTAATCTCTCTGGTTTGATATGCGGTAGTGATGCCATCGCTTACTGAAAGTACAACTTCAAATTTTCCGGGGTTAGAAAAGGACCAGGTTGTGGTCCTGCCAGTTTCATCAATTGAGCCGTCGTTATCGAAATCCCACTTGTAGGTGAGCGAGGTATCTTGGGGTAGTGAAGCCGAAGCATCAAACTCTACAATTTGGTCTACCCTGATGTCGTTTTTTGGTGAAAATGCAAAGATTGCTTCAACAGATGATGTCTCTTCAGTCTCTCCGCCAATGCAACCTGCAAGGCTTGCAAGCACGAACAATAGTGCCATAAATACCGGTTTCATCATGACAGGCAGGACAGAGACTTACATTCAAGGCTTACCCTTCTCGGATTAATAATTCAGAATGAAAACAATGAGGTTTGCCTATTACCAGAAAGCAACTCCTTTGCCGTCCATCCAAATGCTTCAGTGACCCTGCCAAATGCGGTTGCTAAGCGGTCAGCATAAAATTGACCATCATAATTTGTAACTGGGTCCTCTTCTAACCAGGGCTCGATTTCCATCGGCCTATTCCTAGCGTTTGTAACGATGTAGGCAATCTTCATTCCCGGTGTAAAGGGCAATCCCTTTGCTATCAACGCTTTAGCAGCCCGAACCTGAATCATTGATTCGGGATTTGCATAATCGTCTTTAAAATTCCACTCTCCCGCTCTTTTGTCCCATCGACCTTTGCATGATTTGCTCATAATTAGATCCCTTATGGGCGCAGAACCTGATTTTGCCGCGGCTATAGTTTCTATTGCGTGAGTAATCGCTGCTTCAGAATCATCGTTCAGCACGTGTTTGAAGATTTCTTTCATACCGTCGGTTAAAAATTTGAATGAGTCCGTTCTTTGAGTCTCATAACCTCTAACCAACATTTCTTCATTTGGCCATACAATTTGACCAACATATCGCTTTTTAGCGCCGTGACTAAAGAATACAGATAGGCCCTTTTCAAATTCTAATTCTGCACTTGCTTCACTAAACCTTTCAGCAATTTCGTTTGCAAAATCAATCATCACTTGCTGTGGGTCATCAACACCTTCGACGGGGGCTTTTACGAATATCGAGTCCGTATCAGAGTAGACAACATCGTACCCCTCCTCACCTAATTTTTGGATAATCTGCTTGATATTATGTCTAGCCCAAGCGGTTATTGAAGTTCCCAATTCCCTATGGGTAAAACGATAAAATCCACTTGCAAATACTCCGTAAAACGAATTCATCAAAATTTTGACCGCATATTGCATTTGGTCGTGATACGACTTCTCAGCGCTGTCTTTTGCTTGTTTCATTCCCTTCTTATGTTCGTCTCTTTGAGCCATTAGCTGTTCTAACAGATGAGGAACCATGCCTCTTCTTGCTGATTCATTTCTAAATTTAGCACCAGTTGGAGATGTGTACAATTCCTCATCTTCTAAAGGTTGGTCTGTACTGCTATCTTCAACCCTTGTAGTGTAACATATGTTCTTCCCAATCATAATCGAAGGATACATCGACTTGAAATCTAAAATTGCAACCCACCTGTGTAAACCTGCTTCTACATCGTGAACGTAACCTCCCTGAATTTGACCTTCCTTTCTTTCAGCAGAACCCGTCATTGGAACTCCTATCCCAGTTTTGTCTGCTAGCCTGATTACAAGGGAATCAATCAATTGAGAAGTAGTTCCATTCGCACTTACGTCTAGAGGAATTTTAGCAACTGCGGCCACGGCTTCCTTTCTCCTGAATGCCTGAATTTCATGCATAATATCGATTGGTAATTCTGCGTCTCGAAGGCAATATTCCATCACTACATCTGGCCTAGTTGCCCATTCTTCATCCATATTAGAGGCGTCGACATCCATCTTTTGCATTTCCTCATTGTCGGGGAATAACAAATTGGACACGAACGATAGTGTCTCTCTTTGAGGCCTTAGGGCTTGTCTTGCCTGCCACCATGCGTCCATTACGCAACGCCCTGCCATGTTCCATGCCCGAGTCTGGCTTCTATTCGGGAATAACGAATCCCTATTACGATCTAATTCTGAAATAGAAACTCTACCCCATCCCATGGTTTTGATTTTGAGTTCCTTATCATTTCTTGAAAGATAATTTGCTCTATCGACAACTCTTCCAATATCGAAATTATCTATGTTATAACCCGTGATGATGTCTGGGTCTTCACTTCTCACCAAGTCTGTGATTTGGGACAATATGTCTATTTCCCTTCCGGAGAAAATGTGCCTCGTCCTTTCGCTACTTCCCATATCTTCAATCACGACACCTGCGCAGTAAATGGTGGGCTTCGCTATCGATGTCTCAAGGTCGAAAGACATAATTTTGAATGGAGCAGGGAAAGGTTGGCAATTTTTAACATCATCAAGTCCTAATTCTATGCATACATCTACAGGATGGTCGGAATCCACTATTTCGCCTTCAACGCTGACGTGCATCGAAAAATCGCCATCTAAAAAGAATCGATTTACGAAGGGGATGTCTCCTGATAGAATTGTCCATGAATGCAACTCTTTGCGCAGTTTTGGGACATTGAAAGGTTGGTTTACGTAGACTTTCCAAACGGGTTTATTTCCTAAATACGTCCATTTAGTTTCACTTTCTGAAACCTCTACAACATTTTCCATTTGGCTTACTGCGGATATATCCCCCTCGGTAATACCAATCCCTGAGGGTGTTATTTCAAACCACGGCCTCAAGCCTTTTACCCTCATCAAAACGGATTCTCCACCCTTTGCTCTTGCCCAGAGTTCGATGATTGTTGATTCATCCTCTGAAACGTACCTGCCGGTGATGATTGCTAAATCACCGCTCCAGCGCATAGTGTTGCCTAAAAGTCAATAGGACAACAACTTGTCGAATCGCAGTTTTTTGTTTTTTTTCACACAATAATTGAATACCGGCGGGCATTGGTCTACAACAATGGGCGAAGACTTGGTCGATTGGGACAAACTAACATTTTCTATGACCGAGACTGATTTCATGTATATGACAAAAACCAGTGCAGAAGACCCTTGGATGCCTGGTGAGATTAGACCCTATGGAAATATCTCAATTTCTCCCGCTGCGGGTGTTCTAAATTATGGACAAGGGCTTTTCGAAGGGATGAAGGCTTACAGAACCACAAATGACAGAGTTGTTCTTTTCCGGCCAGAAGAAAATGCGAGAAGAATGCAAAGAGGAGCGGACCGTCTAAAGATGCCTCCAGTCCCAGAATCTATTTTCATTGACGCAGTTGAACAGTGCGTACAACAAAATTCCAGATGGATTCCTCCCCTGGGCAAAGGTGCGCTATATGTCAGGCCATTACTAAACGGTAGCGGTCCGATTTTGGGAGTCGCTCCAGCGCCAGAATACACATTTATGGTCTATGTTACACCGGTTGGGCCATACTTCAAGGGAGGAATGACTTGTATCAAATTGCTAATCAGTGACCATCACCATAGGGCTGCGCCTGGTGGTTCAGGCGGTGTAAAGGCGATCGGTAATTATGCTCCAGGTATGTTACCATCAAAACAAGCAAAAGCGGCTGGATATTCTGAAATCATTTACCTCGATGCTGAAAACCATCAATATATCGAAGAGGTCGGCGCTGCAAATTTCTTCTGTTTGAAAGGAAATACCCTCTACACCCCCGAATTAACCGGTACAATTCTGCCAGGAATTACTCGGGATTCCATCATACAGCTTGCAAGACACAAGGGATACGATGTTGTAGAAACAAAAGTGGATGTCAACTTTGCATTAGAAGCAGATGAGGCTTTTTGTTGTGGTACTGCCGCAGTAATTTCACCAATCGGCTCGATTACATTTGGAGATAAGATGACAACATATGGTGACGGTTCAACTCCAGGCAAGGTGACTACTGAACTATACGATGCTCTAACAAGTATTCAAAATGAGTCTGCTGACGACGTTTTTGGTTGGGTGCATCCAGTACCCGGGCTCGACTAAATTAGTGCAACGTAAATGTAGTACAAGCCACTGGTAACAATACCAATAGTTATCCCTAATTGAATTGATTTTGTTTTCGCTTTTTCTAAAAATCTCTTTCCTGCTTTTACTCCAAATACCGCTGCTATGCAAAGTATGGCAGTGACTTCCAAGTGTTCGAGAATATCTCCGCTATTGAAATACAAATAAACTGGAATCCTCGATAAATCGACACAGAGGGCTAGTATACTCGCAGTCGCAGCATACGACATTTTGTCAGTTAATCTTCGCTTCAAAAACATAGCCCTTAATGCTCCTTGATGGCCTGAGAGTCCTCCCATGAAACCTGAACCGAATCCTCCAAGTCTGTCATTTGCTTCCGGAATTCTATATCCTGTCCATTTTTCGCTCAACGACAAAAGTGGCAACGTGACCAAGAAAATTCCTATGATTATCAATAAGGGGTCTTCAGGGACAATACCTTGTAACAGAGCACCTAAAATTGCTCCAATTACCAGCCACACACCATATTTTTTCACCGCCTCGAAATTTACATGCTCCTTCAATACTGCAAACTTTACACCATTGTGTACACCATGCACGATCGCTACTACTGCTACTGCTTCGTGTGGAGGCATCAATAAAAGCACCACTGGAGTAATCATTGTGGATAAGCCAAATCCCGCAGGAACTGTTAATGCTGCTGCGAAAAAAACCGCAGTTGTAACGATAATCTCGGCTTCCACATCCAACCCTAAAGAAGGAAATACAAGGTTGTTGCCGAAAAATCAATATTAAAGGAAACCAGTTAACATTGCAAGATATAGATAACGGTTTTTTATATTATTATAATAATAACATTGTTTACATGCCTGCTCCATCAAGGCCACAAGTTGTCATACAACCAATAGTTCAATCATCGGTTATAGCCAGAGAAGAAGGGGAAAAACCGTTGATAATTTCGCCACCTAATGCCGAACGATTTGGAGATTTTTTAACAAAATTCACCGAAGTAATAATGTTTGGAATTGCAATGATTGCAATCTGGACCGGTTTGATAGGAATTGCATTCAGTGATGACGCAACAAATTACAATTATCTCATACTATTCATCGGTGGTCTGATTTCATCCATGATTGCCCTAGCGATGGTTGAATTTTCAAGTAAAAAAAACCAATATTTATTGATGCCGTCTCAAAATTATCTTCTTGGAATCTCGTTCTTTTTTATGGCCGTCGGATTACTTTGGGGGATAAGATTCATCGCCGGTTGGTTAACATATGATTCACCATTCAATGATTTTGATTTATTTGGACCAGCAATCCCAATTGAAGGGGATTGGGTACCTAATGCCAACTTAATTTATGCACAAGCAGCAGGCTCAATAGCCCTTGTAATTACTCAACAAAGACTGCTTAGGAGGTATTCGGGAGAATTAACATTTTCATGGACTGTTACCTGTTTTATTCCTCTTGCTTTGTTGTTGGTTGGAGTGGGCCCATGGATTGATTATTCGAACAACATAATTTCATACGAACTTGGTACAGCAATAGTATGTTTGTCGGCAATTGCGATGGCTTCAGCTGTCTATTCCAATAAATCGATTACCTTCACAATAATTGCATCCGTGTGCGGAATTATTCCATTGATTTATGAGCTCATGAATACCAATGCTCCAGAAGACGGCGTTGGTGGTTCAATTTCTCTTTTAGTATTCATTATAATCATTCAAGGATATTTGGCTACAAATACAAGAATTAATCAAAAATTGATGGAAAGAACCTCTTTCATATTAATCGGTGTAATCGTTCTATCTATGTTCGTATCAAGCGTTGTGGATGCAAATGCGATTCTTGGACCGCTTAGAATGTCCGATACGGCTTTTGCAAATACCCTTACATTACCAGTAATTCTTTGGTTTGTAACCTTAGCAGCGTTTTTCCCTGCTGTGTTGAATAATCGTGTACCTGCGATGCCAATAGGATTGGCTTTTGCTTTGTGGACATTAAATGGTGATGAAGCAATTTTACCATGGATTGTCGCTGTTATCATGGTCACCTACATGATGTTCTTCGCAAAGGTGACTAGAAAATGGGTCGCCAACCTAACAATAAGTGCTCTTTCCATTTCTTATCTACTTTCTGACTTGATTGGATATGGTATTGACAACGAACTAATCAATCTGAGTATAGCGCTTTCAATTATAGCAATCTCTTGGATTGCATTGAAGATGGAAAAAATTTCCTTTTCAAATGGCATACAGTCTGTGATTTTCATTCTATTCTCGAGCACAATCCTCGAGTCTCCTTATTGGTATACCTCTTGGATTATCATCCTATTCTTGTTGAGCGTTGTATTTGACAAGTTAAGAACTGTTGACGAAAATGATTTCAATGAAAGAAGAAATGTTACACTTGCATTGATCACATCCCTTTCATTTGCCGCTGTAATGATGATTACTGAAAGAATGGAAATACCCTACGAGATAGATGCATTAAGTGGTGCAAAAATCGAATTCATCGTGTTTGGATTGATAACACATTTCATGTTCTTCAAAACGAAAAATATTGAAATGGACTTAGGAGAATTTTTGTGGATTTTAAGAGATAAATCGGATTCAAAATGGGAATTTGATAGTGGAGTCAATGCTTGGGTGTTAAAGGCTAACAGTAACGATGCAGATACTGATAACGTCCCAAAGTGGGGCGAGATGTCAAGGTTCACTCTTGCTTTCTCGATTTTTGCTATCTGTGTTGGAATTTCGACGATAAATGTTGACCTATTTGGACAAAAATATCTGTTCCCTCTGTTGATGATCCTTCCAATTAGTTTGCTATTGCATCAGTTGACAAGCCTGAAAGAACTATCCTCTGCGACTAGATTTGTAGGTGTTCTACATCTGATTATCGTTGCAACTTTTACTAGGCCATTGATGGACAACGTTGTTGAATTTTCTACGGGTAGTCAATCATTAATTGCGGGAATTATTCACGATTTGATACTGATATCTGCACCGTTTTACGTTAATTATGTCATAGCCAACAGAGGGCTTGATCGAGAAAATTTGAATAGGCTTGCAGATAATTTGATGTTTGCAGGTTTGACATTCTTGGCGTGTTTCGACATGTCAGGTGGATTATTGTTCTTCAGCCTGTTTGGCCTAGTCGCAATTCAAAGTTTAAAATTCAGAATGGGAATCGTAAATTTTGTTCCGATAGCGTTTATCTTTACATATGATTTTGGAACTTTTGCAGCCGATTATGGAATTTCATATACGATATTAGACACCATAACTGAAAACCCGGAATCCTATTTCGGAAGTAAGATTTTATGGTTTACAAAGTTCACGGGAATGATAACAAGTATTTTCATGATTTTTGTGTTAGGTGTTAGTTTCAATGATATAAATAACGAAGATATTGAGATAAAGATGTCTTGGGTAGCTCCGCTAATTTGGTTCTTCTTTGCGGCGTTAGCCGCATTACCTGATGCGTCCTGGCTACCACTAATTATCGTCACATTTGGAATAGTAAATGCGTGGTACAGAGGCGAAATGAAGTATATGCAATTATTGAGCCTAGGTTTGATAGTTTCCTGGATAATTGGATTTTCAGAAGGCCTTGATGAACTTGATGGACGGATATTTGGAATTTCAATGCTATTCAGTGGATTATCTATTGCAGTAATGACTATACTTGCGTCTTCCGGATTCTTGATGAAACATCTGACCGATTATGGTAGTCTATCAGAAGGAGAATATATCGAGAAATTGCACAATGAGTTGAAGTTCTTTAGTTTGGTACCATTAATGCTATCATTCGATGTTTTCTTAGGAATTGGAATGTTAATTGCAAGCCTGTGGGCGACTGTAGAAGTATTCAGAGTGGGGGATAAAACCTCACTCCTCCTACTACCTTTACTACACGGATTAACCTTAGGAAACATCCTTTACCAAGCGGACTTATTCACAGAAAACGGTCGCGGATACATAGTTGGTTCTTTGTTGGTGATAGAAGGTATTGCACTCCTGAACAGTTCTGGAAAAGACGACATGATTTACGATTCAAATGTATTCAACTGGCAAAGTGATGAGCAATTCTTCCAGTATATTGAGAGACTTGGTATTGCGGGGACTATCTCATCAATATCTGGTGTAGGATATGCATTTAATTCTGATATCCAGATGGCTTTCATGATCTTAACACTAATTCTGATTGGGCTTGCAATCACTGGTTTTAATGAAAAATATTACAACGTTCGCTGGCGAAGAGCGCTTGGTGTATATGGTTCGATGATAACTGGAATATGTTTTTACGGTACTGTAGAAACAGACCTGTATGCTAGTTTAACGATAGTTGGACTAGGTTTACTTGCACTCGGTTACGGATTCATTTATTTGCAGGCAAGTTCGAATTTCATAGCACCTAATCAACCTCATGAAGAAGTTGTCCTGGAAGCAATTGTGCCAGAATCAGATGCAGAGGAAGAGGATGATTCTGAATCAATTGAAGAAATAGACCAAGAAGATGTTGACGAAGCTGAAGAAATTGAGGTTGATGAATTTGCTGAATTAGAACAAGAATTATCAGATGAAAGCGACGAGCAGGTCATTGATATCCCGCCTCCGGTTGTTGAGGAGGAAAATAACATTGTAAAAACATACAACGGAATCGATATAAGGTTCCCGAGTGGAGTCTTGGATAATATCACCAAGACAATCCAATTAACTCCTCATGATGGTTTCGTACCGATTCTTGAGATTGGTGAAAATGGTAAATTGCGATTGGTTTTCGACCCTTCGCCTGAATGAAATGTTGAAATCAAGTGGAAGAAGTTACCTTCTTCTTCGCTTTTGATTCCTTTGAGCGCGTGCTTGTGCGGCTCTTGCCTTGTTCGCACCCTTTCTTTGAGACCGGGCGCTTCTGTCTCCTACCTTTGGGCCTCGGATTTGGGCTTGCTTCTCATCATTTCTCTGTTCTTTCTGCATTTGGCGCCATTGACCACCAATCAATTGCAAAATTTCTTCTTTAGTTGATGCACCAATCGAATCTGAGGCTCCCCGCTTTGAAACCCAAAGCCGACCTTCTTTTGCATGTGGTCTTTTTGGATGAGATACGAATTCTTCTCTCTTTACTTTCCTGAGACCTAACGCCCTAGAAGCGATGAATAATCCTTCCAAATCAGGTTTTAGTACGCTTGAATCCTTAGGGACTCTGCGACCAGATCGACGGCTGACTTTTGCATCGAAATAACCGGGCCAAACAGCAATTCGGTCCGGATTGTGGTCCATGTAATAGCCTCAGTTGGCTTTGTTTCAGTTCACTCGACAATTACGCCGTTCAATATTCCATCGTGACCCGGTCTTGAGGTAATCTTCACGTTACCCTTATCTGTCTCAACAACAGCTCCCTTTGTCAGAATGTTTCTTCGAATGTAGTTAGAGTTTGCATTGTTTTCAACCACTGTATTAATCGTAGCAACGGAAGTCTTTCCGTTCTTATCGTTAACGTTACACTTGTTATCTGAAAGAACGCGAATTAGGACATTTCCTCCTGTTGTTCGGTAGATTTTCCTCTTTGGGTCTCCGATTAGAGCGAATTGCTTCTCAGAGGAGATTTCAGTTGCGCGCTTACTTCTAGCAGGAACGCGTCGACCACCTGTTGCTTTTCTTTTTGAAATACCATGCCACTGTGCCATATCTATGTCTCCAGCGAGTTGGCGACCAGCCGTTCATATTTGAATGATATGCATTAGAAACAAGATGCGTTTTCTTGTGAAACGCATTGCCCATCGACGTATAGAAAGGCTGTGAGAGAATCTCCAGTCATTAACGGACCAACACCGGAAGGGGTCCCTGTAAACAATACATCCCCTTCTGAAATTTTAGCCCAGGTGGCCAATTTTGAAAGCAAATCAATGACGCTCCAACTCATATCATCTAGAGAACCAGATTGAACAAGTTTGTTGTTGATGTGAAGTTCGTACTTCGCTCTTTCATCAAAATCAACCCATTCACCAATAATTGCAGCGCCAGAAAACGCTTTGGCTTCTGCCCACGGCAATCCTTTTGATTTCAATTCGTCCTGAATACTTCTTTTTGTCAAATCTAAACCTAAAGCCATTTTTTGAGGTTTTAGATCTGGTCCTAATTTTGCAACTAACTCGATTTCATGATGCACATCACCACCGCAAGTATCGATTTTATCGAATGGAATTACGGATGATTCCGGCTTCAGAAAGAATACCGGTTCCTGCGGTATTGGATTTCCGAGTTCTGCTGCGTGTTTGGGGTAAGTCCTAATGGCGCACCATACGTCCATGACAATTCCAAGATGTGCTCATTCATCAAACCGAAGGGTCAAACGCTTAGTGGGCATGGGGTTGCTGTGGCGAAGGATTGGCAAATTAAGAAAAGGCGACCAATCCGCAGAAAGAATATTGCTCCATTGTTAAAGGACCTTGAAACCGTATTGAATATCGATTTAAACGTAGATGGAGCATTTTTAGAGATGGCGGAATATGGGCCTTGGCAATTAGTTTTAGTCGATAGGGTTCCACTTGCTATCGAATTACAAAGTCCTGATGATGAAAGAGTTGTGTTCCTAACACTCAGAGGTTTTGTTGATTATCCCTCGGAACACAGATTTGTTGATGTAGACCATGGTGCAATTCCATTTTTGATGAACGGAGCCGATTGCATGGTAGCAGGAATCCACGACGCAGACGAGAATATTTCAGAAGGAGATTTGGTATGGGTTAGAGACCAGACTCACAAAAGACCATTGGCAATAGGTTGGTCTAAAATGGATGGCACATCACTTGTGCAACAATTAAAAGGCAAGGGCCTAAAGAATATCCATTGGGTTGGTGACGAGTTATGGGAGATGGAGTTATGAGACTTAGATTCGCTGTTATTTCTGTAATGATTTTGTTATGCTCGAACCCGGTTAGCGGTGCTGAGGTCGAAGGTGGAGTAAATATTGACCCTAATGTAGAAGATACCATTTTCTCGTCAATTACTCATACTGAAACCACAACTGACTTGCAAACATGGGACATCACTATGTCTCTAAATCAAGAAGCTTTTGAGAATAACACAACCTTTACATTAACAACCCAGATATGCAATAATGAAGGAATTTGCCTGGCTCCTGAGAATGCTGAAATAACGACTGAGAATAACCAAACATTCACCTCTTCGGTAATGACCATTGAGGACCATTCTTACGTCAATTGGAGAGTGACGGCAACCTACACTTCAGATAATGATACCCAGGAAAAATTCCCTGCTAGCGGTTTCTACAAAACTTGGTCTGATTGTTGGTACCATCAAGGAGAATGGGGAGGAGACGGTTGTGAAGAAGACGTGCAAAATGAAGATTCGTCAGAATCAATCCCGTTCATCGGAATCTATGCAATAGTATCATGCGTCGTGATCGCAGCGATTATGAGACCTGAATAAACTCTACTAAACGCTCCACAAATCGCTTTTGCTCGGGTCCAAAATCGGTGATAATAACGGTAACTCCTTTCGTAGTTAATTTTCCATCTTGGAAACCTCTACGAAGTAAATCCGAAGGTACGAGAGGTAGATTCTCTCCGTCAAGTTCGAAAACAACTCCATTCTCATGTAAGGATAATCGGATTTCAGAGACTATTGATTTTGAAATTATTTCAAGCAATTCTTCTGGAGATTCTCCGCCACCGTATGCAGACAAAAAGCCCAACTCCGTGGCATTTTGTTCAATTAAGTGGTCCAATCCTCTTCCGGTCAAAATAATCACCCAATTATCGGTTGTGTAAAGTAATTCCAACCTACTACTTGGCCGTTCGTCGCATCCATTATCATGCTGAGAGAATTATTCCAATTCGTTGTTATTTGTGATTCTGCATTGAAGACAGAAGATTCCCAACTTCTGGAAAGGTCAATTGTCGTAGTACCGGTATCTCCGCTATTTAATCGATTTATCCAGTCAGTTAAATCGCCGTCGGGAGTAACAACAAGATATCCTATTCGCGTTTCTGGATGATATTCACCATCTGTTGTGAAGAAGCCGTTCGGCCCTGTGAAAACGGGATAGCGGAAAGTATCTGTAAGATCTTGTTCTACCATTGAAAGGTTCAATGCAGCAGGTATGTCACTACGACTGTGTTGCACTGTTTGGTCGTTGTCACCATGAGCGATGTACGTACAATTTGTTGGGCTTGCTCCACCCTTTACATCCAATTCAACCCAACCCGAATTAGGGACTCCATTTACCCATGATAGGTTCCATCTCGTTGCGGATGGATCATTGCTTTCACCATTTATTGCTCGCCATATATAGCCATCATCATTTAGAGCGGATGTTGCTTCAGTAGCGTTAGAAACGTGATTGTTTGTGAAACAATCAATTGCGTGTTCTAGTGTATGTTCTCGCAGTGAAGAATTGTCTGGAAGATGGAGGTCATTTGTACCCCAATCGGATAATTCGTCTGCCTTTGGAACATATGCACCAGGATTTGGCATGGAATCATAACTTCTGCCTAGTGTTAGCAATTTGTCTCCTCTTACGATGCTATTTTCATACATTTCAACTGAGAATTTCAATTCGCCTTCTGGGAGGACCAAATCTGCTAATTGTTCTGTCCAAGTGCTACAACTTGATTGAGAGCTCCCACTATCAGAAATCTCAATTTCTACATTTTGTTTTACTGCCCATGGTGAGTCTTCGCTAACCCACATCGCAATTCTTGCAAAACCTAGACAATTGTCTCGAATCTCTCTGTGCTCCATTATCACTTTCCAAAATTCTTCATCGCCGACCTCGTCGGTGCCAGTAACTCTCCATTCCCAACCTAAGTGGGTGTCATTCGCTCCGGTTTCTATTAGTTTTCCACCCATTATTTCCCTTAATTCTACAGGAGAGATTACCATTGCAAATCCCGGCGCTAGATCATCTAGAACCCCTAAGATTCCTCCCACTCCGTATGAGAAGGTTATTCCCTCCCAATAATCTCCATCCAAATTCAGTTTCCAATCGGCTTGTGAGGAGATGACGTCTCTTTCCGCAATTTCCGTCCAACTTGTTGTATCAAACTCCATCGACCCAGAAACTCTGGCGCCATCGGTCAAACACTTTGATGGATTTAGAGGATTATCTTTGTATCTTATGACTGAGAATTCATCAAAATCCTTGGTCTGTAACTTTTCTACCGCTAACCAATCAGCACCATAGGCGCCCTTCGCTTGAACATTCCCAAGTAGTGCGTTTCCGGATTCAAATAAGATGTCATCACTTGTACCCATTGTAACTGATGTCGTGCCCTGTCCAGCAAACTCGACCTCTAGTTTGCAAATTTCTTCGTCTTCCAATTCGACGTTGTCCAGAACCAAGTCAATGTAACCGCCTGTTGCTTCCATATTGCCATTTTGGACTGAATATTCCATTGCGTCACCATATCGTAAATCATCCGCAATGAATGGTTGTAACTGACTTGAGGCATACCAGTACCAACCTCCGGTCACAACCAGTAAGGTTAGTATTACCGCCAAAACCTTGGGGTTTTGCAGTTGATCTTTCAAGGTAGGTAGGCTCGCATTTTCATTTAACTGGGGTAAATTTTCTTCTTCGGAATCAGAACTTTCTATAACTTCTGCATCGATAACTTCGGCTTCCAAAAACTCTTCATCGACATCAGGTAAGGGTACTGAAGCCACGTCCTCTAAAGATATCGATTCTTCACTGAAGTGTTGTGATAACCTATCGATTAACTCAGATTTTTTACCACTTGTAGATAAGCCATTTTCTTTACAGAATTCCTTTAACTTAGCCACTGTCAAAGTGGACAAATCATCAGGTATGGTTTCACCCATTGAATAACACGAGAACTTAATCCCCTTTCAAGGATAGGTATGTTTGCTACAAAACAGGGCGCAAATTATCAATCTGTTGGCTCATACGGAACATACTGTCCTTCGTGTAGCATGTATACGGTTTGGTCATAACTTCCGTCAGGTAATTTTCTGAAGAACCATCCATCTCCATTAGGCTCGTAGACATCACCACCTTCTACAGCGACTTCAGCTTGAGGCTGTGTAGTATTCACTTCTGGCTCAGAAACCGGTGGGCCAGATGGACCGGACGGTGGGCCAGATGGACCGGACGGTGGGCCAGAAGGTCCTGTTGGAGGACCTGCAGGTCCTGCCTTAATTCGATCTTGGGCTGTTTCAGAAAGTACCTGTTCTTCAATTGTAGGCATCGCCTTTGGCTCGATTAAACTCTTGACATACTTTCCTTCCTTTTGGGCTCCAATGAATGCAAAGCCGGAAAAGGCTAGGCAGATTAATCCGATGAATGCCAATGGTAACTGAGTTGGATACATGTCGACATTAGCTTGAACGTTAGTACCTCCGAAATTTTGACTATCGGTATTTACTACCAGTTGGACGCAATAAAGACCTGGGTCGATATCGAATTCCAAAATGTACGAATTAGACTCTACTGGATCATTTATTGTTGCTATTTTATTGGGATGCTTTGATTCACCTCGCAATAAATCGTTTCTCGATTTTTCAATAGAGCCATCCGTTGCATCACACATGTTGGGGTTTTCAACTATGAATATCTGAATTGTATCTACGTCGGCCGGTAATGATTGGACGACGACTTCTATCTCTACTGGAATATCTGTCATATCCTCTCCAGCAACGGGTAGGCCCCAAACCTGAAGTGGAAATTCGGTAGAACCAATGCCTTCATCTACTGACATCGTAAATCCCATGAAAGGATAGAGTGCAAATCCAAAGAATAGTGCCGCAAGACCGAGGTACATGAACACATTCCATCGGGTTTTCTTTAATTTCTCCTGCCTTTCTTCGAGAGTCATTTCAACGACTTCTTCATCATCCTGTTCGGGAATTTCCTCGTATTCTTCCTCTTCTTCGACCTCTTGAGTTTCTTCAATCTCTTCTTCGGTCATGCTACCTCCATTACAAGTCAGAACTTGAATTAAACGATTGAAGATTATAGCAAAGGAGTCAAAAACGATGAGGTTTGAGATGGAATCATGTCGGTAAGGCTTGCTGTACTTTCGCGGGGACCCCGTCTGTATAGTACAAGGAGGCTTGTCGAAGAAGCTAGATTGAGAGATGTTGACGTCGCAGTACTCGATCCAATGCAGTTTTCTCTGTTTGTCGCGGAACAGGATATAGGAATCCTTCACGAGGGCCAAAAATTCGATTATGATGCGGTTATACCAAGAATTGGACACTCGATAACAAAACACGGTGTTTCTGTATTGAGGCATTTGGAACAACTTGAAGTTTGGACTGCAAATTCCAGTACAGGAATATTGCAAAGTCGGGATAAGCTAAATTCTTCACAGATACTTGGAAGGAATAAAATTCCAACACCAAAAACCGCCTATGTTCGTGATATGAAAGATGTTGGACGCGCTATCGAAACCGTCGGAGGACTGCCCGTTGTTGTTAAGGTCACACAGGGAACTCAAGGTCAGGGAGTATTCTTGAGGCACACCATACATGAAACTCGAAATCTCGTTCAGGGATTGTTGGTTTCTGGCAAGGCCGTATTGATTCAAGAATACATTGCTGAAAGTCATGGAAAGGACATCCGTGCCCTTGTAGTCGGAGGTAGAGTTGTAGCTGCAATGAGAAGAAAGGCGAGAGGACGAGAATTCCGTTCAAACTACCACCTCAACGGGACTGTGGAACCTGTACAGATATCAGAAGAGTACGCTGCAATTGCGTGTAGGGCTGCAAGATTGTTGGGCCTCAACATTGCTGGTGTAGATCTACTCGAAGGAAACGATGGCCCGCTTGTATTGGAAGTTAATTCTTCACCCGGACTTGAAGGGATTGAGAAAGCAAGTGGCGTTAACGTTGCGGGGGAAATCATCGACTACGTCATTTCTGAATCTGATTTTACAGAGGTGAATGTCGACCAATTGTTGAAAACAATTCCCGGCCAAGGAGTGGTTTCTGTACACATGAAAAACCACCCTAACATGGTTGGTTCAAAAATCTCAGATTTATTTTCTGGAGATGTACCGGTTTTTGCAATTTCACGAGCTGATGATTTAATTTGGAATCCTGAAAAAGACACTCAAGTAAGATTCCATGATGTTTTACTTTGTTACGGAGATATGCAACAGATGAGAAATAGTATCAAAGAAAAGTTCGTTGATGTAGAGATGAATAATTCATCGGATAATGATGAAATTGAATCTTAAACTACAGTCGTTCCTGTTTTACTGGAATTAGAATTTCATTCCGACGAAAAAATGGTATTGTGGTTGGAGGGTCGTACACTGCTAATCTCATGGGCCCAGTTTGGAGATATCCCTGATTTTTGAGCAGGCTTTGTAATTTATTGGATAGTTTACTTACTCTCCCAGGCCGAGAAAAACCCTTGAAAGTGAGGGCCGCAATAATTTCTTCTTGACTTGCGGAAATAGATAACCCTGCATCATTTGGGCTAGGTAAATCCTCTAAATTATACTCAGATGGCATTACAAAAGACATTTTCTCAATTCCACCTTCTTCCCATATTTGAACTGGGGCCGTCATAGCGATTTTCTGATTCGATTCATTAGACCCAAAAATGTAGTTAGCAATCCTTCGGAATGCTACACTTCTTGCAATGTCCCCGGATTTTATGCTTTCAACTTTGGCCTGAATATTAGGAGAATATTTTCTGACTTCAAAGCCATCGTAAACTGCTAAAGTTTCGAACTTTGGCTCTTCGAGTTGTTCGCCCATTATTTCTGTTAAATGTGAATTTATTTTTCTATCTTGGTATGTAAATCTAGGGATATTACGCGAAGGTTTCATATGACTCCGCACCGAGGGGTATGTGTCCTTCGGGACACGGGATGCACTTCCGCTTCGGCGGGAATGGTGGTGACACCAATGAGAACAGGGCCATACAGCAATAGGCAGGAACCAGTACAGCGAAGGCTATACTCAGATGGTCCTGAACTTCCCCCAAGGCTTATTCAAAGAGCCCATTTACCATGGCTTAGCATTTACACAACTCAAATGCAAACTGAAGGTAAGTCTGCGAATACGCAGAAGTCCTACATGCTCGGATTGAGGCAATTATTGGAAACAACTCTTCCGGGTGAAAACGTAATTACAGAACAAGAAAGAGATTCGATGACAGTTGAAGAATTACTACACAGAGTCGACCCCCTAAATGGTCGTCTTGACATGTGGGTTCATTCTCTAATCGATAGGGCGCCATCTACGGTCAAAGCACGATTAGCAGCAGCAAACCATCTCATAAACTGGCTTGGTCAAAGATGGCCTGAACATTTAGTAAGGCCAAAATCTGGGAAAAAGCTTCCAAGAACCCTTACAAGCAGGGAATTGATGATGGTCAAAGAATCTGCATCTTGCAGTGAAGACCCTGTCGCAAACCTTGTTGTTACAATGATTCTTGATACCGGACTTAGAGTTAGTGAAATTTGTGACATGAAATTATCAGACATCGATATGGCCGATAAATCCGCTATGGTAATAGATGGAAAAGGTGGAAAGGATAGATTGGTCCTGTTTACAATAACTACAGTTGAGAATATACAAGCATGGTTACCGATTAGAGATTCCAGAAATCCTGCCGGAGATAACCTACTAATCACCAAATCTGGAGGCACATATCAACCAAGAACTATTCAACGAATAATGGACAAATTGGCTGATCAAGCTAGAATTCCGAGAGGAAGATTGACCCCTCACGTCCTCAGACATAATTTTGCTACTGGTTTGTTAGAGAGAGGTGCGGATTTAGTTAGCATTCAACGGCTATTGGGCCATGCAAGTATCGCTACAACGAGAGTATATCTTGACATTAGCGACCAAACTTTGAGAGAAATATACAAACGTGCTCAAAGCGTTCAACTAGATGACGAGTCATGATTTTGCCTTCTTGCGTTTTGCTATTTTAGAAGGTCCACTCCAGTCTCTGTGACTGGAAACATCATACCCTTCATGCCCTTCGATTGGGCAATGTTTTCCACTCCTGCACCTAGAACAATTTGCTTTTGGAGGAAGTTCAACGGTTTTCCTTAGACGGCCGTATTTCCTCCTTGGCATGAAATGAAATCATGCCTTAGGTTAATCATCATTTTTAATTTCAATCTCGATTTACACGCTTTAGGATGTCTGCGAGAGATGGTGCCTTCAGGGTCTTACCCTTTCTTCCATCATCGGACTTAGTCTTCTTCGCTGGTTTGGACTTTGTCTCTTTTGCGGTTTTGGCAATTGTTTTTTCAGCTACAGTTTTGCTTGCAGCAACCGCTTTGGAGGCGGTTTTCTTAGCAGTGGATTTTGCTTTACTCGCTGTTTTCTTGGCGGTAGACTTTGCCTTATTTGCTGTTTTCTTAGCGGCTGTTTTTGCTACAGCTGCAAGCAATTTCTTTGATATTGCGGCGCTGATACCTGCTTTTTTCAAGCCCCCTTCGCCGGCTTTATTCACGCCTGCTGCTGATTTTATTCCAGCATCAAATAACTTCTGAGCAGTAGCTTTTCCTACACCTGGTAATTTCATCAAATCTTCGAGTGGGTCTTTCTTGGACTTCGACACTGTTTCACCTGTGTAACCCATAGCGACACTAATTCATGAACCCTTCTCTGGTTTTCCGATATTATTGAATCTCAGATATTTTGTGATAACACCATGGAGGGCGAAATATCACCGTCATCTTCTGTCCTCTACGCACAGGTGAGAAAAGCTGGACCCACACACGGAATGGATATTGATGGTATGCTTAGGATTAATTCTCATCCATCGGTTAATTCAACAATTTATTTAGGAGACATCGCTCAAACGCTTCTCAAGGTTTTGCAAGGGCATTCAACGCCTACAGTCGTTGAAGGGCCTAAATTTGACGAGCAGAGATGGAAAATCAAAACGATTTCTGGAGATTTAGATGTAGAAATTGAAAGTCTTCCCTACTGGGGTTTTGGTTTAGTCACGAGTTGCTACTTAAACAAAATATCACTCAGTGGCCCTTTGCCAGAGAGATGTAAACTAATTTTCGACTTGGTAGCGGCCCTTCCACACAAACCTTGGGAATTTGCTAGAAGGAGAAAATTCAACAACAAGATCTCTTCGATTAAAGGGAATGAAATAATCTGGAAAGAACACGTGGATAAGGCTAGAGGTAATCTGAACGAACTTATCGAAATGACCCTGCTAGAAAAAGGAGATTCGAGGGAAATTGAAATTGCAAGGAATGCCTTAGCAGATGACAATGCTCCAGCAGTAATGAGAGCCTTGTCAAGATTGGAGGCAGATTCAATAGACGTCGAGGCTGAGGATGTCTCTCCAGATGGTGAGATTCTAACTTTCGAAAAGGACATTCCCTTCGTTGATTTATCTTCAAATGAAGAAGAATGATTTGCGTCGCGTTCATAAATGAAATGAATCTGGACGGTTTATGGCAAAGAAAGACAGTGGTGGTATTCAACAAGCTGCAGGTCTAATCAGATACTTCGACGAAGAATCTGAAGATGCTTGGAAAATAACCCCAGGACAAATTTATTTTGCGTGCATCGGTCTTGCTGGTTTCATTTACCTCGTAAACGAAGGCGTCATCTCTTGGTTGATTGGACTATTCTAATCACGAAGAGGCTCAATCAGAACAACTGAGCCCTCATTCATAGCCATACCTTGGGCTACCTGCATAGCGGTTTCAAGATCCAAAGTTGCGCCTATAGTTCTCGGCCCTTTGGATTCATGAATCACTAATCTATGAGTCAGATGCATCAAAGTCTCTTCACTGACCCTTTCAAAAATCCACTTGTCGTTTTCTATCCTTACCATTGCGGGTACTTCGACAAGTGGGCCCATCTCTGAAGCAACTACTTCCGTTCTTGTTGTCAAACCTTGGAGGTCTGCAAGTGGCCTCCAAGACCTTCTTTTTGTCTTCATTGTAATTTTATTTTCTTTGCTAACGCCTTCTCTGAATGCTCTACCCATTGGATCCCCATCCCCTGAAGAGTATACCTCTTCTTTTTCCAATCGATTCTCATCCATTCATAAGAGTTGGGGGGACTTCCCATTCAATCAGTTTGTTTTGCAGGCTTTTTTTCAATGACCATTGGCGAGGTAATCGAGATTATAATTGCTAATATTATGCCTATCAGAACGTGAATTGCGAGGTCTGTTTGGAAAGTCAAAACCATTGGAGAAAGTGACAATGCCATCCTGAATCCCCAACCCTCAGGTCTTGGATGATGGTCAAGCCCCGTGATAGGAAGTAGCATTCCAAGTAAACCCAAAGACGCTACGGCTAACGTCAACCACATCGCTACGGCTAACGCACCAGATCCATCACCGATCCTAGATTCATTCATTACTGAAAAGTAAGTAAGCAAGTAAATGATGAAAATTCCTATGATTACAGATAATCCCAATGCAAGTGTTCTCCCATCACCGTTTCCAATTTTTTGTACTGCCAAGGTTTCAAAGAAAGGTAGGATTCCAAAGAGTATACTTGAGGTAATAATTACAAAGAGTTCAGATTGGAATTCGATGAATCCCCCGAGTGCTATGAAAAGGTAAAATGCTACACTGACCAATGACCCAACTTTGTTAAATTCCACAATGTTCACAAACATTTGAGCTAAAATCAAACCTAAAAATAAAGCAAGGGAAAATTGAATAATATTTTCTTGTATCGTATACTCAAAAATTGTACTAACTACTCCGTCCTTGGGATAAGAACTCAGCAACAATAAACAAATCACAACCCCTCCCAATCCATTAATCACCTTACGATTTATTTCTCTAAGAATGTAGTATTGCAAGAGGGAAGACATTGCAAAAACCGAGACTAATATTGCGCCTCCCGATTGTTGTATTGAATCCGCAGGCAGTTGTATAAAGGATATAATTGAAAATACGGCACAAGCGCTTGGAATCCACTTATTGTAACCAGTAAAAATAGATGCGGACATTGCTATCGCAGAAAGGAATGTTAGGGTAACAAACGTTTCCGCCATGATAATTCTAGAAAGAACTTGGCCTTTAGCCTTGCACAATCGCCAAAGGTATGATTCGCCACCCCGCGACATGGTCAGAGCCGCTGATGACGATTTGCTTGACAAATTGTCTAAGACACCTCTGGCTGGCCTCGCAAAAAATTTGGGCATAGATGTTGAGAAGTGGCTACCTGTAGCATCTTCTCCCTTACCTGTCACACTTAGATTAACTCCAAACCGAATAGACACTGATTGGACAAGAGAAGTTCTGGAAAATCTAGGAGGAGAAGTAATTCAGTGGATGACCACCTCTGAATCATGGGTAATGCCATTTTCAAAAGGCGATTACCCCGATGAAAATAGTAAGAAAATGATGATGTTACTACATGAAACCGGACGCATTACTAGACAAGAAGCCGTATCAATGCTACCGCCGGCTGTCTTAGAGCCTGAAATGGATGATGTTGTGCTCGACACCTGTGCGGCACCCGGGTCAAAAGCTACGCAGTTGGCTGAAATGGTAACAGAGGGATTAGTTATTGCAAATGAACCATCGTCTGGCAGACTAAACCTATTGGCCTCCAATAGAGGTAGGCTTGGCATTCACAACATGGCAATTATGCAACATGATGGTAGGCATATTGGAAGAATGCCCTATCCAGGAATGGATGGCATTGTTGTTGACGCCCCATGTAGCGGGTCTGCTACTACTCGAAAGAATAGAGAGTTGTGGCATAATTGGACTCCCAAAGTCGGACGTAGTTTGTTTAAATTACAGTCTGACATAGCGTTTAGAGCAGCCAATTTACTGAGACCAGGTGGAAAATTGGTTTACTCTACATGCTCCCTAGATCCAGTTGAAAACGAAGCAGTCGTTTGCGAGATATTAGCGCGATGCCCATGGCTAGAACTTCAAGAAATTGATTGTGAAAGGATTTTTCCCGGCCTAGTACATCACAAGGGAATCGATGATTGGGATATCCTCGATGAAGATGGTGGAATTGTCGAATGGTCTGGTAGCCTACCGAAAGTTATCGGATTGAAGGAAGAAATGCTAAATCCAAAACAAAGAGGTCATGATTCTCCACCCTTACATTACACATTCCGAGTGCATCAACACGACAATAACTCTGGAGGATTCTATGTCGCATTATTCAAGCATATAGAAGATAGAACACCTGAAGGTCTTGCTAAATCTATGATTCAAAAAAGAACCCTCGAAAGGGATCCTGAAGAACTGCCAGTTACTAAGAAAAACAAGCACGCTAATATCCCTGCTTCGGATGATATAGTAGATTTGATATGCAGTAAATGGGGCATTGAAAAAGAAAATTTTGCGTGGTGGCAACGTGGGAAAAGAGTGAACGTCTCGACACACGCCATCAAATCAAAGATTTTTGAGCCTGTTGTTTACAATAGTAAAGGAGATTATTGGCCAGCCAATAATTTCCACCCCTTGCGAGTAATTCACGTAGGACAACCAGCATTTTCTGATAACAAAGGAGAATGGAGAATTAAACAAGAGGCCCTTGAATTAATGAGAGGTTCAATTAATTCTAACATTTTTGAAGTAGAAAGAAGCACGATAGAATCGCTTCTACAGGGCGATATCCCCCCCGTAGAAGATTTTGAAGTGGAGTTACCAAGAGGTTCATGCATGATAAAACACGGAGACCACCTCATACCTGTGTGGGTTGCAGCGAGGGTCTCTCCCATGATTGATGCCAAAGAGCAGGAAATTATTCGAATGAAATTAGGAAGGTGATTATGATGAGATTGCTAGCATTGGTTATTGTGATTCTAATGTTACCTGTTGGTAGCGCACTGACTGATTTGACGGTGTATTCTGAAGCTGATTACAAAAATCAAGAATCTGCGCCAATCTTAGTAGAATTTTTCCATGGCAATAACGACAAGGAAATAGTTGAGAATCTTGAGTCAATGGATTCCAAAGGGGAAATTACACTCCTCCATTGGAGAACCTCTGCGGATGATGAAGAAGGAGGCTTTCCGGAAGATGATGCTAATTCAAGATTGATGTATCACGGTTTACAGACCACTCCGTCCGTCGCCATCAATGGGTTTGCAGAAAACATCAGTGACGTTAAACCTCAAATTATCGAAAACGAAGTCGAAATAGACTGGACCGTGCAGTTGATTGGTTCTAGTGAAGTCGAATTACTGAATATCACTGCTACTTGGACCAACCCCGAAACACTAAATGGGGCAACACAACTTCATTTATTCATTATCGAAACTGAAGCAGTAGACGCAAAAGGAAGAGAGGTGCAAAACCTGGTTAGAGATTGGTCACCATCTTCAACCTTTTACTTCTCCAATAATTCAACAAATCATTGGAATTCAACAATTTCTTATGACCACCTAGACGGGGCTGGTATCGAATTAGGTGATGCAAGCCACGCTGATGATTATGAAATTCTTCTAGTTATGGTTGGGGGATTTGAAAATGATTCCTACAATAGAGTTCTATCCCTGCAGAGGGCAAAAATGCCGACTTATTGGCAATCTGTGGATGATAATGCAGCAATAGCTCCTGCGATTTTCCTTTTAGGAGTAATAGTGTGTATGGGATTTGTTGTGCAAGCCGAAAGAAGAAGAGAAATCGGCCTTCCAAAATTAGAGGGTTCTTGGACTTCAAATGAAAACGAAATTGAATACAGAATAATTACGGGAAATAGCATAGAGATTAAGAAAATGGATTTGAAAGACGGATGGAAGTCATCTGGGAAAATAAAGTCTGAAATCCTTCAAGGGAAAACTACCAAGACTGGGAAGTTGAAAGTCTCTGGAGAAGGTGATTTCTCACTGCACCTTTCAGTTTCGGTTGACAAGTTGGGGGATTGGGTTTTGGACTTGAATCTTCCAAGAAAAAAGTCGAATGATTGATTATGTATGCCTCTTGGTGTAATCCATGGCGTTAGATGATACTGACAAAGCGATTATCGAGGCCCTTTGCTCTGATGCAAGACTATCACAAAGACAACTCGCCAATATTGTTGGAGTCGCTCAGGGCACCATAACAAATCGTATCAAGCGATTAGAATCTGATGGGGTTATTACAGGATATACCCTTAATCTCAATCCGCCATCACTGGGTTGGGGAATGACGGTAATGGCCGGATTATGTATCGAGAAAGGACGAATTATGGAAGTACAAGAAAAAATCTCTGCAGATAACAGAGTTTTTTCTGTTTATGACGTCACTGGAGACTGGGACTCTATGGTTCTTGCAAGAGTCGAGAACAGAGAAGACCTTGATAATTTAACTAAAACCGTTTTTACCCTTGATGGCATAACAAGGTCCTATACCCATGTTGTACTCAATACAGTAAAGGAGTCAGGCGTCGTCTTGCCAAAGGAATGATGTTAATTCCTCAACACATCTAGTATCTGGCTTCATTGCTTTAGACAGATTTTGGCGTAATTTGTTAGACACAATAATATCCATTCCAACCATTGAATCTGCAAGTTTTTTTTGTAGGCGCCCACCTGTGCGATCCCAATCCATCAGCAAAATACAAGAGTCATAATTTGAATCCAAATAAGCGATTAGTTTCTCTACAGGCCATCCTCTGTTCAATTTTTCAATAGGACCCTCGAATCCTAATTTTCTCAAGGCGATTTCATCTCTTTTTCCCTCTATCAGAACAACTGCTCCAGATTTATTTTCATCAATCGCTTCACGGAGTGCTCGTAGAGCCAAATCATACCGTTTTTCGCGATTCAACTAAACCCTCCAATTTTGAAATTACAACGTCGGAACTAATGCCGGTAATTTTAATTTTTTTCTGCCTTGAAGTGAGTCCCTGAACTATTTCAACATCTGTTCCTAACACGGTTTTCAACACATTGCAGACTGCAAAGTTTGCCTTCCCACGCTGAGCTTCGGCCTTAACTGCAACCTGAATTCGATTTCTCCACTCATTCATTCCAATTACGCCTTGCCTAGTCGAAGAGGGTTGTACCTCGATATCAACAAGAACTGTGCCCTCGAGGTTAATTTGCACGCAATTTGAAACAGACATATATAAGCGTAGGAATGGCAGGTATTGAACAGTTCTATGTGTGGTTGAAACCACCCATGCACAATCGCTTAATACGGCCGTCTTACCGGCGTAAGCATGGGCGCTTCGAGGGAACTGTGGCCAGACGAATTTACAGTATTCAACATCCTTTACGATAAGTTCCTTTTTTGGTCAATTATCGTTGGGCTTTTCACTTTCAGTTGGTTGATTATTGCGATTCTAAGATACAGAGACGGCATTGAACCTGCCGGTAAGGAAGAATTGAAAGTTGGAACTTTCCCGAAAGAAAGGCATCATTTCGACTTAGAATTTGCTTGGTTCTTTGGACCAACGCTTCTCGTGATTTGGGTTACCTTCCTCGCTTTCGGTTCAATGAATATCGTTTGGGGTGAAGTTGCAAACCTTCAGAATGATGAGGATTCATTCACCGTCGAAGTCAATGGTGTACAGTGGGCATGGGAATTCAGATATCAAGATGCACTAACTTGGGAGGACATGGATACCGGACACGATGTTGAATGGGACATTACTTCAGGTCTTGTAGTCAATGCTGGTCAAGCCGCAGTCGAAGCAAAGGTCACTATAGGCACAACTTCCCTTACTCTCGATTTGGCGAATCAAACTACACATGAAGAATTATTCAATGAATTTGTCTTCCAGAGCGTTGAATTGATTAACGCTGAAGGAGAGGTTGTCCACAGATGGCAACATATACCTGAAGGACAAATGCTAAGCACAGAATTAATCATCCCGTGTGACACTAACGTTCTTTTCAACATCCACTCTGACAAATACGGTGACAAAAACAGTGTTTACCAAGGAGTTCAACATTCATTCTGGTTACAAGAATGGGGTATGAAAGAAGATGCGGTACCAGGCCTCGAGGGAGGAACTTGGATGTATGTACAACCAAATGAACCAGGTGTTTTCCCTATTAGATGTGCAGAATACTGCGGAGAGTATCACTCATTGATGATCGGCCAAGTAGAGGTAGTAGCAAGAGAAGGCATGCATTGTGATGAAGACTTCGGAATCTACTTCGAACATGAGGAGTTGAGAGCATGAAAGGAAGAACAATAGCGATTCTCGCAGTGCTACTCCTTACACTAGCTTCCACAACTTCGATGGAAGCAAGAAGAAACGGAATTAACATAGGTAGCTCTGGTGAAAACGGATGTAGTTGCCACGGAGTTCAAGAACCTGCGACAATAATCACTGTAGACGGGTTACCAGAGATTTACAACGCCTCAGAAGAATATATGGTTACAATTACTATCGAAAATCCTGATGTGCCAGTCAATACTGAAGAAGGTGCCCCTCACGGTGGTTTCAGAATTTCTGTAGAAAATAACGTTGGAAGTCTTGAGGCATTAGACGATTCCGTCATCGATGATAGTGGAGTTTTGGTACATACAGAAGAAGGCAACAAGCAAAGAAGTTGGACTATTAAGTGGACCGCTCCTTCGAGCGATACAGAAATTGCAAACTTCTTGGTTTATGGAAATGCTGTAAATGGAAACGGTGCTCCTGACCAAGATGGAAGCGACCAATGGAATAAGAAAGAGTTTACAGTGTCAGGTATCAATGCAAATCCAGAAGCTGCGAGCGCTGAAGCATTGACTATCTTAATGACAGTTATCGGATTAGCACTTGGACTGATTCTCGTAGGAAGCATGTGGGTATTCTACACCAGAAATCCTGATACCTTCTCAATCGTTGCTTTCTGGTCCTACCTCAAGCCTTGGTTGACAACAACTGACCACAAACAAGTTGGAATATTGTATTTCTTGTACGGTTTCTTTTTCTTCCTTGTCGGTGGACTACTGGCTCTACTATTCAGAATTCAGTTAGCGCTCCCCGAAAACGATTTCTTGACTTATGATGAATACAACTCATTCTTTACCCTTCACGGAACGACAATGATTTTCTTAGCAGCAATGCCAATGATTGCTGGTTTCATGAACTACATACTTCCGCTTCAGATTGGAGCCAAGGATCTTGCTTTCCCAAGAATCAACGCACTTGGATTCTGGATAATTGTAGCAGCAGCTCCACTAATCTTCACTGGCATTTGGAGTGGGGAAGCTGCCGATATCACGTGGGTTATGTATCCACCATACTCCAGTTTAGCTGGCCTTGGCACCGACCAAGGACCTAATGCGGGAACTATATCTTTCATAGCAGGAATTGCCCTACTTGGTGCATCATCTACCCTTTCTGGAGTAAACTTCGTTACAACAACTTTCACAATGAGAGCAAAAGGAGTAGGATGGATGAAAATGCCTCTATTCACCTGGTCGGTTCTAATTAGCGTGTTCATGCTGTACGTGAGCCTTCCTGCCTTCATCATTGGAGTGTTCTTCCTTTTATTCGATTCAACGATAGGGACTACTTTCTTCACATCGGGTGGAGACCCACTTCTCTTCCAACATTTGTTCTGGTTCTTCGGTCACCCTGAAGTATACGTGGTTGTAGTTCCAGCCTTTGGAATCGTCTCTGAAGTTCTTGCTACCAGTGCACGAAGATCTATCTTTGGATACAAATCAATGGTTTATGCAATGGTAGGAATCGGCGTCGTTGGTTTCATTGTGTGGGGACACCACATGCTAACTAGCGGAATGAGCCCCGCATGGAGAGCCGCTTTCATGATTACTACCATGGCAGTAGCGATTCCGACTGGTGTCAAAATATTCAACTGGCTTGCAACCCTATGGGGTGGAAGTCTTGTCTTCAAGACACACACACTGTGGTCTTTAGGATTCTTGATTACGTTCACACTGGGTGGATTATCTGGAATGTTCTTCCCAGTAGCAGGACTTGATACACAATTCCACGATGGATACTTCGTTGTAGCTCACTTCCACTATGTATTCATTGGAGGAATTATCTTCGCACTGTTCTCCGGAATCTACTACTGGTTCCCTAAGGTCACTGGAAGAAAGATGAATGAAACTTTGGGACTATGGCACTTCTTAATTGCATTCAGCTCATACAATGCAGCATTCTGGCCTATGCACGCAGTCGGAATCATGGGAATGCCGAGAAGAACTCACACTTACGCCGCTGACGCAGGATTTGCTGAATTGAACATGGCAATTTCGACTTTTGCAATCATCTTTGGTCTATCACAATTAATCCTTGTTTGGAATATCGTTAGGTCGGTCAAGAAGGGCGAGAAAGTTGGAAAAGACCCATGGGGAGGATGGTCTCTCGAGTGGGCTGTTACATCACCACCACCAACTCCTTCCTTCGCCGTATCTCCAGTACAATACGATGCTAATGAAGGAGTTGAGCATCACGAGACTAAATTTGAATCGATGTTTAAGGCGCCGTTTAGGGCGATTAAAGGACTCTGGAAAAAGGAGGCGAAATCATGAGCGGAAGCCTACACGATGTGAAAAACGAAATTTGGATGAGAACCGTCCTGATTTCGGTTATCTTCCTCTTTGTTGGAGCAACAGCCTACGGAGTGTTCCATGGTGGCATTGCTTCTGTGAAGCATAATGCATGGGACGAAGCACACCACGAAGTGGAAGAAGCCGAAGCCGCATGGATAGAGGCAAACAAGACTCTAGCAGAAACCGGAACAGGGTTTGAAGATGCTGAGGCCGCTGCTAAAGCGTGGGATGAAGCACATCACCACGAGATAGACGCACACTTGTCATATCTCACATGGACTACTGCAGGAAAGACAATTCTTGTTATGTTCATTATCTACGCTATGTTCTATGGTGTAGCTGGATTCTTCAATAGTATTCAGCCAGAAGAGGAGCACCATCATGGAGACGACCATGAAGAACATCACGGTTCTGCCTCTCCAATATTAATGGCTACTGGTATCCTACTATTCATGATGGGATTCCCCGGTTTCGTAAACACCTGCAAATCTCTGCTAGGTCTTGATTACGAGGCTGAAATGGGAGATTTCTCTCTAGCCATGATTGGATCTGTAATTCTAATAATGGGTATTGGCAACTGGTGGAATGAAGACTTGAAGGGTCATCATGAACAAGTAGCAACATCACACCCATTTGCAGGACAGGACATCAGGAAAGCAGGAATGTGGATTTTCCTAATCTCTGAAACAATGGTTTTCGCATCATTCTTCTCATCCTACCTGAGAATGAGAACCGAATGGTGTACTCAATGGGCCGTTGATGCAGGTAAGTGTAGCGTTGTAGATACTACCACTGCTTCTGACCTTCTAAGACACGAAGTAGGAACTCTATTGCCTGGTGCAATCAACACCTTTGCTCTGATTATCTCATCATATACCATCGTACTTGCACTCAAGACGGCAAAGGATGTCAACTGGGAGCCATCTAAGAACAAGATGATGGCAAAACTATTCCCTACAAGAAAGAAGGCTGTAAGGAATTACTTGATTGTCACACTTTCTCTCGGTTCACTGTTTATCATACTGAAGCTTGTTGAATGGAGCCATCTAATTGCTGAAGGATTCACTATCGATACCCAAGCCGGTTCGATTTTCTACGTGGCTACTGGAGCACACGGACTCCACGTATTCATTGGACTTCTGGTAATGCTCTTCATGGTTTTCAAAGCAGATACTGTTGGTTATGATGAGAAAAACGGCAGAGGTATCGAATACTTCGGACTTTACTGGCACTTCGTGGATTTGGCTTGGGTAGCCATCTTCCCTGCGTTCTATTTGTATTGAGGTGAAAAAATGGGTGAACATAGACATACTGGACCAATCGCTGGAATCTTCCAATGGCTTGCTGACAAATCTGGTAAAGACGTTTATTATGTGAATTTCATTATTCTAATGTTCTTTACTTTGTTTGAGGTAGCCGCTGTATTCTTTGAAACAATACCTGGAACAGACATAGCAATAACTAGAGGCGCTGTTTGGGCGGTTCTGATCATCGTTGGAATCATCAAGGGGTACGGCATTGCTGCTTTCTTCATGCATTTGAAGGGAGACCCATTCATTTACACAAGGACCGCTCTATTTCCAGTAGTTTTCGTTGCGTTAATGCTTTGGGGAATCGGGCTTTCAAACCCTGATGGTATCGATAATTTGCCAGCATGGTGCACTCCAAATTGGGATTACTCATACGTTACTGAATAAGCAAAGATGGAGTTGAAAAAATGCGATGGCTGATATATGCAATATCTCTGACAATAGTGATTTCATCTATCCCAAGTATCGCCGCTGGCGGGGATGGAGTTCACTGGAACGGATACAAACTCGATAGGCCAAATATTCCAAACAGAGTTTTGACTGACCAGAATGGTGAATTATATTCAATCCAGGAAGATAATGCTGACGTCAATATTGTGGCATTTATTTTTACATCATGCAATGACGTTTGCCCATTAATTACCAACAATCTGATTCTAGCTGAGAAGCAAATAGAAGACATTGATTACCAATTTATTTCAATTACCGTAGATCCAGAAACTGATGACCCTGCTAAACTTAAGGCATACAGTGAGGATTATTCTGCTGACTGGCCACACTTGACAGGTACTCAAGAGGAATTACAAACAGTTTGGGATGATTTTCAGATAAATGTCCTTGCTGAAGAAATCGATTCTCACGAACATAGTAATGAGAATATGACACACGAAATGGTTGTTCTATATCCAGATAATACAAGTTCAATGCATAAGGTAGGCATGAGCAGTTTGCCAATGGAAAACGCAACAGGTTGGAATCTAACTACTGCGGCAACTACAAACGACAACGTTTCTTTGAATTATTCAACTCATGAAGAATACGGTAACTCGGTGATTGGCATAAACGGTACTGATTCACCAGAAGATTGGAGTTGGTACTGGACTCTTTACCTCTGGAATAATGACAACTCCACTTGGCAAGAAAGTAGCTTAGGTGTGGACAGTATAATCATAATGCAAGATACGAATCACATCGCTTGGGTTGCTTCTAATGCTAACCAAAGCATGATTCCAATACCAATGTCTGCTGGTATGAACATGAACAATAGTAGCGAGACCTCGATTTCTCATTCCACTCAGACATTTATTCTGGATGAGGACTGGAAACCTCTAATCGTTTACACGGGTTCAAGTTGGGACGTTGAGAATTTTGTTGAAGATATCGAAAGAGCAGTAAACAAAGCCAAAGATCCAGACCATTCAGACTCCCACATGCCGGGTTTCACGATACACATCATAGCAATTAGCCTTGGTGTAGCGATTATCGCCTCAAGAAGATTTGAATGATTTAGGATAGATTCTTGAAAGGAATACACTCCCGTCGGTTTGGGCCGAGATCGCATAGCCTGGTAGTGCGGTGGACTTGAAATCCACTGTCCCTTGGACACGGGAGTTCGAATCTCTCTCTCGGCGCCTCTCTTTTTTCAACATCAATATGCTATGAAAGGGTTCAACAACTCAATCGGTCGTGGGTTGTTCATGGCCGGCCGAAAGGTGCAAGTTGCCCTCCTAACATCGCTACTATTGCTTCTTGCAGGATGTATCTATGCGGATACTCCTGAATGGGGAACTGGCGCTGGCCAAATGAAAGTTACAATCGATGATGACGCTAATACTGCAAGTATTCAGTCCGAAATGGGAGATGGGTACAGTAATGATAATGTTCCGCTAATAGAATGTGAAAATTCAACTATCAAGGTGACTGGATTAATTATTTCCTCTACCGTTTACAGTGAACATCCTATGGAGGATGGAATTAATTCTGCAATGGGCGCAGGCATTATTATTCACAAAATGAGTTATTCAGAAGCCGAAAATGTTGAAGAAGGAACTGCTGGAAGAGTTAGCCTCAAGGATTGGTCAAATCCTGTTATGCCTACCGAAGCAGTAGGTTCAAAATTATCTGAGAACGCAGATGATTGGGCAATAATCGGAATTATTCCCGGAAGTGAGAATATAGCTGACGGACTTAACATCTTAGAACACTGGCATGAGCCTGTCAAATTAACAGGATACTTAGTAGATGAGGGTGCCCTCAATACAGGACTTGATGATAACTGTAAATTAGACGGTCAAGGTCATGGCATGCTTGTTACAAACATCGAAACTGGCCAGGGTGAGCTCTCATTGAAGGGCGGATCTGGAGAATACAAGATGGGAGATACGGATATTTTTGGTGCTTGGGGATTCATATTCTTCTTCTTAATTGCTGGAGTCGGGGGCGGAGTTGGCCTATTCATTCTATCAACAATGATTGTAAGACAAGGTGCGAAATCAACCGCAGAAACCCTACTCGGAAGGGAAGGTTTTGCAAAGGCTATACAGATGAAAAAAGATCTGAAGAAATCTAAGAAAGACGGACTTGAGAGTGCGAGTGACCGGGCTGAAAAGGCTAGAAAACAGAGTCCGCCTCCAAAGAAGGAAAAGAAGCAAGAAGAGGTCGCTATTGCTGGATTTAACCTAGATAGTGTTCTATCTTCATCCGAAAGTGATGATTCTGGCCCAACGCAGTTTGGCGGTGCTAGTTCCGTTGTAGTAACAGATGAAGCGAAAGAAATGTCCAATACAGTGACTTCACAGGTCCCAGTATCAAGCCCAATGCCAACTTCTAACGTAGTTTCATCAAGTCAACCTACTTCTGAGCCGAGAGGTCATTTCTCTGCCTCTGCGCCAACGAGGGCGTCCCAGCCTACTCAAGCAAGCCAGCCAACCGAGACAAGAAGGCCTGTAAAAAAGAGAAAGTCGGTCAAGAAGAGTGCTCCACAACCTGAAGCGGAGCCTGCTCCGCAAAGAGAATCACGAAGCACCCCTTCAGTTGCGGATGATGAAGAATTCAGCGATTTTTCATTCTGATGCCCATTTAACATCGCTCGCTCCGCGAACTAGTATTTGTTTAGGATGCCATTCAAGGACTGCTGGGCTCTGAATTATCGGTTCACCATCAGCCTGTACCCAAGTTGTTATTGGAAGTGGTTCCTCGGAAACATTTCCTTCCTTGTCAACTGGTTTAATTTCTATTCTGTTTGCTTTCTTTTGGGTGATTCCCCATTTGCCGATGTGCTTCCCTTTTTTCATGGGCCCCATCAGTGAGAGCATTGCTATTCTCGAAAGTCTTGGCGCGTAAACTATCGAACCATTTTCGTCAACTGGAGTAACACCAGGACAGACCTGATATCCTCCTCCGAAAGTTTCTCCTGTTGTTGTTGCGAACATTGTAAAATCATGTATCTGGCCTTCATCATCATCAAGTTTGAGCCATACTTTCCTTCTCTTCCAAAATGGAATTGTAGTTATCCCAAGATACGTATATTTCTTGTTTCCTTTGATCCATTTTGCTCGGGAAAGTTTTGCTCTTGAGATTGCGCTAGTTATTCCCGCATCAGATTCTAAGAATACCCATCGCACAATTCTACCCTCTTTTGAAGCGGTTCCGTCCCATTCATTTTCTGTAGGTGCTGGATAATCACCTTCACTTTCTGCAGGAAATCCTTCAAGCCTCCAAGCAGCACACTTTCTATCTTTACCATTGAATAATACGTCAACGGCTTGGTCTAAGTTTTTCCTTGATATTCCTTGGGTAATAGCATAATCATTTCCTGAACCGAACGGAATTATTCCTAGTGGTATTTCGCTTCCCCTTAACGCACTTGCAACCTCATGCACTGTACCATCACCGCCCACTGCTACCACAATCTCTGGTTCTCCAGAATTTCTCAAGCCCCACGCTAACTGAGAGGCATGCCCTACTCTTTCAGTAAAATGAGTAACGACTTTGCATCCTCTATCCTCGATTTTTTTTGCTAAATCTGGCCATCTTTTACCGCAAGTATGGTCCCTACTCGCCGGATTCACTATGCAGTGAATGGTCTCCATGTAACGGGCAGAGTAAAACAAAGCAATCAAATCTATTGGTATACCAGCCCGTCTTATGGCTTGGAGCGTTGAGGACGAGGCCTTCATGCTTCGCGCCATAGAAGTCGCTGAAAAAGGGAGAGGTAATGTTCGACCTAACCCCTTGGTTGGTTGTGTCCTCGTAAAAGATGGAGTTGTGATTGCGGAAGGATGGCATGACCACCTCGGAGGATTGCATGCCGAACAAATGGCAATACATGACGCTGAGGAAAACGGTCACAATACCAACGGGTCAACCGCTTATGTTACTCTTGAACCGTGCAACCATTTTGGCAGGACACCTCCTTGTACTGAGGCATTACTCTGGGCTGGAATTTCGGAAGTAATAATCGCACATGAAGACCCCAATCCTTTGGTGAGAGGAAATGGAATAAAGGTTCTACAAGAGGCTGGAATTCAAGTTAGGTACGGGCTTCTAAAGGAAAAAGCCGCTTTGCAAATGAGAGAATTTTTACATTGGTGTAAACATAGAAGACCGTTTGTTACAGTAAAGGTTGCAACGGATACGAATGGTTCTGTTGATGACATTTCAGAAGAGTCAAAGCGCTTTACAAGTCAAGAATGTCTAATCAAAGTTCACGAACTAAGAAAGGATTGTTGTTCGATATTAGTAGGTGCTAATACGGTAATCCGCGATGACCCATCTTTAACGGTTAGACTTGTAGAATCAAAAAAACAGCCTCTAAGAATAGTAATCGACCCAAATCAAAAGATTCCTTCTTCAAGTAAATTGCTCACTGATGGTTTTGCTACAAGACATTTGACGGCCGACTTCAGAGGACTTCCTGCATTACTCGATATGCTCGGAGACCTTGAAATTCAAAGATTACTAGTTGAAGGTGGCCCGTTTACAATAAACGAATTTCTAAACCAAAATTTAGTCGATGAATTTATTTTGGTCAAATCTGATAAAAAACATTCATCTCCGGTTCAAGCCGAATTTGACCTGAGTAACTTTTCTGTAACAAATACTGAAAATTGGGGAGAAGAGAAAGTCACGATTTACAATAGGTGATTAGATGGAAGTTCTTCACGAAGGCCCTGTTGTCTGTTTACGTGGTTGGCATCCAGCGATCTCGAGAGAAGAAGCATTAGCCATGTTTCCTGAAGTTGAAATAAATCGAAACGATTCTAGAAGATTACTTACAGCAGTAGGAGATACTGATTGGTCTAGACTTGATATCATGTCTGGCGCAGAGTGTGTTCTGATTGACGGGGGTTTGGCAAGATGGGATTCAGTAGATTCTTTGCTTGGAGAAATCGTTGTAACAAAGGAAGTTGAAATGGCTGTCGAATGCTGGAGGCATGAAGGTAAAATCGAAGTTAGTACTAAGGAGATTGAACAAAAAATTGGTGGTTTATTTTTCGAAAAAGGCTCGACATTTAATCTTTCAAACCCAAAAAAGCGGTTTGGGGTCGTTCTTGACGCATCGGCAAATTACGTTGCTTGGGGTTGGATGGTTGGACCGGGTCCTGGCAAACACGGGTGGAGTTCAATGCGTGCAAATAAGAGACCGTTTTTCCGACCTGTAAGTCTTGAACCAAGACTAGCTAGAGCTGCGGTAAATATCGCGGCTGGGACAAACAATGGGATTGTTGTAGACCCTATGTGCGGTACGGGAGGGATAGTTATCGAAGCAGCATTGAGCAAAAGAACCACACTTGGATTTGATTTCGACCCTGAGATGGTACTTGGAAGTAATCAGAATATTGAGTGGGCAAATGCCTCGGCAAAAATTGTAAGAAACGATGCAACAATTTGTGATTTTCCAAGCGATACCTGTGCAATAGTAGTTGACCCTCCTTACGGAAGGAATTCCAAAGGGGATGATTCACTATTGCAGAACACCTTGGACAATATACAATCACAAGGCCTGAATTGTAAACTAGTGATAATTTTACCAACTGATGAAAAGCAAGACAACTTAGATGAAAGTATTGACTATGAAATTGACTTGCCACAGATTATGATCAAGTCCGCTTATTCAATCCCTGTTCACAAATCGTTAGGCAGAATAATGATTATTGCTTCAATTTCTCCTCTAGATTAAGCAAGTTGAATGCATCCTCATCATTTGGAGCATCGAATTGATTTCGATGCGGGCACAAATCGTCCAGAATTGCTGAGTCACTTTCATCCAATACTATTGGATAACTTTTGCAACCTGCAGGCCTGTAATCATACACTGTACAAACTCCTGGAGCATCTTTTGCGTCAGAGTTAGTCGCCAAAAAAACGCAAGCCTTTGTCGATTGATTGTTCAGCAACCTTCGTACCCCCTCACTATCTCTAATTGAAAACTCAGATTCAGCGAGCCCCGTTCTGCGGGAAAGAAGACTCGCTTCAACGGAGGTTATTGGCATGGTTGTCTCCCTACAACAAGCACTACATTCGTTTTGAATACAGGGTAAGCGCTTGGCCATAATAACCCCAATCGATGAAAGCACTTGAATGAACGCGAGGGTGTGGTTCAAGAAGGGGTGGCTTTTCGCCTGTTTAGGGCAATTAGGGTAGTCTGGATATCCTTCCGGCCTTCGGAGCCGGAGACGTGGGTTCGAATCCTGCATTGCCCGCCATCACTTTCTCTCTGAGCCGTGAGGCTCAAGTGCCACCTATAACACGCATCAGCATGGGCTGTAATCTCAGAGACCTTGCTTCAGCACAAGACACAACAATGGAAGCAATGCGAGGGAAAATTGTTGGGATTGACAGTTTTCTACTAGCATTCCAATTTCTTACAACGATTAGAGATAGATCTCCAACTGGAGACGGAGGTCCATTAAAGGCAGATAACGGAAAGGTTGTAGCTCACTTGATGGGGTTTCTAGCACGTGCGTCGACTCTACTTTCAAAGGGCGTAAAGCCTGTTTTCATTTTTGACGGAAAGCATCCTGAATTAAAAAAAGAGGAAATGGACGCAAGAAGACTTGTGCGCGAACAAGCTGAACTCGAATGGAAAGCCGCATTGGAAGCAGGAGATTATGCAACTGCCCAAAAAATGGCCCAAAGATGTGTAAAATATACCCCTGAGATGGTTGAGGAATCTATTGAGATGTTGAAATTGATGGGAATACCTGCTTTCAGAGCGGCTGCAGAAGGCGAGGCTCAAGCGGCCGTAATGGCCGCTAACGGACAGTTAGATGTTGTCGCTACTCAAGATTGGGATGCTCTACTTTACGGCGCCCCAATCGTAATCAGAAATCTTACCTCTGACGGTAGTAAAAGAATGGGAAGAATAATTCGAGCCCAAGAAATCGAGCTCTCACAAATCCTTGATGATAACGAACTAAGCCGTGAGCAATTGGTCGATTTAGGGATAATGATTGGCACCGATTTCCATCCGGGAATAAAGGGCATAGGTCCAAAAACAGGTCTGAAGTTAATCAAAGAGTTCGGCACAATTGAAGCAGTTTGTGAAGCAAAGGGAAAAGAGATTCCAGATAGACTTGATGAGATAAGGCATATTTTTCACGACCACCCAGTTGTCGAAGTTTCAGATGAGGAGTTACAACAAGGTAGTGTTGATGTTGAGGGTCTCAGGAAATTCCTAATCGATGAAAGACAGTTTTCTCAGAAAAGGTTCGATAATGCAATCGATTTACTGAAAGATGCTGGTTTAGTTCGAGATGGTGGCCAAACTTCTCTATTCTCTTTCTGAGATAAAACGAAGAGGGCTAGCAAGGACAGGTTTACCGTTCCAATCGGTTACAACCCCTCTTGCAAGGCTTTGAACATCATTTAGTGCCTCACTGATTTTATTTATTGGCGAGGTAGGTATTCCTTCAAGCATTTCACAAATCTCATTCCTAGAAAATCCTGAAGTTATTGATTCTATCAATTCAACTAATTCCTTCCGAGAATTTACCCTCTCTTGATTTGTTTTCCAATTGTTTTCTATCTCAAAAGATAGGCACAATTTTTCGAATTGAGTGTCCGAACCGACAGCGATTACGACATATCCGTCGCCTGCCTTAAATGCTTGATATGGAACTAAATTTGGATGACCTGAACCCAGTAGTTTTGGGTCTTTTCCACTGATCAACTGATTCTGGGCCTGATTTACCAACGACGCTATTGCACAATCCCATAACGAAATATCAAGATGAGTTGATTTTCCAGTTTTTTCCTTGTGAAACAGTGCAGATAATATTGCATTACCTGCATACAGTCCCGTAATTACGTCTATCCACGCCACTGGTACTTTTACAGGGCCACCATTTTCTTCACCGTTTATGCTCATAATTCCGCTCATTGCTTGAAGTGCCAAATCATATCCAGGGTCTTGCGAGCGTGGACCGCTTTGTCCAAAACCCGTTATCGAGCACAAAATTACATCGCTACGTATTGGACCAATCAATCTCTCGAGTTGCCCAGGCCGGAAATTTTCCACAACAACATCTGATTGTCCAATCAGTTGCTGGATTTTTTCCTTGTCTTCCTTTAAATTATGAAATATAATCTTCTTACCTCGATTGCATGATAGATGGTATGCCGCCGTTCCATCCTCTAGAAATGGTGGGCCCCAGCCTCTCGTATCATCCCCCCACGGCGCCTCAACTTTAGTTACTGAAGCCCCTAAGTCAGAGAGCATCTGAGTACAGTATGGTCCTGCTAAAATTCTGGACAGGTCGAGAACTTTTACACCTTCAAGGGCACCGATCATAACTCTCACTCCACTTCAATAACCGATATTGTAAATTTATTACATCGTCAGTGTCGATTTCGACACTTTCCCAACCGTCTGGAGTTGTGTCCAATCCAGTATAATCAACAACAATCCAGACAATATTCTTCAAGTCTTCACAATCATTCAATTCTAATTCCCATCCACTATCTGTAGTTCGCCATATTGCAAGGTTGGATTTGTCGCTATCAGGGTCTAATGTAATGTGCATTGTATACATTCTATGCATTGCTAAATCTGAGTCTGAAATGAATAAGATATCCTCTCCATCATCGATTTCACCGTTCAGTTGACTGCCAATAATTTGAGTGCCCCTCTCACCAACAGTTACCGAAAATACTGCTAAATTAATGACTATCATGATGGCAATAAATGAATAGGCTAACTTTTTATTTTCTTCAGAAATTAGACTGTAGTCTTCATCATTTAGGAATCTAATGAATATCAGAGGTATGAAAAGCAGAGTGAGATATCTTGGATTATTTCGCAGAGTGAATAATATCTCGAAAATTCCTGTATCTGCAAAGTGCGCTTCACTAACCCACAAACCTGCAACCCAACCAATCAATACAGAAACTGATACCATTGTGCCATTTTGCAGAATAATCGCTTTATTTTCCTCTACAGTCGGATTTTTCTTCCCGAGTAAAACTGCACAGTAAAGGAATATTATAGCCGCAATTACCGATGAGAGTAACGCAATTATCACGTCTATACTAAACACGGATACTCCGTTTCTGTAAATAACAAAAATTTCTGTCGAAAATGCGATAATAGTAAATGTAATCAAATTAAATTGAATCTTTTGACATAGATATAACCCAGCTATTGCAACCAATCCCATCCAAAATGGCATACCTTTGAAAGAGCAGATTATGAAGATAGAAATTATAGGGAAAATCCACCACTTTTTTTGAGTTGGGGTTTGTAATCCCTTGACTACACAATAAATCGCCAAACTGGCTAACAACAAAATTGCACTTTCTTGGTATAGACGACCAGTTCCTCGAATCAATGGAGGATAAATTGATGCTAAGGCTGTTACAGATAACGCTCTGTCTTTACCGAAAAGGTCGTTTGTTACAAAATAAATTACTGCAAGGCATGCAAGCCCTATAGTAAGTGATAGTAAGTGCATCGCAATTAGTGAGACTCCAAAAATTGTAAACCAAATTTGCATAATCATGTGCCATGCAAACCACTTATCGTCTGAAGAAACCTCTTTTGGAGTTGAGCCTTTTTCAGAATCCTGTCTCAGTTCACCCCATTCTAGGTCGCCCTCACCATCATTCATCTGGTCTGTGACATATGTGGCATGGACATGTGCGTCTAATCCAATCGGCATCATGTATGCGGCAATTATGTGGAATATTATTCCCGCAATTAGGAGAATTTTCCAATGTCGCTTCTCCATGTCAATCCCTATGCTAAATTGGTATTGAGTTCTTTGTTTGGATTACAGCAATAACGGCGGTTTCCAATTACCTTCATTGCGACCGTGATCTAAAATGTGCCAGTAAATTGTTGACTCTGCCTCGTCAGGTAGAACGAAAGGTCCGAGTTTTTTCCAAACCCTCCTAGCGTTAAATCTCAAAAAAGGGATTGATAGGGCGGGCCCACAAGTGGGTAAACTAAACTTTGTAAGCCAAGGCATACTTTTTACTCCAGAGTCGTATAGTGCCTTTTCTACGGCATTCCAATCTTTCCAAGGACCGGCTTTTTTTCTCACCAACCAAGATGGATTAACGCTGGAATCTATCTCAAACCCAGCCTCTGATATTACCGGAGCCATCCATGGCGCAATGTACCCAGCGGGTGCTCTAAACCAAGGCCTGTACGACCCTTTTGCGAAATTCATCAGTTTTGATTTCGCTTCCAAAAGGGCCTTCATGAACCCATCTGTATCTTCATCATATGCAGACCAACACTTGTGGGTTAGACCATGGCAACCTATGGTGACTTGTGGGTGCTTATCGATTAATTTTGATAACCAATTGACAAATTCCTCATCATCCAACTGGTCCGCAATTACAAATATCGTAATCGTAACTTGTGTTTTATCCAACCATTCTTCGAATTTTGACATTGCAAAAATCATTTCATCGGATGTATTCTTCAGATCTGTTCCTTTAGAGCGAGTAGGATGGCCTTGGAAAATTGGTTTGTGGCGGATATCATCTGAATCCACGGTCAGCCAGACCGGTCTCATCTACTCACCCCTATCTAACTGAATGAGGTGCAAAATGTGCGGGATGGTTCTACCGTCAATTTCAATCGGGACGTATCCTTCGACCGCCAAGCCATTCCATTTCTGACAAATCGATTTTGAGGTTGCCAAACCTGCTTCATTATGAGGATGAACAGTAATTTCAATCAAAGATTGTTCAGTCCTATCTTTCTGCCAAACGAATATTGCGTCGACACAGGCGGAAGCAATTTTCTTGTTTCTCCAACTCTTCCTAACCCAGTATCCTAAGTTATAGGCTGAAGCTGCTAATTGTAGCTCATCACCAAAACCTATCATTCCAACAAATGAGTTATCTTGTTGTGAATGAATGGCCCAGAAATGTATTTTATCTCCGTCTCTGTGTAATTCTAAATCTATCATCAAATCTGCAATTTGGCTTCTTGCCTGTTCTCCATCTCTAAGCCATGGCAATGCTGCCTTTGCAGCATCAGGGTCTTCCATGTAAGCCTCCATGACTTCGGGCAAAATCCTGCGGTTAACTGGACGCAGGATTACAAGTTCGTTGACGGATAACTCTGGTGTCTCCATCATCGAAACCTCACACTATTCCAAGATGGGCTATTGCTGAATTAACATGTTCGTTGTCGGGATGAGAAATTGTAGCTAATTCAAGCATTGATTTGGCGTCTTCCACTCTCTCAACCTGTTTCAATACCATGCCGATGTGATAAATCAAGTCAATGTTCTCTTCAGATAGATGAGGTCCTAAATCATCCATTACCTTCATTGCTTCAGAATTCTTTCCTGATTTTGTCAATTCAAGAGCAGTTACTACTTCTCTGTGCACCTGCCGTGGGTCCCACGGTTCAGATTCCGGCCAAGGCCAGAAACGCCCACTATTTTGTGGAACTGGCGCTACGTTTTGTTCAACCATTTCGGATTCATCTGAAACCGAAATTGTTTCTTCCTGATTTACAATCTCCTGTTGATTTTCTAATTGCTCATATTCTCCTTCTGAAGTGCCCGAATCTTCGACTTCAACAACTTCCTGAGGTGTCTCAATTATTTCTTGTTGAACAACGGGTTGTGGCGAAATATCGAAATCTAGGTCTGGTATTTCGGGTAATGCTAAGGTGGCAGGGGTAGGCGCAGGCGCTTTTTTAACCGAAGTCAAATCAATCTTATTTTCATAAATTTGTTCATCGGGAAGTGCCGGTAATTCGCTACCTCCAATGTGTCCTTTCAGGTCTCCATCCATTTCCGGGGTATTTGGTGAAAATACAGCACCTCTCCCTTTGTGAACGGGTTCGGGGACATCTGCTAATGGGTCTATACCTGAAAAATCTATTTTGTCATAATCCTTAATCGGCTCTCCAACTTCATCTGCAGAAATGTCTTCTTCCTCATGTGAAACAGTTTCGTTTAATTCAGGAGACGATGATTCAATGAAACCAACCTTCTCGGGCTCCTCGCTTTCAAAGTCGGTAACCTCGTACTGATTTATTTCAAGGGGATCTGTATCCATTGCTAAAACCACATCTAGTGCTTCTGATTCTTCATAAGAATCGTCTTCATCGGACATTAGCTCATCAAATATTGAATCGCTGACCTCTTTGGATACTTCATCCCCTTGGTCTCTTGGTGCTTTCTGTAATTCGTAATAGCACTGAACACAGGTTGTTGCTTCATTAGCGTTAACAAACTCACAGAATGGGCATTTTGCACCATCGGTTTCTGTAGTCGCTTTTCGCCTGAACATCGCAATCAGCAACTCCTCCCCGTTCAATTTCCTTGTTAAGTCTCACCCATTCCCGACCACCGGAAACATGCTATACCTGTCTCTTCACAGTTAATTCATGGGCGAAAAGGGCGAGGTGCGAAAAATGAGCACCCGCTCGGAAGGACGTAAATCAAAATTAGTTCAGCATGAAAAAAAATGGTTGAAGTCTCAAGACCACTTCAATTGCTTTACCAATTTGATAAAGGTCGAATTGGATGATGAATTAAACCTCGTTAATGATCGTTGGAAAAATTGGACTAAATCTCGCTTAGTAGAGGCTGGTCTTACGTTATTTGATTTGAGAGGGCGCTCTTCAGGACGCTTTTTTGGAGACCCTATCCTGATTTTTGAATCAAGAGATGGGCCACTACCATATCACAAATTTGGCCACGGAGACATGGTGATAATTTCCAGGGCAAGACCTTGGGGGGAGAAAATCATCGAAGGCGTTGTAATGGATACCAACAAAAAACGAATTCGAATAATCGTAACTGAAAAACCATCCGACCTAAAAAAAGGTGGGTGGCGATTGGATAGAGGGGCGAACCGAGTCGCCCACGATCGGATGCATGAAGCTCTGATTTCATTTCACTCAACGGAAGGAGAAGGTGGTACTTCTCTGCGAGACCTCCTTCTTTGCCAACCACACGATTTAGAGGCATCTGCGTCGATGAGGCCAGATATACACGGTCAGAAACCTAGACCAATTAATCTTGATGATATGGAACTTGACGATAGTCAGAAAGAGGCAATTGAGAAGTCTGTTTTACAACGTTTAACACTGATTCAGGGGCCCCCGGGAACTGGCAAGACCCATACTGCAGTTCATCTTCTGAAGGCGTTAACTGAGATGGGACGAGGTCCAATACTTGCGTGTGCTGAATCCAATGTTGCAGTTGACAATTTACTGGAGGGTTTATTGAACATCGGAGTAAGAGCAGTCCGATTTGGTAGGCCGGTAAAGGTAAGAGAAAACTTGCGAGAGGCAACATTAGATGCGCTATCAGCGAAGCACCCCAAACAGGATGAAATCGCTTTCATTCAGGAAGAGATGGATGGCATAAGGGCGAAATTAAATGATTTGAAAGGAAAGGAAAGAGGTTTAGCTCACAGGGACATCAACAAGAATTACCGTGAAATTCGCGACCTCGAATCGAGAATCATTGACGATGTATTATCTGGTGCGGAAGTATTGTGCACCACAAATATCGGAGCAGGTCACTTTACACTTGAGAGTAGAAAATTCCCAATCGTCTTAATCGATGAAGCAACCCAAGCAAGTGAGCCTTCATCATTAGTACCAATAGTGAAAGGCGCAAGGCAACTAATCTTGGTCGGAGACCATAGACAACTGCCACCTACCGTTATCAGTCGAACCGCAGAAGATGGTGGTTTGAACATCCCTTTGTTCGAACGACTAATCGAAAATGGTATTCCATCACACATGTTAACCACACAATATCGAATGCATTCAACAATTCGCGAGTTTCCTTCAGCTAGGTTTTATGAAAATAGATTAGAAGACGGTTGTAGCGATTCAGACAGGCCCCCTGCTGCTGGGTTTTTGTGGCCAGATTGGTCTAAACCTGTTGCGTTTATACCTGTTCATGGTTCTGAAATTAGTGACAATACAAGTTCTTCGAAATCAAATATGGATGAAGCAGGTATGGTTGTAAAAGTGGTTAATGACTTGCTTGCAGCGATGGATTTGAATCCAGAAGACATTGGTGTAATCAGTCCATATTCTGGACAGGTAAGATTGATTAGACAACTATTTGATGGTAGTATTGAAGGGCTTGAAATCAAATCAGTGGATGGTTATCAAGGCCGTGAAAAGGAAATTATTGTACTCTCTACAGTCAGGTCAAACGAGGATGGAGTGGTTGGTTTCCTTTCGGATTACAGAAGGCTGAACGTTGCATTAACCAGAGCAAAACGGGGTCTAATCGTGATTGGGGATGACAGAACCTTGAGGAACAATCCAACCTGGTCCAGCTGGCTGGAGTGGATTGGAGAGTCAAACTTAATGGCATGGCACGTCGTTAACTCCTGATGACCATCCTTTCAAACCCTAATCGTCACGGATGGTCATGGCGGATTCACCTGTAAAGATCAACAATCCGGGCACCATGGCTCAGGCAGCCGTTGCTGCAACTGCGCCTGAAGGGATGCTAATCGCTCCATTGTGGAAGAGGATTGTTGGATTTATGTTGGATGTGTTTCTTTTGATGGTCGTACTTGGATTTGCAACCCAAGCAACGTTTTTTGCGTACCTAGGCGCTGTTGATTTGCTAATAACAAGTCAGGCGATTTATGTTTTGATAACATATATGTTACACATATCTCTATTCTGGCTTTACTTCAAATATACAGGACGATATTACGGAAGATCTCTTGGCCAAAGGGCGATGAGAATCGCTATAGTACACGATGATGGAAGTCTATTAGGACAAAACCACTGGGGTAGACGTGCCGCTCACAAGACAAAATATGTAATTCCATACATTGGGTTGATTTTCGGTTTGTGGGACATTTTCAAAATATACACTCATGAAACTAAAAGAAGCCCCGTTGACCTCTCTAATCACACGGTAGCCGCTGTCGACTGGTCGCTTCCCGCAAATACTCGCGGAGGGCTCAGATAACCTCGTCAAAGATGGTTGTCTTCAAGTATGGCAGGGTTAGTGGAGAGGCGAGTGAGCGACATGACTACTGCAACTTCCGGAACAAACGGCTCTTTGAGCGCCGAGATTCTTGAAATTAAAATGGAGATTGATGATGACGATGAAGACGTCATACAAGTAACAGTGTCAATCTCTAATGAAGCACCTGTTCCAATGGGAGGATTGGATGTCTCGGTTATTACAAATGATGGTCGGAAATATGGTTCAAAAGAAGGAGTCACAAGTCTCGGCCCTGGAGTAGAAAGAAATTGGGATTTTGAATTCCCATTAGATTCAGGAGAATGGACATTTGTCCTGAAAGGTTCAGGCTCAGAAATAAAAATGGGACCGTTTGAATATGACTTTGAATACAGTGCTACTCAAGGAAGAAAACTCTCCAATACAATGGGCTCATCATTATTCGCCGGAGCTTTTGGAGCCAATTTAGGAGATTTCGGAAATGTTGTTGAGAGAGAGGTAATTGACCCAACAAAGGTTGTTATGACTAGTTATTCTGCTGAAAATTCACTCGGAGGGGAGACTTTGATCAAGGCTGATTTAGATAAATTGTCAACCGGAATGACCTCTACATCTGGTTCTGATGCAAGGGATGCACCTATTCTCAATACAAATCCAATAAGAGAAGCGCCGATGTCCCAGACTTCGCGAACGACTGACCCGTTACTCGCCCACAATGCTTCATCCTCCTCGATGAGAGACGCACCTATGCTTCCAAGTCAAAGGGATGATGTTCAAACACCAATAAGCGCTCCTGCAGAACCTGCAATAGACCCCTTATTTGCTCCTATAGTTCCTAAGCCAAAACAGGATGTATCTATGGATGCGCCTCCGCCAGCAATGGCTCCAATAACTGGGCCACCAAC
>CAZGJD010000012.1:0-49192 GCA_964526385.1 uncultured Candidatus Poseidoniales archaeon | reverse complement strand
TCTTACAAACCCCTCAAGACATTATAGAAGAGTACAATGGTTGTTCAGTCCCACATTCCACTGCCTACCCTTTGCAAAGCGGACATTTTCAATGGTTCCCAATCCATTGAAAAGATAAACTAATTTTGTTTCTGATTAACTAATTTCAGCAAGACCTCGAACCTTTGTCCAACGATAAATTGCCATTCCAACAACCATAGATACGGTGAATACCAAAGTAGTTCCCATGGCTGGTATAACAGCGGTTAGGGCCGGTCCGGGGCAATACCCTCCAAGGCCCCATCCAATTCCAAAAATTGCGGCACCTACAACGAGTGGCTTATCGATCTCTACTTCAATTTCTTTTGCAGTTTCGAATTTCTCTGGAATCTTATCTTTTAGTAACTGACGTGCCAACATGTGACTCCCCGTAGCTCCTGCCAAAACAAACGCCAACGTAGGGTCCCATCCGTTGAGTAAATCTAGGAAACCAATAACTTTCGTAGGGTCTGTCATGCCAGATATTACAAGTCCTGCACCGAATAGTATACCTCCGACTAAAACAGGAATGATTGAATTTGAATCACTCATTCAGACACCCCCGAGAATTTGTCCAGCAATTGTTGCACTAAGTATTCCAGAAACGAGAAAGACTCCTACTGCGACAAAGGATCTTTTTGAAAACATAGCCATTCCACAGACTCCATGACCACTTGTGCAACCATTACTCATCCTTGTACCAATACCCACCAGTAGTCCAGATATTGTTACTAGCCATATTGGTCTGTCGACAGCAATGAAGGCATCTGGAAGGACTTGAAAGAGAGCAATGCCGGTTAGAATCATGGAAATCAAGAATACGATTCTCCAATTCGTGTCTTCGTCTTTCGGCGGAAGAATTCCTTCAACAATCCCACTTATTCCTGCAACTCTACCTTTGAATGCGAGTAAAATTGTAGCAGATATGCCAATCAGAACGCCTCCGCCTGTCGCGATTAGTGCCTCTTCTAGGGTCAGCATATGGTTCGATTAATTTCATTGTTATTCTTCTTTTCTGAAATTAAGATAAAAATTAGGACTGAAATCAAGTATTATTCTCCTAAGATTGCGCTCACCAGCGGACTAAATGTATCTCCGTGCGGAAATGGCGATACAACAGATGCTACTTCTGCCAAGGAATCAAAGCATCCTCCTACAGCTACTGACCAGCCCACCAATTCAAACATTGGTATGTCATTGGGTGCATCGCCTACTGCAAGTACATCCTTTGCATCAATTCCCATGCGCTGTAATGCAACTTTCAACCCCTCACCTTTGGAAAGATGGGGCTCCATTATGTGAATTGCAAAACCAGTTCTTACTACGGATAAATCCGAATATTCTGAATTTGTAACCCATGAGTTAACCGAATCCAAATCTTCGTCTGCAAACAAGCACCATTCAGATTCTCTCCAGGCGTTTGTGGTGATACCCTTTGCGTCAACATCTATCATTTTTGACATATCGATGGCACACTGTAGCGCTCTTGCACCGTTTGCTCGAATGACGGGTTCATCCCAATCTGGGTGCCATACTACTCCACCATTTTCACATACCATTGGTCCAGTCGCTCCGATAAATCTCCAAAGTCCGTAAGTAATCGCTCTAACATTACCTGTTGCTAAGATGATTGGAATTCCAGCATCCTCCAATCTGCGTAGTGCCATAATTGCTTCAAGGTGTAATTTTTTATTATAATCGGTAATAGTTCCATCAATATCTACTGCTACCGCTTTGGGTAGCCAACCCTCAGGAAACCACTCCATGATTTAAACTAAAATATCGGGCCTCCAATATGATTGCGATAATAGTATTCATCAAAGAGTGATGATTGGCAGGTGTTATGCAGGGGGACGAGGAAGAATTCTTGTCCCTTGAAGATGACATACAATCAACAAATTCACAACCAGTAAAATCTCGCTCAAAAAGGGCATCTAAGGCTTCTGCTGTCAAAAAGCCGGCTCAGAATAATACTGCAATCGAGGCTGAATTAATTGATATGGATGTCATTGGTGATTACGGTGGCACGCACAACCTCTGTTGGCCAATACAAGACATGGATTGTCCAGATTGTGCATCAAAGGCAATGAATGCGTTGAACAGGTTATCACAAGTCAACAGTTCTGTAGTTAGTGCTACAGATGGTACAGTGGCAGTGGAAATAGATTTTGAAAAAGGAAACGTTTCAGAAGCATCTGCAATATTGCGTTCATTAGGCAACGCGCCGGATTTACCATTTCTTATGGTTTCAGGGGTACAAACTTCAGCAATAGCAACAAGACATAGCGTACCAATAAAGAGCCTGCCAAGAGTATTTAGAAGACAACCAGGAATATTAGATTGTGAAATTGATAAAGATAACAATATCTTGCTTCAAGTTGCACCTGACCTCCCACAAGATCTTTCTGCAGTCATGAAAAACTCTCTAAGAAAAACGATTGGCTCTGATTATGAGTTGATTCCAACAAATAATTCTAGAATTACAAATGGGCAGTGGAGAATGATAGGTTCGGGAATAGCATTCATCATGCTCGTTCTGTTGTTTATCGCTGAAAGTATTACTGAGAACCCTTGGGTATTCGGAACAATCGGTGTATTAGGAGTTTTAATCGGCGGAACCAAAATGTTCAGGGAAGCATACGCTTCAATACAAAATCGCCAATTAGGATTCCAAGTATTGACCTCACTAGCCGTAATTGGAGCATCCTATCTTCAGGCGTGGGAAGAAGCACTGTTAGTGATTATCCTCGTATCCTGGACGGAGCACATGGAAAGTGAGGCTCTGATAAAGGCAAGAGAAGCGATGCAGGGAGGCCTTGACAGGATTCCAAAGACCGCAAGAAGAGTTCCAAAAAGAACAGTTTCCGGGGTGGGTAAAATCTCACTGCCACTACAAATGGCGCCTACTGCTTCTTCGGTCACTAATGCCGAGGAAGTACCCATTGGCCTTATTGTCAAAGGCGACCATATTGAAATTAGGAGTGGAGAATTGATACCTGCTGATGGGATAGTAGTATCCGGTAAAGGTTCGGTAAACAAAGCTCCACTTACTGGTGAATCAGTTCCAGTCGATGTCCTAAAGGGGGACGAACTACAGGCCGGTTTGACCTTATCGAGGGGGCCGGTAACCGTTGAAGTTACAGCGGTGGGCGACGATACGAGACTTTCTGGATTAATCGATAAGGTGCACTCATTCAAAGACCAGCCAACAAGACTTCAAGGAATGCTTGAAAATTTCACTGCACTTTGGGTCCCGATTGTCCTAATCGGCGCAATACTAGCATGGATGTTACAACCTGGTGAAGATTGGAAAATAATTCTCCTATTGTGGGTTGTAGCCTGTCCGTGTGCGTTACTTCTTGCTGCGCCAGTTCCGCATGCTGCTAGCCTATCCCAGGCTTCAAAGTCTGGCGCAATAGCAAGAGGCGGTGACGTAATGGAAGCCCTTGCTAAGGTAAATCTTGCACTTCTAGACAAAACTGGAACCCTAACCTCAGGGAGACCAAGAATTGGAAAAATAACACTCTCAAAAGGCCGCAGAAGAGATTCAGCAATTGCTCTAGCAGCAGGTATTGAGGCTTCTTCGAACCATCCTTACGCCCAGGCGATTGTGGAATTTGCAGAGTCGGAAAAAATCAGTCCAACAAAGGTATCTCAAATTTCAGATGGAGAAGATGGTGTTTATGGAAAGGTCTCGAGTAGCCAAGTTAGTTTTGTTAGAGCCAACTCTTCAGAGCTGGATGGAGTTTTGGCCAGAGCCCTTGATGAAGCTCTATCCGAGGGTCACGGTGCGAGTTTGTTGATGAAGGATGACAAACCAGTCGCCTTATTCACATTCATTCATGATGACCTAAGAGACGGCACTGATGAGTTAGTAAAATCACTTCTATCAATGGGCGTAAACGTTGAGATTATCTCTGGAGATAACCAAGATGCAGTTAACTCATTGGCTGAGAGTATAGGATTATCCAAGAACAATGCTCATGGCGAAATGACCCCCGAACAAAAGGTAAACTGGGTTCAAAAAAGGTCAGAGAAATACATCACAATGATGGTTGGCGATGGTTTCAATGATGCTGCAGCGATGGCTGCTTCAGATGTAGGGATTGCAATAGGTACAGGTGAATCTGCGAATCTTGAAGCCGCTGATGTACTTATCCCAGGTGACGATCCACGATTAATTTCAGAATTGATTAGTCTATCAAAGAAAACAAAATCAGTACTATTGTGGAACATTGGTTATTCGGTCGCAATAACCTTGATTCTAGTTTATCTCGTATTATCCGGGATTAATGACAACTTAGCTGTTGGCGTTTTAGTTCACGAATTGAGCGTAATTGGGGTAATCATCAACGGTGCTAGGTTGTCCGGTAGCGGTGGAACCGTGCAATTAATTGCCGAAATAGGAAAATCGATATGGACTGGTACAGTTGAATCTTTCAATGCTCTGCGGACGAATTTAACAAGTTGAATAAACGCTACCTTCAAACCTCATGAATTGTAGCATTTGCCAACGGTGACTATTCGATGGCAAGGATTCATGCGGACCCTGTAAGTACTTCTCTAATGCACCCAACACGCCGTGCATTGTATGTTGCACTTCTCGAGGCCGATGAATATACCACCGTTCAATTACAAAAAATCGTTGGAGTGGACAGGTACAATCTCTATCACCACCTAAGGAAATTAGAGGGTCTTGGCCTCGTCATGAACCACAGAGATGAAGGTAGAACTCGATGGTGGTGCGTAATCGAAAGAGTGCCACTTCCAAATGATGGTTCTGAAACAGCAGACGATAATACCTTGGCGATAATAAGCCTTTCAAATCCTAGAGTTCAGGCAGCTGCACGAACAATGTTGAAGGAGTTATCAGAACTCTCAGGCAAACCAATCGATTTGGATTCAGCTACTTTGATTAATCTTTCAATCAAGGGAAGGAAAAGTTGAGAAATTTTCAGGTGATTATGTGTCGGATGAAGATATTCCAGGTGTCGAATCGAGAATAGACACGCCAGACCTCTCATGCCCAAAATGTAAGAACTTACTCCCAAGCGGTCTTGGTGAGATAAAGTGTGTCATGTGTAAGGTAGATGTCAAAGTTGAACATGAAGGTACTAGAAAACTTTGGCGAGAGGAAAAAATTAGTTGCCCTTCATGTTCAAAAGTGCTAGTCTGTGGTGTTGATACAAGACCAGCAAACCTCCAGTGTTCGTCATGTCTGGTTCACTTCGTACTGAACCCAAATAGACCTAAAGTAGAGATTGCATGTCCGTCTTGTGAAAGAAAATTGAGAATGAATAAGCGTCCAGGGGAGAGAGAGATTTCTTGCCCTGCATGTGAAGCAGAATTCAAGATTAAATTCTGAGGTTTTTCAATGAAGTCAACTTTTAGATTAATGGGAGTTGCAGATTACATAACTATTGCAAATGGACTTCTTGGTACGCTGGCAATTCTATTTTTGATGCTCGCAGTCGAGGACATGTCTCAACCATGGTTTTCTGGGGGTGTAAAAGCTGATTACATATGGGCTGCCATGCTCTGTATTTTCCTATCAGGGCTCGGAGACATCATAGATGGCCCGATCGCTAGAAGATACTCAAAACGTCAACTCTTAGGAGGTTCTCTTGACATAATGTCAGATTGTATTTCGTTTTGCGTAGCCCCTGCTTTGATGATTTTTACTATGTTCAGTAGATGGGGAGAGGCAAGCCCAATTTGGACGATTAGCCTTGCAGTCGCGTGCTGCTGGATGATTGCATGTGGGATGCTACGTCTAGCGAGATTCCAACATGATGAGGGAGGGTATCTTCCTTATTTCTACGGTTTATCATCACCAGCAAATGCACTCTTACTGATCTCTGCAGCCGGTTTGATTTGGATGCAACCCTCATCGGGAATCGGTCCTGACCTTTCGGAATGGAACTGTAATGTTTGCTTCGGTGAGGGCGAAAAGCCATACCTTGATTTTATTATTTTCCCGTTGTTACTAATCAGCGGTGGATTGATGATTTCAGATAGAAAAATGTCTAAATTAAAGCATGGAATACCATTGAAATTATCCATTCTTCAAATGTTGACATTATTGCTTGCAATTTTAATCTCTCTCTCCGTTACTCAAAGGGAGGATTATGGTATCGATTCGATCGATAAATCCATCAATTCATTAATTTTCATTTTGTTTAGCATTTCACTGATTCTTAATTTGGTTTACATCATTGGTGGGCCTAGATTAATAGGCCCTGTGAGTGATTCAAGCGAAGAGTAAATCGGCACTGATTATTTGTCGTATAAATCGCCTCGCGAGACCTAATAGTTATCGCGCCCCTTATCTATCATGAGAAGTCCATTGCAATCCGGATGGGGATCCAATGAGTACGAGCGACAGCAAGTCAGGTAATGACACAAGCCTTCGGGATGAAGGCAGACATAGCAAAACAGCTCTATCCTCACTACGTGCACAGTTTACGTCCACTCCCTCCCCATCGCTGGACCAAACCATGATGCAGAGTGCTAGATTCAGGGAAGAAGAGAAGATTAGAGCGAACCTGAGAAGGGAAAGCAAACTTAGGAAAGATGCACTTGTTGAAAGAATTGCGATAATGCAAGAAAACATGGCAACTGATATCTCCAGACAACATGAAATGTCTCTAGGCGCTTTTGAAAGAGATTTGAGAACTCAGATGGAAGATGAAATCTCTCAATTGGAATCTGAAATGTTGACTAGAGAGGAAATTCGTCTCAGAGAAATGCATGAGAAGCGCTTAGAAAGGGAAATTGAAACGTTACAGGATTCACTTCAAATCGAAAAATCCCGACGCTTAGAAGAGCATAAAACCACCATTATTTCCCAACTCGAAAACCAACTATCCGATGAACATCGCAACAGGTTAGCGTTCCAGAAAGAGAGACTTGAAATCGAATTTAGTAAATCACTACAGAGGAAGATTCAGGAATTAGAAGATACCATCAGACTCGAAATGGAATCGAGATTCAAAGAAATGGAGTCAAGAGAAGTAGCACGATTGGAAGAGATTCAAACTCAAAAATTAGCTGAAAGAGAAGAATCTTTGCGCAGGGGAATCCGTGCAAGATTGGAACAGCAACTGAAACTCAGACTAAAGCAAAGAGAAGCTACCATGAGGGCTGAGTACGAAAGGCGCAGTCTTCGCTTGGAAGAAGACATTGCAGCATCTATCCAGGATGAACTTGAGACCAGACTTTCTGCGGAAACCAGAGACCTTGAAGATAAGCTAAGACAGGATGTTGAACTTGCAGTTACCAAGCGAAAAGAGGAACTGCGAGCAGAGGTCCAAAAACAAATGGAATCAAAATATGCTGAAAAACTCGTAGAAAGAAAAAATAGACTACGTGACAAATATGACATCACATTCACGAAGGCTGTTGACGACATTTCCAGATCTTTAGAATCTGAAATTGAAGCTGAATTAGAAGCAAGACTGGATAGAGAATTCCAATCATACAGAAATTCAAGAGAGTCAGAAATCCAAAACAAACTTGCACGATTCAGGTATGAGAGAGAATCTGAATTACACGACCAACTGAACAAGCGTTATGACGCCAAGAAAGAGGATTGGTCCGAAAGATTGGAATTGGAATTCCAGGCTAGAGAGGCTGCTGCAAGGAAGGCGATTATGTCCGAGATTGATGCAAGGCTCAGAAATGAAAGAATTACTCATGAAACAGACCTCGACCTACTGAAAGAAGAGACAGTGTTGGAATTGGAAGCAGAAATGGAAGAAAGACTTGCAGAATTCCGTTCGAAGAAGGAAGAAGAAGTCGCTACTCAATTGGAGAGACAGCTCGACAAGAGAGAAGAGATTATGCGAAACAAGGCTCTGATAGAGGTCAGAAAGAGAGAAGCAAACATCCGAGCAGAAATCGAAGCCCAATTAGGTGTAAAGCGAGCAGAAATCAGAGACCGTTTGTCCTCATTAACCAAACAAATGGATGATTTCAAGACTATGGCTGAACAAAAGATGCGTGAGACAATCGAAGGTAAGGTCCAATCAGAAATCGATGCGGATGAAGCGAGGCTGGCTCAACAACAAGATGAATTTGATAACTTACAATCTCAAGATAACAGAGCAGAAAAGCGTCAATCATGGCTACAGGCAATTTCCGGACAGGCTACGCAATCCCCACAACAAATGGAGACAGATCCAAGCGCTTTGGGAGCAAGGCCGGGCCTATTAGGCTCTTCAGCTGGTCGCCCAATGCGAGGCGCCCTTGCTCAAGCAGCCGCTCAACACACACCTTCAATGGGCCTTGCTGGAATGAGGGCTCCTCAATCTGCAGCTAAGTCACTCAGGGGAACGGCTCCACTTATCAAGCCGGTTAAGGCACCAGTCGGAGGACCTGTAGTTCCTGAAACAGCGCTACCAAAGCCAATCGCACCTAAGATGGTAAGACAACCTATACAACCTGTCACACCTGATACAGTTTCTGAGGCACCTGTTACAGAGGGAACAATAGGGCCTTCGGTTGTTAAGATGCCATCTCTTACACCACCTTCACTAACACCTACAGTCGAAGAAGTTCAACCTGAACCAGTGACGGTTAAGGCACCAGTCGTGACTGCTCCAAAACTGGATATTTCTGGAATAGCTCCGGTATTAGAGACAGAAGAAGAGCCAGAAATAGCGGAAATTCCGGACCTAGAAATTGAAACGATGGAAGACCTACTCGAGGAGGACTTAGATGAAATCGAGGCTCTCGAAGAGGTTGAAGTTGAGCCTCTGATTCAAGAGGTTGAACCACAGCCAGTAATTGCTACGCTCACTCCAATCAAGAAATTGATCGTAAAAGAATTTGAGAAGCCACTCGAAGCAGAACCTGAGGTAGTTGTACCAGAGATAGAAGATGTTGAAACCACATTGGAGATCGAGGACGTCCAATCCGCCCCTGAGCTGGTTATTCCAGAGTTAGAGGAAATTCAAGCAGAACCTGAAAATCTACCAGTTCTAAAGCCTGTCAAACTAACGAAACTACAACCGGTGGAGCGTACTGATTTACCAAGTTCAGCTCCGGTGAAAAAGCCGGTAGTAAAACTACAACCCAAGGTTGCAACATTAACCCCAATAAAGACCCTAAAACCGGTCACTGAGGATGATGAGCAAACTGATGAGTGAATAATATTCAGACATTTGAAAGATTCAGTTTGCCGTGCGTTTCATAGGTAACATATGTCACCGATTACCTATGAGAAAGTGGTTTGCAGTAGCATTGGTTCTTATTCTGATGCCGTCGGTTCCGGTTTCTAATGCTGAACCAAACCTTATCGATGTAGGAATCATCGACACAATAGAGAATAAATTCGTTCATGTTTCTTTCACTTCCTCATCAACAATTTTGACATTGACCGATGAAGGTAACCTTTCTGAACACTTTTGGGGAAGTGGTGAATTAATCACACAGTGGTCTGTTGAGCTAAATACACCAGTGAATTCTGCGACAGTAGATAATTCAGGTAGTTTGGTCGCAGTTGCAAACCCAGGCGGGGCATTCGTTGTTAATTTACAACAAAAGACAGTAACCCGAACTCTAAACTCAACTAATTCAGTAGATTATGCATTGTGGGACGCAGAAGGTGACCTTTGGCTTGCACACTATGGAGGAGAAAGAAGAGCGAAAGAATACGGCCCAGATGGATTAACTGGCGAAGCTACTGAATCACATAATACCGCTCTTACCTCCCTCGCTCTAATCTCAGACAATAGAATTGTAACTGGAGGCCGAGATAATCTAGTCAAAGTTTCAGACCAAAATGGGACAGTCCTTGAAACCCTTTCCGACTTTACATCATACCCTACCAAGATAATTAACGACGGAAACGGAAATATTCTTGTTGGTTGTGCTAATGGTGACCTGTTCAGGTACGATTTTGATGATTGGTCAATGGAACAGTTAACAATCGACAGTGGTCAAAATATCTTGTCTATTACAATGGCGAATAACAATAAGATATTGATAGGAACTCAAAATGGAAAACTTCACGTTATCGATGATATGAACTTTACAGAAACAGAAGACTTCTCCGCAGCAGGAAGGGTTTTGATCGCTAATTATGGAGTGGGAGGAGAATTGTACGTAATTTCAACATTCTCTTCTTCTTCAAAAGTAAGGCTGTTCGATATTGATACCGATGGAGATTCTGTAACGGATAGTAAAGACGATTTCCCGGACGACTCAACTCAAACAGTTGATAGTGATGGGGACGGCTACGGTGACGATATCAACGGAAACAACCCAGACTACTTCCCCGAGGATGGAAGCCAATGGGCTGATACTGATGGAGATGGTTACGGGGATAATCCAGATGGAAATGATTCGGATGCTTTTATTGACAATCCAGACCAGTGGGTAGATTCTGACGGTGATGGATACGGCGACAATCTCAACGGGGAGGGTGGAGATAGGTTCCCGAACGACCCAACACAGTGGGTAGATTCTGATTTCGACGGTTTCGGAGATGAGGTCGACGGAAATAATGGAGACCATTGTCCAAGTGAAAATGGATTCTCTACTCAGGACAGGCTAGGTTGTAAGGATTCTGACAATGATGGATATTCCGATCCAACTGAAGACTGGACTATACAAGACGGTGCAGATTTCAAGATTTACGATAAGAGTCAATGGAAGGACTCCGATAACGACGGATACGGTGACAATCTGTCTGGCAATGACCCGGATTCTTGTCCATTAAATTGGGGCAATTCAACAAGCGCCTACGTTCCTGAGGTTACTGGAGATGGCACTCTAACCTTCCAATATGTGATAATCGAGAAATTTGGTTGTACAGACACCGATGGAGACGGTTTCTATGACGCAGGTGATGACCTACCAGAAGACCCTAGAGATTACATCGACGAGGATGGAGATGGTATAGGAGCAAGCGTTGACTATAATGATTCAAACAAGTTGGTTCAAACAGCTTTGAACCACTGCACATTCTATCCAGAAGATACCACAGAAACATGTCAGGGTGTTCGAGATTCAGATTATCAGAATTATGTTAATTCAGTTGAGGAAGGGGATTCAGTAGATTCCTACTTTACGTGGAAAAAGGTAGTCGCAAGCGAAGCCAATGATGATGAAGCAGGCGGATATATGGATACTGCAATGGAGATCCTACCATTCCTTGGCGCTGCATTTTGTATAATGATTGTTGGAATACTTGTTGTTGGTGCTATCGGTAAATCACGGAAGAGAAGAAAACTCGTCAAGCAGTATGGTGTTCCTTTCGTTCCAGGTGAAGGAGACGCCGAGAAAGAGGCACTTGAAGACAAAGCAGGGCTATCTGCAAGTGGTGGAGTAGATTCAGATAAGTTCTGGGATGATGACGTAGAACCAATGGAACTCTCCGCAAAACCCCAAGAAGAACCTAGCGGATTTGATGACATTGACATTAGAGAAGGTAACGTAACTCAGAATTCAGATGTGATGGAAGAATCATCCTCAATTGAAGAATTAGCTGGGCTTCCTCCTCAATCAACGGCATCTGATATGGAAATAAAAAATCAGGCACTTGAAGGTTCAGAAGAGCCTGTAACGCCCCCACTTCCAGATTCTGGACTCCCAGATGGCTGGACTATGGACCAATGGAAGTGGTACGGTGCTCAGTGGTTGGAGAATCAGAAGTGACCTTACTTCGTAACCCAAACTACAGGAAGGCTATTCTTTAGTTCGCCTAGTTCCTTTCCGGAATATATTGATTCACCATTTTCCTTAAGCATGCTAGTAATTAACCACAATACACCATTCCAACTTTTGGCTTTAGCATGCAATTCAATCTCACCAAGTGCAGCCTTCATCAATAATTTATTTTCATCGCTATCCCTGTCAAAGATTGCGTGAACAAGGTTTTCTGTAGAGAACAAATAACCCTCTGGATACCAACTCATTAAAGCACCTCAATTCTTGAACGGAGATAGATTCAATCGCTGTACTAAATGTTCTGAATTAACATCTGCGACCTCTTTCATTTTATCTCTAAGAGGCTCTAACTTATCGTTCATTTGTGATAGTTTGTGATTTCTAATTAGTTCTGCTATCAGGCCGTCAATACTCTTGTGTCCGTCCATGGTTCTAAGAGAATTTAGTTGCCTTCTAACTTCGTAACTCACGCTAACCGAGGTCATTCCCTCTGCAGTCATGGCTAACCAAAATCAATTGCAGTACTTGAATACAACGCGAGATTGAGGATATTTGCCCCTATTTTCGAAAGAGGATTACAATTTCCGACCTTGTTTCTCGAGTAACAATCGAGGGTGCTCGGTTACGCCGTAACTACGACGCATCTCCTTTACACGATTATGGAATTCTCCTGTTAGAGACCAGTACTCCTTACTTCCCGCACCTGCACCTGAATTACTTGGCGGGTTTAGGATTACAGTTGGCGCTCCTGTCCAAGCAGCTTCAGCGACTTTAGCCAATCTCCTGATAGGGGTTTTGAAAACCTTCTTTGGGATTTTGGATTCGACCTCATTACAAACGTGGAGGGATAATTTTGACCTTGAATCTACCATAGTCATAGCTACTCCGAAAATCTTTAGATTTCTATTTATTCTCTTCTGTATCATTTTCACGCTATTCATAAGCATGCTAAATCCTTCAAGTGCATAATATTCAGCCTGTACAGGTATGAATACCCAATTTGCAGCACACAATGCATTTATCGATAAAAGACCCAATGATGGAGGCGTATCGATAATTATGTAATCGAATTTGTCTACAATTGGAGCAAGGGCTTCACTTAGTCTGGTTTCTCTTCCTATCTTGTGGCTTAATTCTATTTCAGCTCCGGAGAGGTGGATGTCACTAGGAAGTAGCCAAAGATTATCAACGCCCAGATCATTTGGAATTCTCTTTGAATCATTCTTTTTTGCCCAGGCGGTCCTCATCGAGTCTGTTAATTGTTCAGGGGAGATTAGATATTCTTCCATTAAGGGTAGGTCTTCTCCGCTATCATTGACTAATAGATCATATACGGTTTTCCTAATCTTTTTCTTTTCTACACCAAATGATGTAGCACAATTTCCTTGGGGGTCTAAATCAATCAACAAAACCTTTGCTGGCGGGACTTTGAATTTTTGATTACCCTTTGAAAGGGCCGCTGCGAGATTAACCGCAGTTGTTGTCTTTGCACATCCGCCCTTTTGGTTTGCTACTGCAACTACCATTTTGTAGGGATTAATGCTCAATTTAACTCGCCTCGCGAATCCTCCAGTATGGCACTCTCATCTAAACAATTGCATTGTTCGATTAAGATTAGCCCTGTTGTATGACTGGAACAGGAACTTCGGATAGGATCTTTCTGACGATGTGCATTCCGGTAATTCCACGAATCTTTGCTTCGGGCTTCATCACAATTCTGTGGGAGATAACCTGTAGTGCAATTCCCTTGATGTCGTCAGGTATTACGTAATCTCTTCCGTCGATTGCAGCAGCTGCGCGTCCTGTCTTGAACAAAGACTGACTTGCACGAGGAGACGCACCGTTGACTACTCTGTGATCTTCTCTTGTTCTCTGGACAATTTCTACAATGTATGATAGAATTGCTGGGTCCACGTGAACTGTTTCAAGCGCTTTTTGCATTGCAACAACTTTCTTTGGAGATGTAATCTGCTCAACATCGTGCTGGTCTTTGCCACGAAGTTTTCTTCTTGCTAAGATTGCCTTTTCTTCTGCACGGTCTGGGTACCCCATACTCATTTTCATCAAGAAACGGTCCATTTGTGCTTCAGGAAGTGGATATGTACCTTCTTGCTCAATCGGGTTTTGTGTAGCGAGTACAACGAAAGGAGCAGGTAGTTTGTGAGTGATACCCTCAATCGTAACCTGCTTCTCTTCCATCGCTTCCAAAAGCGCAGCTTGAGTCTTTGGTGGAGCACGGTTGATTTCGTCAGCAAGAAGAATGTTAGAAAACAATGGTCCAGCTCTTAATTTGAACTCTCCAGACTTCTGGTCATACATGTATGTACCCATAATGTCACTCGGTAGCAAGTCAGGAGTGAATTGAACACGCTTAAACTTACATCCAAGGGCTCTTGCAAACGTGTTTGACAAAAGAGTCTTAGCCAGACCTGGGAAATCTTCGAGTAGCATGTTACCGTTCGATAGAATACCGACGGTTACTCTTCGCAGGTTCTCGTTTTTACCAATAATAACCTTGGATACTTCACCCATCAAGCCGTTTGCAATTGAAGAAACAGTAGCTATTAGGTCCTTCGTTCTGTTATCTCCAGAAGGGCCGGCTTGGAATCCTGCATTCATGATATTCATCCCTTTAACATCACGCAACCATTGCAAGCCATACTTCAAACTATTGTGTATAAAAGTCGTAAAAATCCGACTTGTTTAGTGCACTATCTTCCCCAGAAATGGTCGGTCTTGCGATGCAGTATAGTGATTTGTTCCAAGATTTCTTCTTCTTGGGGTGTTAAATCCAATTTCCTTAGCCTTTTTGCATGACTCGCCGGAATGTCAACATAAAACTCGTCTCCTTCGTCGATGTGCCTTCCAACAGTGGGGCCCATTACAGCGACTGCCAATTCTTCGCCCTGCTTTCCTTCCTTCACGTCGTCACTATCTCTGGTTCTTAGTGATTTAATTTGACCAATTTGAGTTCCATCTAACTTCATTATTTTTTGTCCAACATGAACTCTTCCTCCTAAAACTCTCATTCCAACTATGGCTGGTCCTTTGTTTCGGAAGGTGTGGTCTTTCAGATACAGCAAGTGGCCAGGATAAACCAAATTTTCTCTTGCCGCGGCTTCCATTGCGGCTTTGGTATCATCTCTCCAAGTTTCGAATTCTTCAAGCACCCTGTAAATGATGTCGTGAGCGATGAATTTAATCTCGGCATCCTTACCTTCAAGTTTCGATTGGACTTCGGAATTTCCCTTGACTGAAAATCCAAGGATTATCTGATTGAGTGGGTCTTCAGCACACTGTGCAGTGATTATGTCTCGTTTGTTGACTGGACCTACGGTGGCCATTCTGATTGGAATTTCAAGTCTGTTTAGTTCGAAAGCCAGAGCTTCCAATCCACCTACGGTGTCTGCTTTGATCACCACTCCTTCTTCAGAAATATCTACTGAAATTGTAGCTTCCTTTCTCGCTTCAATTTCCGCATTTACCTTTGCTTCATCGGAATTGGTTTGCCTAAGAGTGGTTCCAGCGAGAACGTTTTCAAGACCGGGTGCGACTATTTTTAGGCCACACGCTGCTGAGGCACTTTCACAAGCCTCCCATCTGTCTCCAGCATCTCTCATTTCTGACATGCCCTTTGGCTTGAACATCCCTTTGATATGAGTTGTAAATGGACCGTCAGGACTTACGAGGGTAATCGAATCTCCAACATTTAGTTCCCCTCGATTTAGTATTACGTCGATAGTTTTGCCTAATCCTCTCTCATCTTTCATTTCAAGAACTGTGGCTTCACCGTCCCCAAGGGTGTCACGAAGCCTCTCTTCAAGGAATCTTTCTGCTAAACCTACCGTGACGGTAAGTAAATCTTGCAAACCTTCCCCTTCTTTGGCTGAGCAAGGGACCATTGCAAGATTTGTTTTGAAATCTCGAATTTTATCGTATCTCTCAATGTTAAATCCATACTCGCTGAATTGCCCTAATAACTTCCAATACCGCTCCTCAAACAACTGTTTAACATCATCTCTTTGATTCTGCCAAGACTGAATGAATGACCTTCCTTTCTTAACTTGCCAACCATGGATTCTGTCAACTTTATTGGTAGCAACAACGAAGGGAGTTTTCTTTTCCTTCAAAATACGCAAACTCTCGATGGTTTGAGGCTGTAATCCCTCCATGACGTCAACAACCAAGATTGCGATGTCTGCGAGGGCTCCTCCACGACTTCTTAGACTCGTGAAGGAATGGTGCCCTGGCGTATCAATGAAGAGTAATCCAGGGCTGTTGAAATCTTTTCCACCGGTTAAGTCCGCACAGGTTTCGTTGAGAATTTTTGCAGGCACTTCAGTTGCTCCTATGTGTTGAGTAATGCCACCAGCTTCCCTATCCATTACGCTTGCTTGTCTCTCGGAGCCAAGTGAGCGAAAGTAATCAAGAACGCTGGTTTTTCCGTGGTCTACATGTCCCAAAACGGATACGATTGGTTGGCGTAACCAGCCCAAATCTTTCTCCCCTTCAGGAGAGATTCCATCGTTATTTTCGGGATTTTCCATGTAAAAACCTCCAATTGAATTTTTAAATTTCCAATTGAAAAATTATTCATTCATAAACCCAGTTAATACTGTCTTGGACCCAATCGTTAAGGCCCTCGGAGAACCAAAGCCCAAGTTCAAATTCTGCAGTTTCTGGAGCGTCGGAACCATGGATCATATTGTAGCCAATGTCCATTCCAAAGTCTCCTCGAATCGTTCCTGGAGCTGCTTCTCTTCCATTGGTCGGGCCAATCAAATTTCTTGCAACGTTGATTGCATCCTTTCCTTTCCAAGCCATACATACTACAGGTCCGCTTGTAACGAATTTAATCAATCCAGGGAAGAAAGGTCTTTCAGAATGAACAGCATAGTGCTCTTTTGCAATCTCTTCAGAAGGTACAACCTGCTTTAATCCTACAAGTTGCAATCCTTTTCTTTCAAATCTTTGGATAATTTCTCCAACTAATCCTCTTTGTACGCCATCTGGTTTAACCATCACATAGGTAGTTTCCATCTATTCCACCAATCATGGCGACTTGCACGCCCTATTTGAGCGCGCCGATGTCCCTCAGATGAGGGCTTACTGGATTCCGCCCTTGACGAAGTGGTGAGTCCACTTTACCTTTCTCGGGTTTCTCTTTAGTTTGATAGCGTTCTTTCTTGCTTTGCTATTAGCATACCACTGGATTGAGCCATCCTTTCTTACGAACATCAATCCTGTTCCTGGTTCAATGACTTCTCCTGAAAATGAGCAGATTCTTTGTTCTGGCATTTATGTTCACCTCTGGTTTAGCTTTCTAGCTTCTCTTCCTGTGTCTCTCAACATCAGGATGTCGCCGATTCTTACTGGACCGACAACGTTTCTTGTGATAATTCTTCCAACGTCTCTTGGATTTGGAGCATCGTTTACACGAACCTTGACCTGGGTAGCTTCTCCGGTCATACCAGTTCTTCCGACAACTTCAACCACTTCTGCTGGCCATCCACCGAGTTCTTCAGACATTTCTTATTCCTCCGTATTCGACTGATGGTATCAGTTTGTTAAGCCCTTGATGTTCTCAACGACTTCATTGAATTTCTCTTGTGCGCCCTTGGCTACTTCCATCAACGCAATTGAAGCAGTCTTGACACCGTTGGGCATTCCAGCAGCTTGTGCGAGATGCTCTTGAGTAGGGACATATCCGAATGGGATTCCCTTTTCAGCACAAATCAAAGGGATGTGTGCTAATAGTTCCGGAGGATTAACATCTTCAGCCATGATGATGAACTTTGCAGTTCCTCTTTCAGCAGCCTTAGTTACTTCGTTAGATCCTTTTTTCATCCTACCATTGGTATTCGCTGTGACGACATCGTAGATTCTTTCTGCGACATCGGCTGGGGTTTCGTAAGTCACGTGTGCACTCATTGATTCACTCTCATGCTTGTGAAGCAGGCTTCCGCACGGCCTCCCTCATATAAACACCACTGATTGCTTATGCGACTCAGTTTTCCAGCTGTTCGAGTATATCGTGCACTCCTCTAGCGAGGGCGGCGCCACCTGAAATGACGGAGCGACTATTGCTAATGCTGGATGTTGCATGAACTCCATCAACGTGATTTGACAATCGGTTGATGGCGCCGCCGGTAAAGAGTCCGTGTGTGCATGCGGCATGTACCTCAATAGCGCCTTGGATGCGGAGGGCGTCTGCGGCTTTGCAGATAGTTCCACCAGTAGCAATCATATCGTCAACAATAGCAACAATCTTACCATCGACATCGAGATTTTTCGCTTGGTGTACAATAGTATGAGCGTCGATTCTAGTCTTCTCCAAGTAAGAGTATGGCAATCCGATACTTTCTGCAACCATCGTAGCACGGTCAATCGCACCCTTGTCTGGTGAAAGAATAAAGTCAGGATTTACCGTTTCTTTGAGATGAATCGCAATTTCGGGCATTGCGGAGGTAAACGAAACTGGAATGGGCATGTCGGATAGGGCTGCAGGAGCGTGGAGGTCGAAAACGACTATTCCATCGCAATGAGATGATAGCAATCTGCCGATTGTCTTAGCACTGATCGCTTCCCCTGGCCTAAATCTCTTGTCTTGTCTTGAGTAGCCAAAATACGGTATAGCCAAGATTATTCCAGGGCCAACATTGTCCATAGATTGTGGGCCAATCTCACGAAGATTTTCTGTGCGACCCTCTCTGACGTCTCTAAGTGCTTCTAAGAGTAATAATGTCTCAATTATGCCCGCATCAGGGAATGTGTTTGATACCAAGACTACCGGTTCTCTCCTAACGGCTTCAAGGGCGTTATCTGGAATTCTGATGTAGCCTTCGGAGTCTGGAAATCTTCTAGCTTCCAATGAATGGTGTTCCCAACCTAATTCATTTGCAAGGTCGATGGCCAATGCTCGGGAGTTGCTCCCCGATACCACTACCATGTAGAGGGGCTCAGCACGGGGGCTAAATGAGCATTATTATCCAAGCTAAATATACAATAATGACTGCAGTTGAACGAAAAAGGTGCGCGAGGCAGGACTCGAACCTGCGACCTCCCGGTTATCAGCCGGGTGCTCCAGCCGACTAAGCTACCCGCGCAAAGGCAAGTCGCCGACTTGCCATCCCATCATAAAGACGACGGTGCGTTTTAATCTTCGTATTCTGCATCAGGGTCATTAGCCTGAATGTATGATGGAAGGCTTAGCAGTTTCTCGAATGTTCTCGACAAAACAACTTCATCTAATCTCTCCCTTGTTCTTGCTAATGCCGTAATTGGAATGTTGATTGTTTGGCCTATGCCGTATTGCATTTGAACTCCAATTCGAGTCTTTACTACGACAGCCCTGTACGTTCTCTTGACTTTAACCAATTCTTGAATTGTTCCAATTTCGTTACCTTGGTTGTCCAGGACAGCTCTGTCCATCATCTCATCTGGAGCGTACAATTTCTCATCTATTCTTACGGTATTTCTCCACCTTCTCTGTAACTCTCTAATAGATTTTGACAATTTTACAGATCCATCATTTCTAATGCTGTGAATTAGGTCCTTGTGTAAAGGTGCTAATTCTGCAGGCTTCCTCATGTAATCTTCTGCGACGTCTGGAAGGACCATTATCCTCATCGACTTCACTCTAGATTCGTTTGGATGATGTCGCTCTCCAACAATCGTTCCTACTTTCTTATCGTTCACATAAACATCCCTTTGGAGTAACTCCTGAATGTCATAATCGTTCTTTCCCATTTTTCCCATCTCCGTGGTCCGTATTAGTTCTGACCGGTTAGTTCTCGGAGTTGACGATTATTATAGTTGACTGAAAATTTAAATTGAAAACCAATTGAGTTTGACGCATAATTACTTTATTTTCAATTGGATATTGATTCCAATTTCAATTTTAAGTAGACTCGCTTTAATCAATTTTCAATTGGTGTCGCATAATAATATTGAATCCGCATCATAAATAATTAATTTTGCAATTGTAAATTTGAATTATCAATTGATTTATTTGATAGATAATCTCTAAAATTATCAGTCAATCCGACTCTCATGGCAGTCAAGATTATTGGAGCCAATTGCTCACTTGGAGAGGCTGTTATTGATAAACTCCTGATCATGGATGTAGATGTTATTTCAGAGGACAACTCACACTTCTCTAGGAATAAGCGACTACTCGAATTTAGTAATGTATCTATGGTAGAAAAAGGTGAAGGATTCTCTATGTCTTTTGACGGTTCCAACGCAGATATCGTCATAGGCAAGGACGTCATTATTTCAGATTTAATCCCTTCAAGAGCAGATAAATGGATGCCAGAGGAAATCAAAGCTTGGCTCGAACACAAGGAAACCGATGTCAGGGAGAGATATTGGCTAAGCGTCGTCGATGCAGCAAACGCTCTCGCTATTATTGCAAAAAGCGGAAAAAAAGTATCAAACATTCACATGTGTGGAAGAAGAAAGTGGTTATCTAAAGACACTAAAGCAGAATTCGAAATGCTGTATGAGAGGACTTTACAGGGAAAATCAGGTAAATTTACCGCTGAAACACTTTTTGGACATGAGATTTCAGGAATGGACGCTGTAATGATTACTGGCGATGAAATCGCTAGGCCAGATCTACAACCTCTCCAAGATTTACTTGTTGATTTAACTGGAGAAGGATGGCGTCCTTTGGTTCCATTTCGAACTGCTCTCATGACCTTATTAGCCGGTGTTTTAGAATAAAAAAATAGAGCGACAATGGTTTATACTCCCTTCCAATCGGAGGGTTGCACTTGCGAGAGTAGTGTAGTGGTTATCACCGGGCGTTGCCAACGCCTGAACCCGGGTTCGAGTCCCGGCTCTCGCACTCTATCCTAATTTCTTGATATTTTCTTCAATTAAAGTAGCACATTTTTCAAAAGCAGAAATTTCCTTCCCATGAGGGTCATCCAAACCCCAATCTTGGTCTATTCTTATTGCTGGACAACTGACGCCACAACCCATAGATATCACCATATCATATGTTTTCCAATCGATATCGTCTATGTTCTTTGGATAAAGATTGGACGAATCGATAGATTTACCTTCAAGCACGCGCAGTGCATTTTTACTGACTGCAATTTCTGGATGTGTTCCTGCACTGGCCGCTTCATGACCTAAATCTCTGGCAATAGCCTCGGCCATTTGCGACCGGCAGGAGTTTCCAACACAGACGAATAACAGTCTCATTAGTAAATCGTAACTGGAAGAGACATATGAACTAATTCAATTTAGAATATATTGATGAGACGTGGGATGTTGTATTATGGACTTACATACCTCTTTCTTTTCGTTCTTCATATTTTTGCGGCAGCGAACGATTTCAGGGTTTTTTTCAGAATAATTGCGACAATGATAACTCTACAGACCCTATTTATCGGTTTGATTTTTAATAGGATTGGAGAAAATGTAACGCACGCACGCATTCCTATGCTCGTATTGTCTACAGGCTTAGGATATGCCTATCTCGATATGTCATTTACTTTTGAAATCATATATTTCGTGATTTTAGGTGTTTTAATCCAGTATGGAACTGAAAAAGGATTGAAGTATGGCAAGCGTGCCGAGAATAACAATGGCTGACTCACCTGTGAAGATAAACAATCCCGGCAGCGCTCCAGAAGCACCCTCTGCGGAGGATCAACAAAAGATGGAAGCGGCTTATAACCAGATGAAGAGAAAGATGGCAATTGCCGAGATGGGTAAAGCGATTAAACACAAAATTATGGTTCTATCTGGCAAAGGAGGTGTAGGTAAATCTACAGTAGCCACAGGTCTTGCGCTTTCATTAGCTCAACAGGGATTGAAAGTTGGACTACTTGACATAGATATTACCGGGCCTAACGTTCCAAAAATGATGGGATTAGACGGCAGAAGATTGAATGTCGAAGGGGGAAGAATATTGCCTGCAGAGGGGCATTTGGGTGTGAAAGTAATTTCCATGGCTTTCCTATTGGAAGATGAAGATACTCCCGTAGTATGGAGAGGTCCAATCAAACTTGGTGCAATTCAGCAATTTATCGGCGATGTTGATTGGGGCAATCTCGATTATCTAATCATAGACTTCCCACCGGGAACATCAGACGAGCCACTTACTGTGGCCCAAAACTTACCAGATATCGACGGTATGGTTATTGTGACGACACCACAAGATGTTGCTCTCTTGGATTCGAGAAAATCACTTACGTTTGCTAACTCGTTGAAGGTTGATGTTATCGGAATAATCGAGAACATGAGCGGTTATGCAGTTAATGGCAGGGCTACGGCAGGTACAGAAATAGAAGTCGCTGGACCTGGTGGCAAAACACACAAGACCACCGCAGATGAAAATGGCGATTGGTCTGTAACTCTGGATATTTTCAAATCTGGAGGCGGGGAGAAAACCGCTACAGAATTCAATGTACCATTCCTAGGAAAACTTCCATTCGACCCGGGATTCGTGAGAGGTGGTGATGACGGTGTTCACAGAATAGTTTCAGAGCCGGAAGGAGCATCCTCACAGGCTTTTTCTGAAGTTGTTTCAAAGATACAAAGTTTTGTTGAAACAGAAGACAGCGGATCCGGATTGGAAATTATTTGAGGTGAAATTATGGAAATTCCCGAATTAAAAAGAATCGAAAGAAGGGAATTTGATATGCACCTGACCTGGGATGATGGGACTGAGCACGAGATCACATACGACGATTTACGCCACGCTTGTCCATGTGCAAATTGTTCTCCTCAGAGAAACGACGATAGCACATCGATCGCTTTGAGAAGAACCGTGGAGCGATTACCAAAAGAGAAGCCTACTGTTCGTACAGTAGGTAATTATGCACTATCATTCGAGTGGACAAGCGGTTGTTCGTCGGGAATCCACAGGTTCGAAAGGCTTTGGAGATTAGGTGAAAAACAGGACCCTGACAATGGGAAAGCGTATGTTCACGGAGCTTGGTGATTTGAATAAAATCACAATAATGGCCCGTTGCTAATGTATAGTCTTAATTTACAAAGGCAAAGGAGGATATAGCATGGAGGGTATCTATCTCACCTGGCTAATTTCTGCATTAGCCATAGGTGTTTTGCTAATGCCTATCATAAAGCCTCCATGGGCAAACATAACCGTTGACGGATTTGTAGACTTTCTCAGAAGGTATTGGTTACACCTTGTCTTGGTGCTGACTATTTACAATGCTAAAGACTTCTTGGACGAGGTAGACCGTATTTTGATGGCAAATACGGATGGTATGCTAAACATGACGCCTTGGTTATACACCCTTGAAGGCGACATGGCATTATGGGTTCAACAGACCTTCATGGCAGATTGGCTTACTGCTTTGATGACACATTTCTACGTTGTCGGATTTATGGTCATATGTTACGTATCAGTATTCTATTTTGCATATTTTGATGATAGATACATGGCTGACAGAATAAGTCTCACAATTTTCTGGGTTTATGCCTTAGCAATTCCATTTTATCTGTTCTTCAACGTTCACGTGACGGGAAATTATATTCCAGGAATGAAGACCTTAGCATATGACCACTCACCGGAAATAAACGACTGGTTCAGCAGAATTGACCCGTTCACTAACGGTATGCCGAGCCTTCATATCGCGTTCCCATTCGCAGTATGGCTTTGCTTACACAGATTCGATAAGGATGAGCGCTGGAAGAATTACAGGCGCATCGTCTTTGGATATACTCTGGTAACAGCATTCTGTATTGTTTATCTGGGTATACACTGGTTTACAGATATCATTGGCGGTATGATTGTGGCGGCAATTGCGGTAAAGATTGCCAGCGTAATGGCAGATCCATTTTGGAGGATTTTCGATGAGAGAACGATAAACGCAAGGCTCGTGACGGTTCTAACAAATCCAAAAAAAGCCGTGTTAGTAATTGTTAACGGGGTGAAAAAATCCACGAATCAATTTTCAAAACCCACAAGTAGAGAAACTGGGATTTTGCTAGTTGTTATTCTCATTTTAGTTTCTGGCGTTATTACATGGGACCTAACCCATCAATCGATTCCAGCTGGTGGTGTGGATGCTCCTGTAGGAGTGGAGGCCGCGGATGGATGGTTAATCACCCTTGATTCAAAGGACGAAAATTCCCTTTTGGTAATTCACGACTTGTCTGATTTAGAATCAAAAATCGATGTTATACAACCAATTCTAGATGAAAACTCGACATATACAATATCAGAGGATTATTTGTTGATGGCTAATTCAACACAAATGATGCTTGTAAACATGAATAATCCAAGTACGGCGCTGTTTACTATTGAGGTTGATTCACCGAGTCAGATTGAATTTATATCCGATGATAAAATCATAATTTTGCAGGATGGGAAATTGACTTATTTTGATTACACAGGCTCTGAAACTTCGGGAGTTTCCGCTCCGGCCACAGAAAGAGTATCCTTGTTGGAGACCTCAGGTGACAAGATAGCAATGGTTCTTGAATCAAGTTCAGACACAATTCAAATTGGGTACGTAGACAGTGAAGGTTTAATCTCGACCAAGATTAATTCGACAGCAAATGAGATAGAAGATTCAATTCTTGCGAACGCAGGTAAAGTAGTGGACATCGAAAATGCTTCAATAATTGAGATTTCCTTGTACCAGGAATACCTTGCGGCCACAGTAGATGTAAATGCTACAACAAGATTAGTGCTACTCAACACCTCAAGTGGTGAGAGTTTCATTGTTTCTGACCCTAAGTTTGAGGCATTTGACCCACACATGGATTACGGTGTCTTGATGTTTGCAGCCTACCAAAACATTGACCCTGCCAATGCATCCTCGGAAAAATACACGGATATCGAAATCATGATCCATGAACTTGAGACCAACCTTACCAAACCACTCACTGCAGATTCGATTAATCAGTGGGACCCGAAAGTTCTCGAGAATCACTATGTCTACCAACAAATCGATGAAAACGGTGACATGAGTGTTGAGGTTCAACCTAAGGAGCCTACCCTTCAGACATATTCATCAAACGTGTTGAAAATTGGAGTATTATTGATGATAGTCTTGGTATTCATCAACGTTTTGCAACGTCAAAAAGAGTCTGGAGCGGTCAGCCACCATGATAGCGAACTCGAGTCATAATTTGCTCCAATCTCTTTACGACATCGATAGCTTTGGGAGGATATCCTCCTGGTGCTTTATCCGGGTGACCTAATTCATCGTCTAACGACAAATATCCCTCAAGTACTAGTTCCATCGCATTCTCTATGCTTGGATGACTTGCTCTAAATATCTCATGCAAAACATGTAAATCGACACCGTAACCTTCCAACTCATAGTCTATCGTAGCTAGTCCCAAATCGATTAGGATGGCTTCATTATGATTATTGATAATAATGTTGTTAGTAGATAGGTCGCCATGGTTGATTGCATTTCTGTGCAAAATTCTAATCGATTTACCAACATTCCTCAAGGTATCATCGTCATGAAGACCATTTTGGAGGACATTGATTAGAGGAGTTCCAACTATTTTTTCCATAATTATTCTGCCCTCATCAAGGTCGACATCCCAAATTGCCGGAACCGGGGCTTTGATATTGGATAGCGAAATAGTGAGTTTTACTTCATTTGTCATTCTCCTTTGGGTCAAACTTTTGTCAAGTTCTGGATGCCTCCAGCCACGTGGTCTTCGGGTTTTTTGGATTGCATCTCTGCCATACCATTTACCGTTCATGACCTCGGCTTCAGCGCCGAGATGGATGATTTCTCCTTCTTCCCAGCCTCGCATTGAGAAAGCGGGTGTAGTGTATGGTTCAAAAAGGAGCGCATGTACGGCATGCTGAGGGACAATCATGACCATAGCGCTTCCGATGTGTGCAATCGATTTCACGAATGATCAAATGGGCCCTGAAGAGTTGGCTATTGCTGAGAGAATATCTGAGTTAAAAGCGGAACTTGGCGACGATTTATTGATACTTGGGCATCACTACCAACGCGACCAAATAGTGATGCACGCCGACTTGCTCGGGGATTCTTTCCTCCTTTCAGAGTTAGCCGCAAAATCAGATGCAAAATACATCGTTTTCTGTGGTGTACACTTCATGGCAGAATCGGCTGATATTCTTACTTCAGACGAACAGAGCGTGATTCTCCCAAACATGCGTGCTGGATGTTCTATGGCCGACATGGCCGCTCTACACGAGGTAGAAATTGCTTGGTCTGAGATTTTAGAGAGAACCGGCCTATCCGACCCGGCAACGGCCAAAGAAGGCGAATCGTGTTTGATTCCTGTCACTTACATGAACAGTGCAGCTAATCTGAAGGATTTCTGTGGAAGACATGGTGGAATCGTATGTACTTCGTCTAATGCTCAAGGCATACTAAACTGGGCTTTTGATCGAGCAGGTCCTGATGGCGCAGTACTCTTCTTCCCTGACCAACACTTAGGTCGTAATACCGGCAATGCTATGGGTATTCCACTAGACAAAATGAGCGTTTGGACTCCAGGCCAGGAAAACGACATTGCAGATGGGGCAAAAATCATTCTTTGGCACGGTTTTTGCTCAGTGCACAAGCGATTTACAGTTGGGCAAATCGATGAATTCCGTGAACAAAATCCAAATGGGGTTGTCGTTGTACACCCTGAATGTCCAATTGAAGTCGTCCAGGCAGCAGATGCTAACGGAAGTACAGAATTCATCAGAAGATTTGTGGCAGCTCAAGAACCTGGAACAAAAATCGCTGTTGGAACAGAAATAAACATGGTAGCAAGATTAGATGCTGAACATGAAAACTTACACGTCCAGTGCCTCGAGCCAACAGTTTGTCCTTGCTCTACTATGTACATGATTCACCCTGCCTATCTAATGGACGTGTTAGAAAAATTGGTCGATGGCGAAATACCAAACCAAATAATCGTGGAACCAAACATCCAGGAAGGGGCAAAATTAGCGCTTGAAAGAATGCTTTCAATCAAGAAATAATTTCCCCAATCTTCCAACCGCCTAGAGCGAGAAGGGGGCAAATCGCCATTGTAAGGATTACATACCCCACAGCAGTAGTTTGATTTTCTGACCAGAGTTCAATAGTTTCTACAGAAAATGTCGACATAGTCGTGAAAGCTCCTATTATGCCTGTGCCTACCAGTAATGCAAATTCCTTTGATATCAATTCATTTGAGAGTGCCGCTATTACAATACCGAGGATTAGAGAACCCAGTGCATTCACTATCAGTGTTGCTTGTGGAGTGCCGACTATCTCAGAGACTCCAAATCTAAGAATAGCGCCGATAAAACCACCAATTCCCACAAGCAAGTATGAATTCACAAATCTATCAGAATTTGTTCTAGTTATCAATCAATCTCAAGTGCTTGATGGGATAGGAGTTAATCATGACCATTTGGTTCATGACCAGTAATGAAGGCAAAGTCGCCGAAGCAAAAGACCATTTTTCGCAATATGGAATCGAGGTAAAACAGTTTGAATTTGAGGCAATTGAGCCACAATCTGATGACTTAGAAATAGTTGCGATTTCAAAAATCGAACAGGCTATTCCATCGCTTCCGAATGAAAATGATATGATTCTAGTTGAAGATGCTGGATTATTTGTTAACGCACTTGAAGGTTTTCCGGGAGTATATTCATCCTATGCGCTGAACACCATCGGTTGTGGTGGTGTTCTGAAACTGTTGGATCATTTGAAAAGTGATGATTTAGTTATGGACGCACGATTGAGAAGTGCAGAATTTAGGGCCGTAGCAGTGCTATATCACAATGGAATTACAACCGTAGCTGAAGGTGTCTGTCCGGGAAGAATAGCACACGCCATGGCTGAGGGTGAAGGATTTGGTTTTGACCCAATATTCATCCCTAACGATTTAGATGAGGATGGAGAACCTGTTGATACTGGTGAGATGGGGCATATTAGCACTCACGGCAAGACATTCGGTCAGATTGAAATGAGCGAGAAGCAACAATATTCTCATAGAAGAAGGGCGATTTCAAATCTAATCTCTAATCTTGATATTCAATAGAGAGATTCTTGAGTACGAGCGTATTGGGTAAAGTTGAGCAGGATGAAATTATCAAGACTGATTGTTCTAATCTTATTGATTGGTGACATCATTTTGTTTTTCATGCTACAAAGCGAATTCGACGAGAACGGCCGGTGGGCAATCGTGGGAGTTGCTTTGCTTCTTGCAATCGCATGGGTCTATCTCGAAGAACCGCCACAACCAAAGAAACAGGTCAGACGAGTCCAACCTGTAAAAGCGACTCAACAAGAAACTGAGGAGGAAGATGAAATCGACATTCCTCCAGCAGTCACCGAGGACAGTATGGATGGAGCCACCCTAAGGGAAAGAAAACTTGCCAAGGTTCTTGCAGCCAATCAAAGTGAAGATGAGGAAGTGGTCTCTATCGAGCCTGACGATGACTTAGAGGAAGTACAGGTAACGGTTGAGGAGGTACATGTCGCTAGCGAGTATGTTGTTGAATCCTCGCCACAGTCCATTGAAGACGCCAATATTGCAGCTCACATTCAAGATAAGAGGGAGAGGCATGACAGGGTCCGAGCCAGAATCGAGGAGCGAAGAAGAGAGCAAATGGCTGAAATTCGTGCTTCAACCGCAAAGATGTGGGAGGCCCATTCATCGGGTGAAGACCTTCTCACAATAGTTCAGGATCCACAAAATACTCACACTATCTTAGAGGAACCTGCTGTAGCAAAAGAAGGTCACGTCTACGGCGCATCCCTCGTAAGAATTGATGAAAACACGATTTTGAAACTCAGAATACCAGTAGATACGGGATATTTGCAGGTTGAAAGCGAAGAAGAAACTGAAACTATGCCAATACTTCCTCCTGGAGTTCCATCTCCAGATTCACTAGGATTGCCACCACTACCTCCACCACCGGGTGCTTCTGGTGCACTGGCTGCTCTGAGAGATGAAATGTCAAACGACTAATCATCGATGTTTCCAAACTGGCTCATCTCTGTTTATGAATGCTTGAACTCCAATTTCTTGGTCTTCCGTATCGAATAGATTTGCAAACGCGTCAGCTTCTATTTTCACTCCTTCAGTTAGACCATTATCGAGTGCAGCCCTGATTGTCTTCTTTGCTACTCTCAATGTATTCATAGATTTACAAGCGATTGTTTGGGCGATTTGAAGGGTCTTCTCCTCTAACTCTTCACTGCTGTAAACGTGATTTGCCAATCCAATTCTGTGTGCTTCTTCAGCGGTCAAATTGTTGCCTGTCATCATCATCTCCATGGCGCGTCCATATCCAACGAGATGAACTAATCTCTGCGTTCCACCATATCCAGGGATTAATCCAAGTTTGATTTCAGGTGTTCCAAATATTGCTCTCTCACTTGCAATTCTAATGTCGCATGAACAAGCCACTTCGCAACCCCCTCCTAACGCAAATCCATCGACCATTGCTATCGTTGGTTTGGAAAGGTTCCAAATTGCTTCGATGGCGTTGTCAGTGAATAGCATTTTAATTTCAGAGGAATTTTTACCTGCAAATTCTGTAATATCTGCTCCAGCAACGAAAGCGTTGGGTTTTGCTCTCTTTCCTTCCGGAGGAGGATTTGGTTTCGCTCCAGTGATAACAACACATCTAACGGAATCGTTTTCTTCAGCCCATGCACACATTTCTTTTAGCGCATTAACCACTTCTTGGTTTAGAGCATTCAGCTTATCAGGTCTGTTTATTGTTACCTTGGCTATAACGCCGTCACCATTTTCACACGGGATTTCTTCAGTTAGAACACATTCGGACATATACCGGCGACGAAGTCATTCCAAATCAAATTTGCAAGCACACATTGAAAGTGCAAATGCTTGTAGTCCTATTATGTCCGCCGAAATGGAATCCTTAGTTGTCGCAAAGGATTTGGGCAAAAGATATGGTGATTTCATAGCACTGCATCCTCTTGATGTCAAAGTAAGTGCAGGAGAATTTTTTGGAGTATTCGGGCCGAATGGCGCTGGAAAGTCAACCTTCATCAAGTTGTTAACCGGGCAACTTAGGCCAAGTATTGGAGCGGTCGAGGTACTTGGAATCAACGCGGCTAAAGAACCACAGAAGTTGAAAGCGAACATTGGTATCGTACCGGAATCAGAATCACCTCCATCTTATCTTACTCCTAGCGAATTCTTGCAATTCGTTGGCAAATTACGTGGTGTTGACGACCTCGAGACTAAAGTCGAGCACTGGATCGACTGGTTTGGCTTGGGTGAGAAAAGAGATACGATGTGCAAAGATTTGTCAAAAGGACAGCGACAGAAAGTTATGCTTTCTTCTGCATTTATCCACGAACCAAAACTACTTTTCTTGGATGAGCCGTTTGCTAACCTGGACCCCATCTATCAAAGGAAGTGTAGGGAATGGTTGATGGACATGGTCGATAATGGAGGAACGATTTTTCTTTGTTCTCACGTCCTTGAAATGGCAGAAAGAATGTGCAATAGGATGGCGATTATCAACAACGGTAAGGTTCTCGCTGCTGGAACGGTTTCAGGCCTGAAGGAATCCGAAGATGAAACGTTAGAGGACGTATTTATCCGATTGGTCGGACATTCTATCGAAGAAGCAGAACGCCTTAGCGATGAATCTTCAAGTGAGGAGGAATGAATTCTGCCAGTCACCATCACGAGTAAGGATTGGTCCGAACTCGATGGTGAAACCCAAGTTGAAAAATTGAATTCATCAACACTCGGAAAGAATTTGAATGAACCGTTGACGGGCTGGCAGGCTTTTTCCGCCACGTTTAGAGTTATGTTCATAGAAGAATTTAGAGAGAATTTAGACTTTGCAAAAAAGCGTCGAATTCTACTATTTCCGCTATTGGTCGCATTGGTAACAATGGTCGCAACAATCGGTCTACAGTTCTTAGTTGGTGAAGGAGCGTCACAAGGAGCAGACTCGATTTCAGATGCACAGACATTTTCTTGGGACGAAATGAGAATAGCACTTCATCTACCGCTATTATTATTCAGTTTAGGAATGGGCTCCTTTGCATTCCTTGGCAGAGAGAGGGTTTTGGCTAGAACTGGAACCAAAAATTACCTTCTCGCATCGCCTGCATTACAACCTCTTACCAATCCAACTGCGCACTTTGCGTATTACATGAAGGACCTTACCTATTACGTATTGCTGATTTTAACTCCCGTAATCAGCGGTATGGTAGTTGGTATAACCCTTGAATTTTTCACCGATGTCAGAACTCCTTTGGAGTATGATAGTTTACCGAGAACCTGGATTGCTATGATAGTGACCCTCGCCCAAGGATTAGCATTCTCTTTTATCGCATCCTCGCTTTGGTTACTCGGAGGATGGTTTGGCAGAATTACTCCAATAATCGTTGTTGGATTAGGAACTATACTCGGGCTTGGTTTGGTTGAAAGAGAATATCTACTCTGGGGCTTAGCGACTCAGCAACCCGATGGATTAATTCTTGCAATTCCAGCACTTGCAGCTTCGATATTTATTGCTTGGTCCGCCTCTCAGTTGGTCAGGGATGATTTCGAAATCAAAGTCACATCAAAGAAAGAGATCTTCTTACCTGCTTATGATCGCCTAAAATTCCTAGGAAAAGGACCATTGCGCCTTCTTGTCGCAAAAGAAGCGGTGGATTTGATTCGCTCTGGTTCGCTAAAGAAAATGACGGTATCCTACTCAGTGCCTCTGATTGTACTACTTATGATGGCGTGGCTCGTTGATTTCGCAGAGGCTCCAATCCCGATCAACCTACTATCTTACGCACCTTTCTTGGGATTCTTTGGATTCAATTTCTACTCTTGGCTAACAGCTCTTGATTCTCCAGAGCACATGAATGGTCTACCTCTATCTGTGCCACAATTGATTCGGGCAAAAGTAACGGTTTACTTCTTGGCTACAACCTGGATTTCGGTAATTTTCCTGTGCTTGATGGCGTGGAGGTTAGACGAGTGGGCTGTTCTGCCAGTTGGCTTAGTAGTGATGATTGCAAACAGTATCTACATCGTTTGTTTAACCGCATTTTTGATGGGATTATCCCCAAACAAGGCAATTTTTGATGCTAAAATAATGACCTGGTTTTGGATAGGAACCGTTCTACCACTCCTTAGCCTATTCTTGCTTTCATTCACGCAAGGAGACGTATCATTTTACGAAAATTGGGCTGACCAAGTACAACAGAATGGATTACAGGCCCAAGCAGTAGATTTCGATGACGAAACCATGGCTGCTGGATTCAAAGGGATATTATGGGTCAGTGTGGGTTTAGTGGCTGCATCGATTTTGTTGATGAAACTCCTCGATAGAAAATGGGGAAGGGCAGAGTTCAACAATTGAAACCGCCCGCACCTGCTCATGGGACTCGTAATTGCTGTCAGCGGTCTACCCGCAGCAGGTAAAGGCGAGTTCGCATCAATTCTCGCTAATCGGTCTATTCCAGTGGTTTCCATGGGAGACGTTGTACGGGCTGAAGTTGCCCACCGAGGAATACCTGAAGAGCCAAGTGTTTTCGGTCAGGTCGCTACCGAATTAAGACAAGAATTTGGTGAAGACGTAATCGCTCAAAGATTGACTGCAGTCGTAGACGATTTATTGGTTGAAAATGAGATTGTATTAATTGAGGGTTTGAGGGGGACTGCAGAGCGTAAAGTTTTCTTGGAACACTGGGGTGAAAATTTCGTAGTAGTAGCCGTTACAGCCAATTTGGAATTAAGGTATCAAAGGGTTCAGTCCAGAGGACGTTCAGAAGATGGGACGATGGATGATTTGCTGATTCGTGATGAGAGAGAAAAAGGATGGGGGTTGGGTCAAATTATTGAAGAAGCCGACAAACAATTTCCAAACGAATCGGATTTGGCTAATCTCGAAGAATTAGTCTCAAATTGGCTGAATATCCTTTGAGATGCCCCGTAGGGGCACTCAAAATGGCGAAAAGTCATAACCGAGCGCAATCGTGTCTCGCATACAGGGGGAGGTTGCACTATGGCAAGAAAAGGGGCAGAAGCCAGGAGAAAGCCAAAAAACCAGCAACGAGCGACATATGATGAATTGGATAAATATCCCGTTATGCCTCCTCATGCGTTCGCTCGAATTGTTAGAGATAAGAGGACACTGAATATCATTTATCAGATCATTGAACCTCCGTTGAACAAGAAGGAACAAGAATGGAGAGACGAACTTCTCGATATTTTCATTCGTTCCCTCACAGCAAACATCGAAGAAATCGACGCTGACCCCGTCTCATATTTGAGAACCGCAATGGACAAAGTCATCAAAGCGTACGGAATGAAGGTTAACAAGAAATCTAAATCTAAGTTATTCTATTACTTGAGGCGAGATTTGGTCGGATACGGTAAGATGGACGTTTTGATGAACGACGCCAACGTAGAAGATATTTCTCTTGACGGAACCAACGTTCCAATTTTCGCTTATCACAGGAAATTCGAATCTGTTGAAACCACCTGTGTTTGGGAAACCGATGACGAATTGGAATCCTATGTTATCAAGCTCGCACAGCGTTGTGGTAAGCACATTTCTGTAGCGGATCCGCTACTGGATGCTACACTGATGGACGGTTCAAGAATCGTTATGAAATTGGGTCGTGAAGTATCTACTCGAGGTTCAGCTTTCTGTATTCGAAGATTCAAGGACGACCCGTTCTCGCCTTGTGACATCATCGCATTCAGAACATTGTCGTCTCTTATGGGAGCATACCTTTGGGTGGCTTTCCAGAATGAAGTTCCAATGCTATTCGTAGGTGGTACTGCTTCTGGTAAAACAACAACACTGAACGCTATGTGTATCTTCATCCCGTGGCAGATGAAGATTGTAAGTATCGAGTCGACAAGAGAAGTTAACATTCCTCAACCAAACTGGGTTCCAGGTTTGACTAGACAAGGATTTGGTGGTGAATCCAATGAGGGTGAAATCGGAGAATTCGAACTGCTAAAAGCCGCTCTTCGTGAGCGACCTGAATACATCATCGTGGGTGAAATTCGTGGTGCAGAAGCATACGTATTGTTCCAGGCAATGGCAACAGGACACTGTGCTTATTCAACAGTGCACGCTGACTCGGTACCTTCCTTAGTCCACAGATTAGAAAACAAGCCAATTGATATCCCTCGTGTTCTTTTGCCTGCTCTTGAGGCATGTGCTATTCAGATTCAGACCCGTATCAATGGACGACGTGTAAGAAGAACAAAACAAATTGTGGAAATTGTTGGTATTGACCCTAACTCGATGGAAGTAATCACCAACGAGGTATTCAGGTGGAATGTAGCAAATGATGATTTCATATTCTCCGGTAAGTCGTACGTTCTTGAGAAAATCATGGTTAAAATCAACTTTAGTCAGGATGAGATGAGAAGAGAGTTGAGAACAAGGAAGAGGATACTTGAATGGATGGTTCTTAACGATATTAGAAAAGCAGACCAGGTAAGTCAAATTATTACCGAGTACTATGTTCGACCTCATGAAATTCTAGCAAGAGTTGATGGATTACGTTGAATATAGTTCAGGAGGTGAAAAATGTGGAACTGAATACTTGGCAGAAAATTTGTCATAGAATTCTAGGGCGTTTATTCAAGAAGAAAGCGCGAGAAGACAAAGAACTGTCTGATAACCTCGTGAAAGGAAACATACCAATAATGCCTGAGGTTTACATGGCTCAAGTATTCGTTACTACATTAGCAATAGTAGCCGTTTGTGGAATGCTACTAACCGCAGTATTCATGCCGGGCATCGGATTAATCGATTGGTATGAGTCCAGACCAGATGAATCAACTGCTCTTGCTTGTTACGAGTGGGAATATTGGAACGCAGATTTGGTGGATGAGACTTTGGAAAGTAGGGGATGTCCTTACTTCAAATATATGGAATTCCCATTCTTTGCTAAGATTTTGATTCCAGTTATTCTGGGATTACTTATACCGGTAATCAGCTATAGGACTTTGAAGGGCTCTGCTGGAAGAGCAGCCCATTTAAGGGGCGTCGCCCTTGAGAAGTATCTACCATATGCTGCATCTTACACAGCAGCGATGGCAGCGGCAAATGCAACACCTCACAAGATTTTCAAATCGCTTGCTCTCAATGAGGAAATTTACGGCGAGATAGCATACGACTCCGCTATGATATATCGAGACGTATCCCTATTAGGGTACGATTTACTGACGGCGATGAAAATGGCAGTAGATAGGGCCGCATCGCCTTGGATGACGGAATTTTTCCAAGGAATGGTCGGAACATTGACCGCTGGAGGTTCCCTAAAGTTGTACTTCCTTAACCGTGCAGAACACTACATGCGTGAGAATAGAACACGTCTTCACGAGTTCTTGGAATCTCTTGCAATGCTTGCGGAATCATATGTTGTAGTTGCTGTAGCAATGCCACTGTTCCTGATAGTTATGCTGGTAATTATGTTCTGGGTTAGCGGTGCTGGCGCGCAGATGGAAGAAAGCACTCTATTTGCAGTTGTACTACTCGTATTACCGATGATCCACGCTGCATTCGCATTCTTGGTATGGTCATCGAGTGAAGAACAAAAAATGTGAGCAGGAGGTGATTAAGTGGCACGTAAAAAGAAGGAGAAGATAACCGTAGATCTCGACCTTCCAAAAGACGACTCCACAATGACCAAGCTCTACGCAATCCTTGCGGTTTCGATATTCATAGGCCTTGGATGCTTTTCTTTCTGGATAACTAATTCTCATTTCACAACCTCCCCTAATGGACAGCCACTTTTCGTAAATATGGTCTGTGGATATGATATGAATTATGAACCAACCTTTGAGGATAATGAGTCATGTCCAATGCTGAAAGATGAGGCCGATGTATTGGTTATGACCCCAGAAGACCCATGGATTGATTTCATTTCCCTAGGTCAAATGTTTGACGTACCAGGTATGGATGAAAATGTAACCAACGTGCGTCCGGCTCAACCACTTACGGGGACCTGTGATGTTGAGACTTCAGTACCTTCGGACTACTCATTCCGAATCATTTCTCCTGAAGGTGAAATCCTCGGAGAATATCAAGGTAATACCTATGCTAATGGAGACGAGTGTCAACTTGAGATAGCGAATATGGAAGCAGGTGAAATGTATCAGATCGTTATCTATTCTGATGAAGAGGTTCTCGAAGCGACTTACAGATTAGAAATGGATTATTATGACGGTGTCCCTGAATACATGAATAACAAATCACAATGGATTGGTCCAGAAGTTAACGTAGGTCCACTTGATTTGAGACCAACAATTTTCCTCAATTTCTTCGGACTCGGCTTCTTCTTTATGTTCTGGCCAGCATCATATTACTGGGACCGCGTCAAGGAAAAAACAAACAGAATGGAAGAAAAGTTCCCGGATTTTCTACGTGACCTTGCAGAATACTGGAAGGGAGGTCTTTCGATGACGGTAGCGGTTCAAACGCTGGCTACGAGTGAATACGGGGCTCTAAATCACGAAGTCAAGAAGATGAGTGACCAATTATCTTGGGGTGTAGCATTTGGAGACGTTATCGAAATGTTTGCGGCGAGAGTTGGAACACCTCTTGTGAAAAGAGCAATTTCTTTAATTTCTGAAGCTAATAGGGCCGGAGGTAAGATTTCTGATATCTTGGTTACAGCCGCAAACGACAGTCGTGAAATCAAGTTCCTTGAAGGAGAACGTAAACGTTCAATCGCGTCTTATATCTCGGTTATTTGGACATCTTACGGGGTTTTCCTAGGTGTTATCGTAGTTCTAGCAAAGGTGTTTATCCCTGCTATCGCGGGTTCCAATTCGGATACTTCTGGAGATGCAGGAGGCGGTCAACAACTTGGAAACATGGTTATCAGAAACATTGAGCCACTGTTCTTTTTGACGATTTTCTATTACGGTGTAACCATGCAAGCGCTCGGAAATGGTTCGATGGCTGGATTGATGGCTACCGGCAGGTTCACAAGTGGAATGAAGCATTCAGGAATGATGATTATCCTCGCAATACTCTGTTTCAACATAATTGTATTCACACCGGATCTGATAGGAATCACTACATTGCCTACCTTAGCACCGGCAGCCGGAACATTCTCTCCGTGAGTTGATGTATTTGCAAAATGATGAATCCGCTCAAATTCACATTCTTGAAATGCTGACATTGTTTTGGCTATTCTTCATGACAGCAGCATTCCTAATTACGGTTCACGTTCCCGATTCCAATAGTATCTCGATGGATGCGGAATTGAAATTCGCTGGTGAAGATGCAATAAATTTAGCACTTGCAACACCTTCTTCAGAATACGATTCAAAGTTAGCAGAATATCTGGCGAATGGTCAGCGTGATGAAGCTTGTGAGATGATTCAGGAATACATAATCGGTAGCGTAGAAGCAAATTGTTGGTTGTCTATCGACTCCTCGACATTACAGCCTCATGGGGAGGTAGCAACGCCAGGTGATAACACGGTAAACGCTCATGACATGGTGGCAATAGACGGCCATCTTTGGACGGTCAGCCTCGACCTTTGGGAGCGTGGTTCATGATGCGCGAAGATAGAAGGGGAGATGAGGGACAAATGTTGCTCGCAACGGGCGTTGTTCTGATGATGTCTCTTCTCTCAATGGCCATCTTCGGGGTTAAGATGGCTGGAATTTCAATGCCTTTCGATACCGCTGGAGATGATACCATTGAAGCTTCAGCAGATGTAGCGAATTATTTACCAAGTCTTACCGAAGACAGAGCGCAATTGTGGTACAGTGAAGGAGTATCTGAATACGAAAGCGTCAACAAATCGATTCAATCGCTTCACGACGATATTTTACACCACGGTGAGATAAGAGGAGTAGAGTTGAAACTTCTCAACATCACCGTTACTGAATCTGACGGAATCGTTAGTGTTTCGACAGAACTTGGAGCCGCAGATAGAAATTCCATGCTGACAAGAATTATTTCATTCGATATCGACTTGGACGATTAGTGTGTTTTATTCCATTCATTCCATTCAAGGTCAATCCAGTGTCTTACCTTTCCTAGGACGTCTTTTTCAATCGAAGGGTCAATAGTGTACCAATCAACAATTTTAGCACGGTCTCTAAGTGCGGTTTGTATTGCTCTTATTCTAGGTAATGCGTTGATATATCTCTCCGCATTTCTGAACGAATAAACCTCTCTTTGTTTGAAGAAACTTACGTGCCTTTCTTCCTCCTCAATGTGCATGACGATTCCTATTGCAATCCCGCCGGCATTTTTCCACTCTCTGATTATTCGGGAACTGGGCTCGATATGTACTCCTTCGATTATGAGGTCTATACCTTCTCTTTGAGCTCTTTCAATCGCAGCCAAAACCCCACTCTCAACCGCCTTACAGGTATCTTGCCAATCCAATACAGGGTCCCCCGATTCACCTTTGGAAAAGGATGATCTGTGTAATGCAGGATTATTTTCAAGGTCAGCCACTCTCATTGTTTCCCTAATCGCATCGGTTGATACAAATCTCACAATTGAATGTTCATTTGCAATGGCTACAGAAGTAGTAGATTTTCCAACTCCTGTGGCCCCAGCGAGCATAATCAATAGAGGAGGTTTCCTAGTTACCTTGGTTTTGGTCGTTTCGGCTATGCTAATAGTTCGCGCCATTCGCATATCGATACCTTTCTCTCTAATCAAGACATTTGTCAATCGGAGAGGCTTTGAGGCGGTTACTACTCGGACAGATTATGACGAGCGAACAGATGTGGATTGCAGGCGAATGGTGCCCTGCTGAAGACGGTGCTACAGCGGATATTATCAATCCAGCAACCGGTGAGGTAATTGCAACAACTCCTAAGGCAACTATTGCTGATGTGGAGAGATGCGTGGAAGCCTCAAAGCAGGCCTTGCACTCACGAGAATGGGCGTCTATGGACCCTGCTCAAAGAGGTCGAGTATTACAAAAGATGGCTGCTACGACATACGCACATGCAAAATCACTCGCTGCGATAGAGTCCGAAAACAACGGAAAGACATTCAGAGAAGCACTTAGTGAAATCCGCTACGGTGCTTGGACTTTGGAATATTTTGCAGGTTTATCAGACAAGATCGAAGGAAGTACGATTCCAGTACCCGGAAATCGATTGAACTACACACTTCGCCAACCGTTAGGTGTAACTGCACACATAGTTCCTTGGAATTTCCCATTACAACTTGCAATTCGCTCAATAGCACCCGCTCTTGCAGCCGGTTGTACAGTAATCGCAAAACCAGCATCGTGGACACCTCTATCACTGCTCGCTTGGGCAAAGGCCATTGAAGAAGCCGAAACGGGGCTTCCTGCTGGCGTTTTACAGGTTATTACTGGCTCTGGTGGATTGATAGGCGATGCTCTTGCAGGTCACAGTGACGTCGACGGTATCGTATTGACCGGTGGAGTGCCAACCGGAAAAGCAGTTATGGCTAAGGCAAGTGAAAATCTGACTCCAGTGACCCTAGAACTTGGTGGAAAGGGTGCTAACATAGTATTCCCCGATGCAAATATTGGCTTTTGTGCCAAAGCTGTGTGCTTTGGAATTTTCATGAATGCAGGTCAGATGTGCTGGGCAGGTTCAAGGCTGATAGTGCACGAAGACGTACATGACGAACTGGTTGAGGCAATAGTCGCAGAGATCTCGAAATGGCCAGTAGGTCCAGGTATGGAAGACGGAGTTAGAATGGGAAGTATGGTTCACTCCACACACAGAGACGACGTACTAGAGATGCTAAACAAGGGGCTATCACAAGGAGGAACCGTTGTTTGTGGCGGTAATGCAATCGATAGAGAGGGTGCTTTCATGGAAGCGACCGTCGTAACCGATGTATCAAGCGATAACCTGCTCTTCCAAGAGGAATTATTCGGACCGGTTTTGGCAGTTACTAAATTTAGTGAAGATTCTGAGGCTCTAAAGTTAGCTAATGACACACCATTCGGCTTACTAAATGGAATTTGGACAAACAACCTCTCCCGTGCGCACAAGTTTGCAAGGGACCTTCAATCAGGAATGGTCAGTATCAACGAATATCCAATCACTTTCCCCCAAACCGCCTTCACTGGTTGGAAGCAATCTGGAATAGGAATAGAACAATCCAAGGACGCTTTGAATTTCTACACTAAAGTCAAAAACGTGAATGTAAAGCTGTGATCGTATGAATATTTACGAAAAAGAAGGCGTAAAAGTCATCCAGTTAACCGGTGGAACTGCAAGTCAGTCATTCAGTAGGGAATTCCTTCCGAAGATTAGGGATGCGATTATCGAATCAATGGATTCTAAAGCGGTAGTAATTACTGGAGAGGGCAAATTTTTTTCCGCAGGAGCCGATATTGATGCTTTTCAAAAATCGATTGAGGAAAACGATAGCGTTCAATTGATTCGAGATTTGACGGGTATCCTTCATCCCCTTCTTTTGAAAATGAGAACCTCGAAGACTATTTTCATAGCAGCCGTAAACGGAGCATGTGCAGGTGGTGGACTAGGGCTCGCTCTTGCCTGTGATGCTCGAATAGGTACGGAGAATACAAAAATTGCAGCATCATATGCCGGTATTGGACTTTCACCAGATGGTGGAACCACCTGGTTGTTGCCGAGGCTTGTTGGCGAGCAATCCGCCCGTCGCTTCTTCTTTGAAAATCAAATTTGGAATGCGACAGAATCGTTAAACTATGGAGCAATCGATGAAATTGTTGCCGATGAATCACTTATCGACAGAGCCGTTGAAATCGCTAATCACTGGTCGAAATGGGGCGACCATACAAAGGAGGCTACAAAGCATCTACTTCTGTCTCAGAACGTTAATGATTTTGAAACTCACATGAAACATGAACGAACCTTGATCGAGGCCGCAGGCCTTACAGATGAATTCAAACAAGGCGTAGAGAAATTCCTCGCTCGCAGGAATCCTTGAAAATGAAATAGACAACGCCTATCACGGGTTATGTGCGGACGGTTTACGCTAGGCTTTCAGCCTGAGGAATTGGTAAAAACGTTCGCTGCAGAGCAAATTTCTGAGCCAGTCCCGCCAAGTTATAACATTGCGCCAACCGACAATGCAAACATAATATCTAGTAATGCAGGTTTGGTGTCCTGTAGCAAAATGTCTTGGGGATTTGATTTGAAAGGCTCTGCGAAAGTTTTCAATGCAAGATTGGAAACTTTGCTAGAAAAATGGCGGTTCAAGAAATCTGCTCAATCTATGCGATGCCTCGTCCCTGCTACTGGCTGGTACGAGTGGACTAAAGCAGATGATGGAGGTAAGGACCCTCATTACTTCTCATCACCAAAAACAGAGTTGTTAGCCTTAGGCGGCCTTTACGAAAAAGCAGCAGACGGTCCTAGGTTCACAATAATCACCCGCCCCGCTACGGAAAAGTTGCAACATATTCACAAAAGAATGCCACTAGTTTTACCCAAAAAGGCGTGGGACCTTTGGCTAAATCCAGATGAAACAAATGTCGCAGACACAGATTTCATACACAATGCGACAGAAGAATTCGAATTCACAACACGATTGGTTTCTCGAAAGGTGAACTACTCCAGTGCAGAAGGTTCAGATTTAATCCTTCCAATTTGATTTACGCTAAATCGAGGAACCCCAAGTCCCTTTAGGGGCTTGGCGTGAGATTTTTTTCCATTAGTTGATAAACCACAGATTCAAAAAATGACCATGCGAGATAAAAAAGTGGTTGTTCTAACAGGTGCTGGAGTAAGCGCCGAGTCCGGTGTTCGTACATTTAGGGACAATGACGGTTTGTGGGAAGACCACAGGGTAGAAGATGTTGCTACTCCTGAAGCTTGGCGAGTAGACCCAGTTTTGGTTTGGAGATTTTATCAAGCCAGAAGAAACCAATTATTGGAGGTAGATGAAAATCCAGCGCATATTGCAATAGCGAAACTGGAATCTGAGATTGAAGATTTCACCTTGATAACTCAAAATGTAGACGATTTACATGAAAGAGGAGGGAGTAAATCCGTGATTCACATGCATGGACAATTAAGGACACTGAGATGCGAAAATAGCGGAGAGAGTGAAGAGCGTATCGGTCAAGACGACCTGTCTGAAGAATTCGTAAAATGCAATTGTTGTAGCAAGCCTTCACGTATGCGACCGGACATAGTATGGTTTGGAGAGATTCCGATGTTCATGGAAGAAATCTATACTGCTGTAGAGGAGTGTGACGTATTTGTTGTAGTTGGAAGTTCAGGCCATGTTTACCCGGCCGCTGGATTAGTTCAAGTTGCAAATCAGACCGGTGCTCACACGATTCTTGTCAATTATGAAGTCCCAATAAATGGTCATCAATTTGATGAAATCCACGTTGGAAAGGCAGGAGAGGTCCTTCCAGAATTAGTCGAATCATGGTTAGATTAATCATTTAGCAACGAACATTTAGAAATATTAGTTTTCAAAGTTTGATAGGAGTATAATTTATTTACCAAACATCGTTAGAAAAAGCATGCGTAAATTTTCAGTTTACATGATGGCACTGCTTTTGACTACACTTTCTATTGCAGGGTGTCTGCATGAAGAAGATGAGGAATCAACTAGTAGTCCAGTTGGAGAATGGTATCTCTACGAGGACTTATTGGTGACATTTTTAGAAAATGGGACCGTTATTGTCCATGTTGATGGTGATTATGAAGGAACTTGGACAGAAAACGAAGATGGGACAATAACCGTTGCCTTAGAAGAAGATGACCCTAGTGAGGATCTGCCATTCTTGATTGTAGGAAATTGGTTAATCATATCTGAAGATGGCGGAGATGCCTCACAATGTAATGTTTGGAACTCTGAACCACTTGATATTGAGACCTGGACAGACCAACTTGAATACTTAGAATTACCAGACTTTTGTATCGATGAAGACACAGAATTCTATTACTATAATTTCTCAGTTTATGACACTGCTGATGAAACAAGTACTGGTCTAGGAGACATGCTGGTTGCATATTCTTTTAACGCTGGAGATGTCATCGATTATGATGAGTTCGAAATAAAGATTTCAATTAATCATCCTAGTTCAGGTATGATGATTTACGATTGTGATGGCTCAACGGAGAGTTCATGTTATCATACGCATCCTGCAGGTCAGGAACTATCAGTGGGGAACATAATTTACATCTATGAAGGAAGTGTTGATTTGTGTACATTCGAAAGCGGTGAATGTGTAATTGATGTCCAATTGAACAAAAATTCAGAAAACTCTGGAATAGTAATGATGTCTGAAACACTTACACTACAATCGACATTAGATTTGCCAGAATATGTTGGATTCATGGACAACTCCTCGGTTTGGGGATTTTTAGCTGACCCAATAGAAAATTTCTCTAGAACCTACAAAGCACAAAATGAGAATAATTGCACATCAACCGAACATGGGGATGATTGGTCTGGAGATTGGCAAGACCCTTGGTGCGTGATAGATTATGGAGCCATGGTTACCTCAGAAGGTGGTTCAATAACCTATCAGAACGATGAATTGTGTTTTACCGATTCTGCTGGAGAAGATTATTGTTTTAATATGACAATTTCAAACCGTGTCATGTGGTTCCAAGGTGATATTTTAGGTGGACAAGAAGAGGAATGTGCGGTGTACATTCAAAGCGAGTTGTTTGTCCCGTCTTCTACGTACAATTATTCATTAAACGCATATGATGAAAATGGCGAATCCATTCCGTTTGATTGGGATGAAATGTTTAACGACCCTGCATACCAAAATTGGGAGTCGGACAGAATGTCCGCTTACAATGCTGAATCCGCTAATGTTCCAGAGTGGTGTAATGACCCTATCATGGGATGGTATTATTGGGCAGGTCAATTAGCTGAATAATCACTTATTCAAACGGTTTCAGACGCGTCTTCGAAGTTTTTCCATGAACTCGTCAGCCAAACCAAGGGCATCTAATGCTTCATCGGTTCTGCCCGCGGTTATTGCCTCAGAGGCTATTCCAATCGCTTCTTCAGTACCGCTTCTCTCAGGGTCATCGACTTTGATTCCGCTGGCTTCGCACTGATTTCTCAGAGTTTCCCACTCTTCTCTAACATAATCAAGGAGTTCCGAAGCTTCGCTTGTAGCCTTTCCTGCAGAATCCAAATCCTTGGTCAGACGTTCAAGAAGGACCGCTGCGTGAGTCCATTGAAGTTCATCCGATGCTTCCTCGATTTCTTTGAGTCTAACATCCCAGTCTTTTGCGTCTTCACGATCTTGCCAGCGAGAAATAAGGTGGACCTTTTGCCTTAGCGCTCTTCTAACATCGTCCATGGCTTCTCTTTCAGCAATAATTTCTCTTACTACCCCGTCAGCCAATCCCTTAGCTTGCCCGTGGTCTCCGTTGTCGAGTGCGGAATGGGCTCTTGACATTCTTTCTTTCAAGTCTTCCTTGTTGATTCCCTCAGCGACCTTGAGTTGTTTTGTTGCTTCTTTTATTGCGTCCGCTGCAATCTGAATTGCGTCATCTGATGCGTCTAATTGAGCTGGAATGACCATGGCAAATTCATATGCCTTCTTTGGGTTCTCTGAATGTAATTTCTTCTTGGCATCCTGCAAAATATCGTGCAGGTTTTCATGCTCGTGTTTTGAATTTGATAGTAGAGCAGATGCCTCACGAATTGCTTCCTCAGCTTTTTCCCACCACTCGATAACTTCCATCGCCCGCTTCTTTGCTTGACGGAAAAGAGACTCCCCTTCTCTGAGACTTCCAAGTTCGACCTCTCTTTGTCCCATGTCCCAAGCTTTGCGCGGTCGCTTTACGATTGGAGCGATATTCTCCGCCTTTTCGACTGATTGGAGAGAATCATTCTTGATAATTTCAACATCATCTGCAAGAGATAGACTTCTTTCGATGTCATCATCCGCTTCATCGAGTAATTTCATTCCCCAGGACGGGTCTCTGTGGCCTTCTTCTCTTGCAGTCATTACCAAACTTGCCGCTTGGTCAACCGCAGAGCCCTGACTTTTGAGACGTAGGATTCTAGACTCTAATTTATTCAGTCTGACATCGAACTCTTTTCTCAACCCTCGATTTTCATCTTTTCCGAACCAGTCAAGACCTACAATCAATAAACCAAGGCCGATTGTTCCAATTTGGATTTGGAAACTAATTGTTGAGGTCTCAGCAGTCGCCAATAAGGAGCCTGCTAATACACATCCAAGGAATCCCATAATCGCACGGAACTTCATTACTGCAATATCTCCAGAAAGGATAGTTCTGCTAATTTTTAGCAATGCAAAACCTATCGCTATGATTATGACTGAACCTGCGATTTCGGAATTAGTTCCCTCTATTTGGCTAAACCCGATAATGAGAAGAGGTAGCCAAGCGATGGTTGTTGCTGCACCAACTCTTGACAGGCCACTTCCACTCAAGATACCTAAATCCTGTACGAATATGCCCCAGAAAAGGACGATAAGCGAATAACCAAGTCCAGTGATTAGGGGTCCGCCTGCCATTGCAGATTGAAGGGCAGGCCAAGCCAGCCAAGTTGCTGCTCCGAGCATTGCGAAGGCTGAAAATGAAGATAACTTCTCGATTTTGTCCAAACGATGCTTTATCTCGGCATCAACTGCTTCTTGCAGGTCAACAAAACCATCCATAATTCTTCGACTCCTTACCTACCATATCAGAATCTCGGTTCATTCCGAGATCTAAACCAAATTATCACCATTACCGATAGGCCAACCAGTAACAATAGTTCAATTGTACCAATTCCCATCCCAGAATTATACTCACTGGTCGAATATTTTGAGACTTTTTCTCCGTTTTCGTTAAGATAGGACAACTCTACGTTGAAGGTTTCAAACCAATCCATGTCTACTTCCATGTAGACAATAGCCGTAGCATTACGAACATAACTTGTGGGTCCAACAACCGAATCAAAACATTCTCCGTCGCTACACACTGTGAAATCTGTAGTGCTCGCTCCGTTGTTTTGGACCGTTACCCAAAAACCATTCTTGCCGGGTTCTATTTCTGTTTTAGAAGGAATTATATCGATAATTTGCAAGTCGACCGTACTGGTTGGAGATATCGCTACTCCGATATTGTTCATACCGATATTTCCTGCTTCATCCTCTGCTTGTATGATGACTTGATGGTATCCTACGCCGAGATTTGGAAGCTCAAAGTATTGAACTTCTGACCATGATAAATCGGTGAAATACTCGTCGTAAATTCTAATTGAAAATTTAATTTTGTCAATTGAAGAATGGTCATCAAAAGACTCGGTTAAATTGAGCCGAATATTCTCGTTGGTGTAGAACAATTCTTGACTCGAATTCCAATCGCTTTCATTTCTTTCAACCTCTAAATCCGCTATAATAACCGGCCCGTTTGCATCGCTCAATCTTATGGTCCAATTTCCGATTGTGAAGTGTCCGACATCATCACTAACATTTGCAGAAAGCCAGTACTCGACATTGTTACGAGCCTTGTGTCGCTCAGATATATTGTCATTAATCGAGTTCAGATTTGAATCGACATAAAATGAAGTTTCAAGTACGTCACCGGTATACCACCAATCAAGAGATTTGTTACTCGTCCAGTAAACTCTCAGATTATTATCATGGTCATCCCCTACCATCAAATCCCACGTAAATAATCCGGGAGGGATAATCTGAACATCGTCAGTCGCGTTAATCCAGGGATCTCCATCGTCGAGAATTAAGCTAGTGTTGTATGAACCAGACAGCCCCCCTTCGTCAATACAGGTAACACTCACGTTAATCGATGTGTCAGGGTTGAATTGAGTAAGATTAACACTGATATTTTCACTGGAATTAGCGATATTCCAAGAGCAGTCATGCGTTGATAAAGGTGCATCTTCGATAATTGGAATAAAGTTGTAAGCGGTATCTTCCCAAGGTAGTGCATAATCTTCAGGGATAGTCACCGTAGGTGCATCATTCATTGCGAGGGAGATTGTGTAGTATCCATTAACCGATGTTTCGGCTCTTTGCAGGGTGAAGTTGCTTGAAGTGCCACTAATCCACTCGTTTAGAGGGGATGAAATATATTGCCATTCACCATTTGTCACAATAGACAGGTTTGATGTTTGCCGTATGTCGTTTTGGAATGGTACTTCGATTCTAATCAAATCGATATGAGACCTACTACTTGCGATATCTGCAGATTCTGTCCAGCCCCATGTGTCCTGTGAAAAGTCAACATTAGCAATTACACTAACATTAGAAAATACTACATCATTATTGTCAAAAATGCAACACAGTGCGTCTACTCCATTAGTGTAAGTCAATGATTCTATTAGGTGAACGAGGTTCGACTCATCTCCATCGAGGAATCGATCTACCTGGCTTTGAATACCCGCTTCTTGACCGGGAATGAAAGGTATGCCGAAACCCGTATTGAATAGGTGTGTGGCATTCCATGTTCCACTAACATTCTCATTTGCATTCATGGTGGAATCAAATTGTAGAATGGCTGAACCTTGTGGTAATGTTTTGTTGATTTGACTTTCAGCCCACTCGATGGTAGGTGGCCAAGTTGGACTACCAACCGGTAATCCATTTATGATAACTCTAGCCTGCCATCCTCCGCCAAATTCACCAACTGTCAGATTGTTTCCATCCCATGGAATGATTTTACCTGTACCAGTGTGATATGCTGCAATCGAAATTTCAGATGAATAATTATTTGAAAGATTATACACGTTTTGCTGTGTGGGAATTGTCACTACATTTTCGCTATTCCTCACCGCACTTCCACCGTCTCCAGATAGGACAACTGGAACTCCACTAGGTGCGTCTACAGACCCGTTTGTAACACTAACATTCCAATCGCTACCGAGAATTTGCATGGTATCAGCACCATGAACCTCAAACAGGTCTTCAATTATTGGATAGGCTTCCAACACAACGAATGTTTGCGATGAGGGAATTGGCTCATGCCACATAACGACGTATCCCTCACAAGTAGCACTCGGTGTATACATCGAGCCGGATGGTTCAGAGATTTCTTTCCCAGTCCAAGGGTCTGATAATTTGACTACACATCCATCTACAGGATTTCCAAACGGGTCTTCGACTTCAACCGTCCAAGAATCCCCTTCTGAAGCCCAAACTGTAGGCATCAGCAGTATAATCGTAAGCAAAAGTATCCTGCGCACAAAGGAATCGTACTGTTCATTGCACATCAAGCAAACGGCGGTTCGCGCCCATATGTTCAAGGTCGTTCTTGTTTCAACTCGTAAGGAAGGGGGAGGTTTATGCCCGGACTTATCACCATGGATGACTTGACAAACGAGGAAATAATTTCCATTTTAGACGATGCTGAAAGGCTATTGCCAGTGGCAAAAGGGGAGACATACCTGCCATTACTGCAAGGAAAAATACTTGGGAACTTGTTCTTCGAACCTTCGACAAGAACCCGAATGTCCTTCGAGACCGCAATGAAGAGGCTTGGTGGCGACGTGGTAAATCTCGGTGACGTTAAGACATCATCAGTGGTAAAGGGTGAAACACTGTTCGATACTATCCAGATGGTTGATGGCTATACTGATATTATTGCAATGCGCCATCCAAGACAAGGTGCGGCTCAGTATGCGTGTGACAGTGCGAGAGTCCCTATTCTAAACGGTGGAGATGGAGCAGGACACCATCCCACTCAAACCATGCTGGACCTTTTCACAATAAGAAGAGCTCACGGAAGGCTTGACGGACTGAACGTCGTTCTTGCTGGGGATTTGAGGTATGGAAGAACAGTCCACTCACTTTCTCACGCCTTGGTTAGATTCGGGTGTAATGTCACATTTGCATCTCCTGAGAGTTTGAGAATGCCTGTAGAAATAGTCAACGATTTGAAAGCACACGGCGCCGAAGTAAATGAAACCACGAACCTTCTAGAACAAATCAATGCGGCAGACGTGATATACATGACGAGAATCCAAAAAGAAAGGTTCCCTGATGAAGATGAATATGCAAAGGTTGCAGGTGCGTACAAACTACACGCAAGAGACCTAGACGGAGCGAAGGAGAACATGATCATCATGCATCCACTTCCAAGAGTTGACGAAATTCATCCTTCTGTCGATTTAACTAGGCACGCATCATATTTCGAGCAAGCCTTCAACGGGGTCGTAGCAAGAATGTCACTGATGTGTTGGCTCCTCGGAATTAAAGTTCCTGAAACTATTGAAGGAGGTGCAAGCGAATGAGTCAAGAAGGTAGCATGAGAAGAGTCACTGCAATCAAGAACGGTACGGTAATCGACCACGTCCCTGCAGGAAAGGCCCTCTCTGTATTGAAGATGCTGGGAGTCGATGGAAACATGTCAAATCCGGTTTCTCTCGTAATGAATGTACCATCTCAGAAAATGGGTGGTAAGGACATCATCAAGGTCGAAGATAGGGAATTGACTCAGCATGAATTAGACAGACTTGCTTTGGTTGCTCCAGATGCATCAGTAGCGATAATCAGAGCCTATACCGTTGCGGAAAAAATGGAAATCAATCTAACAGAAGAAGTCGTCAACGTAGCAAGATGTACATTCTCTAACTGTATTACAACCAATCCTATGGAACC
>CAZGJD010000011.1:37173-55156 GCA_964526385.1 uncultured Candidatus Poseidoniales archaeon | reverse complement strand
CGTTCCCAGACTCATTTGAATTTTCAGGCTCAATGACTAGTCAATTTCGCCAAGTCGGAAATGCTGTTCCTCCTCTTCTAGCAAAAAGACTAGGAGAAGCAGTTCTTGATTCTATTAAAAAAAACAAGAAGTTGACTTGAAATAGGTCTAGGACACACCGTGCAGAGTGTCTTTGCAGACATTTTTCGATTATAATCGCCTTTATTCAATTTCTTGATACATTTCGGGTTTAGCAGTAGGAATCAGCGCAATCGCTACCACAAACGCCAACACAACAGATGCCTGAACCATCCAAATATTGTTGGCAGTAAATTCTCCCAACATGAGCGAGGCAGCCATCGCAATAGCCTCTAGTGCAGCAGTCGCTAATTGCACTCGACCCATGTCCATACTCGGTGATTTTAGCCACAACCAGCACCCAACAACATTGGTTCCAAGAAGTGCTGCTCCAATGGTTCGAAGCCATGCAGTGTTCACTTTTTCAGCATCCAAAATATCACAAAAAAGGTCTGGAACTAAGAATAATGTTAGCCCATAACCAAGAGATGCCCAAAGATTTACCTGCATGGCTATGGTTCCAATTTTTGCTGAATCCATGCTATCTCTCTAGTCGCACACTCCATAAAAATATCGAAGGATGTGCGTGCCGTACTGCATTTTTGAAGTCGTGAGCAATCATCTGATTATCGTCAAACTCAAGATGTAAAGGTAACACGGCTTGTCATGCGAGACAAGTCATTCGTCGTACTATCGGCGCTACTGATGCTTAGCGTCTCGCTATCGGGATGTCTCGGACAAGATTCCAAGAAATCAGTACCCTCAGTTGAGGAAGTTGAAAGCTTTGGAGCATACAGCGTAGTCGCTCCGATCGATACTGGAATCAACGTATACCACGAAAGATTCATGCTCAATGAAACCTATCCTGATTGGCTTCTTGAAGGACTTGGCGTGACAATGCACTGCAACCTTACTTGGGAAGGTTCTTGGCAAGAAAGGTACGAAGCAGACAGGGAAACTTGCTGGGACGTGATTACATCATCAGACATCGTTTACTTCCCGGGCACGAGGATTATCGGAACAACACCCGATGACGGAACAGATATCCCTATCTTGGACGATCCGAGTGACGGTCACGGTACTGCAGTTACTGGAGCGGTATTAGACGCAAATCCGGACGCTGTAATTTTCTTTGTTGAAGGATTCTCTGACGCAGCAGTATTAGCAGCGGCTAATCAGCCACTAGTGGACATAATTACCACATCCTTTGGACCGATTGGAAGCGTTCCTGTTCCAGGTATTGAAGATGCAACAAAAGTCGCAGTAGTCGACTACAACAAAATTCACACCGGCGCTTCGGACAATACTCCGTCGCCTGCTGTTCAAGATTCTACCGCAGGCCCACCATGGTCGATTGGAATTTCAGGATATGCGGAAGAAGATGATGACCAGAAGGAGACCATGAGTGGCTCATATCCAGATATTGCAGCGGATTGGACTCAAGTTTTGCCTAACCATGACGACACTACAGGTTATCATGAAACCTCAGGAACATCGTTTGCTACACCAAGAACTGCAGGAATTCTGAGTCTGGTCATCACCATGCTTAGAGAGGACACTGGCGACATGCGCTCGGGCGCCTCTGATGAATTAGGAAGAAACGGTCTGCTCGTGAACAGCTCTGTTTTGCCAATAGCAAATTCAGATATTCGTAACGCACTCAACCTTTCAGCCTGGTATCCAAGTTTCTCAACATGGGACCCTGCATCAGGAACAACTCCTATGTCGCCAATTTTACCTTGTACGCAAGTGGGTTGGGGAGTTGTAAACATGTCAAACGTAATGCCAATTTACGAACACCTCAATGGCATCTCTGAAATGCCTCAAAGACCATCCGACGTAGTTGCCTGTATGAATGCTAATCAGGATTTAAGAGAAGCGTACTGGTCTTAAATCATGTGAATCTCATTAGCCATTTTGAGACCCAACTAATCATCATAATAGATAGAAATGATGCGATTGCAAACTTTGCCCAAGGCCTTTTTTTCTTAGGCGGCGGAAAAGGGTCTATTCCCATGTCAAGTGACGCTGCGAGCATCTCCAAATCCTCTTCAATTGTCACCATGATACTCCGATACAATGGTATGTCTTGAAACCATTTGAGGGTTGGCCGGGCTATGAGCGAGATTCCAAAGGGACTTGAAATGCCAAGTTTTGAGCGCAAGCCACCTCGCCCATCTGCTACATTGATGATAACTAAAGATGGTGAGGAAGGAGTGGAAGTTCTGCTCGGAAAAAGAAGTGAATCTATGCCATCGTTTCCAGGCTACTGGGCGTTTCCAGGAGGAGGTGTTTCGAGGGTTGACAAAGAAGCAAGCAGTTCTCTTGGAATACCGATTCAACATTGCGCAATAATGCGAGAGGTGGTGGAAGAATTAGGCCTCGCTCCAAATCAGGGTCGGCTTGTAAAGATAGATTCAGACCTTCGAGAAATGGTAGTCGAAGACAAAGCAAACTGGTTTCCACTGGCATTGGATGGAGATATCCCTTCAGACATTACTGGAATGAGAGTAATATCGATGAGAACGACCCCTCCATTTGGCCCAATGCGATTTGAGAATTCGTTCCTACACATACACTCGAACGAACATGATGAGTTTTCACTATTCGGACAAACCGAATTTGTCGATGCACGCTGGATGCGACCCATCGACATGATAACCGCTTGGAAAAATAACGTAATCAAGGTTGCTCCGCCAGTCGTAACCCTTCTAATGGAGGTTGATAGATGCCTAAATCTAACCAACCAAGATATGACTGCAGTAGCGATGGACCTTGAAGAAAGGAAGCCGGGAAGGCGCTCGATTCTATTCGCTAACGGAGTGGAAGTGGTTCCAATAAGAACCGCAACGCTACCTCCGGCAGACCACACTAACTGCTACCTTGTAGGCGACCCTGAAGGTGACTTCATCGTGGTTGACCCTGCTTTCAGACACCGTGAGGGTATGGAGAAAGTTGCTGAAGCTGTAGAACGGCATAGTGGTAACCTAATTGCTGTTTTTTACACTCACGGACATTCTGACCACATGGCTGACAAGGGCTTACTAAAGGAAGCGTTTGATGTTCCAATTTGGTCTGCATCGAAGTCAGCAGATAGGGTCTTGAAAGACGGTGAAATCTTGAATCTTGGTAATCAAGAGTGGACCGTCCTACACACACCAGGCCATCATCCTGAACACTTGTGTTTGATTTCATCATCCGGATTAGTTGCAGGAGACATGGTCGCAGGAATTGGTACTATTCTAGTTCCCCCTGCTGAAGGAGACATGATCGAATACATTCAACAATTAGAGAGGTTGTTGGACTTAGATCCGCACCTAATTTTTCCATCGCATGGCCCGGTTATTCCGCTCCCTGAAAGAACGCTTGAACACTATATCACTCATCGAATTAACCGACATAACAGAGTTTTAGATGCCGTAAATTCTGGTATATCCGCTCTTGAAGAGATAGCGCAATTTGCATATGCTGACACTCCCGATGCACATCCTGGGTTGGCGATTGACCAAACCCTGTCACACCTATTATCTCATGAGAAGGTTGGTAATGTTAGAAAGTCTGGCCAACAATGGGTGCGAGCATGAAAGATGCGATGAGTGGACTTGACCTGCGTGTTATTGCAGGTGAATTATCCTCACTCCTTGGTTCGCATTGCAAGAAGTGTTACCAGCCTCATTACGAGCAAGTTGTACTTCGAATGCGGAAGAAAGGAGGCGGTAATGTCGACCTAGTTTTGGTGCGTGGAAAGCGAATCTACACCAGTGTAAGAGACAGACCAATGCCACAATATCCTGCACCTTTTGCGATGGTACTCAGGAAAATTTTGACCAATGCACGGTTAGAAAAAATCGAGCAAATAGGATTCGATAGAGTTCTCAAATTAACCTTCGAATCATCTCACGGAAATTATCACCTCTACGTTGAGGTCTTCAGAGATGGAAACATCATTTTAGCTGATGAAAATGATATTATTATTCAGCCACTTACTCATGCGTCATATGCGGACAGGACCCTGAAAAAAGGTGTGCAATACCTTCCTCCACCCGCAGCTCTAAATCCATATGAACTCGATTTCGAAGAGTTTACTGCATTCATGACCCAAAGTGACAAAACACTCGGTAGAACTCTTGGAGGAGTTCTGAATCTTGGTGGCCCAATTGCGGATTCGATTTGTCAAGAAGCCGGTTTTAGTAGAGATGATTCCATTGGAAATGTTGACCTAAAGAAAATTTGGAAATCGCTAAATGAAATCCTAAAAGGTGAGTGGAAAGGCTATCTTTTCCTAAAAGAAGGAGGATTTGACCAAGCATGGCCAGCTATTCTACCTATTTTGAAAGATAGAGAATTCAAAGAATTCGATACTTTATGCGAAGCCGTTGATGAATGGATGGGTGCTCACGATGCGCAAGCTCTTGCACGAAGAGAAGCAGAAGCACTAGATGTAAGCGCGCCGGGAAGAGGTTTCTCAACTGAGGTTGAGAAATTGGAGAGGAGGCTTGCTCAACAGGAAAAAGCCTTGGAAGGTTTTGCGGAAAAGGTCGAAAAACAACAAGCAATTGGCCATGCAATTCAAGAAAATTGGACTCACGTAGAGGGGCTATTGAACCAAGTCAAAGAAGCGATTGAAAGGCAAGGTTGGGACGAAGTAAAGAAGGCGGTAAAGAACATTGAATGGATTGAATCTGTCAACGCAGCTGAATCAAATTTCACCGCTTACTTACCCGATGAAGAAGGTAAGGCTGGGAAAAAAGTGACTTTGTATTTAGAAGAAAGCGTCCATCAAAATGCTCAGAGGTACTTCCAAACTGGCAGAAAACAGAAGGACAAATCATCCGGTGCAATTCAGGCTCTTGAAGACACTAAAATCGCACTCGAGAGGGCTCGTAAAAAAGAAGCAAAAAGAGAAGCTAGCGGGCAAGTTGCTAAAGTTAAGCGAGCCAAGAGATTGTGGTTTGAAAATCACAAGTGGACAATGCTTCCCAGCGGACACTTGATGATTGGTGGAAGGGATGCAAAAGGAAACGATTCCATCGTGAAAAAGCACCTTTCTTTGGGCGACAGATACCTACACGCAGATTTACACGGGGCCCCGTCCTGTTCCCTAAGAAACAATCAGGGATTTGCTATCGATGAGAATCCACCTGCTCACATCAGTGATGAAATTCCTGCTTTCAGGCTAATTGACAAAATTGAGGTTGATTTGGACGAGGAGATCACACAGAATGCGGCTACTATGGCTCTTGCTTGGTCACGTGCATGGAATTCAGGAGGAGCCCACGGAACTGTCTACTGGGTGAAGCCGGGTCAGGTTTCCAAATCCGCTGAATCCGGAGAATTCGTTGGCAAGGGAGCATTCGTAATCAGAGGAAAAAGAACCTGGTTCAAGGACATCGACCTGAAATTGGGAATTGGACTAGTAGCAATAAATGGAATTCCACTCCTAATGGCTTCTACTGTAGATCACATTTCCAAGATATGTAATCGATACATCATTGTAAGTCCGGGAATGGACAAAAAAGAGCAGATTGCGAATAAAATTTACAAATCAACTGGGTTATCTGTCGACGATATTTTACCAATTCTTCCGGGTAATTGCGAAATTTTACAGGATAACGGGCTAATTAATTTCAAAAAAGGTGGAACTAGTGAGTAATGCAAGATTTGGAGCATCCGCTTGGAATGCAAGGTTTTCTGGCGAAGAATATGCATATGGCAAAGAGCCAAACGAGTGGGTCAGGCAAAGAGTGAAGCCAAGTAATGGCAGGGCATTAGTACCAGCTGATGGAGAAGGTAGGAATGCTGTATACATCGCAGGATTGGGTTATAATACCGACGTTTTCGACCTATCGGATGTCGGTAAAGAAAAGTGCAAAAAATTGGCTACTGAAAAGGGGGTTTCAGTAAATTATGAGGTTGATGATTTAGTCTTGAGAAATTTCGATGCTGAAATTTATGATTTGATTGCATTTTCTTGGTTTCACGTTCCTTGGGACATTTTCATCGAACACTATCCTCGGATGATAGGCTCGCTGAAATCTGGAGGTGATTTCATCTGTGAAGGATACCATGTAACCCAGATGGGTATGTCAAGTGGAGGTCCTAGAAGCCTTGACTTACTATGGGATTTAGACGAAGTATTGGATGTAATCGGAGACTTATTTACAATCGAATATGCCAAGGTTGAAGCCGTTTATTTAGATGAATCTGACCTTCATCGTGGTCTTGCTCACGTCGTAAGATTACACCTGATTAAAAACTGAAATTTGTAATAATCAATGACGGGAAATGGAACGGGTGTCGAGGTATCAACAACAGCCTTCATCTCGCATAGGAGCACTCACGAATGATACTTTATCGACGTTCGGAGTATCTTGCAAATTTTCTATCATGCTCCTGAAATTTTCTGCAGTACCGATCGCTTGTAATACATCTACACAGGTATGGCTGTGTTTTAGGCAACTGTGGTTGTAATTTGCTACCTCTAGAGAATTGGTATGCCTCAGGTCGAGTAATTTGCTTTCTATACCGTGTTGATAATAAATCACAACGTGTCCTTCAATTATTTCATCACCTTTCATTTCAAATAATTCTCCTCTCTGTTTGTAATCCGCAAAGTGAAGTGCCGCATCTCTTAGGAATCGACTACGGTTTTTGTAGCCAGATTTTTCAATTAAATCCTCAAGGCTGTCATTGAATTCGTCATCGGAACTGAATGATATAATTCGGCTCATGGTGTATCGAACAGGAAATAACTAATAATAATTTTCAAATCTATATTTATTAGTTTTTATTAAATAGTTATTATTCTACGGCCAATCATGTCAACCAGTGTTTTGCTGTACGCCATAATTGCCTTAATCATCGGACTCGTTTGTGGATTAATTCCAATTTATTCCAAGATGAAAGAGGATGCTGACAAACTGAAATTAGTAACCGGAATCGCAGCAGGTATCATCATTGCCTCCGCAATGATGGTTGTAATTCCTGAAGGTTATGAATTAGCAACGATGGATGAACACGCTACCGAGGAAGCCCTTGCAGGATCTACAGCATTGGTTATTCTAGAAGTAAACGATGGGGACATAACTGCCGAAGAAGGAATCGAAGAAATCGAAGCATTGCTTGGCGGTCATGAAGAACATGAAGAGGAAGGCCATGACGAACATGAAGAGGAAGGTCATGAAGAGCATGAGGGTGGCCTAGAATCCGAAATTATGCACGTCATCGAGGAGGTCGAAGCAGGCGACATTAACGCTTCAGTCGGCATTACTGAAATTCACGAATTAATTAGTACACATTCACATGGTGAAGAGCATGAAGAGCATGCTGGAGTCCTGATTATCGGTGGAGCAATACTTGGTGGATTCATCTTGATGCTAATCCTAGAAGGATCAGGAATCGGACACGCAGTTCATGAAGAACATCACGACCATTCTGATGACCACGGACACGGACACGTACACCACTCCTCTCCAGGTTGGATGTTAGTATTTGGTTTGACTCTTCATGCAGCCACAGATGGATTAGCAATCGGAGCTGCCGCCGCTTCTGGTAGCTTCGCATTAACTGCAACCGTTGTTCTTGCAGTGCTAATCCACAAGGGGCCTGCGGCATTTAGTCTTGGAGTATTCTCCATGCACGAAAGAAAGGAAAAGAAGGATTCAATCAGAGATGTCATAATATTCTCACTCTCGACTCCAATAATGATGCTAATCGCATACTTTGCTTTGGAAAATGTAGAAATCTCGATCATTGGATTGGCAATGTTATTCTCGGCTGGCACATTCCTATACGTTGCTACAGTTGACACTTTGCCAGATATTCACAATCCAGAATCCGGTAAAACCGCTATGATACACGTAGTTATTGGTGTGATAATCATGATTGCACTTCTAGCAATTATGAGCATGGCCGGAGTCGGGCACTCACATTGAAACGCGCATGGCTACTGCGTTTCCTCCACCTAAACAGAGAGAAACGATACCGCTACTTGCTTGAAGTCTTCGCATTACGCCAAGCATAGTAATCAAGCAACGTGTGCCACTACTTCCTAGTGGATGGCCGAGTGCAACTGCACCGCCGTGTAGATTGAAACGATCTTCTGGGATACCAACTTCCTGTGCGACTGCACAAGATGCACTTGCGAATGCCTCATTATGCTCGTAAACATCAACATCCATCACGTCTAAATCAGCCCTGTCAAGGAGCATTTTGATCGCTGGGACAGGAGCGTACATAACTCGGTGAGGTTCAACTCCAGCAGTGCAGTAGTCTTCGATTATTGCAATAATTTCCCAACCTTGTTCTTTCGCAAATTCTTCATCTGCGATTAGAATTGCAGATGCCCCATCGTTCAACGTTGACGCATTACCTGCCGTAACCATCCCGTCCTCCTGGAAGACCGCCTTCAATTCAGCGAGTTTCTCAGGGGTTGTTCCTGCTCTTACCCCCTCATCCACCTTGAGTTCGGGCATGTCGAATCTTTCCCAATCAAACCAGCCGTTTTCTTCTGCAGTAGCCGCATTGTTTTGTGACCTCGCTGCGAAAGCATCCATTTTTTGCCTAGAAATATTACACTCCTTTGCTACAATTTCACCAGTGTTTCCCATGTGAACATCATTGTACACATCCCAAAGGCCGTCATGGACCATCGTTGAAACCATTTCTTTTTCTTCTCCATTTCTTTTCTCAAATTTTGGAGCATTGGTCATGCTTTCCATTCCACCTGCGATTATTGCTTTGTATTCACCAACTCGAATACTGTTTGCTGCGATCATTGCAGCTTTCAATGATGAGCCACAGACCTTGTTGATTGTTGTTGCCGCAGTAGTACTTGGTAAACCAGCCCCTAATGCTACTTGTCTTGCTGGAGCTTGCCCTGCTCCTGCTTGAAGTACCTGACCGAATAGAACTTCATCGATTATGCCACTTTCTGGATTGATGTTACAGCGATTCAGTAACTCAGTTACTGTTCTTATTCCAAGTTCAACAGCGGATAGATTTGAAAGGCTTCCACGGAATTTTCCAATCGGTGTTCGTGCCACTCCACATATTGCTACTCTGGACATGGTTTGCGCAAATATACGCATCACTTCAATATGTTCTTTGACGGAAGTGTTCTTGAATAACGTTTCATCGGAGTGTTATGGCCAAGTTCAAGACCGAATTTGAAACAGACCGAGCGAAAGACCAGATGAGAAACATCGATATTGAAATCGATTTTACTCCCAATGCTCTTGCAAGCATCTTATACCGACAAGGAAATACTCACATCTTATGCTGTGTCACTAAGGAAGCAAGAATGCCTGGATGGTTCCCGAAAGATACCCAGAAGGGATGGGTTCACGCTGAATATTCACTACTGCCAGGTTCAACCGATTCTAGATTTAGAAGAGAGAGAAACGGAGCTAAAGGAAGAACTCAAGAAATAGAGAGGCTGGTCGCAAGGTCACTTCGAGGTTCGGTAGACCTTGAGGCTCTTGGTCCAATAGCTCTTACAGTTGACTGTGATGTACTAAACGCTGATGGTGGCACTAGATGTGCATCTATTACCGCAGCAAATATTGCTACAAGACTTGCTGTTCGAAGATTGATTGCAAATGGAGACTGTTTACCAATTGAGTTAAGACCAACAAGAGAAGATAGAGAAAACGGATGGAAACCACCTACTCTATCACCCGAAGAAGCTTTAGAACATGAAAATAAGGTAATACCCAATGATTTATCAGCAATATCTGTAGGTTTAATCGGCGAGTCTGTATACTTGGATTTGGATTATAATTTGGATTCAAATGCAGATGTAGACATGAATGTGGTTGGAACCTCTGACGGTAAATTTGTTGAAATTCAGGGCACTGGCGAAGAGTCTACTTTTTCTTATGAGGAATTACAAGAATTGCTGGACATGGCAAGAAACGGCCTTGCTCAGTTAGCAGAAATGCAATCCGCAGCATTAGACGGTATTGAATGAGCCGTAAGGCTTGAAATACAGATGCTTGTGGACAGATTACTCCCGGGTCAGTAGCTTAGCTGGGAGAGCGCCGCACTGAAGATGCGGAGGTCGCTGGTTCAAGTCCGGCCTGACCCACCTTTCATTCACGTCTGATTCGTGTAATTCATCTGCATTTTTACGAACAAAATTATCTGATTTTCCACATCATTCATTTGCTTGGTCATACTAGGGTTATCATGGCGTCCGAGAATGTTGATACAAACTCGGACTTAATCCCTGATGAAGTCGTAGATGCGAAGCCTGTTGACAAGGTAAGTAAAGAACTTGCAAACATCAGAAAAAGAAGGAATACTGATTCAAAAAGAAGATTTCCATCTGCAATTGAAGATTGGACATTAATCGCTGGTATTGGGTACGGCCTGATTTACGCTCTTTTGATATTCGGTATGTCTGCAGGTGTATTTGGAAAATCGACAAGTCTTGACCACTGGGCAAGTGATACATTTTTGGATAGCGGTGAACAATGTGAAGAACTGAGTGACACTCCGTGGATTCACATCTATCCAGATAACGATGCGGAATCATTGAAAATACAGGGTAAAAATCTCGAAGAAGGGTTGTACACAATTCAGTGGACAATCACCCCGCATGAAGGAGATTCTAACGAGACTATCGAGGGAGAAAATCTTGATTCACGAAGGGCATCAGTCGATTTCGAGGAATGGTCTACAGGAGAATATGATGTTTACATTATCGTAAAAGTTTACCAATTAGACACAATTCTTGAAGAAAGGAATGATACTAAATTGATAAACGGTACTAACACTATTACAGAGAATGTAGATTTCGAAATTACAACCTCTGAAAACGCTTTGGCATTTTTACCACTCGTCGATTCTGAAGTAAAGAGAGAAGGAAATATTCTCACTGATGGGCCAAGGTCTTGTTGGAGCGTTAGCGATCTAGGAAATTGGGGCTTTGTATTAATGGGAGCTGAGTTAGGAGGAGGAAGAGAAACCGCTATGCTAACGGGAGGAGCGGCAGGAATTCCAGCATGGTGGATGGCTTTCGTTTCTCTATCACTATCGGTGATATCCCTATTCCTTGCTTATCCTGTGATGTACAAACTGTATCACCAAGAAACAGATGACATGTTATCAAGAACACACATCAAGAAGGTTGTCGTTGACGTACTGAGAAATAACGAGAGTCGGCTTCGAATAAATATCGACTGGGATTTGTATAAAATCGAAGTAAGGGACTTGTCGATAGATATCATGGTACCATACTCCAATACCGATGGAACATTTTCCGACACCAATGAAGTTAGGTCCGAAATACTCAAGGACATTTTAGATGAGTTTGCATTGTTCAGAGTTTACAAACCAGTCCAGTTAACAGTTAGATCAATAGGTGAAAATCAGGCTATTGATTTCGAAACAGGTGTTGGCGTTGGAAGCGGAATGGTTGAAGACGAAGAATCTGAAGAACAAGACTACACCTCTTTTTTCAGAGACTTACATTTACTTTCAAAAGTTGAGGACGACGTGAGAGAATCAGTAAAGGGTTACTTCAGATCTAACCCCGATTTAATTCTTCAAATGGCTACCGTAACAAGCGAAGATTCGATTATATTCGTAAGAGTTGCATACAAACCTAACCAGAGGTTTGCATTCTTCAGGTTCAAAGATTCCAATATTGATATCGAGAAGCACTTGAGAAAATTCATTTCAAGAGAGAACCCGGAGTTGGTCGGAGTTCAGGAATTAATTGTCAAAGGTAGAAATCTTGTTTCAACACTTGCCGATAGGTCGGGAGCAGGTAGAGTAGAAAAGCAGGCTGGAACTTCCAATTCTGAAGATATGCGAGTTGCAGCGGTTGCGAAACAAGACGGTTTGGGTGGAAGAGTATTGCAAACGAAATTATTTGGTGACATTCTATCTACAGTTGAATATACTGCTAACGAGAAGAGAGAGATGATTAACAAATGGGGATTCTGGGGGCTTATCGTCTTCGTCTGGATACCGTTTATGGCTTCAGGTGTACTTGTAGGAGCAATGCTCGGATTACTATCAAGAATGAAATTCATGAGGGTCCTTTGGGCTACCTTTGTCGGTGGAGCAATAGCTTCTCTAACATGGGCATATACAGCTGAAGGCATTGTTACTGTGATGCACAAATATAAGTTAGAGGCCGCAATTCCAATAGCGATTATCGCATTTATTGGAATGGCATTCTTACACATGAGATCCACTAAAATCAGAAGGCAGGCTGAACTTTTCGAGGATACTCTTCTGGATTCTTTCCATGCAGATATCAAGGAAAAATATGGAAACCAGTGAGTTGAAACAATGGTTGGAGACCCTGCGGTTTTTGGAATATTAACGGTATCAGACCGTGCCTCAAGCGGGGAGTATGAAGATGAAGGAGGTCCAGCAATTCTCGGTTTTTTTGAAGAAGCCATAGCTTCTGAATGGACACACCATTACAAAGTCGTACCCGATGTAGCAGAAGAAATCGAATCTGCTCTAAAGGACTTGGTCGACAGGCTCGGATGCAATGTAGTGGTTACAACTGGAGGCACAGGCCCCGCAAAAAGAGACATTACACCTGAGGCTACTGAAGCGGTTTGTGACAGGTTAATCCCCGGATTTGGTGAGCGAATGAGATCTATTTCCCTTCAATTCACACCAACAGCAATACTGTCAAGACAAATTGGCGGGATAAGAGGAGGTTGCCTAATTTTCAATTTACCAGGGAGACCAAAGGCAATCCGTGAGACTCTCGATGAAATATGGAAGGCGGTTCCATATTGCGTAGACCTACTCGAAGGCCCTTACATAGATATGAATGACGATATCTGCAACGCATTTAGACCAAAGAGCGCGAGGAGAAGATAGTATGAAAGGAAACATTTTGATTACGGGAGCGAATTTAGTTCTTCCTAGTGGAATAGTAAAGGGAGATTTAAGAATTAAGGACGGTGTAATCACTGAAATTGCTACTGAATCTCACATCGTCCCAAGCGATGATGAATTGGTTTACGACGGTTCTGATAAACACCTCCTTCCGGGAGGAATCGACCCACAAGTTCACTTTCGAGAACCAGGTCAAGAATTCAAGGAAGATCTTCAGAGTGGTTCTGCAGCGGCGGCCAGTGGAGGAATTACTAGCTTCCTTGACATGCCGAATAACAAACCACCTGCAACTACGTTGGAGTCTATGTTTGCGAAGATTGAATCTGCAGAGAAAAAATGTATTACGAACTTTGGATTCTTCATCGGAGCTACTCCTGATAATCTCGAGGAATTGCAGAAAACTGTCGGCAAACCTGGAGAAGGCATAGCATACCCTGGAATCTGTGGTATCAAGATATTCATGGGCTCTTCAACAGGTGACCTACTTGTTCATGAAAAAGCACATTTGAGAAATATATTTTCGAATACTGCAGGATTGATTGCAGTACATGCCGAAGATGAAAACCGATTGAATGAAAGATTTGAAGACGTTAAGGAAAGAACTGATATTGCAGCTCACGCAGAGTGGCGAGATGATATTACAGCATTGAATGCTACAAAGTTAGCAGTTGAAATGGCAAAAGAAAACCAGCACAGATTACATGTCTTACATCTGACGAGTGGAATTGAAGCTGATTATTTGGCTGAACTAAGTGATGATGAAAAATTATTCATCACAACCGAAACATTACCTCAGCATCTGACATTTGACGAGACAGATGTAGATAAGCAAGGAACGAGACTGAAAATGAATCCTCCAATCAGATATGCAAAAGATAGGGAGATTCTTTGGAAAAGATTGCTAGACGGAACAATCTGTTGCATTGCCACCGACCACGCACCTCATACATTAGAGGACAAGCAGAAAGGATGGCCTGCTTCATCATCTGGAATGCCCGGAGTCGAAACTTCGATGGCGGTTTTACTGACCCATGCAAAAAATGGTAAGTGTACCATTGAGCAAGTTGCACAATGGATGAGTACTAATGTCGCAAAAGCATATCAAATGGTTGGAAAGGGTTCTTTGGAAATAGGTTTTGATGGAGACATTGTACTTGTTGACATGAACAATGAGGTCGTTGTTCATGATGAAAATTCATGGTCCAAAGTAGGATGGAATCCGTTCCATGGAACACCACTTGTCGGATGGGCCGCCCTTACCGTTGTAGCAGGAGTACCGGTTTTTGAAAGAAATGAAGAAACCGGAGTTAAAGGAAAGATACTTGTTCAACCTGGTGAGGTTGGAAGCCCTCTGGTAATGATGCCTTGGAATTGAAATATAGCGTTTTTTTGGTATTTTTTACGCTAAGTATTTAACATGTAAGAGAATCAAACATTGAGGATACACATGAGTGATCTTGAACAAAAACTAGGACCTGGGCATCAACAGATTGTTCTTGGACTGCTGATTTTTGCAGCAGGAGCGATTTGGGGAGTATTGATTGCAAACGGTGATGAAACATCACTCAAAGACCTTTACATGTCAGCTGTTGTAATGTTATCTGGAGCCATGATAACGCTTCTTGGCATGACTTTTGGCACTGGACATGATGATGATAGAACGAATGATTTACAAGACGCAATCGCAGAATTAACCTCGATGTTGGCCAATTTACAAAGTAAAGTTAACTCTGAAGAAGAGTAATCAAAGGCCGTACAATTTCGAATATTTTTCTTCAACATATTTCAGGAAAGGTTCGGGGCTTGGAGGCGAACCTGTTGCAGATTGAATAAGTTCAGATGGTTCCATAACCGAGCCCTTGGAGTGAATGTTCTCTCTTAACCATTCAAGCATTGAACTCCAATTGCCTGATGAAATAATGCCATCGATATCTCCTAACTCTTGTTTCATTGCTTCTAGTAATTGAGCTGCATACAAATTACCCAGAGTGTATGTAGGGAAATACCCAAACGCACCCATCGACCAGTGTATGTCTTGAAGACAACCCATTGAATCGTTTGGAACTTCGATTCCAAACCAATCTTTCATCATATTATTCCACAGGTTTGGAATTTCTTCAACGGGTAAATTTTCGTTGAAAATCTTCTTTTCTATTTCATACCTAATCATAATATGCAGATTGTAGGTTATTTCATCTGCTTCAACTCTAATAAAATCAGGCTTGACCTCGTTCGCAATCAAATCAAGTGTTTCGTTATCCCAATCTGGGCATTCTGGGAACTCCTTCTTGAACCACGGAAGTGCTACTTTCCAAAATGATGCAGTTCTACCGATTTGATTCTCCCAAAATCGACTTTGTGATTCGTGGACACCTAATGAAACTGCGCCACCGGCAGGAGAGAAAGACTGCTCAAATGGCAGACCTTGTTCATACAAGCCATGACCTGATTCATGCATAACAGCATAAAGACACGAGAAAGGATCTTTCTCGTCGAATCTAGTAGTGAACCTTGTGTCTCCGGGCCATAAACCAGCACAGAATGGATGTGTTGAGATGTCCATTCGTCCTGCATCAAAATCAAAGCCCATAGCTTTGGAAACCTCATTGCAGAATTTTTGTTGCTTTTTCTCTGCGAAAATCAAATTTTCAGGAAGTCTTGGAATTTCAACTCCAGATTTCATAATCTTACTTAACAACGGCACTAGCCTTTCCTTTAACTCAGAAAACAAGGGGTCGTAATCGCTAACCTTCATTCCAACCTCGTATTCATCGAGCAATACGTCGTATGGCGTATATTCACATCCTAAGTACTCAATTTTTTGTCTAGTAAGTGAAATCAGTTTTTCCAAGTGGGAAGAAAATAACGAGAAATCGCTTTCTTTTCGTGCCTGCTGCCATGCGATTAAGGCTTCGCTTCTTGTTTTGGTAAACTCTGCGACGAATTCAGTTGGTATCTTCACAGCTTCGTCATATTTTCTGCGCATTTCTTTGACATTTGCTGCGAGAAAGTTATCCAATTCTTCGTTTTCGAGTTGTGAGATTAATTCACCAAAAGTTGGGTCAATTAATTTTTCATGGCCTTGGCTTGCTAACCATGCTAAGATTTCACCTCGGGCGGTGGCACCTTTTGCTGGCATTATCGTTTCCTGATCCCAGCCTAGATGCCCTTGAATTGCCTGAAATTTATACAAATCATTCACCTGAGTCATGAATTGTGCTTTTGCTTCCATGATTTTCCGGAGTTACACCCACTCTTCAACGTTGTTAGAAAAAGCACAAATTGAAGTTAAGGAAATCACTCGGTTTGTTATGGCCCCTCCTTTTCGCCGAAAAGATGTTGAGGAAGCCATCGACGAAGACTTGGAGATATCCGAAGTTGTTGAAGAAGAGGAACCTGAGGGTTTATCCACAAACGCTAACGGTTCTGATGAAATAAAAATCGAGGACTTATACCAATCAGCCAAACAGGTAACCCATACTTGTATGGATATACGAAGAGGAGAAAATGTTCTAATTGTTTGTGACCCAACAACCGGAGAAATCGGACAAGCACTTCACAAGGCGGCTACTGAGAGATCTGAAAGAGTCTTGTTAATAGTGATGCCAAAAGGGAGACATCACGGAGAGGAACCTCCTGCACCTGTTGCTAACTTGATGAGACAACAACAAATTGTAATCGCACCCACGCGATATTCTCTTACCCACACCAGAGCCATCAGGTCTGCCATAAAAGAAGGCGCAAGAGTTGCCACAATGCCTGGGCTAACAAACGAGATGTTCATCAATGGCGGCATGACTGCAGATTTTAATGAAATAAAGAAAAATTTAGCAGGTCTTTCAAGTGTCTTGCGAAGGAAAAAACTGGTTCATGTAAAAGATTCAAACGGCACGAATGTGGAATTTGAGATTTTATGGAAAGATTGGAAACTTAATGATAATGGAATCTGTAATCGTCCACGAATGATTACAAATTTACCTGCTGGAAAGGCGTTTGTTATGCCAAAAGAAGGCTCAATGAATGGAACAATCGTAATCGACGGTTCGTGGGAATCTACCTTGCTTGAAGAACCACTGGAGTTGACCATTGAAAACGGTATTGTCATAGACATAAAGGGAGATTCTACTGCCGCACAAATTAGACAACAATTTGGTGAAGCCGCATCTAGATTGAGAACGAGAGACAGAGAATCGGTCTGGACCGTCGCAGAGTTTGGTTTTGGAATGAACCCAATGGCGCGTTTAACTGGACACGTTTTAGAAGACGAAAAAAGACAAGGAACCTGCTATTTCTCAATTGGGGATAATACAAGTCTCGGAGGCACTGCTGCCGTAGGAATTCACATTCCCGGGGTTATTACAAAACCATCTGTTTGGTTAGATGATTCCCAAGTATTGGATGAAGGGAAATTCGTTGCATAATTAGCGGTTCTGAGTTCCACAAACGGGACAAAATCTCCAACTTAAATCAAGACCAATTCTACAACCTCTACAGTGGAATCCCGTTCTCAGTGTAGGCTGAATAGGTTGCATTTGGTTATTCCACTGTTGTTGTTGCTGTTGCTGATATTGCCACTGCTGTTGTTGCTGTTGCTGCTGTTGCCACTGCTGTTGCTGTTGTTGCTGTTGCCACTGCTGTTGCTGTTGCTGCTGTTGCCACTGCTCTTGTTGCGTTTGGTCCGGTTGCTGTTGTTGTTGAGCGGGTTGTTGCTGGATTCCTGCCCGAATCGGCTTTACAGGCTTTGGCAAAGCCATTTTCTCAGCGACCTCTGGGCGTGATTTTAATTCCTCAAGGGTTACTTGTCCATCTCCATCTACATCCGCCTCAGCATGTAGCTTTGCAGCCTCATCTAAATCCAATCCAGTGGCGTCTGCTACCTCTTGAATGGATAACCCACCGCTATTGTCGGAGTCTGCTGCTTCAAATGCTTCTTCAAGTTCGTCTTTTACCTCTGGTTCTGGTTCTGGTTCAGGTTCTGGTTCAGGTTCAGGTTCAGGTTCTGGTTCAGGTTCTGGTTCTGGTATCGGATCTGGCTCAGGAGCCATAACAGAAAAAG
>CAZGJD010000011.1:35838-37073 GCA_964526385.1 uncultured Candidatus Poseidoniales archaeon | reverse complement strand
GGTTCTGGTTCTGGTATCGGATCTGGCTCAGGAGCCATAACAGAAAAAGCACCGGAAAATGCATCTTCTGTCTTTTCGGATTCCTTCCTATTATCCTCAACCTCTTGGATTACCTCGACTTCAGGTAGAGGAATGAACTCTTCACTTGCAGGTGTTGTTGGAAGAGGTACGGGTTCATCCTTTCCGTGTTCTACTAGAGGCGTAACTACCTCTTCGACAACAGGCTGTGGCATTGCTACTTCCTTTGGAGGAGGTGATGGAGTTTCAGTTTTCGGAACTGTAATTGAGGCTTCAATCTGCTTAGCTTCGGCGTTAGGACTACTTAGGCTAGAAACAGGTGTTACGTGACCAGATACATCAAAAGCGCCTTGGAATTCTTGAGCTAATTTAAGCAATTGTTTCTTATTTCCAGATGGATCTGAGAGAAGGCTTTCGACTTGTTTCAGATACTTTGTGGCCTCACCATCTCCTCCGGTCTGATAAGCAACTGCGAATAATTTCATCAATTTCATAGGGTCGGCGATTTCTTCCAGAAGTTTTGATTCATCAGAACTGAATTTACCATCACCCAATTCCAACATCAATTTTTCAGGTAAGGACATAACGCCCAAATGTCCTGCTACGAGGAAGTAAATCTCTCCTCCCTCACAGTTCAGTCTCTGACTGGCTTCTTCGAAGTCAAAATCTCCGGGTTTCAAAACTAAATCTGAAAGCAGGGTGAAGAATTTTTCGAATGCATCATCCCTCGACATTTCCATCATTTGATGTAAAGCATCTGAAGATTCGAATACGCCGAAATAAGCTGCTGCCTCGTCTACTTCAATGCCCGCTGGCATTGAGACATTAGCACCATCTTCAGACATTTTTTCTCTCCCCTTTCAACGCCAAATTCTTACAGTTCATTAGTGTGATGCATGCTCAAACTTACCTATTTGAGAGTTCTATTATCGCTCTAGATTGAGGTGCTGACCATCCTGTCGTTTGTAATTGCATCAAAATACTTCTTTCAGATTCACCATCTTTCAGCGCACCTTTGGTCCAACTTACAGCAGCATCTCTATCTTGTAATTCATCATTCGAAAACAAATCAGGGTCGATTTGTACAGCTGGTTTTCCAATTGCCTTTCTCTTGGATACTTTCTTGCCTCTGGCGGGTCCTCGAGGATCTGGCATCATTGGTCCGGATGGTGGCCTTCCTGAAGGAGGTGATGCTCCCGGAGGACCACGTGATGGAC
>CAZGJD010000011.1:0-35738 GCA_964526385.1 uncultured Candidatus Poseidoniales archaeon | reverse complement strand
CCACGTGATGGACCTGCTCCCGGTGGACCACGTGATGGACCAGAAGATGGACCGCTTGAAGCGGTGGGAGATTGCCTAGTATTACCTAAAATGTTAGACATGAAGTCATCCTCATCATCATAGAAATCATCTTCATCTTCATCGTCATCATCGAACCAGTCATCATCAGAACCACCTCGTAGCCTTGAAACTGCGAATACAATCAAAATAAGGAAGAATAATCCTCCTCCGCCTGCTACAGCATAGAACATCATTGGCTCCATTCCGAAAATCATCTCTGTTTCTCCGTCATCTGTTGATTCTACTTCCTTTTTACATCCACTTGGATAGACTGCTACGCCTGGTTCAGTATTCATACACGCATCGATATCGTCTGTGACTCCATCTCCGTCGGTATCAGATTGGTAATCTGCACAACCATAATTCGCTCTTGCTTGAGCTGTTCTATCTCCGGCTGTGCTTGTGTTTAAACACTGGTCAGGGTCTTTTCCGCTTTGATTGTCTCCCCATCCATCAAGGTCATTATCAGCCCACTGGGAGGGTTCGGTTGGGAACTTGTCATCTCCGATATCCCTATACCCATCTCCGTCTGTGTCTATGCAACCAAGCTTACCGTTCATAGTTGAGTTGCCAAATTCTGTAGGACAGAAATCTGGTTCGTTTCCAGTTAATCTATCTCCGTAGCCGTCTCCGTCCATGTCCTCCCACTGAGTGGAATCAAGTGGGAATGCGTCGCCGGTGTGAGTTCCGTTGTCAGCGTCATAGTAGTATTGGCCCATCAGACCATCTCCATCGAGGTCTTGCAATAATGCGCTTTCATCCAAGCAACCGTTAGCTAATACAGGTAATCCTGCTTCTGTTTCTGGGCACTGGTCTAAGTTATCGTTTACTCCGTCATTATCTCCATCTAACTGATTTGGAGCACATCCATTGGCGTCTACCATCAAACCAAGCATTGTGCCTGGGCATGAATCATATGGGTCGTTTATTCCATCTGCATCGGTATCGACCTCTCGTTGGCTTTCTGAACAACCGATTTCATCTACGATTTCTGAAATTGGAGTATTAGGACAAGAATCTTCAGCGTTGGAAACAGAGTCTAAGTCGTCATCCTTCTGATATTCTGAACAACCAATTTCGTCTACAGAGTGGCCTAATTCTGTATCCGCACAATCATCAAAATCATCAGGCACACCATCGTTATCTGCGTCTTCCTCTTCACCAATAATTGGACAGCCAACACCAGGGTCACCGTTAGGCTTAGTTCCGTTAATTACTCCGAAATCATAAGGACAAGCGTCTGGATTGTTGCCATTTTGATTGTCTCCCCATCCATCGCCGTCCGTATCTTCAATCTGGGTAGAGTCTAGCGGGAAAGCATCTGAACCATCCTCGCGGCCATCCCCATCGGTATCTATGCAGCCATAATATGCTACGACACTTCCCGAGCTATCCAATGCAGAGGATGAGTTCCCTGCAAGATTAGGACAATTGTCGAGATAAAGTCCGGCTCTGTTTGAGCCATTCTCTAACGAGGTCCAATTGTCGGGATATCCGTCGTTGTCTGTATCATTAGCTGCAGACGGGTTTGTTGGGAATTTGTCGGGCAGGGTTGCGTTGTCTGAGGAGTTGTCTCCAAATCCATCAAGGTCTGAATCGGCCCATTGTGTAGGGTCGTTCGGCCACCAATCGGCACCATCTTCTTCTGTCCATTCTCTAAATGTACCAAAGTCAGACGGATCTGAAGCACCATCGCCATCCGTATCTACACAACCAAGCCTATCTCTCCAGGAAAAGCCTTGTATCCACCAGCACTTGTCTCCGAATTCTAAGTCTGAATCATTATCCCCATAGCCGTCTTTATCCTTATCCTCCCACTGCTTGTGGTTGTATGGGAATTCATCGGGAATTACAGAAAGTCCAGAGGTTTCGAGGTCTGTCTCACAGCAATCAGGGCCGTGATTATCACCTATTTCATCTCCATCAGAATCTATTGCCTGTTTCCAATTTTGTGGGAATCTATCTCCGCCCACAAAGGATACATCATTGTCAGCCCAACCATCTTGGTCGACATCATCACAGCCAATTCGGCCCCACCAAGATGTACCTCTGTCATTTGAACAATCATCAACCGCATTAGACCATCCGTCCATGTCAAAGTCACCACAACCCAATTCTCCGAGGTGAGAGGTACCTGATGTAGATACACAATTATCTGGTAAAGCACCATCTGCATTGTCCCCATAACCGTCAAGGTCTGTGTCCTCCCATTGATTGGGAATATTTGGCAAATCATCGTGGATATCTGGGACCAGATCTCCGTCTTGGTCAGGAATAATTCTCATCGTCAAGAATCCGTTTGATGGAGAATGAGAATAAGATAGCATTACTCTATCATCTGTAATCTCAATAGGAACAGGTTCTGTGGTAATTATCGCAGGGAATACCGTGGACGTAATTGGATTCTGAAGATTGCCCAAAATTCCTGTTGTCCAAACCATGTTGTTGTTTGCATCTGTGGTTGTTACGTGCCACCTATCGCCATCTAACACTAAATCTGTTGATGAATTAGTGTCAGGGATGTTAGATGATTTATGATTCCATGATCCGGTTGAATTTCTAATCATAAAACCTTGAATCATGTTATCTGCATCGAACATAACTACATGTTCATTCATTTCAAGGGTGAAATTAGATGTTGCTCCTAACATCCATGAACTCGCAACTTCTGAGAAATTTTCGTCTCCGATGGTCCCCTCGAATATTTTCAGCAAACCTCCATCGATTAGAGATACAGCGATTTTGTCATCGATTACAGAGATGGAAATTTCAGAAGTTGAGTTTGCTGTTGTAATGTTTGAATGAGTAGTATTGGTTGAATTATACTGAACAACCTGAAGTGTCTTAAATCCATCAACCTGTGCAATTTGAGCATAAACCAGATGGTCATCACTTGTCCAAATGCTATCAAAATCTTCCCCTATGCTGTCGCTTGTTATCACTTCATCAGCCCAAGAATTTGTATGGGTCATTAGATGTACTTCACCCGTATCTTCGACATATACCAATCTTGAATCATCATTGGAATCTACGTACAAGTCAATGGGGTGGCTTATCGTAACTGAAGACACGATTGTTGTTGTTGTGGTGAAACCGTTCGAGACTTCATCCGTGTAGAAAATTGTTGAGAACGATGGTGAATAATGGCCGAATCTCAAATAACCATCAGAATCGATAGCAGTTCCCATATTTTTTCCTAATCCAGTTCCCGTATTCAGAGAATAATCAACGCCAGTATGGCTTTGAGTTGTAAGAGTCTTGATTTCATTGGATGAGTGTAGCATTATCTTTGCATTGCCAGAATTTGAAATTCCAAACGCAGCATCTCCGACAACTCCGAGTTCTCTTGTATCCCACCTACCGGACGGGGTGCCATCAAGAGTAAATTCAGTCACCGACAATGATTTGTCATCAAGTATAGTCATGATTGAAGGAGAACCTCTTAGTGGCGTGAATAATTCTAGTTCATCGATTGGTTGGTCAAATTCGAAAACTACGAATTCCCAGTCTCTTTCAGAGATGAATGTTAGAAGTGGTGCGTAATCTTGACCTTGATTCAAATCTCGTGATGAATACATAATTTCATCCATCCCATCACCATCAACGTCGATTCCTGAGAGGATGTTGATTCCCACATTTTGTTGTGCTAACCCTTGGGCTACAACTTGTATGTCTGTTCTTGGACCGCTACTAGAACCGAGATATAGATCGATTTTCCCAGCCTTGGTACTAGTTGGAGAGACAAGCATAAAATCATCATACCCATCCTCATTAATGTCCCCAGCGGCCGCAATATTTGCACCTAATAGCGCATTTGAGAATGTTCCTTTTGTCGACCAGCTTGTCGCTGCTCCGGCTGCCGAACCTGCCCACATGTGGACTTTACCTGAATGATAAAGTCCAGTGTCTGCAAATAATTCACTAACGATAATGTCGTCAAATCCATCCCCTTGAATGTCGCCAACAAATGACATCGAAACACCATACAACCTACCCTGAGTGGCTACAGAATGAGTATTGATGACAGTGGTATTGATACCATTAGCGTCTCCATGGAAGAATTCAACGCTGGAGTAACCAGTCGGAGAAGACTCAGTTCCAGTGTTTGAAATTGCAATGTCTAGATATCCATCTCCATTAATGTCTCCTCCAGCCGCGATTTGGCGTCCAAACATTGGCCCATAATCTGATTGTGTTAGATTGGATGAGTGTAACATACTCGTGCTATTACCTTTGAAAATCATTACCAAGCCTGTTTGAGAGAGAGATGTAATATTGGGGTGAGTATACACAACTCTGGATGAGACAATGGCTAGGTCTACACAACCATCTGATTCTACATCGCCTAGAGAAGTCAAAGACCACCCAAGGTTGTCATTGTCCTGTGTTCCGTTAATAGCCCACCATTCCGCTGTTCCTACACCTGTTGAGGAACCGAGTCTAATTGCAACATGACCTGAGTTGTTTTCAGAATTACCTGGTTCGCTTGAGGCGAGATCATCTATTCCGTCACAGTTGAAATCTCCTGCTGCCAATCCAGTGCCCAAACTCGAATCGGAAAATTGTCCGACCAATACTTTGTCAGGGAACTCTCCAACTCCTGCAGAGGTTCCATAATGAATTGAAATTGTTCCATTGCCTTCAGGGTCGGAATATGCTATGTCTGACTTTCCATCATTGTTGAAATCTCCTGAAACAACAGTACCTTCTGGAGAATCATCGTCATATTTAATTTGATATTTTGGTGATGGCTCTAATCTTCCAATATCTTTACCCGCCAAACTTCTGAGTAACGACATAGAATTATTCCCTGCTCCATCTGAATTTGAATATACAATCTGCTCGATGTTATTCGAATCTAAATCCATTCCAATTGCTTCATCAATTGTGGAACTTCTTGCAAGAACTTGTCTAACTTCATCTGTGGAGTTAAACTTCACGAGTCTTAATTCTCCCTCTGCTGTTTGAGTGTAAACTACGTGGAACCAATCATTTTCGTCTATTTTGAACTCAATATCAGAACCAACAGGACCGGCATCGATTACGGTGTGATTCCAAAATGCCTTGTTGAAATATAGATGTCTAAGAGAATGATCAACATCTTGAAACATAATGTGGGTTCTGTGCTCTGAGTCAAATTCTAACTTCAGGCCTGAAGAAAAGATATCTTCAACGATGGTCCTGATATGCCAAGTTCTTTGTTGATAAATCGCATTCTTTTCGGCTAATCTCGCAAGTCGTAAATCATCCTCGACATTGTACAAAATCTGAACTCTATCCTGATTTGCGACCGATATTGCACATTCATCAGCACGCTGTCCAGAGGATAATGTTTCAACCATTATCGTATCAAAAGTCCCGTTTTGATGGAGTGTGTGCATCCTGATATCTGAGGCATTAATCGAACAACCGAAGCCGATTCCTGCGGCATTTACATAGAAATCAACCGGTTTGTCGACGTTGATTCCTCTGGAAGTAAGTTCCCAGTAATCCAAAATTGATTCTCCTCGAACGTTCCAGTTTTTACCATCAACTGATAATGAATCACCAGCAAGTTCGTGTCCCGAGCCCGAAGAAAAGCCTACAGCGTTTGATTTTCTAATTTCGTTGTCAAGGATTGGCGAATCAAATTCTGTTAATAGCGGAGCCATCAACTGGGCCAAAAAAATGACCAAAACCGCAATTGCAATTTGAGATTTTTGGCGACCCATGTTTCACCGATAAATCCTAACCTACATTACTATTGTCAAAAAATGCTGAATCGGCCCCCTATAGGGGGCCGTAGAAATCCCATCGACCAAACTGCTTGAAAGAAAATTGAATCTCCACTGACTATGGGCGAGGAAATTCTCGTAATAGCGAACGGTAAATGGGAGAAGAATACTCTTTTTGAAAATCTAATCTCAAAAGCAGATTTCATAATCGCTCTCGATGGAGCTGCTGATAGATTTGATGAGTGGGATGTTGTCGTGGGAGATATGGATTCTATCAAAGAAATTGGAGATAACGAGGTCGATAAAAATCAAGATAATTCTGACCTTTCAAAAGCATTGGAAAAATATCCTGTTTGTAGTGTGTTTGGAATTGAAGGTGGACGATTAGATCACAGAATAGGAGCATTTGTTTCGCTTATCGAAACCAATTCTAATGCAATTCTATATTTTGATGGTTGGAGAGCCTGTCGTGTACCAAAAATTGGAAAAGAATTCAACCTCAAAGTAGGTTCTAAATGCGCTCTTTTTTCTTTAGGAAAATCAAAGTCGGTTACCATTACTGGTGTGGAATATCAACTTGAAAAACAAGATCTGAAAACCGGCACAAAAGGGCTAGGAAATAAGGTTACAAACTCAGAGGTTTTTGTGCAAAAATCGGAAGGTGATTTGTTGTTTATTTGGGAGGAAAATGGGCTCTGATAAATGAGGAAAAGTCTTCTTTCCCATTCCATTTTCTTGCTCTCTCATCTACTCGAGATGCTTCGAGTGTTGCGTCATAACCGCCCCAGTCCTCTATCAACTTCAATTTCCATGCGGCTCTTGCTGAATGACCAGGAAGTAATGTTCTCCACATCCGAGGAATTCGACCCGGTGTTATTAGATTAACTTGGTCAACTATTGAAGTCGTGCACGTCTTCGAAATTGTGTGATACCATTCTGGTGAAGATGCGAGCTGATTTGCTTTGTCACATAACGCATTGAATAATGCCTTATCCTTCCCAGGGGGTGCCTGAACTCTGTATAAATGGACTTTGTGTCCTCGTATGTTGGTTCTAAGATGGAGTGCATCTGATTCGGTTGAAACGAGTAGATACAATTCATACGCCTTCCATAGACCATCCCACGGATTATACCTTTCACCCACTTCTCTTCTTGTTTCGAATGAAAATGTGATGTATTGACCATTTTTGAATTCAAATGTTAACATGGTATGTGCCAAGGCTCTAATTTTGTGGAAGTGGTCGATTACGAACCATATATCGACGATTTCGTTTAAGTTTACTTTGATATTACTCCATTTGTTATCATGTTCTCGCTTACTTACCCAAGTGAAATCTCTGACATTTTTTAGTGAAACGGTTGTCCCCTTGAAGCTTGCAGTGGTTATTTTAGCACAATCTGCTACCCAATCTCTTTCCAGTTCTGGATTTTGCGATTTTACAAATTTGTGCTTGTCCCAAAAAATCCTTATCAAAACGATGAGTAGGGAAATTCCACTAATTATCATCGTCCAAAACGCAATATCTCGTAGCAAATTACCACCTCTTCCATGAATCGGAAAGGCGGTCCCACCAGTCTAATTCACCATCAGGATGCTTTCTCCATAACATACCGTTTTCATCGGTGTGTGTAGGAAGACCTTCGGGGTCTGGTTGTATTTCATCACCAATAATTCCTGAGATCAAATCGTCAGCAGTACCTCTTGACATAAAGATGAAAACAATTATTCCAAGTATAACTGAAATTCCAATTACACCATAAAATCCAACTTTTGTAGTTTCAGTGTTCTGACCCTTGGAGATTACCGGGGCATCCTCGTTTTCTGAGGACAGTTCTTGGTTTGTGTAGCGGATTAACATCTGTCCTTCAGTTGCGCTAATTTGCTCGTTATTTGTCACCGATAAAAGTATCTTGTAAACGCCGGCTTCCCATTGCGAACAGTCGATATTGCTAGTGTTGGAAACTAAGCCTTGTGATGGTGATATACTCCATTCCTTCTCAAACATCGAATGGTCTTCTCCACTAGCAGGAACATGAGAAATGGTACAGGGAGTCCCAGTATTATCTCCATCACCAGATAATTGTATTGAAAATTCTGGTGGTGGCTTATTGTCGATTCTTAGCTCTAAAACATCTGATGCTGTCTGTCCTAAACCATTTTGATAGATTTCTGAAATTTCATAAGAACCTGCAGGCCAATTACTGCAATCCAATATCGTTTCAGAATCTAACACCTTAAACGGTGTTCCTGTTATGGATCTAGTACCAGAATAACCCCACCTCGGGCCGGTTTCATCGTAAAATGTTCTTTGAATTTCACAATGGTCTCCAGTCTCAATCACTTGGTTGCCACTTAATTCTAATGACACCTCAGGGACTTTCAGCGCTGGACTGAGTTCGAAACTTCCAATATTTACTATCTTTAACAATCTCCCATCTGAATCACTTATCTCAAGTGAAAGGTAATGTTCTCCTACTGTCCAAGAATCATATGTTAAAGAAGCGTTTTCTTGATTTATTACTTGTATAAAAGTGTCCTCTTTTACGCTAATTCCTTGGTGGTCACCAATCAATGTTAGCAATAAATCGGCGTCTCCTTGTGTTGAATTAATTACGATTACCACCCTTACTGCGTCCATCATGCCGTCCTGATTAGAGTCAAGCGTGTCATTTCTAATCGCAACTAAATTTAGTCCCTCTGATTCAAATGGGTCATCATCATTATCAGCCACAGCCGGCATTGAGAAGATGCAGGTGACGATTAATAATGCACAAAAAATACTACGCATTACCTTCACCTCCCTGCCTAACAACACCGGTCTCTCTTACAAAAGATTCAGCAGATTTTGAAGAACGGAATACTATTGCTAAGCCTGATGCAATAAACATCACTGAGCCAAGTAGTAAGTATGTCAACCAACTTCCTGCCGGGTTTTCTCCGATAGACGCAATGGTCGAAGACCAGCCACCATATTCATCTGACCAACCGTCTGCATCTGAATCTATACAACCTTGCAGATCTTTGGTAGAGGTTCCGCTTACATCTGGGCAATCATCTCTTTTTGCGCCCATCGAAACATCCCCGAAACCGTCTTCATCAGAATCTTGCCATTGTAGCCTATCAGTTGGGAACGCATCTGCAATTCCCCAGGGTGAAGCTGGCCAGTTTTGTGTTGGGTCCGACCATCCATCTCCGTCTGAGTCTCTGCAGCCTAATCTGTCAAAGAATGAATTACCACGCTCATTTGGACAAGAATCTCCTTCGTGTCCTTCTGCGTTGTCTCCGAATTTGTCACCATCCGAATCTCTCCATTGAGAAGGCTCGTGGGGGAAAGCATCTCCGAGGTCTGACCAACCATCTCCATCTGTGTCTTGACAACCCCATCTGTCACCACCTTCGGTCGGACCGATGGAAGTTCCAGGAATATCTGGACAGATGTCCGCTGTTGTACCAGTTGGATTGTCACCTCTGCCATCACCATCTCTGTCATGCCATTGTGTTGAATCTTCAGGATATGCATCGGCAATACCGCCAGGACTTGCTAGCCAGTGAGTCGTGGGGTCCGACCAGCCGTCCTCATCAAAATCCGGACAACCCCAACGGTCCATTGTAGATTCTCCGGCGGTTGCGACGCAACCATCACCTCTCCAAGCTTCTCTCCACGTATCGCCGTCAAAATACTCGACATTGTCGCCAAATCCATCCTTATCGGTATCGTGCCACTGACTCAAATCGTTTGGGAATGCATCCGCAAAACCATCAGGATGTGAAACCCAAAATAAATCTGGATTTGAGTAACCATCCATGTCAGAGTCTAGACAACCAAGTCGGTCCGCCCAACTTATCCATCCACTTTCTACCTCTTCGACGCTGCTGTTTGGACAAACATCTGCTTCAAAGCCAGTAATGTTGTCACCATAGCCGTCACCATCTGTGTCCCTATACTGGCTTGGTATTAGAGGGAAATCATCTACTTGGGTCGCACCATATGACTGATTGTCTCCCCAACCATCCCCATCGGTATCAAGCCACTGTGACGGGTTATCTGGAAAATCATCCACCTGTAGCGCCCCTTCAGATTGGTTATCACCCCAACCGTCTCTGTCTCTATCTGACCACTGCGTTGGATTTTCAGGGAATGCGTCAGCCCCGTCACTCGCAGTCCAATTAGCGTCTGGATTAGACCAACCGTCAGCATCCCCATCCGGACAGCCAAAACGGTCTTCACTAGAGCTACCAGTAATGAACGGGCAAGCATCTGGTTCTGTAGCATTTCCATACCAAATTCCTATCGACCAATTTTCCCTTGTCTCGTTCCAGTTTCCATTTGCCCAGTTGTCTCCATATCCATCTGAATCCGTGTCGTTCCATTGACTTGCCTCGAATGGGAATGCATCTGCCATTCCTACTGGATGGGCGTACCAATTTTCTACTCCATCCAACCCTCCCGGGTCAGCATCTGACCATCCGTCACCATCAGAGTCTAGACAACCAAATCGGTCATTATCTGAATATCCTCTTCTGTATGGACAATGGTCACCTTGATATCCGTTTAGATTATCTCCATAGCCATCATTATCCGAATCTAACCACTGTGAAGAATCGGTTGGGAAGGCGTCCGCACCATTAGCGGAACCCCAACCTCCATCCGGATCTGACCAGCCATCTGAATCTGTATCTGGACAACCCATTCTATCGTTAGTAGAAGTTCCCTGAATTGTATCACAAGCGTCGTCTGTATCAATGAAACCATCTTCGTCAGTATCTCGGTTAGCCTGGTTTATTGATGGTGTTAATGTATAATCTAATCCATCGTTACACCATGAGTTCTTTCCTTTGATTTTCGCATAAACATAACCACCGGTAGAAAGGGTGGTTGACAAAGTTGTGGAGGAGCTTGAATCATCTAAGGCCTGAATTGAAATTTGCGAGCCTTGTGAATCATGAATTGAAAAATCAGCTTCCCACCCGTCCCCCGGACACCACCAAGCAGGATTATTCATCGAACCGGAAAAACCAATCTGAATAATGTCTCCTTTGTAGCCGTAAATCTTCCACCAATCTGTTTCGTCTGTCGGAGCACAACCATCATTAGAACATACATAACCATTTGAGGAGACGCCATTAGTCAACCCATTTGCAGAGGCTGTGTCATTGTCTGCTTCCGCAATTGGTACGAATGAAAGAAGTGAAATCGCGAGGAATACTGCTAGAAATCTAGTGCCTCGCATGCCAACCCATTAGGTAACTTAGTTTTGAAAACAACGATTCATGGTTTGCTTTCATTCTTCAATATTGCACGTTTGAATATCCTTTCATAATCCAAGGCATTATGTTCATAGGTAAAATTTGAAAGTACTCTTTCCCTTCCAATTTTAGCTTTTTCCTGAGTTGATGGAGATGCCAACATATCATTAACACATTTTGCCAGCATAGATGGATTGCCTCTCTCGAATAATCCACCAACAGTCTCATCGACCATCTCAGTCAGGGGCTCTTGAGAAACTGTAGCAACCGGCGTGCCACTAGCAAGTGATTCTAAGGGAATCAAGCCCTGTCCTTCATAATACGAAGGATATACAACAAGGTCAGCGGACCTAAAATGTTGAGACAATTCATCAAAGGATAAACTGCTTTGGATGAAAATAGAATCGGAAATACCTAATTTTTTTGCGGTTTTTTCCATACTTTTCTTCATATGCCCTCTACCGACAATTACCAATTTTGCTCCAGGGTTGGCACTCAGAATTTCTGGGAATGCTCGAAGTAAAGTCATGTATCCCTTTCTAGCTACCAACCTACCAACCGCCAATAGCATTGGTGTTGATGTTTCGCTTGAATAGTTCAATGCGGGCTCGTCACCACAACCATACATCATCCTGATTTTTTCATGAAGTAATTGTTCTGATTCATCATCGATATTTGGTGGCCTGAACACCTTGTGGTCACATCCCCACAAAACGACTTCACAGTCGAAATCATCTCTTGGATTATACCATCTTTTGAATTCCTTGAGAGTTGAATTAGAATTTGCTACACAAACACTTGATTCCAATACACCTGCTCTTTCATATTTTGAATAATATCCTCCTGTCAAAAGTATTGCAAGGTCGTTTGGGTTTTTCCATGTCGCAGATTCATTCGCAGCAGCGGCTCTTTTCACTCCCTCTCGCTCTCCAATCCACGAGCCATGTAGACATGATACAACGGGTGCGATGTTTTTCTCAAGCCACCTATATTCCTTTTTCTTCCAAGAAACTAGAGGTAGGTGAGCGTTTACCACATCGATTTTTTTCTTTGAATTAAGCCGCTTCAGAGCTTTAATCGAACTTTTCCCGTATGACCGTGTGAATGCCATTGGTAGTTTAGCCCAGGGAACTTGGATTACATCAACACCTTCTTGAGATGGTATTTTCCCTTTGTGAGATCTTGTAATTATCGATACTTCATGACCCAAGTCAACCAAGTGGCTTGCAAGATGGAAAACTACTGAACCTATTCCCCCCCATCGTGGAGGATATTCACCAGAAACAATAGCGATATGCATTGCCAACATTCCAACCGAGTATGACCCTTTCATAATAATTCAATGCATAGGTGGCTTCAAAACAAAAGTTTCAGTCGACAGTCTATGGCGGACAAGTTGCCAGTATCTGTTACGGTCATACTACCAACACGTAACGAAGAAGAAGCGCTTGGTCCAACCGTTGACGCAATACCAAGAGATTGGTGCGAAGAATTAGAGATAATGATTGTCGACGGAAATTCAACAGACCGCACAAGAGAAATTGCTTTGGAAAAGGGTGTAAGAGTACACCTCGAACCAAGAAAGGGCTATGGAAGGGCTTACAGAACTGGATTTGTCGTTGCAAAAGGTGACATAATTGTTACTATGGATGCTGACTGTACATACCCTGCTGAAGTTGTTCCTGAATTAGTAAAGAGATTATTAGATGAAGATTTGGACTTCATTACCTGTGATAGGCTTACCCTCGCAGAAGATGGTTCAATGTCAGGATTACACGGATTTGGAAACTGGATGTTGTCCTTCAATGCCAGGCTCGCATTTGGTTACGGAATCAAGGACTCACAATCTGGAATGTGGGTATTCAAAAAATCTATTTTTGAGAATGAGAAAATGAGGCCTACAAATGATGGGATGCCATTATCTGAAGAAATGAAGATTCTTGCCAGGAGGGTTTTAGGTAAGAAGAAAGCTATCGAAATTTCAGTGCCTTACAGGCCTAGGGTCGGTGAAGCAGAGATACATACATGGGGAGATGGATGGAAAAATCTGAAATTTATTTGGGCAAAGCGATTTGGTTTACATCGAACAAAAACTGACTGGGGACCTCTATCAGACAATCCTGATTCGTTGAATGGAGACATACCAGAACAATCCTGATTTCACAAGGTCAATGGTTTGCTTACTTTTGTGCGTTCCCTCAATGACATGATCAATGGTGATGCAACAAAAATAACCATACACACCCAAAGATATTCTGTTACAAACGTACCATATCGCATACCCGCCTTCCCTTCTATCTTGAAGTATGACGGATGGTCGTTACTTGGTTCATTTTCGATTACTGTATCCAATTGGGATGTATTGACTAGACCCAAGTCAAAGCCGTCTACTGTGAAAATGTAGTTGAGTTCGAGGTTTTCACCCAATTTTATCTCAGGAGTGCCTTCAAAAGATTGGTGAATTGTTGACTCTCCTTTGTCCTCCGTAGACATCCCAGAAGTAAAATCAAAATCTCCAATGTAACCGATTGGAGCAAGAATAATGATAGTAAATAGAATGTACAATGCTAATGATGAGTTTAGAATCCCTAGTATTGACCTGTACTTTATTTTGAAAAATGATAGAAACATAAGAACAGAGGATACAGAGATTGCTATCTTTATCATCAATGGTAAATCTTCCTGAATTTCGGATAATGGTTTTACATCAAAGTCACTTTCCGGACTGGATTTATCACTTGGAATCGTTGTATCATTTCTGGTTGATTGCCAATCCAAGTAAGAAAAAAATCCGTCGATTTTAATATCGCCATCTGCGCTGTCCTTGTCGACATCTAGTTGAATTTCCATCGAAGTTCCAGTAGGTACTCCTTCCGTATAATCTAGTTCAAGATTACCGGAATACCAATTTTGGCTGTCAACTGCGTTGAGCAAAAATACAAAGCAAGCTAATTGGATGAAATATAAAACCATCCTTGGATAGTTTTTTTCATCCGCCATGTAGTCTTTATTCAAATCGCTGATATCAACTCTTGCTTCACTCTTCTTGCTTAGTGCGCGAGCTAGCGACAATTCCTGCAAGAGCAATTATCACTACTGTCAGAGTTGGAGAGACGAAAGGAAGTAGACCGTCTGCGGCATCTTCCGAATCTTCTTCAGCGTTTTCTCCAGAGTTTTCTTCGTTGTCCTCACCGAAAACGTCACCCACTGCTTCTTCTAATTCAGAAGTGTCGTGTTGGGTCAAGTCTACAAGAGCGTCCAATGTTGTATCTTGGTCCAGAGATGCTTCTTGATCGATAGCAGACTGGCCCGAGAAATACTCAAATGACATCAATACTGGTGCTTCCGGGAATTCATCTGATTCTGGACCAACCATGGTGTACCAAGAATCCGTGTCTTCGTCGTATACCAGCATTTGGAAACCAACTGCTCTGTTAGTTGCTGGGTCCCATAGAACTCGCATGTCAGCGTCATGGTAAGCTGAATCACCCTCATAGTCTGAGAGTCTGTTTTCTAGGTTAGATCCAAAGCTCTCCAATGCATTTTCAAGAGTTGAGTCTGCAAAGCCTTCAACTATGTCTGTAAGAAGTTGGCTTGGCTCCATTTCCTTTGGTACCGTAATACAGACCTCTGCGGAGTCAATTTCTGTATTGTTGTCTGCGTATTTCAGTGTCGCTGTTATACAGTGGGAACCATATGCATCTGCGGACATGTAAATTGAATCCCAGTAGTAATACTCATTTGTGAAGGACAGTGAGTGTACATCAATTACTTCATCACCTTCATCTAACATAACGAAGTCAATCTCGTAGTTTGTGTTATAATCGATACCCCATGCATTAACACCAACTTCGATTTCATCAAGGCTGTAAGCATCTGCGCTGAGGTATAGGTATTCAGTATCGGTACTGTCGTATGTGTTTGTGCCCATCGATTCAGTAATTTCAGTCGTGCTGTCTTCGAACATGTCTACAATATTAGAAGCATCATCAGAGCCCAAGAAAGAGTAAACTCCGAGGTTTGCAATATGACAAGTCATAGCAAATGGCATTGGTGAGCCGTATCCACTTAGGACCTCCAAATCGCCACTGTCTGTCGTGATAGTTTGGGTTTCGTCAAATAGTTCCATCCACATTTCACATTCATAATCTTCGTCAAATGTTCCTGCGTCTGTTACTGAGTCGCTAACAGAGACATCCCAATCACCTGCGGGAAGACCGAACTCCTCAACTGGAATTCCTGTTAATTCAAAATCAAAAGATGTCGAAGTACTGAAAGATCCTGTGTGAGATGCTACAATGTCAAATAGTTCGAAACCAGAATCTTCTTCTTCGTAATCCCATGGAGAAGTTCCATCAGCATAATGGGTATCATTTAGATAATATTGCCAGTCCCAGTTTCCACCGAAATCATCTGTGCAGTAGTACAGGCTTTCGTTTGAATAGTATTCACAATAGTACCACCAGTCTTCATAACCAGCGGAACCGTTGCTGTTGTCCGTACAGTAGTACTTTTCATAACCATCCCAGTTGTCTCCTTCCCATTCACAGTAGTTGTATTCGACCCAATAGTATTCATAATCTTCATAATCTTCATCGTCGTTAGAATTTCCGATTTCCCACCAGATTTCATCTCCGCCTTCCATTTCGGAAAGTGCTTGATGGATTGTGCTTGGTTCAGCATAAACTACCTCGCTCTCTGAGCTGATTATTTCGTATCCGATCGACATCGAAATACCGACATCCAAAGGTAAGACATTGTCACCATCATCTGATTCGAGGTGGCCAACCAATCCAAGTTGGTTAGTAATGTCAGCGCTCAGAGTCATGTCCATGTCGTGCCCATAAACTAGGTCGTCAGAATCTCTGTATTCTACATAGTATGCATCGATGTTAAACATACCTTCAGAGGAAGCTGAGATTGTCAACTCCCAGCCTGCGAATGAATCAGACCAGTCGGTCAGAATCGCTAAGTCTTGAAGAGAACCATGCCTGACGGTTAATTCAGTAACATGCTTGGTAACTTCAACAGTTGAGCCATCTCCTATGTCGTACATCATTGTACCATCATCATATTGGTCAACTACCATTGAAGATACACCAGTCATTTCTTCGAGGATAACCAAACCGATGTTTGCATCCGCTGCAGACTGCATGATGTCTGCTAGTATTTCATCTAAGGGAAGACCTGTCATTTCTGCCATGTCGTCATTCAGATTTGTCCAATCATATTCCATTCCAAAAGCGTAATGTTCTGTTTGGCTAGTCTGCGCCGCCACACCTTGAGGGATCAAGGATGCACACAAAATCGCTGTCAATAACAAAACACTTAGCCTACTTTTACCGTTTGCCATGCTCCGATGTCGGAACAAGTACAACTTAAATCTAATGGCAAATAAAAAATAATCATTTATTGAATTCATCCTCGTTTTCGAGGTACTCCTTTACATCCCCACCGAAAACGCCCCATGAATCAATTAAATCTAAATCAGCGAGTCTTTTCCTTCGACGCAGTACAATCAGTGCCAACAATCCAAGAACTACAACAAAACCACTCGCTCCGATTATAATATTCATCAGAGCGGAATTATCAGTTTCGGTTTCAACGAAATCGATATCTTTTGTAACGTAATCAATAATTTCTCCATCAACTGCAGTCACCTTTAACTGTGCTTTTCCCGGATCGGTTACCAAAATTTCAATCGAACCAATCCAAAAACCGTCACCATCTTCATCCGTGAGATTGAATGACCACTCTTGCTCACCTTTCTTGATAACCGCATGTACTAGATCTGTTGTTCCGTCTAAGTCCTGTAGTTGTACAGAAACTGAAATCTCGTTCAATTTCCCTGCTTCAAACTCGCTTTCGGAGAGGCTTAAGTTTGATAGGTCTGGATTACTAGATGCAATGGTTATGTTGACGTGGACTTCATCATTTCCACCTCTTCTGTCCTCCACATAAAGTGACAAATGGTGGACACCGGGGGGTAAGCTTGTTTCGAAATAAGCATTATTGGAAAGAACTTGGGGATAGTTTTGGCTTGCTATATGGTGCCTCCATTCTCTAATTGTAATATCTCCGTCGGCGTCAAAGGTTCCATTTGAATCTAAAATTACGGTTTGCCCGGGTTCGTAGAATTGATTGTTCAGAGGGGAATAAATTACAACTACGGGGTCGGATTCAATAACTTGTAAAGTTATATTCTCAATTCTAGACAATCCTGTTTCATCAACCAATTCCACGGATAATAAATGGTGCCCTGCATCCAATCTAATAGGATGAACTTCGTATGGGCTGACGGATTCAAGGATTGAGTTACTGATGTTGCTCGATAAACTGAAGGTGAAATTGTCACCATCAAAATCTTGGCTATCTCTAATGTCGAATAATATCAAATCACTCGATTGATAACCAGTATTTGTGTCGGGATTGATGAGCCCTAAGACTGGTGCTGATTCGCCCACGCTTATGTTTACTGTCGATGTAGAGATTGGATTTATGCCATCATCCATGCTCAGAGTTATCACGTGATTTCCAGTGCTGAGTCTAGATTCAAAAATTAGCCAATCCGTTCCGTCTTCCTGTAAAACACCATCAATGTTTGATTCCCATTTATAGACAAGATATTCAGAGCCAGGTGTCGGTTCTGTGTCAGAACAATGCCAGTCGATGTCACCGGGGAATGTTGAGCATGCACTATCCCAATCACCCGAGCCCGAAGAATTAAATTCAATTATCGTGCTAGAATCGATAACCATTCCTTCATTTGGATTGCTAATTACGGCTCTTGGTTTACTGTTTTCAACTATCAAAATCGTTTGATTAACACTTGTCAAATTCAGGTGTTCCATTCTGCCATCGTTAACAGATAGGGTAATGACGTGACTACCCCTTGATAAATAACCAGACCACGAACTATCGTTGGATAATATTCCATCGATATTGCTTGTCCAAAAGAATTCAATTTCATCACCCTCAGGGTCCGAACTCGTGCTGACGAGTGTAACTTCATTTTCTGAGTAATTGCTATCTCTAAGAACCTCAAACGAAGCGGTTGGCATTTCGTTGTACAACTCCACTGGAATTACATATTCAGAAGGAGGATTGATTCCATCCTCTACACTCAAAGTCAAATCAAAAACGTTAGTTGATGCACTTTCAAATGTGAGATTCCCTTCACTTGCACAATCTGAAATCGGAATAAATGATGACAACCATGACCACGAACAAGTCAATGAATCATTTTCCGGGTCGTAAGTACCATTCAAATCATAGTGAACTGTTTTTGTTATCGGAGAGATCAATTCTCCCCACGGGTTCAAAGCCGGGTCTGTAGAAAATACGATTAGTGGAGGTTGGTTTGCTAACTCGATGGTTCTTGTCTCAGATACACAGAAATCTACATCACAAATCTCAAGTTCAATATTGTGTATTCCGTCTGAAAGATTTACTAGCGGAGTCGGAATTCCCTCCTCGTTTGCTGTAAATTCATACATAGGACCCTCAAGAAGAACGCCATCAATCGATGAGTACCACTTGAAGGTTAAACTATCATCGTCAAGGTCCCATGACCTTGATGCATTGAATATTACCTCTGACTTCGAAGGGAAAACTGTCTGGTCTACGGGCGTATCCCAAATTAGGAACGGAGCCTGATTAGCAAGAGGTAAGTGACACCATATCACCCTGTCTTGGTCGAGAATTGTTGAAGTTGAATTAGTTACGCTGTCATATGAACAATTAATCGTCACCGCTGTATACGGACTCTCTCCTTGACTGGTATACTTCTTCCCTCTGAGGTCGGGGAAACTTGCCCATCCGTATTCGTCCGTGTTTTGGTCTATTTCAGATTCCAACTGGTCAAATCCAAGTTCAACAACAGCGGATGGTACGCCGTTGCTGTTGTTGTTCAAGACCCATACTTGTACATCCCAAGCTTCTTCGATCCAACCATTACCTGATATTACGGCTGATTGATAATCGATATTTACTGGTTTATGTAGGTGCAAATTTGAATTTGTATCAACAATAAGTACATGGGTCCCGAAATCCTCAAAGTCAGTCCAGTTTAATTTGACGTTGGTGAAATCTAGGTCTCCTAAACAATCGTTTGTAATATTGATGTTGTGACCATATAGTTGGTCATGATTTGATAGTATCAAACAATCAGTTCCAGATAGTGATGCGTTAGATAGAATACTGTCTCTTTCCTGATTGTGGTCAGCATCCCAGTGAAGTCCTGCATGGGATCCAAGCATCTCCAAACCGTCTATTTCGGCTTCAGCGTTTACTATAGATATTGCTGGCAAAGAAGAATTTTGCCAGGTGACAACATCCTTGAGGTGGAATCTTCCCCCTTGAACTCCTATGTTTAGCCCACCATTATCAGCGACAATAGATGACCCAGTTACAGGGTTCTCAACAGATAAACTTTCTAAGAATAGGTCGACTGAGTCTATTATAGTGACGCCTTTTGCGTCATTCTTTGAACTGCAGTTGACACATTTCACATCACCAGACGTTGTTTCTATGTCATTCGCCCTCTCGAACAATAGTCCTGCATCTCCATTATTTTCGGAGCTAACATTGTAAAGATAGACATATCTCGCATCATAAATATGAGCACCGGAATCTGAATTATTGCTTAGAGATAGATTCTCTACAATTGTAGATGCACTTTCCAAAAGGAATCCTTCTTGACCATTGTTGTGCAAATTCCAATCCTTACCTTGTATGGCTCCACCGCTTTTTGAAAATACTGCAGGACCTGTTGAATTTGAAACCTCTAAATTATTGAAAGTTGGAGCAAAATAAGATGACCTAACTGAGATTCCAGCGGCATTCGCACCGGTTCCAGTGCCTCCTGAGTTATTGATTGTAAGATTTGAGAAAATTGTCGTCGAGTCTACGAAATAGAGTTGTACACCTACAGCCGAATTGTCTTCTAAGTTTGAATTTTCAATCCAAGCACCGGTTGCGTTTATTTCCAATGTTGCGGTTGCTAGACCGGGAGTTTTTGCAGATGGACCACCCGTGCCAGATATTGATAATCCATCGATTACCGCGCTTTGGTAATTTGTGTAGTTTGTACGGTCCTCCTTGTCAAGAATCATCGCAACATACATTGAATTTGTAATATCCAAATCCCTGATTACTGCTCTAGTAATCGCCCCGTCCGTAATGTGTCGAACAATTACTCCATGGTCGGATCTGTCAACGCTGGCAGACTGTATGAGTGGTATACTATCTTCGACCCAAATTCCCGCTGAAATTGCCAAGGTTGCTCCAGTTACATTGTCGATTGAAATATTTCTGTACAAGCCTCCTGAGTTACCCCACATGTTAAGTCCACGCGTAACAGCATTGGTGACTTTTAGGCCGTCCACATTTGGAGCAGAACCTGCTCCAACAGACAAACCAATCCCATATCTCCAATATTGAGGAATTGTCCAATCTTGCCCGGATTCATTTATTTCCAAATCTCTGATTGTAGGAGTTGCTGAATTGAATAAATCAATAGCAACGTCATCTGCGTCAAATATTGTTACATTTGCAAGATAAGGATTCGAACCGTAAATTGTTATTCCATAAGTTGAATGGATTATTGAGGCATTGTCGATTTTACTCCCCCTACCGTTTGATGATGTGTTAAACTGGAGACCCATATGATCACCTCCACCAGCATTATCGAAATAAACGGGACAACTTTTAGTCCCCTCAACTGTCAATCTTCCGTCAACATAGATCCTGACGCCACTTCCCATCGTAATATTTGTACATGCTGATATAACCAATTCATCGGTTACTGCAACCCCATAATTAGTATTGAGAACTATGTTTCCTGACCAAATCGTTTGAGCTCTACCCGTAGTCTCAGATTTGACAGTTGGTGTTAACTCGACAGAATTCACATAGGGAGAAAGCAATAACATGGTGAGAACAATGAAAGCAGTATAGGCTTGACGCTTCACCATAAGTTACACCTTAATGTGATTGCATTTGATTGTTGTTATATTTCGATTTCTAAAAAAAAACAATCGCATCGGAAATCATATCCATTTATGAATCATCTCGGAGGCTAATTTACTCGCATTAGGACACAGTGATTTTTTCCATAAGGAAACTGCTTCTGCCATCGAGGAAAATCGATTATGAGTTTGGAGTTTAGCTCGTAAATACCAGATAGAAGCCGATAATCGTCTTGCCGAATTTAGGTTTGATTGGGCGGCCAACTCTGGCAGGGCGACCTTTTCAAGAAGGTTTTTCCCACGTTCTGGACCGCATTTAGAAATGAGTGCTATCTGGAGCATCTTTCCTTTAATTCCTTCAATTGAGAACACTTCATTCACTAATTTTTCAAAACTCGGAGAATTTTCAGGAGTTTCGGAAATTTTTGACCTCAACCTCATTTGCAAAATTTGAGGGTCTTTTTCGTGTGAAATGGCTATCAAATTTTCAATTATATCGTTAGCTTGCGGACAATTTCCGCTTGCTATAAGTGCCGCATGTCTAATTTTTGCAATTGCTACCAAAACTACTTTTCTTTGAGTTTCGTCCAGAGAATTCAAATTTATTTTGTCAATTAAGTAATCAACATCAATCTCTTTCTTTGAATCTGGTAGTTGGTCATCGATTATTCTAGACGCTTCGGATAATAGTAATTTAACATCGTTGACAGAATCTAATAACTTGCTATCTTTACCCTGTAGTAAATTCAAAGAGTGGCGTAAATCAATAGCACTGATTTGTGACACATGGTTTTCTGCAATTTCCGCTTCGCCTCTCTCAATAGCAACAATGGCAGCTATCCTGTGAAGGTTTTCTGAGGGTTTCCTCGAAATTGCATCATCGATTAAGGATGCTAATCCTGCACTTGACCTTACCATTAGGGATTCTGCATTTGCCATTAAGAACTTCTCAATGTCCTGCCCTGATTTTATCCTCAAGTACAACTCAACTAACCTCGCTGAATCACCCTCAATGGTTTCCCAATAATTTGCGGCATTTTGATAATCTTCAACTGAAATATTTGTTGAATTTACATTTCTTACAAGATGTTGTAATTCAACCCCGTGTTCGTACCATCTCAACAGTGCATATTCATCTAAATCGGGCACATAGTCATCGTTTTTCAGATTTTCAGCATGCACTGGAACTGGTAACATAGACAACTCATTTACAGCACTCATTTGCTCAGATAAATCTCGTAAGACAACATCCCTTACCCACGATTGTAAATCTTCACCTTCCTCGGGTAATACGGAGGAAATATCATGCATTTGTATCGCTAAAGGATGACATCCCAGCCTGTTGACTATCAATTCTTTATCTTCAGTTTTCGGTGGCAATAATTTGACTGCTGATTCAATGGGTAGCGGAGGTACTTCTATCACTTCAAAGCCGTCTGTGAACGGTGTAGGAGGTCTGGTCGCAAGAATTACGAATTTACCCTTTTTACAGAAGTCTTCGATTCTTTTTTGATGCCTTTTATTTATCTCCTGGAATTCGTCAATAATCAATACATCATTCTTACATTTAGCTAGAACAGCCTCTTCATCGGTGTATTCTAAACCCCAGTCACTAAAAATGTCTGTAATATCTTTGAATGATTCCATTGTTGAAAATCTTACAATTTTCCCCTTCTCGACGAATTTCATCGATATTTCCTGGAGAATTGATGTCTTACCAATTCCCGGAAGCCCCTTGAGTATTACCTTCTCATGTCGAGAGATATCTGTGATCAAATCATCTCTACCGATTAACTCCTGTCTTTCAGGCACTTTTCCAAAAAACGAACCAACCTTTTCTTTTCGCTTTAATTCGGCTGAAGAATTATCTCTGCCCAATTCAGTTATGTGGTAGACCTTTCTCTTTCTAGAACCACCACCTATGACGTGTGCCTTTCGTTCAACAACATAATCCAATTCTATTAGTTCAGTAATCGGAGCGTGAAGTGCTGACCTTACAACTCCCAAATATTCAGCTAAACCTGGGAGGCATATATCCCGGGGCACATCCCAAGCGGTTTCGAGATTCCTCGGAAATTCAGCGAGGCGTGAGAGAATTCTTGCTAAAGGACCTCTCACCATGCCGTTCGCTAGACCTCATCAATGATGTTTTTTCCCCTACCCTGATTGTCGATGTGTTCATCAAATATTGATTACACAACCGAATCATGCCGGTGGACCCAAGTTCGGTTAATTTGCCCCCGAACCCCGGTGTCTATCTTTTCAAAACAAAATCTGACAGAGTATTGTATGTTGGAAAGGCTACTGTATTATCCCAGAGAATTAGATCATACTTCGCATCAAATCCAGATCGAGCAATGATACCTGAATTGGTTAGAAGAGCCGATGAAATTGAGTGTATAGTTACAAACTCTCCTCAAGAAGCCTTGGTCTTAGAAAGACAATTGATAAGACAACATAGGCCAAGATATAACTCAATGTTAAAAGACGACAAATCTTTTCCATTTCTAGCACTTACAAAAGAAGAATTTCCCAAGATATTGTACACAAGACATCCTCCTGAGGAGGCTTGGAGGTGGGGGCCTTTCCCAAATGCAGGCGCAGCAAAACAAGTAGTCCAGTTATTGAGACGAAACTTTGGAATTCGAGACTGCAACGAACTACTTCCACAGGGTTGCCTTTCGATGCACATTGGATTATGTGCAGGGCCTTGCATAGAAGCAGGAAATTATTCAGATAGAGTGAGAAATGTTCGACGCATTTTGGATGGAAATGCGACAGAATTAATTGAAGAATTGGCTACTCAAATGGATGAATTTTCTAAAAATATGGAGTATGAAAAAGCGGCTCAAAACAGAGACATGATAAAATCGGTTAGAAGCGTTACAAGCCAGCAGGTAATTTATTCAACGGTGTACCGAGATTGTGACGCAATAGGAATTGGTGTGAAGGGAGACCTCGCTGCTATCGTTGTCCTTCATGCGGATGAAGGAGTCATAAAGGGTCAAGAAAATTGGCCAGTAATACACAGAGGAGATGAGGGTGAATCTGTGGCAATGTTCGTTGTGGACCATTACTCAGACAGAAGACCTCCAAGACTAATTTTGACCCCAACACCACTTAGTGAAACCGTGATTGAGTGGTTGTCTGATAGGCGAGGTAGTATAGTAGAAAATAGAACCCCGTCCAGAGGTGATTTTGCTACTCTATCGACGCTTGCAAAACAGAATGCTAACATCCAGATTGAACGGCTCTCAAACAAAAGCAGTGGTTCATTGGAACAGCGAGCCGCCGATGAAGGTGCAGCACTTCTCCAAATGAAATCGCTTGATCATATCGTATGTTTTGACATGGCGCAATTCCTTGGAGATTCAAGAGTCGGAGCGAGTGTCTGCCTTCGAAACGGGAGACCTGCAAAAAAAGAATACAGAACTTACACTGTAAAGGGTGATGCTCTAGATGACCTGCGAATGATGTCCGAAGTTGTTGAGAGATGGATAAAGAGAGTTGATGATTGGCCAGATTTGTTATTGATTGACGGTGGACAAACTCACCTTTCTGTAATTTCAAAAGTTCTTGAAAAGCACGGTGTACAGGATAGAATGCAACTTGCTAGTCTTGCAAAAAGAGAGGAGACAATACATAGAGAAGGAAAGGACGACCTCGTCTTAGATAGAAGAGGTAGAGTGTTGGTTCACGCTAGAGATGAAGCACATAGATTTGTCAACAAATTCCATCGCAAATCACGATCTAAAAAGAAATTGACCGACCCCTTAGAAGGTGTAGAGGGTCTCGGAGCAAAAAAGTTGCAATCGCTGATTCGACATTTCGGAGGAAGGCAGGGCATTGCCCACGCTACTGTCAACGACCTGAAAACCGTACCAGGGATTGGCCCCTCACTGGCAAAGAGAATTTACGATTCCCTTCACTGATTCCACATTTCATCATCATACAAATTGTAGTCTGAGGATGAATTAAATGTTGGGTCTTTTCCTGCACTTAAGGAAGCAAAATCTGAATCGGTTAGGCCACCTTTTGAGTTACTAACTTTCTGAACTTCTTGAGCCGCTTTCGCTTCTCGTATCTTTCGTTTCTTCTTGCGTCGAGCTCTAACTCGCCAAATTATCAAACCAAGCAAAATTGTTGGATAAATCCAGATTTGTGAAAGAATATAAAACCAGGTCACTACGAGCCTAAACTCCACTTCTTCACCAACATAAAGGGATTCTAATGAAATGGTAATTTTCTGCCTACCGTCATCGAGGTACTCAATTTTCTCCCATCCGTTGGCGGTCTGGAAGTCTTCCAAAACAATACCATCCGGCAAGACGAATGAAACATCTCCTCTAAGGTCTGCATCGGTTTCGTTACTTAATTCAATGTCGATTGGTTCGGTTTCGAACATCAATGGTTCTCCATTGTTGTCTAGAGTTAAGCCTCCACCGCTCATCTGTAAGAATTGTAATCCAAATACTTGGAACAAATTTCTAAATTTATTTGCTGCAGATATTATTGGGTTTGTTAGTGCGGTAGTTACTCCCACTGTAGGTTCTCCATCGATTAGTCCCTGCCAACCGTTTGTTACTCCTGCCTCAAATGTGAATTCTGGAATAATAATCTCAAACGTGATTGGGGTATTATCATCCATTGAAGTACCGATGCCACCTAAATTATCGAGGTTTGTTATGATCTGAATACCAGACAAATCTATCTCAACCATTTCTTCCTCGGCAGATATTTGTTCTGCGGAGGCGTGCATTTCTTCAGTAATTTCTTTCCCAAGATTGTCAACAAATTCTTCAAATCCTTCAGCGGTAAACTCAATTTCTGTTGGATTTCCTTCTGAAACGTTGACTTCTCTAACTACTGGGTCAGCGACCCTTCCTCCTATTTCGAAACCAAGCCTGATAAGGTCTGAAGGTATAACTTCCAAAGCAACAGTAGTGTTTTCAGTTTCTAATTGTTCAAGAACCTGGTCTGGTATCTTTATTCTGTAAAGGTCTATCTTGGCACTGAATGATGCCGTTAGGTCGATACTCGGGCCCCATTCGTTGAAGTTCAATTCACTTACATCAAACTCGACGTCCAAATTAACGCACGACCAATCAGCTTCATCTGCAGAACATATCTCATTACCATCGCTGTCAACTATCGCATGCCTCGGGTCATATGCACCCGGTTTTGCAATTGAGATTTCAAATTGGTCCACATCATTAGTTCTCTCGATTAACTCAAACGATTGTTCGCCAGTAGCAGTTTGCATCCAATCTGGGAGGATTATTTCTAACTTTAATTCCGAAGGAGGTAGATCATTTGGCACCATATCCTGCAGTAGGTCCTGACCAAATTTCGTATCGATGGTAAGACCTGAATCTAACAAATCGTGGAAATCGCTTTCCTGAATAGCATCGAGTAATCCTGTTGAATCATCGACCTGTTCCTTGATTAAATCTAAGATTCTTAGTTCAAATGTCGAAGATGTTGAGCGAAGATAAATCGGATGCTCACCGTTCATAGCTGACTGCCCTTCTATGCAATAATATGCATCCATGCCTGGAGGAAGGGTTTCAGGGCAATCGGAATGGGAATAATTCAGTCCGCCTGGAGATTCACTTATTCCAACAGAAACGGAATTAGAAACCCAATTCGCATCACTCATCGTAATATCACCTACACCAGACACAGTATCCTCAATTGCATTACCAACCGTGTCCATTGGGAAGTTAGACGTGAATTCATCAAGGTCCACCAAATCATTGTGATAAGCGAGCCTTATCCCGTCAGAGGTAATCCACGGAACTCGTGCATTTTCTGTAACATCAACCATCGATATTCCCCAGTCAGTCATAGTAGACTCATCAATGTGATTAATTCCCGCAAGTATATCGATAAACACTGAATCTTCATCCGACATGTCCAAAGTTACTGCGAGAGTAATTCCTGTCTCATCTGGACCTACAACTACACTGCTTGTTTGAGTTGAATTTCGGTGGGCGATATCGATGCTGACTGATTGTTCAATTCGCTGACTTAGAAGAGGAGCGTTTGTGTGGTCAATGGTCCACTGAGCGGCCATGTAGGAAGGTGGGCCTGATTTTATTACCTGTATTCCATTAGAATCAACGCCCTTGATTGTAGCAAAATCAGGTGGATTGATTACGAAAACTGATTTGTGACCAGGCTCGCTAAACAAATCGAATTCAGAAGTTATTTCCGAGCCCATTGCTAACATTCCTTTATACACTCTTTCAAGAGTTATTGGGTCAACAGAGCCAAGGTTAAATGTTGATGTAGATAGAGAAACGTTTGCTTTTACTGAGAAACAGATCGGAGGGTCAAATGCATTTTCGATAGATTGGCCCTCAGAACCGTACACTGAATCATTATCAGGATTATCACTACAAGCAGTTGTGATTCCAGATTCTGTGATTGTGTTAACATAACTTGAATCTACATCTTCCACCGTACCAAAACCAGAAGTTAGTAGCTCGTTTATTGTGTCATTAACTTCGAGGATTAACTTTTCTTTGACCGTTGGGGTTCCCGGGCCACCTGTATTCTCGTTGAAGAAATTTCTAATCAAGTCAGCAGGCGCTCCATCTTTTGCGGAAAATCCCATTGCTTGGATAGCAGCCGCGATATTTGGGTCATCATCAAAACCAAGCAGAGACCTGTTAAACTCTCTAAGAGCCCACGTCATTTCCATTTCGATTTTTGATGTGTCAACCAAATTGAACTCATAGACTCCTTCAATCCAATCCTGCTGATTTGGTGTCCCATCATCAGCACTATCCCAACCATCGCAATGTCCACCGTTAATTGTACAGGCTGGCATTTCAACTGCACTTGCAAGAGGTGCCCAAAGTGAAATTGTAAACACGAATATTAGGAAAATTGCCAACTTAGACTTCATGCTATCAGTTCACCTGTGAACGGGGAGATTTAACAGGGTTTTCCTTTAGCACTAAATATGCCCGTTGCATTTGCTTATATTTGCAGTCGGGAGAATGCGAGTTCTGAATATGACAAACTAAGGAAACAGGGGGTGTTGATTACGGAATTAAAACCGATGCCGTACAAAGATGGAATTGCTATCCCGGTAACAGCAGGGGATGAAAGACTCGAATTCGAATCTGTTGAGAGAACTGACCCTCATTTTCTACTATCCAAATTGATCGAAAATCCTCCAAAAAAATGGGAAAGATTAGGAGACATGGTAGTTTTCCCCAATGGCACTAATACAGAGGACTGGAATATGAACGAAATTGCATCGGCTCTTGGTGGCAAGAGACTCGCAATTCAAAATGAGATCAAAAAGGGAGTTACGAGAAAATCGCAACTCGAGTTGATACATGGCACTGATTCTTGGGTGGTCCATAAAGAAAATTTTGTTGAATACGAATTTGATGCTTCACAAATCATGTTCTCTTCAGGCAACATTACTGAAAGAAAAAGAATGGGTGAAATCGACTGTGAGGGTGAAATTATAGTCGACGCATATTGTGGAATAGGATATTACACATTGCAGTTCTTAGTCCGAGGGAAAGCAAAACATGTGCATGCATGCGAAATCAACCGTAAAAGTATAGAGGGTTTGGAAAGAGGCCTAATTAGGAATAAAGTAAAGGAAAAATGCACAATCTACGAAGGCGACAATAAGCAGACGATGAGAGAATTAAGAGGCATAGCAGACAGAGTAATACTCGGTTTAATTCCTTCATCTTTGAATTCCTGGGGCAATGCAATCAAGTGTTTGAAGCCAGATGGAGGACATATACATGTTCACATGAATGTTCACGAAGATGAATTTGAGGAATGGACAAAAAAGACGGTTGAATGGTTTTCGACAGTAAGCGGTAAGAATGTTGAAGCGATACATCTCGAGGATGTCAAGTCGTATTGCCCTCACATCCAACACGTAGTTCTCGACTTGAAAATCAGTTAGTATAGAATTCCCACCATTCAAGATTCTCATCTGGGTCGGAACTCTTTCCAATTTTTTCATCGATTACAGTAACGTCTTTATCGATAATCATGGCATGAGGTATGCCAGATACGTTCATCGCTTTACCAATCTCTGAGCCGAGCATGAATGGCCGGTCTAAAGTACGGTTCAGGTTATTTTCTGTCTTATCATGCCAATCGATCAAGTCTTCTTGTTCATTGGAGGAATCAGTGGAAAATACCAACAATTTCCCATCAGGCATTACCTGGTCGTAGGCATCAATTGTTGATTCACAATGGGAACACCATGGAGCTGAAAAATATGCTATCCAGTATGTACCGTTTAATTCTTCAAGAGAATTATTACTTCCATCATGAGCAGAAATTGAAAAATCGGGGAAACTTTTCCTCTCCTCCTCGAATATTTGCTCTTATATTACTTTCTCATCCAAACAGCCTGCAAGTAGTAAACTAAGTGATACAACCAAAATTAAACTAATTCTCATCTTTTTCAACTCCCAACAATATTACGTCCTGAATCTCATCCTTTTTGATTATCGTTGGAAGTAAAAACCAACTCAAAATTGCGATTAAAACTCCACCGATAGCAAATTTGTACTTTGCAATAAACGATTCATCAACACTGGTTTCAATGTTTGCAACGGGACCGGGAATAACTCCTATCATGTCTATGTTGGAAATGTGTACCTCGTAAATCGGCCTCCCGGCAGATGATGCTGGATTGACCACGATTTCTTGGCCTGAGGGGTCATCGGTTGTCGGAACGGTTGCTATTGCTCTAACATGACTCATGCCGTGTCGTACAATTCCAAAGGTCGCATAGCCTTCATCATCCCTATTTTCGGGGTCCAAACCATGCGCTTCTGTTTCTGCGATATACCACTGAGTATCTGCACTATTTGGGTCCGCACTTCTTGCCATTCCTATAGCGCCGTCGACGTGAGATAGATTTTCATTAATTTCGAGGTCAAGAGTATGGCCGTCACCCCCACTTCCACATTCTGGACTTGTAACTGGATATACTCCGATTGTTGTGCAGGTGGGGTCACCTGCTTGAGTTACAAAGTCGTCAATTACCCTGTGGAAGAAAATACCATCATAAATTCCACTTTCGATGTGCATAATCATGTTTTTAGTTGTGTTTGGAGCCCATTCCTCGAATAATTCGATGAAAATTTCACCCCTTACCGAGGATTGAAGGTGCCCAGGGGTATATTCGACTTCGATTTTCAGGACTGCATCTCCAGACCTTGGCTCATCCATAGGTGAGCCTTCCAATTCTGGGCCGTCGGTCCAAAGGGAAACATCAACTTCAACATCCCTCCATTCCTCTTCTCCAGTTTCATAATCAACACCAGAAACTGGAGTCAGAACGAGTAGAGCCAAAAGAACTGCAACTACTCGCATATCCAAACCCATAAACTCTAACCAAATCAAGTTAAGGTTCATTCTTGTCTATTCTTTCTTGCAAATTTGAATGACTGAACACAGAGATATGTGTAAATTGAACCGGTAAGAAGTAACATCAGCATCGACCCAGATGCATAATTAAGCCCATCTCCCATGACCATGAAGAATCTTGTCCCACCCAGTGCACAGAGAAGTCCAAAGGTTGCGGAAATATGCATCCAAAGTGCCCGCTTTTCAGGGATTTTTTGAGCCAAAATTCCTGATATTAACAGTGGCACTCCCAAGAAGCTTGGGAAATAAGAAGTTATAGAATCGGATTGTGAAATGACTGAAATTGCAACCCCCCAAGCAATCAAAAATCCGCCGTAGTAGGTCGACAATTCAGGTATTGATTTTCCAGCGACCATGTAGTGTTCTGCCATAATTTGCGGTGTAGTCCTACACCTTTGAGCCTTTGCGTAATATGACAAGAAAAAGTAAGACTGATGAGGGTGTTACTGTTCGTGGAGTATGATGGAAGACGAAGTTTTCGACGCGGAAATTTTCCAACCTTCCAGTGATAACGTGCTCAACATTACATTAGCTGCAACAATTGCAATATCTATCGTATTCTTAATCTTAGGTTCGAGTATTGGACATGTTTTGAATGAAACTACTAAATCTGAATCAATCAGAGAATGGTGGTTAACACCTTTGCATGAAAGACACACCATGGAACTTGACCTTTCACAGGAAAGATCGGTTTTGCCCGTCAACGGAACTTACGGGGTATTGACATACACCGAGCATTTTGTTGCTGTAGATTTACCCGCATCTGAAGATGATGTTGGATTCCCTGAAGATGATTTGATGCATGTCGCACTGTGGTTACCTGACGTTCCTGAAGGAGTAAAGGTCCCAGTGATTATGTCAATTCACCCATACTATGACTTCGGAGGAGAAGGCATGCCAGGAGTTGGACCAGATTCCAATCCAAATACCGTTCCCGATGGAGGAATTGGAAAATGGGTTTATGACAACTTCATTTCTCATGGGTACGCTCTTGCTCAAGCGTCAACATTTGGCTCTGGTAAATCAACCCATTGCCAAGACGTAAAGGGGTTAGGGGAACAAACTGGTATCCAAGCCGTTGTCGAATGGTTAGGTCAACAAGAGTGGTCAAATGGCAATGTTGGATTGATGGGTAAATCATACGCGGGGACAACAAACTGGGAAGCCGCTCAAAAGCCATCGCAATATCTGAAAACGATTGTACCAATTTCTGGCTCAATAGGAGTCCAAGAAATGTTTTACAGAAATGGCTCCAGCGAAGCGAGAGCTCTTGGATATGATGCCGCATATCAAGCGGCTACTAGCGACCTTACAAGCGATGAGTTGAGAGTTTGTCAAGACGATTTACAAGGACCTCTCAATCCATTTACAACACAATTGTGGGCACATTATGGAGGCGCCCAATGGAATGATTATTGGGATGAAAGAAGACATCTTCCTGACGTGTTACAAAACTATCGAGGTAGTGTGTACCTTGTATGGGGAATGCAAGACTGGAATGTGGACCCATATCACGCATTCCCGACATACCAACTAATGAGAGATGCAGGAATTCCAGCAAGAGGAATCATGGGTCAATGGGCACATAACTATCCAGACCAACCTAACGTACACGGTGGTTTAACTTCTGGATATGGCGCAGAAGCATATCCCGAGATGTCAAGGATGGATTGGGCGGTTGACCTCTATGCTTGGTTTGAATATTGGTTGAAAGATAATGGCCCAATGCCAGACCTGCATGTTCAAATGCAGAGAAATGACGGTAAGTGGCACGTTGAGGACACATGGCCACCAAGTGATATGACTTGGGAGAAAATTACTCTAGACCAAACAACTACAGATGGAAATGCTGTCAGCATAAACTCAGATGTGAGCATAACAATTCCCGCATCGAACGAAGACAGATTCATTTCCGGATTACCGACATTACACCTCTCCGTTACTACCAGAGGTTGTGATGGAGGTCAGGTTTTTGCTACAATGTATGATTCTACTCAAAATCTAAGAATTGGACATGCGACTATGGATGTTAGATACAGAGACGGCGGATACACCGCACAAACTGTCAATCCGGTGTTATCAACATACCTTATGAAAATGGAGTTCAATCCTATCGACGCAATTATTCCAGCTGGAAATGAGATAAGAATCGAACTGACAGAAAGCGGTGAAGATTACCTTCCAAGTCCATGTGCCCAAATCGGATTAACTATCAATGCCGATTCAACTTCTGAATTATCCCTTCCATTGATTGAAAGAGACGATGATGCACCAGAGTGGTTTGATGTTCCTAACTGGTGGGATGTAGAAGAATGAGGGTTCTAGCATTCGAAGATTCAGTAGACATTGAGGCATTACTAATCAGTGGCGGAATAAGTTTTACCGACATCGAGTTCAAGCAATACTTTGAATCCAGTAATTATTTAGAAAAGATTTCTTCGTTTGATCCTGATGTATTATTGCTAGACCATTTCATGCCTCCAACCAAGGGGCTAGATTTGCTCAAGGGATTGCTAGATTCCAACATCAAAAGGCCAGATATAATCGTAGGAATGAGTTCATCGTCAATGGCTAATAACGCCATGCTTAACGCTGGTGCTGATTTTGGAATAACAAAATTTGATTTATCAAAATTGGAAATTTGGAATAATTATTCCTCATGAGGTTGCCAATCTTCCTGACCTGGCTCCCTGTACCACCAGTATCCATCATCATCTTTCCACCATTCTACATCATCATCATCAACGTAATAGTTCTCATCTTCCTCTTCTTCCTCTATATGATGTTCTAATCCACTTTCTTGAGCCATTTGTTTCTTCAGTTGGTCGATTCCGTCCTCTGCATCTGCGAATACACGGTTTTGAGTTCTGATCTCGGCTTGATGGTCTCCAGCAGCGATTGCATCATCTGAATCTGCATAGAAATCAGCAGCCATTGTTCGCTTGAAATCATCGAATTCATCACGACCAAATGAACCTACGAATTCATTACCCTGTGATTTCATCAAATCATCTAAGTTCTTTCTCTTGCCTAGATTCAGTTTTGGTGAATCTGGCATGTCACCAGAATCATAAAAAGCATCGCTACTGTCTGTTAATTTGCCAAAAGTTCGGCCCTCAGGATCAGCATCTTCTATTGCTTCAATAAGAAGGTCATGCTCCTCCTCGTCGATGTTTTCATCCTCGTATTGTTGGCCAATTGCCTTGACCATTTTCTTCAAGGTTTTGGATAATGCTCGATCACTTTCTGCTTCATCAATCGCCTTATCGATCTGCTTTTGCATTCTTTCGTAAGGGCTTCCAGTGATAGCACCAAGAAATCGACCAAAGCCACCTTTCTTCTTCGCCATAATTCCATTTCATAGTTAGATATATTCAAAACTTACCGAAATAATCCCACGAGGGAGGCATTGATGATTGAGAACTGTTTAGCGCCGAGCATGGCAAGCGACTGGTTGGAGGAAGCAGTCGCTGTATACAACGACGAATCATTTAATCGCAGAGAGGAATATGTCGCACAGATTCATTTCCCGGTATCTATTTTGGAGGAAATTTTAGGCTGGGCATTCAAATCATTGCCGGATGAAATTTTAGTTGGTCTCGATGTAAAAGATGAGAGAATAAATCAGGAAACTTCGACAATGTTTCAGGGAGATAATCACAAAGACAGCCTATTTGCAGGCCAAGGCTACAAAATTAGTGAAGCTGTGATGGTTAACCGAGGAGATTCTTACTCCGTACATCACATTCCTGAAGAATGGACAGATGATATCTTTGGAACGGATAGGGGGCCGAGAGCTGGAAGGTTCACTCATTGGTTACATACTCATCCAAATGCTCCCGCAATACCCAGTGGAGCCGATGCGGATGCTGCACAATCTACAGATGGTGTTGATCTTATACTCGGAATTGAGTTTTCACCTGCAGGACCCCTTCCATGGTTTGATGATGTTGAAGGAGAGAGGAGGGTAATTGGTGAAAAGAAATCTTGGTTTTCCAGACGGGACAAGCGGAAAGTTCTGGGATTTGCACCTACAGGTCACATGATATATTCTCTTGAATTAATCGCATTTCACAAAGCGGGATTAGGTGTAAATGTCATCTTTGTCAACGATGAAGGTGAGGCTTACTGACAGGTTGTATGGAAATCATAGTCCTCCAAATATTGGATAATCGATTCTACCCTTTCCATATTTACTCCCATATCTGAGCGTCCTAATCTTGATTTGGAGAAAATCTCAACTGTACCACATTCATTTGAATAATGAACGTCATCAGGGAATTGAAAAAATGAAGTCCTATCCACGATATATCCTTCACTAAAGGTTGTTGTGAAACCTCTGGTTTCCTGCCATTCATCCATAGCCTGATGTAGTTCTTCATCTGAAACATTCAGCGAAATGGTAACATATTCACAATTAAAAGAGTCCTCTGGACAATCATCTGGCATTTCAGATGTAGAGAACGGAGTACTAAGGATATTCATCAGTAAAAGGACCGCGACATAAATGGAAGGAATCCATTGCCAATTTGATGACATTATCACACCTTGGTGAATTTAGAATTTGACCATTCATAGACAATCGGTTTACCAGTAGGAACCTCCAGAGCCAAGACCTCTTCTTTTGACAACCCCTCGATTTCCATTATTATCGAGCGCAAACTATTCCCGTGGGCTGCAACGAATACGTTAGTTCCGTTTTCCAAAGTTGGCAATATTGCCTGGTTTAGATAAGGGATAGTTCGAGCAGCGGTCATCTCTAATGACTCTCCATTTGGAGGTGGCACGTCGTAAGAGCGTCTCCAGATGTGCACTTGCTCGTCTCCATATTTGTCTCTTGTTTCCTGCTTATTCAGACCTTGTAAATCACCATACATTCTTTCATTCAATTTCCACGAAACATATACTGGCAGGGTGTTTATTTCAGAATTAGATGTTGACCAATTTGCCATCTTCTGTTCGTTTTCGCTCATTTCTCCACCCTCAATGTCGTACTGGAAAACTGGTGTTGCCCCACTTTCATGTTGTGATAAGGCGATCATGGCCGTCATTTGAGCTCTCATCAAAGTGGATACGTGTACTTCACCTATGGGTAACGATGAGATTTCTCTGCCACCAGAAATCGCTTCCTCGATTCCTTTGTTGGTAAGAGGCACATCTACCCAACCAGTAAACAAATTTGCAGCATTCCACATCGATTGGCCGTGGCGCATTAGGATTAGAAGAGACATATCTCTCATTGTGAGGGCGTTGGCTATTACCCTTCAATCTTGTCAAGGAAGTAACAATGGAATTAGCCATAAGGCAAGTAATGGTGCTAAA
>CAZGJD010000010.1:0-59262 GCA_964526385.1 uncultured Candidatus Poseidoniales archaeon | reverse complement strand
TCTCACAAATGATTGTTCTGCATCAAAGGGAAACAACATTTAGCACATTACCTGTGGGGCAAACATGGCAGGCGACCTATCTTGGATGAACGCAAGATATGAAGAACTCAAAGACCAATCTTTATTGTGGCAACCCCCAACATTGGAATCCGCAAATACGCCACGCTGTACTATGGATGGAAAAGAAACCATCATGCTATCTGCGAATAATTATCTCAATCTAACAACTCATCCAAAAGTTATGCAGGCATCGATAGATGCAATCAAGAAATATGGCGCAGGTAGTGGTTCTGTAAGAGCAATTGCTGGAACAATGGACATACATCTCCAAGCTGAACAAAAGGTAGCTGAATTCAAAGGAGTTGAATCATCGTTAATCTATTCCGCAGGTTACACGGCTAATGTTGGACTTATTCCAACATTGGTACAAGGTAAAGATGACATCATTATTTCAGATGAGTTAAATCATGGTTCGATTATTGATGGTGTTAGGTTAACCAAAGCAAGAAGAGGTGTTTTTCCACACAATGACATGGCTGCTTTAGAGCAGGTTCTGAACGACAACAAAGATGCTGATAGAAAATTAATCATTGTCGATGGAGTATTTTCAATGGATGGGGACATATGCCCTCTGGATGAGTTGACTAATATCGCAGAAGAACACAACGCAATGGTATTTGTCGATGACTGCCATGGAGAAGGCGTATTAGGAGACGGTGGAAGAGGAATTGTTGACCACTTCAAACTTCAAGGAAGAGTTGATTTCGAAGTAGGTTCCTTCTCCAAAGCACTAGGCGTTCAGGGAGGCATCGTTGCGGGTAAAGAAATTGTAAGAGAACACGCACTAAATCATTCTCGGTCTTGGCTTTTATCAGGATCACAACCACCTTCTGTCGCTGCCGCTCAAAAAGCAGCAGTAGAAGTTTTGATGGAAGAGCCTGAACACCACGCAAGACTTTGGAAGAATACAGAATATTTCCGAAATGAAATGCAATCGATGGGGTTCGACACAGGAGTGTCAACAACTCCCATCATACCTGTAATGTGTGGAGAATCAGCAACTGCGAAGGCTTTGTCCAGTGAAATGTTGAAACAAGGAGTCATGGCGGGAGCAATTGTATTCCCGATGGTTGCACGTGACAAAGCAAGGGTAAGAACACAAATGTCAGCGGGATTATCAAATAATGACTTGAATGAAGTATTGAGAATTTTCGAAGGCGCTGGTAAATCGGTAGGGTTAATTTAATCATTCTTCGGAGTCAAATGATTCTACAACTTCCTGTAAATCAGAATCATCTTCTATCAATTGTTCGATTTTTTCGGAAACATCCTCATATTCATCTTCCTCAATGATGTAATCACCCTCGTCAATCATGCACAATAAACGCCATCTTGGCGCCCATGAAAGATGCACATACAATGTGCCAGGCAGTATTAGAAGTATCCATGATAACCACAGTGTAGGTGAATTAGAATCCAACAACTCGGTATTTAGTAATGCTAACAAAGTGAAACCAACAAACGGCATTGGGAACAAAATCATTCGATTTGGAGTGACTGCGGGCCTCTTAAAATAAGCATTCATGACTCTACTAGAAAAGCCTAGAAATCCTGTAAAAAAAACCAGAAGGCTGGTGTGATAAATCCACAATGGAACCCAGAATTCTTCTGTCATTGAATATGGAAATATTAGTGCAAGAGATACTAAAAATCCATAGAAGCCACCAATATTTGAGGGATGAGATAACCAAAGTGGTAACTTAGAGAACCTTTTTGATAGGCCCGTGCCAACCAGTTTTTCCCCTTCTGGGCTGTTCAAAACTTGAGCCAAAATTGAACCATTGGCGGACTCGCCCATAGAATAAACCCTCAGGTGATTCACATTTCAATGTAGGGGAGATTTTTGAGGGGAAAATATACTTTATTCGGATGAAAAAATCTTCGAAAGAGGACCTTGAATTTCAATTTCTTCTTCGGGCATCCAATTTCTCTCTAAAAGTGTTGATTCCTGTGCTTCCCTTTCGCGTGCATCCTCAAATTCATCATTGGATTCATTCATTGCATTATTCAGTGAGATTCCCTGATTGATTATTGTCAATTGTTTTGTAAGAACTTTTTCACTCTTTTTCGATTCCCAAGAAGATAATATGGACAGATCTTTATCTTGTTTATGTATCATCCAACCATGAATTGGGTCCTTTACTAATTTGAGAAGATGCATGCCCGGATTTATCCACTTCCCGCTGAAATTTACCATAATCTCAGACCTAGACACGAATTCTGTATCCATGAAAGGATGGTTAAGATTTACCGATAATGGAACGCTTTTGGTAAAAATGATTGTTGCTAATTTTGAGTATGAAAATATTGCACAAACGATTGAGATTATCCAGACCAATGGAAAATATATTGAAAAAATTACCGAAATTATCGTTATACTTGCATAAACATACAATTGTTGCTGGAATGGACGAATTGTCTCTGAGCAGATTGAGGTTTTTGAAAACTCAATCATCCCCTTTGGTGCGTCCATGGTCTCGCGAAATTAAAGAAGGACATGAAACCCTCGTTTTATCGCTTTGATTAGCCCCACAATTCAAGAAGGTTGAAGATTCCATAAACCCCGAAGGGGTGAATATGGTAGAGTTACAACAGGGTACTTTACTGGAGGAAAGGCGTGGAGGTAACGCTATTCTATCCACTCTGGTTAACGACATGATAGAGAATTCTGTCAACGGTTACATCCGTTGTGAAAGAATCCCAAAAGACGACACTCCAAAGGTAGGTCAATTAGTCATAAACAATCGGGAAATAGTTGCTGCTTTCTATGAATCTAAGCGACCTCAATACGGAACAAAAGCCGTAAAGAACATTGAAGCCGATTGTCAAGAACTAGATTGTGTAATTCAAGTTGTTTCTGGAATTGATATCCCACGGATACTGGAAATATATCCAGAATCAAAGATTCAATCCATTGCAGAAAATGATACTCAAAAGTGGTGGGAAAAACTCGGAAATCGCCAAAACACGTGGACACGGTCAAGAAGAACCCCTGGTGATGAAAACGAAATTTCGTCAACCGAATTCTCCCGTCGTAACATTGGGTTTCAATATCAATACCATACTGATGAAGAATTATTGAAACCTGGATCTGTTTACTTGAATGATTCAGATGAATTATTCCAATTAGTGTCGAATTTGGAAAAGTTAGGTAGACCATTGTTAGTGTTGTCCAGGCTTTCTAAAAAAGAATATTTTTCTAATATCGGAATAAATAACGATTCGGTAATGTGGATTACCAAAAAAGAAGGCGAGAAAAATATCCTGCCAGAAATTGAAAGAATTGAGGAAGTTGTGTCTGAATTCCTAAAATTTAACATAAGGGCTGTTATGTTATTTGATGGCCTAGAGTACCTATCATCAATTCATGGCACTAACAAATTAATTAATCTTGTAAGAGACCTTGCTGATAAAATGAGATATGAAGATGACTGCTTATTTATTCACACCTACAATAGTACATGGACAAAACAGGATTTTACACAGATCTCCAGAATAGCACCAATATTGGAAACTGAGACCATTCAAAGATGGAATGAAGACCCAGAATCTTTAGAGGACCATCCCTTACTTGCTCCATTGACGGATGAAGAAATCGCTCAAATGGAAGAATACATCAAAATGAATACGCCGGAAACAATATATGATGAGCCAATTCAACAAATTGGAGAACAAGAAGAAATTGAGGAAAAAGAAATTCTTGAAGAAATCATCGAAGAAACAGAAGAAATCGTTGAGGTGGTTTCTGAGTCCATAGAAACTAAGCCAAAAGGCCCACGAATAGCTCAAGTTGTTAAAAGAAGAAAAGCCAAGCACCACATCCCCAATTCTAGTATCACATCTTCAAAATCAAGATTATCAGCTGCAAGAGGAAAAGAAATTGAGATTTCGCTACCCGGTCCGAAAGACATACCGAAAACGGCAGTAGGCTCGGCAAGAGAAAGTAAACTTCCTGAAATACCCTCCATTATTCCATCATCTTTAGGGCAGGTTGTTAAACAAAAGTCAGCGAATAAAGACCTCGATTTACCTGTAGCCAAATCATCACAAAAAACCATTAAACTAGCGAGCGAAAATAACACTTCACAAGCGATGAGTCCTGTTGCGGCTAGAGGAATAGAAATCAAAAAGAATCTAACCAATAGAGCTCAAGCCTCAAGTCGCCCACAGCGTAAATTGAATCTTGATAAGAAACTCAAAGGATGGGCAAAGGAGGATTCAGAATGAGTATTACGCGTCAGGAGAAATTGAAACTCGCAATGGCCAATGCGAGAAATATCTTGGGTAAGCAGGACAATTCTGCAGGTAGCGCAAATTCTAAACTCAACAAATTGAGAAATGTCAAAGATTCAGAGGATACAAGAAAAGGAAATTTGATTGCTCGAACTAAAGTTTCAACGCGCCCTACCTTTGACCTGATTGCCGACAAAGTATTGGGGAGACAAGAAAGCGACCCAAATAAAATCGAATTTACAAACGACACAACACTTGCGAAAATTGCTTCTCAAAGAATGAACAAATTAAGAGACGAAAAGGAAATCATAGAAATTGAAGATGAATTATTCGGTGATGAAATCGGTTTCATGAAAGATGGGAGACCTATTTGGACAGATATCTTAGATTCGCAAAGAGGTTATTCGATAAATACTCAAGAGTTAGAAATCCGGGATACTAACTTTAAACCAAAATGGCCACCTATTTTGAGGATGTCAAACCACAATACGTGGAAAACATTTTCCGTACTCGAGGAAAACCAAAGAGCTGCTGGCGCCTGTGAAAAAATTGTTGAAAATCCAGGTAAAATGATTAATCCATTGCTCATTCTATCAAATGAAGGAACTGGGAAGTCTCACATCCTAAGTGCGACAGCCCAAGCGATGATTAGGAGGCAAGATGGAAATGTCCACCTATTATCTGTCTCCAGACTTACAAAGGAAAATTCACTCCCAGATGGATGGCAAGAAGCTGTTTCTCACTCATCATTGATTGCAATCGATGACTTACATTTAGCCAAAGGTAAATTGGCGACTGAACTCGGACTCCTAATCGATTTTTCATTAAACATGGGAGTGCAAGTCGTCGCTAGTTCAAGAATTGAACCAAGGCATTGGGAAGCCAGCAGACTTTGGGAAGTTATGAAATCGGCTACATCGATATGGATAATGGATCCTTCTTCTTCATCATTAATCACTCATCTCAGACGGAAGGCAAGCGGTAGAGCCTTACTACTCGATGACTCGATGTTAGCAACGATAGTAAAACACGGTTCACGTCAATGGAGAACAACTGATGGAGCTTTTGAAAAAATAGCCCTCGCCATAGAATCAGGGGAACGAATTGTTTCTCCAACAGATGTGTCAAGAATTTTAGAAAATTCTCCTAAACAAATGACTCATGTGGAAGAATTTATCGAAAAACAAAGTTTAGAGGATATTGCTTCAAAGGTCATCAATGAAACATTAGACCACTTGTATTCAGACAAAGCAATCGGAGGCATCGAATTGAAATCCGAACTTCCAGACCTCTCAGATGAGTGGGAAGTTCCAGACATCGAGATAAATGAATACGCTGATAATTCAAAGCACATAATTGACGATGGTTTAACTCAACATAGTACAAATACACTCACAGTAGATGAAAGAGATCAGTATCTTTTACAAGAAGAAGATGTATTATCTGGATACGATAAAGTAAGAGTTGACGAAACTGTTGGTTCTATCGACAATATAGCCCAAAGTATGTTCAAATCCGTTCAAAATAATCATATCGAGAGTTCTCAACAATTGGCATTATTGGAGCAAGAGTTGACAGCATTGGCCGAAAAATCTAGAAATGCCGACGTTGATGAATTGATTGAGATAGCAGACAGAATCGGAGAGATTGAGTTCCAACTTGGCAATATTCCAGCACCTCCCCAGCACGTGATTAAAACCCCGATAAAGAAACTAGAAACAACTGGTGAATCGTGATGGCATTTCCATGGTGGATGGAAGGTATTCAATTTGAATGCAAACCCGATTGTGGAAAATGTTGCGATGAGCCTGGAGGAATTGTTTACCTTAAACCATCAGATGCAGAAAGGTTGGCATTACATCATGGACTTGACGTTGAAGAATGGTTAGATAGAGACTGTGACAGAACGATTGATGGAAGATTCATTCTCAAGTCTGATAGTGTAACAGATATTTGCATTTATTTGGATGAAAACAAGAAGTGTACGGTATATCAAGCAAGGCCTTCACAATGCAAATCATATCCATTTTGGGCTGAAAATTTACGCTCAGACAGGTCTTGGAATAAAACCGTAACCTTCTGCCCGGGTTTGCAAGATGAACAAGCCATAGTGGTTGATGGTAACCAGATAAGAGTCAAAGTGATAGAAGACCAAGAAGCAATGAAAGGCTTTAGAAAATGGTCTAAAGATTAGTTGATAATTTTGGTCACATTTAATTAGCAACACTAAGTGTTATATTTTACACTAAAGGATAAGATTCTGAACAATTCCAGCGTCGACCTTATACCAAAGAGTCAACACGCCGTCACCGGTGTGTGCAGATGAGTCAAGATGATAATCTACTCAATTTGACTTCTGCCCATCTAAACACGGGCTTGAGAGGCATACCTGTTGGCACATGCCGAACATCATTCGTCACTCCAGAAAAAGGCGTACATTACTGTGGATACCCCATTAGTGAATTAGCGGATTTCCTACCAGAAGATGTAATATATCTACTGTTCAATAAAGAATTACCAAATCAGGAACAATCTATTTCCTTTGTTAAAGAACTTCAGTCGAGAGGAAATGTACCTTCAGAGATAAATGCAATTCTCGCAACACTTCCCAAAGATGGACACCCCATGGACTGGTTATCCATTGGAATACATTCATTGGGAATGATGTCAAAATCATCTGACTGGACTGATGATGCATTGGACCTAGTCGCTAAAATGCCAAGGCTATTAGGGCTCATCTTCAGATACAGAGAGGGAAGAATCGACAATATTCCAGAGGATGACCTTTCAATGAATTTAGTCGAACGCTTCACCAACACATTAGATATCGAAGGTGTTGATAGGACCGCTATGAATAAGATACTAGCGACATATTTAGTTCTGCACATGGATCATGGCGGAGGAAACCTTTCTACTTTCACTGGTAAGGCCGTAGCCTCAGGTAAGGCTACTGTATATTCCTCAATGGCCGGAGCAATGAATGCCTTGTCAGGTCCTTTACACGGAAGAGCAAATCAATCTTGTTTTGAATTCGTAAAGAAAATCGGCACATCAGATCCTTCGGAAATTGAGAACTTTGTGAGAGGAGAACTTGCTGCTAAAAGACCTGTGTTTGGCTTTGGCCACGCTGTTTTACGTGCGGAAGACCCACGCGCTACAGTACAATTCGCACTTGGTGAGCAACTTTGCCCAAATGATGAATATTTCAAAACTATCAGAACTCTTAGAGAAGTCGCACCAAGAGTCCTATCTGAAAATCCAAAAATAAGCAACCCAAATGCAAATGTTGACATTGCTAGTGGAACCCTGTTGAATTTTGTTGGTTTGACAAAACCAGAATATTACACTACATTCTTCGGGTGGGCTCGCGTAGCTGGAATAGGAGCCCAAATCATTGATGAAAGGTTGATTATGCGTGATGGAAAAGGAATACCAATTTACAGACCAAAGTACATCGCTGAGCAACAGGAACTCCGTCATATTGACTGAATTACCGGCCTTGATGTCTTACCACATCCTCTGTGACCTATTAGTCTTGCATTATTCCAACCAAGTTGTTCATCGCTTATTTCGTGCCACGGCGCCACATCATCTGGGATCAAGCCATTCTTCAAATCAAGCCACTGGTCGTCAGTCAATGGCATAGTAGCTGGTCTCAACCAGCGGGAAGAACCACATGGCAAATTTTGTTTGTGGTCCGCAGAATCAGTAAGAACAGACAAACCTGCATCGAGCAAATCTCTTTCTAGATGTAGGTGCCCTGGCCAAACATAGATTGGATAATCACCTTTTATTTTCTTTAATCTATCAAGTTGCCTTCCTTTCAGACCAACAGGTAATCCGAAGTGAATGTATTTCTTTAATCCTTCAAAGTAGTCTACAGCACAGGGCATCATAGGAGAGCCCGCATTTTTTTGGGCATTCAATAATCTGTTGAATGAATAATTTACAAATTCAGGTATTGCTCTAAATCTCTTCGTCCTTTTACTTCCAGTTCTAGGAACTACTGGTAGTAATCTCGACCAAGGTCTAGAGGAACCTGATATTTTTGCTACCTGATTCATAGGCCTGTGAAATGCATAAAATACAGCAGCTTGTTCATGGATGTCTGCTTCATCAACCATCTCTGTGGCTAATTTCATTACCTTTGCCATTCTTTCAGTAGGGTTTTTGTCAATCTTTGGATGAGACCTCTTAATCTCTAAACATGCTACCTTGGAATGCTCTTGCCAAGGGATAAGCCAACTCTTTTCTGACATTAATTTTTCAAAAGAACAAAATCCTAAGTCAACAAGGTCATCTAAATCCCATTGTTCGACAAATTTAGGCCTTCCTTCGAGACGATCTTTTGGAATTGATACCGTATCATCATGGTGGATTACTAATTGTTCATCAGCTGTCAAACGCAAATCAAACTCAACACCATCCATGTTATTCATTGCATAGACCAATGAGTCATGGGTATTCTCTGGTGGCTGAGTATATTCCATTATGTTCGCTGAACCAAATTCACTTATTGAACAATGTCCTGAACTCATTCTATTGGGTGAACGGTCTTAAGTGAAAACAATCATCAATGCCTATGGCAGAAGACCAACGCGTTAGAGGTTATTGTGCATATGATTGGGGTAAGAGTGCATTTGAGACATCGGTAACTACAGCAGTTTTCCCAGCATGGTTTGCATATCTTTTCGCTGAAGCAAACGGAATTTCAACAAAATTCCTTGGTTCTGAATGGACAGCAGATGCCATGTTCTCAGGAGCCGTTATGGTTGGCGCATTATTAGTCGCAATTTGTGCGCCATCGTTAGGAGTAATAGCCGATAGAAGGATGATTAAGATATGGTGGTTGAGAACCCTAACTCTTGTTGGTTCAATCTCTTGTGTTCTTCTAGCACTATCGCCATATCTTGGAGTATCTATCGGATGGGTTTGGGCGATGATCATGTTCATGATTGCCAACGTGGGGTTGAATGGAGCAGGAGTATTCTACAACGCACTATTACCGCACATGGGAGATGAAACCGAAATGGATTCGATTTCAAACAAAGCATTTGCAGCAGGTTATCTTGGAGGCGGATTGCTGTTGGTAGTTCACCTTGGAATGGTTTTGACCTTAGAAGGTGGATGGGTTATTCCCTTCGTCATGGCATCATCAGGTATATGGTGGCTAGGATTCGCCCAGATGACTTTCAAAATGGTTCCGGAACCACATATTGAAGATGAAATGGAACCTATGGGTCTAGTCGCATCAACAAAAATGGCGATGAATGAGGTCATAACTACATTAAAAGACATCAAAAGTTTTAGAACACTATTCTTCTACATGCTAGCATATTTCTGTTTCATAGATGGAATAAATTCAGTTACAGCCCTAGCAGGTGTGTTTGGCATTGTGGTACTTGGTTTGACCACAACTGGATTAATTCTTACCATTTTGATTATTCAATTCGTTGCAGCACCGGCAGCAATTGGATTTACAAAACTCGCAGAAAAATGGGGAACTAAAAAAGCATTACAATTCTCATTAATATGCTGGTGTGTTGTAATTGTTGGCGCTCTATCATTCGCACCGCTACAGCTGGAAGAACATTCTGAATATGACATACAATACACCTGGAATGATGAGGATGGGACTTACGTTGTACAAGCCAGAGAAGGCGTGAACAACATCGCAGCATTGCCTGACGATGATGAACAAAAATGGGCATTGCAATTCGAAGACATCCTTCCAGTTGAACAAAATAGCGATGTAAAGAGACAGGGTTATGCAGTTAAATGGATTTTTGATGATGATAGCAAACCTGTTGAAAAAGAGGTTGATTTAAATGAAGAAGACCTTATTGCACTTCAAAATTCAATGAGCGATTCAAGATTTTCTTACAGCATAAGTGGGGGAGAATTTGCAGACGAAACTGGATTGGGAGAAAACCACCCAACTAATTTAGGAGATGGCAAATTAGATTTCATTCCGAAGACGATGAGAAGCATATTGTGGCAACCTCTTGGGATAACCGTATTTTTCCAATTCTTACTACTTGGTGTCTTTGCTGGTGCCTTGCTTGGTGGCTCTCAAGGTTTAGCCCGCTCAATGTTCGGCCAAATGGTTCCAGAAACCAGGTCTGCTGAATTCTTTGGTTTCTTCGGATTCTTTGGTAAGGTTGCGGCTCTCATTGGACCTCTGATTTATTCTTTGATGACGGTTTGGTTCGATTCAAGAGTGGGGATTTTCGCAATATCACTGCTTATTGTAGCAGGGGCTCTTTTACTACGTAAAGTGGATGTGGAAGATGGTATCGCAGTCGCCAAGGCTGAAGATGAAAGGAACCGTTCAGCGAGTGGGGAGTAAAAACTATCATAGGTGGCTCTAAAGGGACAGGGTTCAATGGGTCCTTACGGAGTGATGATGGGAATCATCTTGGTCCTCACTCCTGTAACATGCTGGCTTTTCACTTTAGGATGCAAGGAAGTACGAACGCCGCTGAAAGATGCTTATCGAATTATTATCGAAAAGAAGTATTATCTTCACATTTTAGGATATGCTGTAATCATCAAGTGGAAGGCTCTCACTGATAATTTAAATGAACCTTTGAAGATCAAAACTGGAAACTGGACGGAATTAATTTACACTATTGAAGGAAACGCAACATTATGGATTCAACAGGCATTTGAGAATTCATACCTTACTGAATTTTTGAATTTCCACTACCTATTCATTTATCTGTTTTTGATTTACATAACTACAGTTTATTTTGCATATGTTGGAGAGAGAGATTTAACAGATAAAATGACGTTAAATTACCTATTAATTTATGCGATTGCAGTACCTTACTATCTGTTCTTCAATGTTGAGGTTACATCGTCTTGGATACCAGGGATGGATGCTCTGCTTTACCATGACAGCTGGTATGTAGAATTCTATTCAACACACGACCCATTGGATAACGCTGTACCATCACTTCACGTAGCAATACCGTTTGGTATGCTTCTCCTTAACTGGCTTCACTGTAAAGAGAAGGGAATTCAAATCAAGGAATGGAATCATTACAGATATCATTTGTTCATTTTAGCAAACACAATATTGTTCATATTTACTATTGCTTACCTTGGAATACATTGGCTTGTAGATATTCCACTTGGAATGTTTGTGGGAGCGATCGGAGCATTGTTCATCCACTATTTACAACCGAGGTTAAGAAACGATTTCGGAAAAACTTTCAAAGGAGTCAATAGGAAAAAAATTACGACTCATGCCATTTTTGAAGGGGCTGTGACTCTATTTTTGCTAGCATTGATCATGATCTCTGTGAATTACCAAGAAGATAACATCGACGACAGAGTTTCCCTAAGGCTTGGAGGAGGTGATACGCTGTTCGAAATATACAACCCCCTTGTTGAAGGTCAAACGATGACATCTGAAATAATAAATTTAGATGACAGTAATAATTTAGAGTATGCGATTGTGAATGTAGAAGATTCTCCAGAATATATGGGTGATGGAAATATAGATTGGATTAAGATAAAAAAAGACTTTGAAGTCAAAACAATTAATTCAAGTAGTTCTGTAAATGAAATTGTAAATGCACCTGATGAATGGAATCTATTGATTTTGCACAATCCAAATTCAAATGTTGAAAATGTAATCGAAATCAGAGTACTAAATGACTACGGTGATGAAAGGTATTTGGATTCACTATTACTTTCTCTCCCATCATTATGGATTACTGGTTTCGTAGTTTTCAGATTGACTAGATTAAATAAAAACGAAAGAAACCTGTTTGATTCAACACCATCGCATGCCTGGGGTGAGGAAGAATGAGCGATTACTCAATAAATCCTGAAATCAAAAACCTGTACTCGATGATTTCAAACCACCTCCGTTCTCGTGTTAAAGCGATTTTTGTTATCTTTATTATCGGCGTAACGATCGGGATACCGCTATCTCACAATCTTGTTGATTGGTTATTGAGTGTAGATTTAGTACCAGATGATGTAAGTATCATAATTTTGACACCGGTTGAATTCATTATGATACAGGTTAGATTCGGTGCTTATTTAGGGGCTTCTTTGGCAGTATTCTACTTACTAATTGGGGCGGCAATCCAAACTGAGTTGGTCAAGAAAATTTCAAACCCTTCAATTGCAGTTATAAAATATGGAATAGGAGGTTTAATTCTTGTTTTAGCCGGCTTAGCTTATTCTTGGTATTTGCTCACTCCAATGTTACTAGAATATCTCGCTTCAGATGCTCAGGCAGCAGGTGTGTCCACTGAATGGCGATTATCTTCTTTCATTGGTTTCATTGGTGGTCTTTGTTTTGCTTGTGTAATAGGATTTCAGGCACCGCTTTTCACCCTTATCTCACTAAATAGCGGGGCCATCTCTAGAGACGATATTTTGCAATATCGAAGACATATTTGGTTCACAACTTTTGTGCTCGGAGCAGCTTTTTCCCCACCAGATCCGCTTTCGCTGTTCTTAGTAGCGATTCCTATAATTCTGTTATTTGAGGCAGCAATTATCTGGGATTCAATTTCTACCAAAAGCAGAGTGTAGGTGATTGATTGGCACCACCATTCGGCCTGGACTTGGCCTATTCTCTGTTCCGTGAGAATCTCCTCCGACAGTAACAGGTAATCCCTGCATCATCAACTCAAATTTGTAGGATTCGGAGTGTGATGAGTGAAATGCTTCAATACAATCAACACCTAGTTCTTTCAATCTTGGAATGAGTTCCGAAGTCTCAATACCGTAATATTTAGCGTGAGCAAGAGAGGTTATGCCGTTGCTTTCCTTTACCTTTTGAACGGCTTCAGAAATTGTTGGAAGTGGCCTCTCCCTGTATGCTGGACAGTGGTCTCCGATATATTTGTCAAAGGCTTCCTGGACACTATCCACGTAACCCTTCTCAACCAATACTCTTGCCAAATGCGGTCGACCAATTGCTTCGGCAGACAATTTGTCAACTTCTTCAAATGTAACATTGCATCCAATCTCATTAAGTGCCTGAATCATATTTTTCATTCTGGGCACTCTAGCATCTTTCAATAATTCCAACCATTCTCTAAATTCGGTCGTAGCTCCATGAGGAAAATACGATAGTAGATGCCAAGATTTAGGGTCAAGACTATCGCTTTGCATTTCAACCTTGCAGGTGATTTCGACTCCCGGAACAAATCTAAGTCCCAGATTATTACACTCTTCTTCGGCTTCTTCCCAACCTCGACTGGTGTCATGGTCGGTTAAGGACCATACTTTCACCCCGTTTGCGTGTGCTCTTCTCGCCATTTCTTTTGGTGATTGTAGCCCATCACTATAGAAGGAATGGCTGTGTAAATCAACTGAATCTGTCCACATAGTTTTCACTCAGAAGTCGGGAAGTTCAGGTAAATCAATAGGTGTTTGGGGAATTGATTCATCAGCCATTAGATCGTCTAAATCAATCATTGCCGCGACCGAAACTTGCGTAGCGGGTTTTTCTTCAGAAAAAGTAGGCAAAGGAACCGATTTTACATCTGAGGAGGGCAGTCCAACATTTTCTTGATTAACATTGACTTTTGCATGTTGTACTTTGTGTTCTGAAGCAGCATGTGCTGAGGTCAGCCCTATATCTCCTGTTGATAAAACACCGATTGCACCGTCTACTGAAGACTTCGATTGCGTAGTCTGCGCTCCAACAATTGATTCGATTACGGCCGCAGTATTCGAATTTACAAGACTTCCATCGTTGTTGGATGAAATCAATGTAGGTAAATCCTCCAAATCCATGTATTGAGAGGAGGAATCACCAGGGGCGTGAACTACGAGTATCTCGTGTTCTCTTTTTGCCCAATAAGAAACTCCAACTGAAAGAATTACAATTCCGAGCAAAACAAATTCTTCAGCATTCCAACCTTTTGGAGTAACAATTGGTAGTAAAAGAGAGAATAATAATCCGACAAATGCTATCAAAGCCACTAAATTGGATATTAGTCCGATGACTGGGTGTCTCGGGTCCATGTTAGTTCTCTGAAGTGTCAAAATATCAATGTTGGCTTTTCGTGGCCATTACAGTATTTGCCATTAGCATTGCGACCGTCATAGGACCAACCCCTCCAGGAACAGGTGACATCATTGAAGCGATATCTGAAACAGATGGGTCTACATCCCCTGCGAGCCTCCATCCTCTATCTCTTGAGTCGTCATCAACTCTGTTGATTCCAACATCGATTACTACCGCTCCTGGTTTTATCCAATCTGGTTTCACCATTTCAGGAGAACCGACTGCTGCAACAACTATGTCCGCTTCTTTACAAATTGACTTCGCATCTTTCGTTCTTGAATGAACCAAAGTTACAGTTGCATCCGCACCTTTTGCAGATAGCAATAATGCTTGAGGCATGCCTACATTGAATGAGCGACCGATAACTACTGCCCTTTTCCCAGTCAAATCTACCTTTGCCCATGAAAGCATTTCCATAACTCCCGCAGGTGTACAAGGGACCATACCGTTTTTTCTTCCTTGTACTATTTTGCCAAGATTGCTTGGGTGAAAGCCGTCGACATCCTTTTTCGGGTCAATTAAATCTGTAAGTGCTTCTTCATCTAGATGTTTGGGGAGAGGAGACTGTATCAAGATACCATTTATTGAAGCATCGTTATTCATTTCAATAATCTTTGACTCAAGTTCAGTCTGTGTAGTTTCTGAGGGTAATTCTAGGTGAGTTGACTTAATACCTAACCTTTCACATGATTTTATTTTATTACGAACATAAACATGACTTGCCGGGTCATCACCTACGATTAAAACCGCAAGATGAGGTTTTATTTCCATTGTTGAAATTTCATTTTTCAAACGCTGCTCTAGGTCTGAAGCACAAGCTTTCCCATCTAGAATCTCGGCAGGCATGACTCGGGCGACGTAGAATCATGAAATGATATTTTTGACTTGAACTCTCATTCTTCTTCATCATGCCACAATTCTCTTTCACACGCTGGGCATGTGAAATGGTTTGGCTTCCCGCCTTCCATGGTCACCAAATTTCCACACGGCCCACACAAGATTGTAGATTTTTTAGGTTCATCCAAAGTAACGTCTACTCGATACATGAAACGCCCAGCATCAGGGAGCCTTTCCATGGAAGGTTGCCAGTTTGCTATTGCTTCGGGACTCATTCCCATTTCGCTTGGAATCGACATACCGATTATGAAACATAAAATCCCGCTTACACCCATAACGCTACCCATTGCGATATTTACACCAAGTGAAAATAAAGCGCCTAGAACTATTAGGACTATACCAGATATCAGGAAATTTTCCCTCTTATTTTTCATGACATCAACCCAATGCAACTGATAATGCTTCTGCAACACGAGCGATTTTGTCTTCAGGTATTGCACACAAACCAATTCTTACACCGCCTTCTAACGGCACCAAATACACATCTTGTTGTGCACATTTTTCTGCTATATCTTCTGGATTTTCATGTTCAAGCCAGGCAAAGAATCCATCCATAGTAGGGTTGATTGGTATGCCTAATTTTTTACATTCAGAAACAAATGTATCTCTTCTAGACTTTAGCAATCCAGCAAGTCTATCTCGTTCTTTTGACCACTCAGCACCCAATTTTTCTGAATTGTGTACTTTGACAACGCTATATTGACCTAGCCTTGAGGTTGCACTCCAAGTCTGTCTTGCGGTCACACCCATAATTGAATTAACCCTCGAGATAGAATCGGCATCGGGATGCATGCTAACCAATGCTCCTGTTCTTAGACCGTAAATAGTGTGAGATTTTGATAGTGAAATTGCGAAACAAATCAACAAATTTTCAGGCCATAATAAACCTGATTCAACACTTTCAAGAATGGTCTCAGCCCAACCAAACGCCTCTTCAGCATACAATGAGTATGCTGAATCTATTAGTAAGGTGTGACCTATTTTTTCGTTATTTATAGCAGAGGCCACAAACGTGTTTAGACATTCAAATCTATCGTTTTCTGACATTGAAAGGCCAGTAGGATTGTGAGCGGGATCATTTAGCCATACCATTACCTTGCTCTGCTTTTGACATAATTGTTGAAGTGATTCTGCAAATTCTTTTTTCGCGAAATATTCCAATTCTGAGTCTTCATTATTCGGAAGAAGTGGCCAAGTTACAGAACCTAACCCATTATTGGTCAAAAAACCGCCGTATGGCTTCCAATGACGGTTTCTCAACAACACGTTTTCACCTGGTTCTAGGAAATTATTCGCCGCCATATATAGCGCCCCACTTCCTCCAGAGCTTGCGGTTGCGCCGAAACTGAATCCTAATTTTTCGAATTTATCCCTTGTTTCACCTAAAGCTAAAGACTTCGACAGGTCAAGAAAATCAGGCAATCCAGAAAGAGGTGCGTATGAAGCAATTTCGTTTTCAGGGGCTTCTCGAATTGCCGCATCAACAATCTTGTTGATAGCTAAATTACCATCATTTTCTAGCAGAGCGCCAATGGTTCCATTGACAGCATCTCTGCCTGATTTAAGCGCATCTTGATACTTAGCCCACCATGCAAATATAGTGTCGTTGCCCTTTTTGACGGAACCTGATTCATTGATGAACAAGTGTTCTGCCATAGTTCTCGGAATATGTTATCTGATATTGTTGTGCCGTTGCATTCATGAATAGAACCTGCCTCGCATGGTCAGCGCCAACGTAGCATAGCTGGTAGTGCTTCGGATTTGTAATCCGACGGTCGGGGGTTCGAGTCCCTCCGTTGGCTCCAACTTACATTATTCACACGAAATCTTGGGATATATATTTCAAACCATTTTACTGCGCACAGTTTGGGTGCGTCCATGATAAGTAGGAAGATGGCAGTTTTCGCCCTCATAATACCCCTACTGATACCATTAGCAACAACTGGTGTAAGCATACTCCAAGGCCCAGGATATCCTGAGGGTATTTCTTTACAACCACCCGAAGAACATGATAGGGTTTCCGAGGGAATTTTGTTAATTGTGTTAGATGGATTACCAGCCTACGTAATGGATAATAAAGAATACATGCCAACTCTTGCCTCATGGACGGATTATGGTGCCAAAGCTACAGTATCAACAAGCGAAATCACTCTTACTGGACCATGTACAAAAGAAATGTCAACTGGAATTCATGCATCTCCTATTGACGCTATGCGTAATTGGGCAATACAATACGATGGAAAGGATGATGCTTTTCACTACGCTCTTGAAAGAAATATGAGTGTGGCATTCACTGGTTTTTATGTCTGGTCAAATCTTTACACAGATGAACGGTTCATTCACGAAACTGTTTACGATGCAGGGTTTAGTGACATCTATATCGCTGATGACAAAATTATTGCCAATGTTGAAAATTGGATTGCAAATGATGAACATGATTTGATGGTCGCACACCTCGGTGGAACCGACCATGCTGGACATATGTTTGGCACTGAGAGTGAAAAGTATAAGCAAAAAATGTTGCACCTCGACAATCAATTGAACTCGATCAGATTATCAATTCCTAGCACATGGACATTGATGGTAACAGCAGACCACGGGATGTCTGAATCTGGGGGTCACGCGATAAGTACTGGCGACTTAGCAATGAAAGTTAACTTATTAATGTCCGGAGCGGGAGTCAAAACCGGAGCTACTACTGAGATAAACCAAAGAGATATTGCTTCAATCCCACTTACACTTTTGGACTTACCATTCCCAATTTCTGCTGATTCAAGAATTCCATTAGAAATGTTTGATTTCGATGAAGAACACGCTAATTCCTTAGAACAATGGAATTGGGAGGTTCAAATCAAACGACAAGAATGGCTCGAAAAAAATGGTTATCCGTTTTCAGAAATATCCCAATCTAACGTTGAATGGGATAAACTCCCCTCATTAACGCAGAGTCCTTCTACGTGGGACATTTTTGCATCATTCATTCCACTATTGGGAATAGGATTTTTAGCATTTAAAACAAAAACAATTCGTGATTTCAAACAAGATAATTCGCTAGCCATTATTTCTGTATCAGTTGGATTTTGCGCATTCATTTGGGCTCATTATGTTTGGTTCTACGATATTGAATTTACAACTTGGACTACAAAATGGATACGAAAATCAGTTGGAATATTATCTGTTATCCTCGTCACTAGCGGTATATTCTACTTGACTTTCTTGAAAAGTAAAGGAGAAGATTTCTCAACTCCAAATATTCCAGATTGGAGCCCTTACCTAATGCTAGCCGCTGTACTCTGGCAACCAGATAGCAGACTTTCTCCGGTTTTGCTAGTATTTGCTACAGCATTAATTTTGTATTTGAGAAAATATGGAAATACACCAAAAAATAAGCTTAATTCTTATGTGTTTTTGATAATAATATTATTACCTCTTTGGACCATTGTAAGTTATTATATCGGATTGATAATAAATATTCCAATTTATGAGTTGACAGGAATAGATTTCTTTTACAAATTTTGGCAACAAATCGTCTCGACCTTTTTCACTGAAAACCTTCTTGCAGCCTTGATACTCGGAATTATCGCTTCTTACATTGCAGACAAAATAACTCATGGAGAATCGGATTTACAATTCTTAAAATTAGCAATCCCTGTCTCTATTGTTATCTTTCTTCACTCATTAGGTAATTCCTGGTATGACCGAATAATTATCGCTTGGATTATTTTTACAATCACTCAAAGTATTTTTGAAAGAATAGAGCACGAATATGCGGTAAAATCTCCGTTTCGAGCAAAATGGATTGAGTTGTTTGGCCTGAGCATGATCATCCCTACATGGGGCGTTTGGCCCGCAGTAATTACCTTGCTCATAGTAAGGAGCACTCCTATTTTTGTTGAAGAAAATTTAGAATGGTTGAAAGAGAAAAATGAAAATAATCTTTTGGAATCTTGTAGATTGACCGTCCTAGCTGTTATACCATTCCTTCTTTTATGCATTATTTGGACACATTATTCACTGCTAACGCCGATGGGATTGATAGAATTCAATCCCAGTAAAATTATCGTAAATGGTGGTTTCTTTGGCGCAAGGACAGACCCTCCAATAATTTGGATGGTTACAATGGTAACAATTCCTCTCGTAATTTCATGCACGATGACCGTAAACACGTGGAGTAAAGCAGGATTCGACTTATTCCCTGCCATTTTCCTGACCATATTTTTGGTGGTAACCAATGTCTCAGTTATGTGGATGGTCCTTTTCAGAACTCAAGTGTTGCTTATGATTGGATTTTCAACGATAGTATACCTCTTCTGGGTTGTTTGCTTATATCTAGGACAACACAGTTTGACTGCATTACTCAATGCGGATTCACAAGAATGATTTAACACGCTTAATTGAAGAATTATTAGGGGTTGGAAGTATCATGGCGGAGTTAACCAATCCAGAGAAAAGGCTACTTCGCATATTAAAGACTAAAGATGAAGAATGGAGTCTTGATGAAATTCTCACCGCTTGTGATTGGGATGACCAAGCCATCGCGGTTTCAGCAGGCCATGGGCTATCCAATCATGGGTTTGTGAAAATATTTGAATGCTCAAAAAGAGATATTATTCTTGGCATAGAGGGACAAAGGGCTGTTGAAAATGGGTTGTTAGAGGAACGGTTATGGGAATTTATACAAAGGACCAATGAAGTAACTATGTCAGATATTTCGAAGAACTTCGAGAAGCATGAAGCCGGCCCAGGGATAGGCCTCCTCAAAGGATTAGGTGTATCGATTGATGGTGGAAAAATTTCTTACGATGATGGGAACTCAATCTCAGAAACAATTCAAGCAAGAAAGGAATTCATACAATCTCCTGATATCGATAATGAACTTGTTGACCACTTCAGAGGACGTAAAAATCTCATAGAGATTGTCGAGGTTGTATCGCGAACTTGGAAAATCACTCCAGAAGGAAAAAACATCGAAGATGTTGATTTGGAAGAGATTGTGCAAATATCTGAAATTACACCGGAACTCTTGCAGACATCGGATTGGAAAAAGGCTGAATTCAGGCCCTATGATGTTTCATTAAAAGCATCCATTCCACGTACTGGTAAAAGTCATCCAATGCAGGCTCTTATTGAGAGGATAAGGTCCATATTTTTAGAAATGGGATTTTCCGAGATTGTAGAAGATTATGTTCAAACTGCTGGATGGAATATGGATGCTCTATTCATTCCACAAGATCACCCCGCTAGAGAAATGCAAGACACTTTCTATCTCGATAACCCAAAATCCGTTCCCATCGACACTAAGTTACTCGAAAGTTGGAAAGATATTCACGAGCACGGCGGTGACACAGAATCCACTGGGTGGGGTGGAACATTTAGCGAAGAGATATCACAACGTGGGTTGTTGAGAACCCATACAACAGTAAACACCATTCAATACCTTGCTGCAAATCCCAGAGAACCTTGTCGAGTTTTTGCAATTGATAGAGTATTTCGAAAGGAAAGCATCGACAGAACACACCTTCCAGAATTCCACCAAATCGAAGGAATAATCATGGAACCTGGGGCGAACTTGGGGATGTTGGTTTCAACACTAAAGAAATTTTATCAGAAAATGGGTTATCCAGAGGTTAGGGTAAGGCCAGCATATTTCCCTTACACTGAGCCATCACTCGAAGTTGAAGTAAAGTGGCGTGGCAAGTGGCTAGAATTAGGAGGTGCGGGGATATTCAGACCTGAAGTAACTGAGCCACTTGGAATAAAAGATCCCGTCTGTGCTTGGGGAATGGGCTTGGAAAGATTAGCAATGTTGGTTCTCGGGCTAGATGACATAAGGCAATTGTATATCTCTGATTTAGAGTGGCTAAGAAACCAGCCAATGCTTTAGATTGTATATACTCAAACTTATTATCACACCGATAACCAGAGATATTTATGCAGATGCTAGTCTCAAATACAGAAACCATCCCAGGAGCTCAAATAAGCCAACACATCGGCATAGTAACAGGTTCTACTGTACGAGCTAAACACATTGGTAAAGATATTCTTGCTGGATTCAAGAATATAGTCGGTGGGGAAATCAAAGCATATACAGAATTGCTGAATGAAGCTAGAAACGAAGCAATTCAAAGAATGCTTACCGCTGCAAATGCAATGGGAGCAAACGCAGTAGTGAATGTAAGATTTGCAACAAGTAGTGTATCTGGTGGAGCAGCTGAACTATTCGCATACGGAACTGCAGTTATTGTGTCGCAGGAGTGATAGTCTTTGGACCCGGCCGTAATCAGCGAGATTATTCGTTTGTTGTTCTTTCTTTTCCTTTTTATTATACCCATGTTTGGATTTATTTATTCACTTTTATTTTCAGGTATTCATCAAAAATCTAGCATCAGGAAACTAGAAATTCGTAAATCTGCTAGTATAAAACTTGCTGGAAAAGACATTCTCAACACGAGGTCTAAACCATTTATAGTTAGTGAAATTTCATCTTCAGGCATGATTTCTACCAATGTAACCATGGGCGCATCTTGGGCGCAGTCATTCTTTGCAATCATAAAATCTCTTTTTGGAATGAATTTACAATCATTTTCCAAGGTTTTAGAATATGGAAGAAATGAAGCCCTGCAGAGACTTCGAGAACAAGCGATGAAAGAAGGTTGGCAAGAAGTAATCAATGTAAGAATTGAAACCGCACAGATAATGGGGAAGGCAGACACCGACAGAGGTGGCTTTTTCGAAATAATTGCCTACGGCACTGGTATAAAGTGAAAAAAATGAGAAGAACAAGAGTAATTGCAACGGTAGGACCGGCTTGCTGGAAGCAAGAACAATTAGAGAAAATTTTCCAATCAGGAGCCGATGTTTTTCGATTGAATTATTCCCATGGATCACCAGAGGATAAGACTGGACTATACCAACAGATCCGTTCACTAGAAAATGATGAACGCACCACCTGTATTTTGGCAGACTTGCCAGGCCCTAAACTAAGACTTGGTGAATTCGATGGTACGAGAAACCTTACTCAGGGAGAAATTGTAACCCTGACATGTGGAAAAAAGCACCACGACGGACCCGAAATACCAGTCGAGTATGGTGGATTATCCCTGGAACTAAGAAAAGACGACCCTGTACTAATCGCAGACGGGCTCGTCAGACTAATCGTATCTGATGTTTCTGGAAAAGCCAACTCAACAGTTATTTGTGAAGTTATTGACGGGGGACAGATAAGTAGTCGCAAAGGAATTAACGTCCCCTCAACTAACGTGAACCTACCAGCTATTGGAGAAAAGGATGAATTGGCTCTAAAACACGCACTCGATAACGGGGCAGACTGGATTGCCGTATCTTATGTAAGAACAGCAGAAGACCTGAAACCTGCAAGGAAAGCAATTCGAGATGCTGGTAAACACACACCGATTATTGCTAAAATCGAACACCCAGTAGCACTTACAAATCTACAATCGATTCTAGATGAGGCTGATGCCGTAATGGTAGCTAGAGGGGATTTAGGCGTCGAAATTCCACTTGAACAGGTTCCACTTGCGCAAGAACGGATAATAGAATCAGGCTTAATGCGAGGAATGGTTGTGATTATCGCCACACAAATGCTCGAAACTATGACTGAAAATATGCGTCCTACAAGAGCTGAGGTTAGTGATGTATCAAACGCAATTAGATACGGAGGGACTGCAGTGATGCTTTCTGGTGAAACTGCATCTGGAAACCATCCAATAAAAGCTGTTGAAACCATGGTAAAAATTGTTGATGCTACAGAGCAGGGACTGAATTCTTCAGGAGCAAAACCTGGAGCCCTTTCAAAATTCAAGTCAACAAGAGCCGTTGCTCATGCGGGTGTTGAACTAGCAAGACTCGTAGGTGCAAATCACATATTGGTAGCAACAAAACACGGAAACGCTCCAAGGTTAGTGTCAGGATACAGACCAGATATGCCAATCATTGCCGTTACTGATAGAATATCTGCAGCCAGAAGAATAAATCTTCTTCCTGGTGTTAATTCGGTAATTGTGGAAGAAAATGAAAGAGGTTCTAAAACAATGCAGAACGCTATTTCTATTCTTGCGGCAAAGGGCGTCATAAAGCGAGGCGAACGAATAGTAGCAATTTCAGGATCTCCACAAGCAATGAGTGGGGCGACCAGTACAGTCAGATTATACAAATTACAATCCGATGGAAGTATTTCAGGAACAGAGTAACATAATCTCCATTTTTTTGCGATAGGTTCAATTCTATCCACTATGCACGGCAACCATGAATCTGAAGCCAATGAACCTAACTTTGCTCGGCGTAGGCGCTGTTTTGGTAATGCTAAATCTAGCTGTCATAGGGCCTATGGCGACAGGGGCAGTTCCTGATGCTGTCAATGAGGCAGTAGCGACCAAGGTAAAAGACGACATATGCAAAGACGTGCTATGTTTAGAAGTACACGAAGAATGGGCAGAAGAAACTAGTCAAAGAGATTTTTATGCATGGTCGATTATTAATGTCGATGATGTTGAAAATAATGGTACAGAACCGGTATACGAAAGAATTGGCCCAATTACCTATGATGTAACTTTAAAGAGGACTGTTGAAGATTATGACATAAAGAATGGACTATTGAAATACAGTCAGATTACATCCTATGAATGTTCGGAAGACACAGCATTTTCCTGTGATACAAATGTAAGCCAGTTGAATATTGCATTCAATCCACAAGTTGTCGGAGCAACAGGTACCGCAATAAATGCTGTTATGGACATCACAAAAGTTGGATTCGTTTCAGGAGTAATCGACATCCATTTCCAGCAGGTTTCTGCAGCGCACGGTGTAGCTGAAGAAATTAGAGAGGAACACATGGCGATATTGAATACCGTCGAAGGACCTGGCGAAATATACATTATCGATACACTCCTCCACAACTCAGCCGAATCTTTCTTCCTTGACGGAGTATTCTCTGCATTCGATGAAGCATATGGTGGAGCATTTACTGACGATGAGAGTCAAACATACCTAGGCTCCGGCGGGGTACATCCACAATGGATTTCTGGAAATTGGAATGATGATGGAGATGGAATTCTTGAATACGATGAAATTTGGAGAGATTCTGAGACTGGTGATTTACTCGGTGACGAAAACGGAAACGGAGTTATCGATGAAGGTGAAACATTGGAAGGGGATTTAAACGGCAATGGGATTCAAGATAATGAATCAAGTTCATTCGTCTCAGATTTAGACATTGAACACATGTTCTACAATGCTACTGGACCATCTGGAGAAAATTTAGCATTCGTCAATTACATGGGACCTTTGGTATATGCTGCCATGGGAGAGCCAGATACTTTAGAAGAGATTCAGGCGAACCCAGAAGATTCTGTTACTCTGCAAAGAGCAGAATTGTGGGGATTCGAACATCCAACTGACATAGAAATCACCCTTGCAAGAGATTGGACACTATTTGGAGGGATGGGTAGTCTAATGATGGATTACGGAGCTTTGAATGATGATTACATAACAAACACTTCTGAAGACTTGGTTAATTTGTCAACGAGGTTTGAGGCCCTATTGGGAATCTCAATTTCAGATGATGTAGCCAGAAATGTTCTGGGATTAGGAGATGGAACAGATGAACCACTCGGAATTGTAGCTGTCAGTGAATCAGGCCTTTCGTTCGGTCTTGACTCCTTCATATCCATGCCCAAAGATGAAGCAATTGCGACATATGGTTTGACTTCAAGTCAGCATGATGAAATAAAGCAATTCTGTTTATCATGGTTAAACAATGATGTATCATTGCCATTGATTTTGGTCGGAGGAGAAGGATATCTAACAGCGTCACAATTCGTAAACCAAAGCTTTGGTTCGATCAACCCAATCGATAACACATACACGGAGTACTCATTAAACGCTGGTGGAATGTGGGGTTCTGGCATTCTTGGATTCCCAGAAGCGGACCCTGTAGACTTAACCCAGGAGGAAAGTGCTAGAATGCTATATGGCACTTATGGAATTACAAAAGCAGAAGGAGCAACAATGTTCCTGTACGGAGAATTAAGTGGTAAATCTCTACCAATTAATTACTCAACTGGTGAACTTGCAGATTCAGTAGAATGGAATGATCAGACCGTTGCAGAAATTTATCAAATCGATGAGAATGCAGCAGCTGCAGCAAGATTACTAATGATGGAAGTAGTGTTCAAAAACTTCGTTCCTGGTTTCCTTAAGGATAGTTTCGGCACCTCGATGTACCTAACCCAGCCAGTAAACAATTGGCTACTTGGATGGCACGATCCGGTCAATGCATACCTTGCTACCGGTGATTCAGAAAATATGACTGAAGGTTGGACGAGTTTAGAATCAAACGAAACATATTTCGGTTCAGCACAATATGTTGATGGTGGAAAATCAACTGGTGACCCTGCAATCCTTACCATTTGTACGGGAGAATCAGATTCCTGTGACAAGGGTGAGACTGTAATGGTAGGAGATAGCGAATATATCGGCTGGAGAACCTTAGAAAAGGAAGATGCAACATATGGATTAATTACCGCAGAACTACAAGGAGAAACGATTGGTAGTTTCATTACCGGTGAGGGAGACCTCGTAGATCTATCCGGTTACGGAGTAGTGCCACTGGATTGCAGTTCTAACGGAGAACTCAAAGGAGTCCCTGTCGACGTGTGTAAAGCGAGCATGGACCCTTTGGCAAGGCCAATTCAAGCCAAGTTAATCAACAACGGCGACATATTGGACGCAATTCCTGGAGCGCTTCCTGTTTACTTTGGAAGTGAAGTTGAAATCAAAGCCGAATCGATTAGCAAGGTAATCATCGGTGGACAATCTGAATCGATTTTCTACTTGGACACAAGACCAACAACTGAACAACAAGAACCTCCGACAATGGATAATTTGACAAAGGTTTTCATGATCAAAACTTCCGGAGAATTAGATGATGATACCGCTGAAGTTTTGGTATCAAATATAGTAACGAACCAAGACCCAATAATGTATTTCTCAAACTTTGACCACTGGATTGATTGGGTTACGGTTTCATTCTGGATAATCGGACTATCCGGCATTACATTCGGATTTGTTTTAGCATTCAGAACAGATTCAGAAACAGAATCTGAAGCCTTAGCATTAACCCAACCAGAAAAAGAATACATGTCCGGTGACAGAATAGGAGAATCTGAGGAATAGTTACACAATTTCAAGTAATTAGGCGACCTCGGATTGTTATGTCACAGAAGAATGTGCTTGGTGAAGACATTGGGGAATGTTCCTGTAAGCCTCTAACTGGGTGGTATAGAGATGGCCACTGTAATACAGATGAAAATGACCGTGGATCACATACTGTTTGTTGTATTGTGACTGAAGAATTCCTAAATTTCGCAAAAATGCGTGGTAATGATTTGATGACCCCTGCTCTACATTTCAATTTTCCAGGGCTAAAACCTGGAGATTCATGGTGCGTTTGCGCACTAACATGGTTGGACGCTTTGAATAATGGAGTCGCATGTCCAGTGGACTTAGAAGCAACTAATCACAAAGCCCTTGAGATAATCCCACTAGAACTATTGGAAGAAAGAGCGGTTTGATTATTCAGATTCTAGTGGCATTGAAGCCAAATATTTCTCTGCATCTTTCCTAAGGAATGACGCATATAGTGGTGGTAATAACATCAAGCTTGAAACTAGTGCGAGAATGATTGCTACCACGAATACCTGTCCGAATAACTGAAGTGGAACTAAGGATGATAAATTCAGTACAGAAAAACCACCAGCGGTGGTCAGCGCCGCACCAAACATCGCTCTTCCGGTTGTTGCACTAGATTTTGTAACCCAATCCTCTGGAGTACCATGTGGATTGTGTTCAACTTCCTCCTCCAATCGAGTAGTCAAGTGTACTGCATAGTCAACTCCAAGACCTAAAGTCAAAGCGCCAATGGTTACCGTTTGTGAATTCAATTGGTAACCGGTTAAACCCATTATACCGTATACCCAAACAACCACTGCCATGAGAGGAATCCAAGTTACAAACCCACGTGCAGCACCCTGAATAACGTCTTTTTGCCTGAAGGAGTTTATGGAGATAAGCATCAACAAAATCACACCTGCAACCGTTGCGGTCGAAATCACAGCTGAGTCTGCAACGTCCGCAGTTACCTGAGCAAGAATTAGTGATCTTCCAGATAATTTAGCATCGAAATTACCTTGGTTGTCTTCCGTCACATCTGCTAATTTTTCACTAAGAGAGACCTCGAAATCCACAGCATCTTGCCAGTCTAACGTAGCGGCTTGGAATGAAATAACCGTCTGTGAAGCATCTGAATTAAGATTACCACTAGAAATATTCCTACCATCGGAAGACAATAACCAATCCTTGAGAGAACCATAGGCAGATTCGTCAGATTCGATCTCCGTCATTAGAGAATCTAGCTCAGGATACGAAATTCTCGATTCCTCTAACACCGACCAAATACCTACAGGAACTCCATTTACACCCTCTGTTGTACCTAATTGCGAAATTACTTCATTGTACAATTTGTGACCGTCAAAAGAAATCACATCCCCGTTTATTACAACATAAAGGGGTGCAGGGCTACTTTGGAATTCATCTGCTATAACTAAGAAATCTTGAACGACTGGAACAGAGTCATCAAAATTGTCTCTCGTATCAAAACCAACCTCCAATTGCTGGAAACCCACAAACATTGGAATGGAGATAATTATCGTAACAGCGACGACTTTTACCGGAGCCTTTGTCAGAGATCCAATCCACTTTGATACAGGCCCGATTTCTATCTTTCCTGATTTTTCTAATTTGAGTTTCTTTGGAGGTATGAGCATCATCAACGCAGGTAGTACAGTTATACTCAGGATGTAAATGTAGAAGAGACCAATAGCGATTACTGTTCCAAACGAAACAAGGAATGCCTGAGTAGAAAACCTAAACGAAAGGAAACCCACGATGTCAGTGAATATTGCTACCATCAAGGCGGCAGATGTCAAAAGTGTACCTTTTCTAATTGCTTCTCTTCTTGCATCAATACTAAAATCTTTGAGAGTTTCTCTGTTTTGCGGATTGTTTTTCTCTTCATCTAAAAGTTCCTCTCTTATCCTTGAAACAACGTGCAGACCATAATCCACACCAATTGCAAGTAACAGAATCGGAATAGAGTTCATTGCAGCATTAAAGGGCATCTTAAGTCCCAGCAAAGTCAATAGTCCTGCAGAACCATATGTTGCAATTATCGCAAATACAGTTAGAGTAAGTACACTTGCTGTATCTCTTATACTACGGAATTTTGTCCACAAAATGAATCCAAGAAGTAGTAAACAAACGGAGTTAAGAATTCCTAATTCCTTTCCCAAGTTTGCATTTTGGCCGGTCGCTAATTGGGAGAATGAGAAAACTGAAACATCGTCGTCCCCAGTTTCTTGTTTTGCCTGTTCAAGCAATTGAGTAGCCCAAACAGAAATTTCTTCTTGGACATCCCCAATCACTTCTTTATCATGAATTTCTGGGTCTGTAATTACAACAAACGATGTTAGAATTGGCCCATCGGATTGCCACGGGTTCTCTTTATCTTCAGCAGGCAAATTAGAGATTAGCAACGCTTTGTAGTCTATGTTCTGCATACCTTGGAGAACTCCTAGTTTTGCAGAGATCTGCCCTGCGTGAATTGCACCTAGACCCGGATCATTTCCTAATGACGAAACCATTGCCTCTATCTCAAGATTCAATGAAATTATTTTCGAAGAAATGTTCGAGTTGTCATCAATCCTCTTGAGCCAAAGGTCTGGTTCTGTAGGCGTCCAATTTCGTAATTCTTGGGATGTAATAACGGATGGAGATGGTATCGTTTCGATTAAACTCCCAAGTTCCACAAGTGAAGAATTACGAGTTTCGTTAGTTGAATTTGTAACTGCGTTTATTGCAGTGCTGAGGTTGTTTATCCATGGTAAATTGGATTCTTTGTCTTGAATTCTAAACCATTGTATCGCCGTACTTGCCATTCCGTTATTGGGTTGAATGCCGTAAAGAGGATATTGATATTCATCTAAATCACTATTCTCGAGAAGTATTGCTTCCAAAATTGCCAACTTTTCCCAAGTTTCGCTTTCGTAGAGATCTCCCGATTCAATTCTGTCAATAAAACGGATGAAGTCTATGGACGCTTGATATTCATCTTCAACCTCATTTAGAAGTTGTACTGTTTCATTATCAGGGAAAAATGCATCTTCACTATTATCGAATTGTATGAACATTGCAAACGGTGATAGTGTAAGTATGAAAACAAAGAATATCACAACAGCAGTTTTTGGTTTATTCGCACTAAAAGTTGTCATACCATCTAACAAAGACTTCATCGCTATCAGAAGCAAGAGGCCCTCTCATCAGTTATATGCTATTGTTTTTTTTGGGCTTACGGAAACGGTTTTGATATGTGGTGCCGGGAGCGGGGCTTGAACCCGCGACCTTCGGATGTCTCAGACATGAGAAGGGGTTTTTGGTACGTCTCAATTAGTTCTTTTGAACTGCCCTATGAGTCCGACGCGCCACCAACTACGCCACCCCGGCATGTAGCCTGCCCACCGCCCTCCCCTCTTTGAAGAATGCGGAATATACTACTAGGATTTACTAAAATTAACCACAGCCTTCATTCACTGTCAATTCACCGCAGGGTACGATGGTGGACATCAATACGGCTCTGGCTGCAGCGGCTACCGAGAGGAAAAATCGCGGTGCTGGTCAAAAAGACCGCAAGAAAAACAGGTCGGGAGCTGACCTCGGAATAGAGTCCTTTGACCCAGTGAAACACGTGGCCAAAGAAAGGGCAGATACCGTTTCGATGTGGCTGGTTTTAGCCTTTGGAGCAACTACTGCTTTGTTGATGAGATATGTCGCAATGCCCTCTTCACAAGATAGTCCTGATTTGTTGTGGTTCCTCCCTATGATGTGTATCTTCCTGTTGCCGTCGATACATAGGGCTGTTCTTCCAGAAAAATTCGTCGAGCATTACACTAAGGGAACCTGGTTTAAGGCGTCATTTCTTCATATTTTCACCTGGTTGGCATTGACCTTTATTTTAACAAACGCGCCGTTTGCAGATATTGTTGCTCCACAAGTTGATTCTGGGTGGGGAATGATTTCAGAAAATAATGAAGGATTTGATTTTGAAAAATCCAGGTCTAATCAAATAACGATTCTAGAAAATTACACTGGTGCCCACTACTTAGTACTTTCATTTTCTGATAATGTTTTATCATCAGGTGCAACTTACACTATCACCGCTACCTGGAGCGAAGAAAATCTTGTTAATTCTTGGACTAATATTTCAGCAGTCGACTCGAACGCTCTTGATGATGTAAGAACCCACAAGTCAATCGATTATCCAGTTGCTGTTGCTATTCCTGAATCACTAGATGTTGGAACATATGACGTTGATATCAATGTCGTTGAAGAAGGCGACCCTTGGACAAATTCAAGAACTGTTTCAATGAAACTTGTTGTTGAGGAGATCCCCGAATTAACCGAGTAATTGGGATAACCTCGCCGTTAAAGCGTCTAACTGAATGGACTCGCCTCCACCCTCGACCAATCGGAAATCAATATCTGCCATTAATTCAGTAAGTTCTAATTTTTGCAATTCAGATAAGAAGTCAGCACCAAAGAGCTCTCTGTGCAGTTGATTGACAAAATCGGTACCTGCTAAGCCATATCTATCCAATAATTCCCTCAATCTCCTCCTCGCTGCGTGGAAACCATCTTGTCGGCAAGCCATCAAATATTGGTGGAGCGATTCGGGGGGTGCGGTAGCGCTTGTTTCATAAATCAAATCTCGAGAAACATTAGTCTCCAAAGCAGCAGCGACCTGTAAAGCTGTAATCGCTTTTCGAAGATCACCTTGAGAGATTCTCACCAGTGCTTCTGCAGCATCATTTGCTAAAGAAACTCCTTCGGATTTTGCGACATCCATTACCTGATTCATAACTTCTGAATCGGGAAGAGGTCTAAATCTAAAAACAGCACACCTGCTTTGTATTGGTTCGATGATTTTGCTCGAGTAATTGCAGGACAAAATAAACCGGCAAGTCTGTGCATACTGTTCCATTATCCGCCTAAGTGCACCCTGTGCATCGTGAGTTAAGGCATCCGCTTCATCCAAGAAAATAATCTTGAATTTCGCATCACCATAAGGTGAAGTTCTAGCGAATTGTTTCACTTTTGAACGTATGCTTTCCAATTTGCGTTCATCGCTAGCGTTCATCTCAAGTAAATTATTTCTGAAATTTTCTCCAAAGACATCTCTTGTTAGAGCCATTGCCGCCGTTGTTTTTCCAGTTCCGGGTGGGCCTGCAAAAAGCAAATGTGGAAAATCAGAAACCTTGGCATAAGAAGCCAATCTTTGAACGACTGAAGACTGACCTTTGATGTCCGAAACCGTCTGGGGTCGATGTCTCTCTACCCAAAGTTCGCTCATCAGCATTAGGTCAAAACTGGACAACTTTGAACCTTCGCTTTGGCCAAATATATTCTAATTTCAAACAGCCACCCTACGGGTGGCTAACCGAAAGGAAACTATACCCCCTCCTTTGTTGGTGACTTGAGCCAAATGACATCTAGTGCAACCAACCCCCGAAAAATCGTAATTTCTATGACTTTGGTCATAATGTTTATTTTTGCAGATTTAGCATTGCCAGAAGCCATTCCTGAGTGGAAAGAAGATGCTTTAGATGAGGATATTAAGATATTGAAAACAACCTCATCGGTATCCGTTTTCAAAGATACGATGATTGATTCTGATACTCCAAACACGAACTATGGCTCCGAAGCAGAGGTTGGTTTTGGCTCCAACACATCCACTGATTCGAGAATACTCATTGAATTCAACAATACTGTACCAAGTGGTGACCTTGTCTTATCCGCAATGTTGGAAATCACTTGTGGAATCGATCCAAATGATGTTTCTGGAATCACGATATATCCAACTAGAATGAAGGAAACATGGGATGAAGGAAACGCTACATGGGACTCAAGAGATTCTTCTAACATTTGGGGCGAACCCGGTGCTGAAGGCTCAACCGATAGAGACATTTGGTCAGTTCCATCCTATGAATATGGAAACTCAACCTTCACAATCAACGTAACTGAAATCGCACAAGATGCAGTCATAAATTCTAGAAACACAATAAACATGCTTGTAACTGCAATAGGCCCAATCTATGATTGTAATATGTCCGAGGCAACCTCAGACCAACCATCACTGGAGATAGTCCACCAAACCGGATCTCACACTAGTGGTGGAGTTCTGTCTCCAAACTTCGTAGCCGATGGCACACCACTAATGGACGAATCTCAATTTGTACTTACTGCGGACTTGACCCCTGAGGTAACATGGGAAAATTTGTCTGGTGATGATGTACAAGTCCAATTTTCGAAATATGAAAGTTTCAAAGGAACAGAAGGTGCTTGGTATTTCAACTCCGATGAGAATTCATCCCTATTTACCATAGGCGCAACTGATGGTTCTATGCAAGTTCCATCTACAAACTCTTTCACAAATGGGTCGACCATGTATTATCGAATGAGAGCAATCGATTCCTCTGGAACTATTGGGGATTGGGAAACCGGCAACTTCCACCTCCCTCAGCACAATGTTTCGCTTGCAAATGGACTTGCTACTATTGATCTAAACTATACTAGTTTGATGATTAACGAAAACACTCTAGAGGATTCATACATCGATTCACTGGGTTCTTATTCAAACACAAATTATGGCTCTGATGGTGAAATTAAAATTGGTTCACATTCCACCACCCAACAATATGGTTTGATAAGAATAAACATGGAAAACATAGGATTGCATTTGAATTCCTCAATTCAATCTGCGGTGATGTCATTCGAAAGAAGTGACTATCAAGGAGACGCTGAAATATCATTCCACATTATGGAAAATACGGACTGGACTGAGTCCGGTGTAACATGGAGAAGATACGATGGCTCATCAACTTGGGATGATGGCGGTAGAACCACATCAATGTCAGTTGGTAACTTTACAGGAAGCCAGTCATCATCTACCATCGAAGTTAACCTTACTGTAGCAATTCAGCACTGGTTGGACAGCTATGCAGCTGATGTGCAATCATCTAACACACCGACTGAATCTCTTGAATTGATGCTTGTTGCATCATCATGGATGGAAGATGTGTCCTCATCAACCTCTGCAAAGCTTTGTTCCAATGAGGCCTCTACCTGTGATATACCTTCGCTAGAGATAACTTACGATTGGGGAAGTTCCGGCTCACCTTTAATCCCGACTCAAACCTTGCCATTAGACGGACACGGCGTTTGGAATGTGAGCAATGACAACCTGTCTGCAAACACAATGCCGACCCTTGAATGGGACCCAAATATATCCTGGACCGGCGACATGATTCTAGAATTAGCAAGCGATGTAGAATTCCGTGACATCATCTATTCCTTCAACAATGCGACTGGAGATATTGCTCAAGATGATGGAAACTGGTCCCTAGATAGTAACCAAGCTCTCGACAAAGGAGTAATGTATCATTGGAGAGTTGCACAGATCGATAGTACAAACAATCACCACTCTTGGTGGAATAGTTCATCATTCTTAGTATCAAATTTAGAATCACAATATGATTCAACTGATGATGAAAGGTGGCTTGGTTTAACACACGGTAACGCGACTGATCTTGGCGATGCTCCAAATTGTCAAGACACTTACATCGATAGCGGGGACCCAAACGGGAACTATAATGATGAAAATGAAATGCTGATTTCCTACAATACACTCCCAGCAGAAACATCATACTTGATGGGGTGTGACCTAAATTCACACCTACTTCCATCAGGGTATGCTGTGAAAACGGCTACTTACAAATTCAAATTAGCATTTGACCCATCAGGTTCTCCTGCTCTAGGGGTATGGGAAAGCAGACAACACAATTGGACGGAAGATACCGCATCATGGGCTAAGTTCGATGGCGTAAACGCGTGGGGAACATCAGGAGCAAAGGGATGGGAGAGAAGCAGTCTACTAGACACCGTCACCTTAGGAAATTCATATTCAGCAGGTGATTGGGTAGAATTCGATGTCACTCTCGCTGTTCAAAATGCAATGAGAGAGGGCAGAGATGTAAATCTGATTTTTGCAATGATTGGATATGGGACCGGTGGAAACAGAGATGCATACTTCTATGGTAATAATCAAATTGATTCGATGAGGCCTGAAATATCATTCATCTACGTACCAGGTTCGAATGCAATACCAGATACTCCTTCACCTACGTCTCCTGTCAACGGCTCATGGGCTGTAGAAACTGGAATCAATCCAGCACCGGACACCAAACCACAACTAAGTTGGAACTACAGTACAAGCGGTGCTTCTGTAGGAGGTTATTCTATTGAATTGGATACAAGTCCAACATTTGATTCTCAATCCTTGGTAATGGCAACTAGTTGGACAGATAGTGGATTTGATGTAAATAACTCGACTTTTGATGTCCAAAATGACCTACAAAAAGGAAAAACTTGGTATTGGAGAGTTAGAGCGACCAGTGTTACAAATCAAATCGGAAACTGGTCTGCGGTATACAACTTCCTTCTACCTGACCTAACTACTTGGTCCATCGATTCAACCACATCTGCTGTTGAATTGCATCACCGAGAAGCTATGCCGTCACTGAACTTACCTAATTTCATCGATTCATGGGTCGCAAACTCTGGAGTTGGAAATACGTCAAGTCAGTTCTCTTCCTCGACGATAACCGTTGGAACTTCTTCCTCGAATGTCACTGCGACTGGTTTGATGAAAATTCCATTAACTGAACTACCTAACCCTCAGTTTGCTCACATTAAGAACGCAACACTGAACTTGTACTCTCAAACATCTTCGAGCACTTCTAACGCTGTATCGATACACCCATCAACAGTTGCATGGAACCAAAGTGCAAATGGCTCGAGTTATGATGGAGTGAACAACTGGTCAGCATTGGGCGCAACTGGAGCATCTGATATCGGATACATGGGCGACATACAGGATTCTGTTACAGCAAGTTGGATGACTTTTGATGTAACTGAGATGGTTCAACAGGCCTTTGCAAATGGTGATTCACATTTGTCGTTGATGATGGTTGGTTCAGGATTAGGTCAAGGACAGACTTTCTTTACATCAACTGATGGAACTAGTTCAGAAAGGCCTTGGTTAAACATGACATGGGCAACCGGAACTGCGACCACACCCGCTGTAGCAGGTAGTAATTATTTGCCTACCAGTAATGATATTGTTTGGAATTTGTCAACTCACGGTTTATTGCCGAATACAACTCCAACATTCACATGGAATCACAATTCTTCAAACATTGATGATTGGAGGTTATACATTTGGAACGACTATTCTGATGACAGACAAGGTTGGACAGTTTATGATAGCAGATTCAGCACTGATGGATGGGATTTAGCAAATAATTCATGGACACCAAGTTCTGATCTCAGTGACGCAGAGACATATCGCTGGTTTGTTCAACCGATCACTGATGACATACTAGGGGCAAGAGGAAGTGAAACCATTTTCCACATCCCTAAGGAAACTGGAGGTTTAATCAATTCCACAGACGCAGAAATTAGCCTGCAAGAAGGACTTATTGTGCCATCTATGCTCTACCCCGCAATATTCACTGATTCATTTATCGATTCTGGAACCTCAAATACCGCTTTCGAAAGTTTCAGTTCCATGAGCATGGGAAGGTCAACGGTTACAACCTCAACAAATCATTACAGTCAAATTTTAATTCAAGTTGATTGGTCAAGTCTACCTATTCCTGGAACCTATGAATTCACAGAAGCGTACATGACATTGTATAAATTGTCAGGTGGAGTTACAAATCAAGAAAACGCAACAGTAGCAATCTGTGAAATGAACGATGACTGGAATGAAAGTGTCACTTTCAATAATCCAACTGGAACTGGCTCGAGTTGGTCATCAAGCAAATGCGATACACCATTCGAGGTAAAAGAGATATCTTACAACGATGCCTCAATTGAATTTGATATCACATATGCAGTCCAGCACGCCCACTCATCTGGTAGTGACAAAGTGAATTTGATGTTCTACATTGCTTCTGATACTACCGACGACTGGGAGTTTGCGAGTAGCGACCACACTGCTGATGAAAGTCGAAGACCTATCCTTGACTTAACTTGGAGAACTGGAAGCCAGTGGCTACCAACTGCTTCTACGGGATTAGCTCCAATCGATGATTCTACGCTATGGAATACCTCTTCCTCACAACCGATGGGAGTTGATTCAGTTTCTCTTAACTGGACAAATGGAATCTCTAACGGAACAACCTGGTGGTTACAACTGAGCAAAACTCTAGATTTCACAGGAAATAACACATTAATGATGGATTTAGCCAACATAACCTCAACTCAAGGGACTTGGGATGAACAAAACAAGACTTTCACATTTGCAGACACCACAAGTTGGGGTGATTATTGGACATATTGGAGAGTTAGAGCAGACCAAGATCACAGATTAGGTAAATGGTCTGATGTCAATAGCTTCAGAGTACCAGGTACGCTAGGTGTAAGTGACGGAGATGGAAATGTTACTGTCAACCTTTATCAGGGCGCTATCTTCGTTGATTCAGGAAACCTGCCTAATGTTCCAGACGCAATGATTGATTCAAATCAAGCAACGACTAACTTGGAATCTACCGATCACTTAACTTTGGGAATATCTGATACTGGAACTGGCGAATCAAGGATATTAATCGAGTTTGACTTATCGGAAATACCATTCCCTGCCGCAATGACTCCAACAAATGCCCTACTTTCATTGGAAAGATTAAACGTAACGGGAACATCATCATTAACGGTAAGTGCACACGCTTGTAATTCCTTTACCGAAACATCGGTTACATGGAATAATTCACCTTCATGTTCAGCCAGTGAAATTACAAGGTCGACTTTGCTCGTATCTCAAAGCACAACTCAAATTTGGGATATTACTTCCTTAGCACAATCCAACATTGCTAACGGAAATACCACCTTGACAGTTATGCTGAAGGCTGTAGGAACACCGGGTTCAAGTCATACATTCTATGACAATTCTGCTCAGAGTGCCGATAATAGGCCTAACCTAACTCTAGAATATGTCGACAATGTAGACGGAATTATTCCACCTGGGCAACCAACATTGAATTATCCTGCAGACGGTGCGGTTCTTTACAACAACACAGAATGGGTTCTAACATCTATGGATAAACCTCAGTTGACTTGGAATTCAGTCACTGACGCTACGGGATACATTGTAACAATCTCCGATGGAAATAACCAGTATCGTTACAATTCTGCTAGTTCAAGCCAAATTTCAGGTACTACCTTCACCTTCGATAATACTCTAACAACTGGTACGGTTTACACATGGTGGGTTCAAGCATTGAATAACTCAATCCCTGGGCCATCCTCAAGCAGAAACACTTTCGCATTAGGCAATCCAATAGACCATACAGATAATGGAGATAACACTTGGACATATACATTCCAAACTGGAAACGAGGTATCTGAATTTGGTCACACCAACATCAGAGACTCATACATTGGAAGCGGTAATGCAGACACAAACCACGGTTCAGACTTAATTTCGGTAGGAGCTGACTGTGAAGGAGCAGGAACTGAGTGTAGAGGAATCTTTGCCCTTGATAATTCTCAAGTCCCTCTTCCTCTTGCTGCAAACGTGCATTCTGTGTCAATTGAATTGAATGTCGAAACAACTACTCAAACTGGATTTAATCTAAACGTCCACAGACTATTAACTAACGCTTGGAGACAATCAAGTTCTACATGGAATAGTTCGTCAAGCGGTGTACCTTGGTCTGCAGGTGGTATGGCGGCAGGTGTTGAATATGATGCTACACCTATCTCTACAACATATATCGGACCTGGACAGACATCTATCCATTTAGATATTGGATATGACGCGATGGTGATGAATGGCGATCACGCATGGGTATTGATTGCTTCTAACTTTGGAGGTAATCCATCTTTCGTGAAATTCTATTCAAGTGAATCAACTCAATCATTGAAACCTACTATTTCACTGAATTACACCGATGTTGACAATGTTCTGATTTCACCAGTTTCCCAGACTACCGATGCAGATACAGGAGTACAATTCTCACATATCCTACAGGATGCTTTGGGAGTGAACATCGCTGGAGATGTGGTATGGTCGGTAAGTAACGGCGCCATCGATTCGACTGGATTCTTCACACCAGAAACAATTGGTAGTCACACTGTAGAAGCATGTTTCGGAGTCATTTGTGGTTCTACTACAATTACTGTCACACCAGGAGCTCCAGTACTTCTTGTTGTCAACCAAACAAGTGCTACAATTACCGCTGATGAGTCGTTTGAGATTTTTGCTCATATCGAGGACCAACATGGAAATATTGTTCCGGGTGAAACAATTTCCTATACTCCAGATAACGGCTCTATGACTGGGTCAACCTTCTACCCGTACGCTACAGGATTGACGACTATTGTCGTAGGATGGATGGGTCAGTCAAACAACGTCATAGTTGCGGTTACAGGAGGAGAGCCAGTCTACTACATGACAACTGGTTGTGAATCCATCATCAATGCAGGCACTACTTGTACTCTCCAATGGACACTACATGACCAGTTCGGAAATGTGCTGGACTTGGCAGATGGTGGTGGAATAACATGGAACGCTGGTGGAGGAGTCTTCACCGAATCTAATGGAACCTACTTTGCAACTACTGTAGGAACATACAACATTACAATGCAATCAACCAAGGGTATTACACATTCAATACCAATCATTGTCGAACATGGTGAAATGGCTTCATTGGAAGTTGTAGCATCTTCAACCTCAGTTACAGCAGATGATATCGTTTACTTGAACACTACAAGAATTGACGTAATGGGCAACAGACTACCTGTTGAACTGCCAGCATCTAATTGGTCGGTCAGCGATGGAACAATTTACACTGGCGTGCCTGCAGAATGGCACGCTCAGAGCAGGGGTACTAAGTCGATAACGGCAAGTTACGCTGGAATGAGTACGACCGTCCAAATTCAAGTTACCGAAGGAGCGATAACTGACTTAATCTTGGTTATCGATTCAGATGATTACAACGGATTACCAATCTTCATGACAGCAGATGAAGAATTAACTATCAAGGTAAAAGCTAGAGACTATGATGAAAATAGGTGGACTGTAAATGTAGCTTGGACAGTCGCACATGAAATGTACAATGATCAATCAGTACTTATGGATTTGACGTACGGAAGCACAACAAGATTTTCACCGGTCTTCTCTTCTGAATCTGCTTACAACGTAATTGCGACCTATACTGACGAAAATATAACCTTGGAAGCTAATGTTACAATAGAAGTCAGCCATGGAGAACTTATCAAAGTAGAATTGCTCTCCCCTACAAGTCTAACCCAGATTATCGATGCAGATGATGACCTAACGTTTATTCCTCAATTAACCGACGGAGATGGAAACATTATCGATTCTTCAATTATCACATACACACTGTGGAAGAATGATGATGACACACTAACTGAACCACTAAACATAACCTCTATTATCACAGGAAATGGTGGTCTATGGGAAGCATCCACTGCTGGGGAATGGGTAATTACAGCATGGGCTATATCTGAAAGTGGATACAATATCTCAGAAAGAATAGATATCAGTGTCGACCATGGTGCTGCAGCAACCGTTGAAATCGACGTAATTGCAGACACGGCAAAGGCTGGTGATGTGTACGAATTGACAATAACTGGTACAGATATGGATGGAAATCAGTTCCTAGAGAGCGTTATTTGGACACAGAATGGCAAACCTGTCCCTCAGTCAACCATATCGGGAACTGCCGGAAATTACAATTTCAGTGCGACGACCGCTGGTGTCCACACATTCAATTATCGCTCTTCAAGCGGTGCCCAAAATGAGTGGACTGTTACGGTATCGGCGCATCAAACAGTTGCAGTGATCAATCTAACCGTCCTTCAAACCAATGTCGCCCAGTTAGAATCTTTTAGAATTGAAGTCATAACTTTCGATGGATGGGATAACCAAATCCCAGTACCACCTGAAACCGTTGTGAAGTTAACAGGAAGGATGACTGCGGAGAGAGAAGGGCAAACTGGAAATTGGACCATAACTACTCTTGATGAAGGCGAGCAAACGGTAACAATATCAGTTCACAATAAGGAAGAAACAGGTAAAATTACTGTTGATGGAACATTCATGGGATTCTTTGAGGCAGGAGGAACTTTGTATTATGCAGGTGGTGTACTCGCAATATTAATCGTAATCGTACTACTTGTAGTCATAGTTATGGTTATGCGATCTGGCGTAAGTGATTATGACGATGACGATGACGATGAGTATTATGAAGATGAAGCCGAGGATACTTCGCAGGCTTCAGGGCCAATCGGACCCGGTCCATCAGGCCCTGCTCCAGGTGGCCCATCGGGACCACCGCCAACTCCGGTAGAACCTGAAAAAGAGGATTGGATGGCAGATTTGCGTATGGACGATGACGGTACTGCATGGGCAGAAGACCAAGATGGTAATTGGTATTACCAAGAACCAGGTTCAAGTGATTGGGCTGAATGGTCTGACTGAAACAATGAAATTGGTAGAAATTTTTCGACGGGTGGATGAGAGTGCAAAAGAGATACTCAACCATCTTGATGATTTTGCTGATATTACCAGTTACAATGCCCAACAGTTCTGCTAATGCGGACAGTATTTCGATAGATGAACACCCATGGAGTATTAGTGCAGATCAAGGTATACAGTTTTCAGCAATCGTGTTGGATTCTATGGGTAACTCACTCGACGAGCAAATCAATTGGAGCACGAGTTCAGGAATGATTGATTCATCCGGCTTTTTCACGCCTTCATTTGTAGGAAATGTAACCGTTACAGCTTCTGTTGGTCAAATTAATTCAAGCACGTATATCTCCGTTACAGAAGGATGGCCATACGCAATTCAAACGAGTTTCACGACACTTGATGTTGGGATAGATGACAATGTAGATTTGAATGCAACGCTTGTAGATAGAGGAGGGAATCCGCTAGATTTTGATTTAGTATATCGCATCCAAAATGGAGAAATCGATTATGAAAACAAAATCTGGTCGCCAGACAAAGTTGGCAATACTACTCTAAGAATAATGTATCAAGAAATCGAAGAACAGGTGATATTCAATGTCCAACCGGGAAATGCTACAGAGTTACAAATTCCTCTTGGACTTACGGTACAAAGTGGCTCTTCGATTCATATCAATTTAACAGCATATGATTCACACGGAAACGAAGTGAAGTTATCAGAGGTAGGACAATTAACATTTGAAGTAGAAAATGGTAGTATCTCTAATACTGGATTATACTTTGCAACCACACCTGGTTTCTGGAATGTATCTGTAAACAATAGTTTCGGAGCTGTTGGTTTTGGTAAAATTAGAGTCCTACCAGCACAGGCTACCGGACTTGATATTGAAATTGAGTCAGGCGAAATAAGAGCTGGTTCTGCTGTAAGTCTTTCCGCTATTAGGACTGATATTTTTGGAAATTCTGGGGAAATTGACCTACCATTATCAAACTGGACGACACCTTCAGGAACTTTGGCAAAGGTAGGCCAAAGCGTACAATGGACGCCATCGGAAATAGGGAACTGGATTATTGGCGTTTCTGATCAAGGATATTCTGCAACTTTGTCTGTTTCCGTAAGCGAAGGATTCGCAAATAATATCGACATAGTGTTTTCAGAACCTATATTCAAATCGGGTGATTTAATCATTGCATCATTATCAGTTTACGACGCCGCTGGCAATTCAAAACCCGTCGATGGTGCTTGGGAAATTTCATCGACCATAAATTCGGTAGACCATGGAACTTGGCAAGAACTACGGCCGGGGCCTGTAGGGAATTATTCGGTTTCAGCCACCTGGTTCGATAATGAAACTCAGCAGGTATTTGAAGTTCAAAAATACATGGAGATAATATCGGGACAACTGGCGAGAATTATTTTGCCCGAGAGTGGAACGCAAATTGCATCTGACGAAGTTCTCATTATGAACCCAATATTTCAGGATGAATATGGCAATGAAATAACTGGGGTGTTGGTTGAATGGAAAATTGACCAGCAGGACATGACTATGCAAATCAGGTTGTCGGGAGATAAATGGGCTCCTGGAAGATTGGGAATTCATGAGATTAGAGCAACCTCACAGGGTATTTTTGCGATTACTGAGGTTGAAGTCATTCCTGGAGTTGCACGTCAGATCTTTTCAAATTATAATGAAACAATAAATATCCAAAGTGGAAAAAGTGTAGAGATTGAAATATTCACTCTCGACATTAATGGAAACCAAGCCCTTGCTGACGAGGTGTCCTTCGACTTTGACGACCCTGCAGGTACGGTTTCTACTTCATCCACAGGAATTGGATATTGGCATGTTGAAGGAGGCATAGAAGGTTCTTGGAATCTTAGGATATCGAGTGGCACTGCTACGGATGACATTACGGTGAACGTAAGTTTTGGAGAACCAGTTAGGTTGATTGCTGAATTACCTCTAGAAACACCCGATGAAGGTGATGAGATTATTTTGCGAATATTTGCCCTGGACCAAGCAGGAAACACGGTTCCAGTTCCCGACTCAGAGGTTACAATTCAGTGCACGGCAGGTAGTGCCACACATGTTTCAGGAGACACATACATCCTAAAAATCGAACAAGCAGGTCAATCTCAATCTTGCAATATCTATTGGAATGATTTAGTCGCTCAGAGATTTTTCGACGTAGGAGCTGTTCTGTTTGGAGGTGGATTGGGTAGTACAAATACTGCACTAACTATGGTTTCTATTATTGTAATTCTTTTCATAGCAATTATGATGATTCTCATAAGAAGAATAAGGCCTGAAAAACAAAAAGAAGATTATTGGGACGATGAAGAATACTTCGAAGAAACTGAACGAGAAGAAGATAAAAATGATGATGTGATTGAAACAGTGAAGGAACAAGTGGAATCTGAAGAACCTCTAGAAAATCAATCACCAGAAGATATCCGTTCTAAACTAACCGCTGAAGCAAAGAGAACTGGGGTCATGCAAGCGGCTCCTGGTACCGAACAAGGAAAGAGTGGATGGTATGTTGACTCAACAGGGGAATTATCCGCCTGGATTGTGGGCGATGATGGAAGCTGGACCAAGCATTCTTGAACTATTCTTCCTCTATTTGGCAAGATTCCAAGAACTGGTCTATATCTATGAATCCGTTCTCTTCCTTGTCGGCCCGGTGAAATATAACTCTGTATTCGTCATTAGTAAACACAAAATTGAGTGCCTTCATTGCGGAAATGAACTCTTTCAATGTGAGGTGATTCTTCCCTCCGAGATCTGCAGCATGGAAAGCGGCTTCTCTGATTTTTTTCTCGGATGGGTCAGATTCTGCAATCATTTGCATGAAGGTTTCAAAAGGAGTGGTACGGACTTTACTGTGTTTAATTCCGTATGAGTAATATGTCACTCCTCCTATTATGAAAGCACCAAACGCTCCAATTACTGCTTTGTCCCCCATCAGGTAAACCAGATACGTTCCAGAAATTATACCCCAAATTTGTAGATACGGATAGAGTGGAGATTTGTATTCGGGGTTATACCAGCCATGAGCAAAACTTGAACGCCTGAGAATAATTACGCTTACGTTAACAAGTATGAAAATCATAATCTGGAATCCGGATGCAAGTTTTGCGACATCTTTTACCGGTAATAGCAAGATACAAGCAGCCATAGTCACCCCAGTCAAAATTATCGACCAATGTGGCGTTTCGAATTTAGCATTAACATCTTCCAACGCTTGAGGTAAAAGATTGTCTCTGCTCATTGCAAACAAAAATCTCGATGAGGCAAGGACACCAGCAAGCGCACCAGATATCATAGTTAGGAAAGCAAGGAGGGCGATGAAGATACCAATTTCTGTACCTGATACGGCGTCTACAAACGCATACACCGTGTCTTCACGGGGTGAACCATCTGCATTCAGCCACCATTCTCCCGGTATCGAAGCCATCATCACGAAAGTGACAAAAGTGTATAGAATTATTGCAGCGACCAGTGAAATGATGATTCCAAGTGGGAGATTTTTCTGGGGGTCTTTGACCTCTCCGCCAATAGCACCTACTTTGATTATTCCAGCATAAGCAACAACCACAAGTGCAGCAGCTTCACCCAACAGTACCGGATCATTCTTTGTCGCATTCACAGCCCCATCCCAGGGTATGGAATAATCCATTGAAGAATCAAATAATTGTACTATACATATCAATAGCAGAACTGATGTAGTAATAACTAGAATAGGTGCTTGGACTTTCTTTATCTTCTTGATTCCGAAAATGTTCAACACGGTTATGATGACTAAAGCAATCATAGAAACTAGCATTGTATCTACTGAGGTGTCAAAATAGGTTGTAACTGCATAAAGATAGGCTGTGAATCCAATTAGAGCAAAAGCTGATTTTAACAAAAATGATGCCCAAAGACCTAATCCGCTTATCGTTCCAATTAGGGGACCAAATGTTCTTTCTAAATATAGGTAAGAACCACCGCTGGATGGCATTGCTGAACCTAATTCCGATTTAGAATACGCTCCAGGTAGAACTACAGCTCCGGCTAAAAGAAATGCTAACCAGATTCCCGGCCCCATGATATCAGCAGCGAAGGATGGAAGGACAAATAATCCAGAACCAATCATCGCGGCGAGTGAAATAATCACTAATCCTACTAGATTTAGAGAACGTTCAATTTTTGTTTTTACCTCATCAACAACGGATTTAATTTCACCTTTTGAAAGTTGAATTGCGGTTTTTCTCAAATCCATCAAACATACCCCTTGATTTTACCGGATTCCGACCAACATTCTTCGGGAATGATTGTTCCTAGTTATTCATTGTGTAAGAATTCAGCAATAAAGCGTTGTTATAGGCCTAAACCTTGGCAATGACCTTCATTTCGACAGCTATTGGGGTCGGAAGGGCACTAATTGCCAAAGTAGTTCTAGTTGGGCCAACCTTTCCTAAAGTGTCTGCCCAAACCTCATTATATCCTGCAAAATCTCTATCCATATCTACCAAAAATGATGTGACATCAATTACGTTTTCAATCGAAGAGCCTGCTTCTTCTAGAATTCGCGAGATGTTGTTGATAACAGCATGGGTTTGTGCTTTAATGTCGTAATTTAAAGGGTTACCATTCGAATCTTTTATTGGGCCTCCGGGTATTGAGTTATCACCAGGTTGCCTAGGGCCAACACCCGAAAGATAGATCAAATCTCCCTCTCTTCTAGCATGAGGATAGGCACCGACTGGTTTTGGTGCTTTATCGGTGTTAACTGAATTTTCAGATTCTACAGGGTCGTAAAGGTCTGGTCCCGAGTTAGTTTCTTGTAATTCTTCTTTTTCAGAATCTAATACCTCTCTATCACCAGAATAGAATTCTACATCATCTTCATCATACTCTTTATCTCCCGTACCATTCGATTCGGGGTCCAAAACAACAACTGCAGCTCCTGCTCCATGAATGGCTTCGTACGCCAATACGTTTCCAGTCAAATCATTACGATTATTGTTCATTGCAGACAACCACCACATAGGCTTGAAAGCAACTACTTTCTTTACTCTGATTTGGTCGTGGATTGTTCTACTAAGTTGTCCTACATCCTCAAGGCGACCCATTTCTAAAAATTCGAGAATCTTACGATTCCACTCATCGTCTTTAAGGGAATGAATCCTGTCTTCTTCTGGCTTTATGGGTTCAGTAAACATCCTGTTGGAGAGGGACATTACTGACACAGCTACTGCTTTTCTGCCTGTAGATTTGATTACATCCAAACATGACTTGGCTAAAACCGTAGTCTCTGCCCTATTAGAATATACATTAGTGGAGCATATTACAGCCGGAATCCTGTTGTCAGGATTTAGAAGTTGTAATGCGACTACGGAACCCACATCTATTGGAAATCCATCATACGCAACTGTTCTTGACTGCAAACCCCTTGAAAGATTGGCTTGGTTCCATGACTTCGCAAAATCTGCATCGATATTTAGTGAATAGTGAATGCTTCCTAGGTCGTGAAAATCAGCGTCAACTAAAACCCATTTTGGATTCGGGTCGGCCTGCAATTGATGACCGATGATACTTGGCCACAGGGTTGAATAAATTATAATCAGGTCTGCGTCAGATTCCTCAATCTGCCTTCTTGCTTCATCGTAGGCGTTTCTTATATTTTGCCAACCTTCGTTCTTCTCAGGGCAGAGCACTGGGTGTGGATGTGCCGGAACAATTAGTGATTTCACAATGCCACCTGTCATGCGTCAGCCCCCCATTCTCTTACTGGCCATTCCATGATTGCATTTCCAGTTCCAATGATTGTTCCATAACCATGCAATTTTGCAGGATGTTCTGGAACACCTAAAGTGGAGAGGAGCCAAGTGAGTGCCCCACCATCAGTTTCTGCTATTGCCTGTTCGCAAAATTCCGGCATCTCATCGATAATCTGTTGTGATTTACCCTGCCTCATTAATTCAATCATTCGCATATCCCACAAGTGCATAGCGTGGCTGGTGATGTGCTCTTTACTCATGTCCTCAGGAGGGTTAGTTTCGGAGACAAAGTGTCTATGAGAAAGTGAATTACTAGCGACTAAAAGACATTTTTTACCGCTTTCTTCGATTGCTTTGGCAGTGGATTTTCCTAACTCAATCATCATTTCTTGCATTACCTCTACCGAGTAATAATGCATTCCTCTGTTCGAAGACAGCGCAACTATTGGTTTGTCCCACTCGGGCCTTATCATGTGGCAGGAAACTATAGTTCCATAGTCAACTCTAAAATCAGGATTTTCCATCATCTTAACTGCTAAACCATCGGATTTTGCTTGGTCGTGAATAGATCTTGCTAGCTCAACATCTACATTGATATCGTAATTGTATCTGAATAAATTTGGGAAAATTGGGTCTACACTCTTAGATTGAAATTTTTCAACACCGAGGAAATGTGTTCCAATATAGGTTTGCCAGTGTGGAGACATAATTACGATTACATCATAATCGATGTTTTTGATAGATTCTCTCAGGCGTTCATAGCCCCATCTCAACTGCTCCCAACCACCTTCAGAATTAGGTTCGTTCTGCGATGGGTTCTCTGCATAAACGAGGTGCGGAGGATGTGGAGCCAGACAAGCCGCCACGATACTGCCTTTCGCCATGTATAGGCGACTTGGTTCCGCATCTTCTATGATTCGCTTCCGACTCGGACAGCCCATGGGAGACAATAGTGACCTCAAATTCCGCCATGTCGTATGGCCTACAGTATTTGGTGTTGTATTGATATCATTATGCGCAGCTAGCCTCTCAATACACCGATTTCCACCAATGATATTGTGTCTAATCATTGCTGTTTTTGCGGCGCCCTTACTTTGTAAAATTACTAATTCTGGGGAAATTAAGGACCATGCTGTTGGTGTTGCCTTGGTTTGTATACCAATGGCTATTGTATGGTCACTTGGTTCTAATTATTTCAACATCGCAATACCCTTCATGGTTTGGGTATGGCAATCTGCATCTTGGTCTAAAACCAATCAGCCACCGATTAAATACGGTGTTTGGCACGGATTTGGGATTGCTTTCAGCATCATTCCTGGTGCTATGCTTTTTGATGCGATTTTCTAATATGATTCTTCATCATTCGGGAAATCCCTCGACCTCACATCCGTGCAGTATTGCTCAACTGCGGAAGTAATTTGATTTTCTAAATCTAAATACCTCCTTAGGAATCTCGGACTAAAGTCTGTAGTAATTCCCAACATATCATGTAAAACCAGTACTTGACCATCGCAATCAGCACCTGCTCCAATTCCAATAGTTGGTATTGAAATGGATTCACTAACTCTTTTTGCCAAGTGAGCTGGGATTTTCTCAAGGACGATTGCAAAGCACCCGGCCTCTTCTAATATCCTAGCGTCAGAAATTAGTTTCTCAGCTTCCTCATCTTCCTTTGCACGAACAGTATAAGTTCCAAATTTGTATATGGATTGTGGAGTCAATCCAAGATGACCCATGACTGGAATTCCAGCAGTAAGGATTCTTTCTATGCTTCCAACGATTTCTGAACCACCTTCTAATTTGACGGCGTGACCGCTAGATTCTTTCATAATTCGAATCGCACTCTCCAATGCTATTGCTGAATTTCCTTGGTACGACCCAAACGGCATATCAACAACGATAAGTGCCCTATCAACGGCTCTTTCAACACATTGTGCATGGTAAATCATGTGGTCGAGGCTCATTGGGACGGTTGTGTCTCGACCAGCCATAACATTGGATGCTGAATCCCCGACTAGAATAACATCGACACCGCCTCTATCGACTAATTTTGCGAGGCTGTAATCATATGCGGTTAGCATAGTGATCTTTTCTCCAGCACGCTTCATTTCCTGAAGCGTATGGGTTGTTACTTTCTTTGCTTGCCCATGTACGGACATAGTTATTCCACAGGTGCTACAGTTTTCAATCCTCGCTAACCTAAATTTTCTCAAATTTGAATGACATCGAGTTGCTTGAGAAGCATATCATAGAGTTGTTGTTCATCATTACATTCAAGCATCTCATATCTTATCTCGGGATCGCTGACAGTCATTGCAGCCAACGTGTATACAGTGTTGGAATTATTGTACATAATTGTTGAGACTTGGTTTTCAATCCACTCATCGAAAATTGCTTCATCTAATCTCATCAATTTCCCAATTTTGGCCAAAATTGTGCGGAAAATCTCCTCTAATTCATCTAACTTATTTTCAGAAATATTATCGGTTTCCTCTAAAAATTCGACCTCAGCTGAAATGTATAATTTGGATTTTGAAGAATTTTCAGGAATCTTTTCAATTATCGTTTCCAAGTCAGGGAATATTCCCTCGACTGAAATAAGGTCTGCCATAGACGCATCACTGAATGGAGGTAAAGCTGGTTCAGCCACCTTCTTTACAAAAAATCGTCTTCTACCAATTATCTCGATAAAGTGATTAGATCCTTTTGTTTCGTGATGTATAATTTCCGCTTCACAACCATAATCTCTTGGGCCATCCCAACCGTTGACATTTGAGAATTCATCACTCATAACTAATCCAAAATTTTTCCCGTCTAGTAAGCAATCATCTAACATTTGTTTGTACCTTGGTTCGAAGATTCGAAGATGCTGTACTTCATTGGGGAGTAAAATCATTGGAAGGACAAACAGCGGTAATTCCTTTGTCATGTCCCCGAATTACATCGACTGCTTTTGAACCTGTGTTCATTTGTTCTTTACACAAATGTTACTGAATTCTGAAAAGAAATCAACAGACCATTGTCCACCTTCTCTTCCTACTCCTGAATTTTTCACTCCGCCAAATGGAGTACGTAAATCTCTATGGAGCCAAGTATTGACCCAGATTACCCCCGAATCTAAGCGCTCTGCTAACTCTTTTCCACGATTTTCCGACCAAACGGATCCTGACAAACCATATTCTGTACAATTGGCGATTTCAATCGCTTCTTCATCCGTATTGAATTTGTGAATTGTAACTACTGGTCCGAATATTTCTTCTGTCGCTGTTCTAGAAAGGTGAGATAATTCTCCAATCACTGTAGGTTCGATAAATGCGCCATTTTTGTCGATGATGTTGCCTCCCGCAAGAATTTCTCCACCTTCCTGTTGTGCAAGTTCAATGTACGATGCCACCTTATCCCTATGCTGAACACTAATCAAGGGACCAATTTCAAAGTCTCTTAATTCTTTAAGATATGAACTCATGAACTCATCATAAATTGATTCTTGAACTAGAACCCTTGAACCACATAAGCAAATTTGTCCAGAATTTAGGAATGATGACCTTAAAACACCAGGGACCGCTTTGGATAAATCAGCATCATCCAATACTATTGCTGCATTTTTACCACCCAGTTCGAGACTCAACTTCTTGAACATAGGAGCCGCCGTAGCCGCAACAATTTTTCCTGTAGCCGTGCCACCTGTAAAAGAAATCGCCTTGATTTTTGGATGTTCAACAATGGCTTGGCCAACTTCGGGCCCGTATCCGTGAACAATATTCAGTACACCGGGTGGCAAACCAATTTCTACTGTAATTTTAGCCAATAAGTGAGCAGTTAGTGGTGTAAGTTCACTCGGCTTAGCGATTATGCAATTTCCCATTAGTAATGCAGGAGCTATTTTCCACGATAGTAAGTACAAGGGCAAATTCCATGGGGAGATAAGTCCAACAATTCCAACAGGTTTCCTGTGAACGAAATTCATTGCATCTTCCATTTCAAATGTCTGTGAGGACATATTTCTACCAAAATCTGCGAAAAATCTGAAATTATACACCGACCTCTTAGCGTCAACATTCAGTGCAACTTCTCTTGGTTTACCTGTATCTATTGACTCTAATCTAGCAACTTCTTCGATATGGGATTCCAATTCGTTTGCAATCTTGTCAAGCCACTCAGACCTTTCTGAGATTGATAGATTAGACCAAGCATCTATCGCTAATTCTGCTTTAGACACTGCAGAATCGACATTTTTTGTTCGTGGAACTGAGGCTATAACTTCGTTATCCAAAGGAGATATATCATCAAATGACTCATCTTCTCCTACGAACTCTCCACCGACTAAATTGAGGACTTCTATCATAAGTCCACCTCATATAGCCACCTATCCTTGTCAGGGTCCCACTCATCCCATGTAGGAATGGTTTCGAGAATCTCATGTAGTTCATCGGGTACAATTCCGGGAACGATGAATGCCTTTTGTCTGTGCAAAGGATACGGGTTTCTGAGTTCAATTCCCAAGCAACCCAAAATCGCTCTAGCAATATACCAAGTCGCCTGAGAATTCCAGCCGTGTGCGATTTTTATCACGATACCTAAGCCGTTTGGATAATTTTGATGCTCAATTGCAAGACCAAGAAGGCCATCTGCACCTTCTTTTGCGATAACCTTGCCATCACCTATTTTCAAAATAGTTGAATCTAATCGATTGAAGCCACCAACTAAATCAGGATGTTTACACATCGCTTCCCAAATCCAGTCTGAATCTTTATCTCTGACCAGGCCAGCATATATTTTTGCCAATTCGGCGACGGTATTGGATACCGTTGGAAGACCACAACCGTCCTTTGCGATTCTAAGCGGAGTCCAATCTTCTCCAAGGAATCTTCGCAATTGCTCAATATACGATTTGAAAACCTGATGGCTAGGCAGGGTGTATCCTGCTCGATTCCAACCTTTAGCCCTACATCCGGCAAGGATCGCAGCGTGTTCACCACTGCATGTATGATACCATCTACGAGGGCGTCTGACCTGCCTACCAAATTGGACAAGCGGTACGTCCAAGGGGGTTAGCATTAACGGCCACTCGGCTTCGTTAAGCAAAGATTGTGCGGCTGCAACGTGTTCAGTATCTCCGTTATGGCTTGCTACTGCAATCGCTTTCTGTTCCCAAGTGCAGTCATTCAATTCATCTATGAATGCTTTTATCATGAAGGGTTTCATCATCGAACGACCATAACATAGAACATTTCCTCCAAAGGAGTGAATCACTTCATCACCATGACACCATGCTACAGCACCGTGTATTGTGGTTTCAGAAACCCCATTTCTCCTGTAATCCACCAAAGGCTCCCATTCAACATCTCTGCCGGTTGGAATACCTTCGATATCTTCGCCAAGTGGTGATTCAGGGAAAACTTTCGAGCCCGGCCTTCCCGGAGCAACTGCAGAGTTTCCATCGTGCTGTAACCCCATATAATCACTCCAATAGGGGAACTACTTCACTCCACCATGCTTCCATATTTCGAATAACCCTCTTATTATCATGGTTGAAGAAATCAAACCAGCACATAAGGCGGTCGTCTTTGTGGAATCTTTCTCTCACCTGAGCTGCAACTTCTGCCGGATTCCCAATTAATGCATTATTTGCTGCTCGCTCTACTTTAGATGGGTCAAGTGTCCCTTCTAACGCTTTCCAATATTCCCCTAATGCTAGCATTGCTTCCTGTTTAGCAGCTTCGGATTGTTGTTCAGGAGTGAGGCCTTGTTCTGCATTAAGAAAAACAAATGTTGTGCGGGGCATGTCCCTTCTTTCCCAATCTCCACCTGCTTCATGATACACTTGCTTCATTCTTTCATGAGTAGAATCGATTATCTCTGGAGAGGTTATAGAAAGGTTGAAAACCTTGACAGGCAAAAATTGATTGACAAATTTTTGAGCATTTGGATCATGCGTTCCTGCAACTAATTCAAGTCGATTTCGTGGCCAATCTTTTGGCACAATCGAGATTTCTTCAAAATTATATCTCTTTTCGATTTCATAACTATCCAATTCTTCTCCTGCTACCTTCTGAACGTTGTGCCAATCTTCATCGCTACGAAAATTATCCCTACTTAGGACTGTATTCCTCACATCATCTGATTTCAATGTGTCACCACGTAGCAAGCGCAAGAAAATTTCACTTGCTTCCATAAATATTTGACCTCTTAGAGCGGGCCAAGAAGCCTTTTCGATTTCGTTTCTTGGAACAATACCATATGGCTTAGCCATAAATTCGAATCTGCCTGCACTAAATCCAACATGTAATTTCCTGGTGTCATCGATGAATGAGAGATACTGTACAGTGTTTGCTATCCTTTCTGCGAGTGCGATCGGACCACCTCCTGCAAGTATGCTTACTACTGCTGAGCCGACATCGATACGATTTGTCCTTCTAAAGGATTCTAGAGCCAGTTGGCAAAAATCGGTACACAGACCTACTTCTCCCTTCCAGTGAGGAACAACTGGAGATGTATTCATCTGTTGTGTTTCAGTTGAAAGGTGAGCTTGTGCAATCCATGCGACACCAAACCCTAATTTGTCTGCAGCTTGAAGTTGTTCAAAGTAATTTGAAAACATTTCAGATTCACTCGGAGTAAATCCGTTATGGTCTGGAGTTTGAGAAATTGAGAAGAAAATATCAAACTCCATTTTATCCCTCAATCTATCGTAAACTGATTCAATGTATGAATATCACTGTACCTCAGTTAATTTAGCAACGCGTTGTTTTACCATGTCCGGTACCACTTCGCCTTCTTCCATAAATTTCGTCATGATGTCAGACAACTGGACCATAGCTTCATCTGGCTGGTCAGAAATTTCAGCCAAATCAGCAAGGCCCCATTTACTTACCAATATTCCCGATAGGTCATTTATCCGCAAGGCAATGTCAAGAGATTCTATAAGCATATTCTGTGCAGTTTCTAATTCGCCAAGGGTAGCGTAGACATGGGCTAAATCCGCAAGTGCCTCCATCCTTTCAAGTGATTCTGTTTCTGGGATTATGTCCAACCTTTTCTTGAGGTGAATTATGCTCGTTTCAAAATCTCCCTGCTCCTTCAAAATGTGACCTAGTAGAGCATGACCGTAAATCATTCCTTCTAGGTCATCGACCTCTTCTCTAAGTCTCATAGAGCGATTAGCGTAAGTCAAAGCTTCATCTGTTCCTAAAGACATCAAAGCCGCATGATGAAAAACTCCTGCTGCAAGCCCTTGCAATCCTTCACTTTCAGTTGCTACCGCAAGTTCAATAATTTCTTCTCGTGTTGACCCGCTGTGCTTCATAAGTTCAAACTGGCACCATCCTTGTTCCTCTGCGTCAACTGCGACTTTTGCAGCGTGATCTAACAATCTTGTAACTAATGAATCCCTTCCAAGTTCTTTTGCTAGTTCAGATAAGTGTAAAGCCAAACTTGTATTCACTGCTTCAAGACCTTCACCTTCAGCAAACATTTCAAGCAATTCCTCTGCTTTTTGCTGGCTCATTTCAGTCAATTCAAACACCTCTAAATTGAACGTAGTCTTCCACCATCAACGGCAAGAGATACCCCTCTTATCGCGCCTGAAATTGGAAGGCATAGATACACGATCGCCGCTGCTGTTTCTAATGGGTCAATAAGGCGACCAATTGGTACTTGTGAAATCCATGTTTCATGAATCTCTTCAATGCTCTTTCCAGTTCTCTGATTTATTGAAGACGCCAATGAGCCAAGCCTGTCAGTATCTGTAAAACCAGGAAGTATGTTGTTAATGGTGAGACACTGAGGTAATTCTCTTGAAAGAGATTTAGCCCAAGAAGCCATAGCCCCCCTTAATGTGTTTGAGAGCCCTATATTTGGAATCGGTTCCTTGACAGATGTAGAAATGATATTTACAATTCTGCCCATTCCTGCGGATTCCATCATAGGAACTACGCCTTTTGTCAGTTTGTGAGATGCGTGTAAATGGCGTTTGAAAGGAGCAACGAAATCCTCCACTGAATTCTCTAATAATGGGCCACCTGGAGGTCCGGCTGCATTGTTAATTAATATGTCACATCTTTCAATTGAAGAAATAAAATTGTCAATTGCTTCTTCATCTTCCAAATCCAGGCTTATTTCCTTATGACCTTCACCAAATAATGAGTCAGAAATTCCATTTGGATTTCTGCTGATTGCTGTAACCTTAGCCCCGGCCATTGCTAACATTTGAGCAGTAGCAAAACCGATTCCTTTTGATGCTCCACATACAATTGCATGCTTTCCCCTCAGGGCTGAATTTGAAAATGGAAAGTCGTTTCCTAGCCAGTCCATGTATAGCCTAAAGGCATCAAGGTATTGAATCTTCACAGCCAATCTTTAATTGCTTCTATCTGGGATAGCCAATCATCACTAGCCACATCGATTATCGAATAATGATCACCGGGCAACCACAGTGTTTGAACTTCTACACCCTTTGCTTTCATTGCTCTAACATAAGATTCAGATTGGGTCCATGGAACATCTGAATCAGATTTGCCGTGAATCAACAAAACAGCGGACTTTGCTGGATTATCAATTGGGTTTATCTGTCTCCACAACTCTTCATTATCTTCAGGAGGACATCCGATCCATTTTCTAACTGCATTGCCTTCATCTGAAAGTTTTGCATGGTCGGCGGCGACTAAATCTGCGATAGGAGATTGAGCTATTGCAAGCCACGGCTTTCTCTCTGCAAACGCAGACATTAACAACGCAATATGGCCACCTGCGGAATGACCCATAATCATTGACCGAACGATATCTATGCCCGGTAAGAGTGCAAGTTGGCCCCACGCTCTCATCACGTCGGAAAGTGTATCTTGCCAAACACCTTCATCTCCATCTTCCCATCTTCGATATTCAATATTCCAAGCAGCGATTCCGCTTTCGGCTAGTTCTTCGGCTATTGGAGCCATCAAATCCAAACCATATTTCTTCTTCCAGAAGCCACCGTGAACTAACATTACACACGGTACGCCCTCGTCTTTTTGATAATCAGATGGTTCATCTGGCATGTACAAATCGGCATACTGCCACTTTTCTGCACCCCACTGCATGCGGTCAACAGGCAAGTGAATCAACTCAAGGAGTAACCCTGCTTCTATCTCTTGGGAACAGTACTGTTTCTCGCACATTGCGGGACCCAGTAAGAACCATGAGTAGTCTTGCAACCCCTAATCCCCAGCCTGCGTGAGGTGGAGCTCCATATCGGAATCCATCCGTATAAAACTTGAAGCCTTCAGGGTCTAATCCTTTATTTCGTAAATTTTGTTCAAGCGCATTCACATTATGCTCTCGTTGACCACCACTAGTCATCTCATCCCTTCCATAATTTAGGTCAAAGCCTCTCGAAAGTTGTTCTCCAGTTGTTCCAACTTCTCCTTCTATGTGGTGTATGTAAAATGGCTTCATTTCCATAGGCCATTTCGGTATGAAATGGAAACCAGGGTACACTGACGCTATAATGTCACAATGGGATGAATCGATGTCATCTCCCCACGTGATTTCTTCCCCTGCATCCTGAATCATTTTGATTGCTTCACAGTATGAAATTCTTGGGAATGGTAGGCTTGGCACTTCAACGGTTATTGGCTCATCACCTTGTGATTCACGATACCTGTTTATCGCAGCAATATGCTCTTGGTCGTTTTCAGCAACCATTTTCCAAATGTGATGAATCATCCTTTCTTGAACACCCATCACGTCTTCATCATTCATCCAAGCACCCTCGATATCAAATGATATGAACTCGTTAAGGTGACGATATGTGTCATGCTTTTCAGCCCTGAATGCTGGCCCTATCTCGAATACTCTTTCCATCCCGCCAAGAACTGATAACTGCTTGTACAATTGGGGGCTCTGAGACAAAAACGCAGGTGTATCGAAATACATCATTGGGAATAGGTTCGTTCCACCCTCTGATGCGGAAGCGATTATCTTCGGTGAATTAATTTCCTTGAAACCTTCCGCAATCAGGTGTTCTCTACCATATTGCAAAACCTTCGCTCTAAGAGTAAACATTGCATTTACGTGCTCTCTTCTTAGATCCAAAAATCTGTTGTCTAACCTAGTGTCTAAACCGATTGACACCGTGTCTGTAACTCCGAGAGGCAGGGGTGTATTTGCCTTGGCAAGTACAGAGAATTTCTTTGCTACAACTTCGTAACTTGGAGGAGGTAGAGGTTCACCTTCCGCTACCTTTGGTGGTCGTTTCTCGGCGACCTCCCCCACAACTTGAATTGTAGATTCTCTTGACAAATTTTGGGCTGTTTCAAGTTCCTCGTCAGAAATCAATCCCTGTTTCAAAAAGACTTGGACTTTTCCAGTCCCATCTCTAATATCTATGAAACAAATTTTCCCTTTCCCTCTGTTTGCTTCCATAAAACCGCAAATTTTCACTTCCTGCCCAACTAATTCCCCACCATTATTCTGGATTTCAGATAGTGTGTGGGTTCTGTAAGCCGTTGGATGCCAAGTCACACCATTCGCCATAGTTCTATGCGGGAACAAATATGAAATGAAGTCATCGCTGATGAAAACACAGTCTTGATAGAGGATTAGTCTACGCAGACCTTCATGGGAAATGACCTCTTCACATCGGAAAGTGTTGCTTCAGGTCACCCTGACAAATTATGCGATGCCATTAGTGACGCAATAGTTGACGCTTGTTTGGAAATCGATTCAAATGCAAGAGTTGCCGTCGAAACAAGCGTAAAGGGCGGCCCTCAAAAGGGAGTCATTCTTCTCGCTGGTGAAGTGACATTGGATGGAGAGCACCCTGATTATGAGAAAATCGCAAGAAAAACCTCTGTAGCGATTGGTTATGATAACCATCAAATTGGCTTTGATGCAAGTACTGAGGAAAGATGCGAGGTCATTCAACGGATTACTGAGCAGGCCGCAAACATCAGCCAAGGAGTAAATAACGCCGAACAAGGTGCAGGTGACCAAGGTTTGATGTTTGGTTATGCCTGTGATGAAACTGAAGATTTCGATGAATTAAAAGGTAGATATTTCCCACTCGCAGCAGCTCTATCACAACGCCTCACGAGGAGGATGACAAATGCTCGTGAGGACGGAATATTACCGTGGGCTAGGCCTGACGCAAAGAGTCAAGTCACAATTGAATATGAAAATGAAAAACCAACTCGTGTTCATACAGTTGTAATAGCGATACAGCATGATGATGCACTGAAATCGAGATTTGATGGAGACGAGGAAAAGGAAAGAGAATACATCACCTCACAAATCAAACAACATGTTGTAGAACACGCCATTCCAAAATCAATTCTCGGCGATGATTACCGGTTGGTAGTCAACGGAACTGGCCGATTTGCTGACCCAGGTGGCCCGTATGCAGATGCAGGTTTGACTGGAAGAAAAATCATCGTAGATACATACGGTGGTATGGGGAGGCACGGAGGAGGTGCCTTCTCTGGAAAAGACCCCTCTAAGGTCGACAGATCCGCAGCATATGCTGCAAGATGGGCCGCTAAACACATAGTAGCTTCGGGAATTGCAAAAAAATGTGAGATTCAATTAGCTTACGTCATTGGAATTGCCGAACCAGTAAGCGTTAGAGCAGAATCATTTGGAACTTCATCACTGAGCGATAAAGAATTGACGATGAAGGTAAACGAAGTATTCGATTTTACCCCAAAAGCCATCGCAAGAGAATTGAATTTGTTGAGACCAATTTATTCATCAACAGCTGCAGGTGGGCATTTTGGAAGAACCCCTGGGGTAGATGGTGAATTCCCTTGGGAAGTTATCGACGAAGAGAGAATCAAACAACTAAACTCTTGAAAAAAAGACCCTAGTCCTCCGATTGGATGAAATGTCAGCAGATAGTCGCACATACCATGTCGCGAAGGGTAAATGCCGTGTTATTGGTTGTAGTCCTTGCTCTTGCTCCGTTAGCAAACATAGCCAGCGCTCATCCAGATATTGGAGTAAGTACCGATGTTAGCCATGTTATACTATCGCCTGGCGAAACAACGAATGTAACTTTGACGGTTGACAATGATGGAGATATGATTGAAACTTACCACATCAATATAACTGGATACGACTCTGTATGGGAAATCGTCCCCGCAACAAGCACTCTATCAGGAGTCATACCAACCGGTTCATCATCAACTACAATTGCTGTTAGACTTGCAACAAATGCACTACCAACAAATTCTGGCTCAATGAACATCACGGTCACAGAACCAGACGCTGAAATCTCAACCTCAATCGTCGTCCTTTTGTCTGTTCAGGCAATCTACCTGCCATCAATTGACGCATCCTCAACCGGAGATAATGGATTGGTCGAAATGACGCCGGGTCAAGATACAAACCTCTCAATCATGGTCCAAAATGCTGGAAACGTGAATGATACAATTCTTCTATCAGTTGACCAGAGTCCAGATTTGACCGGTTTTTGGGCAAATTACTCATCAAATGGTAATGCGTCTAACAACGGCACCGGAAACAACTCAGGTAACAACAATACTGGTGAAAATAATACTGGAGGCAACAACACTGGTGGGAATAATACTGGAGGCAACAACACTG
>CAZGJD010000009.1:6007-97164 GCA_964526385.1 uncultured Candidatus Poseidoniales archaeon | reverse complement strand
TACCGATGTATTTGATGATTTAATCAGATTCATGAGATATGAATAGCGTGTCCAAGTGTTGCTAATACCGCTTCATGGGTCATTTCAGTCATTGTTGGATGAGCGTGTATAGTTCCAGCAATATCCTCTAGCAGAGCACCCATCTCAATTGCTAGGGTCCATTCTCCTACCAGCTCACTTACGTGGGTACCAACTGCTTGCACTCCAAGGATTCTGTGGTCATCTTCTCTTGCTACTACTCGAACAAATCCGCCGGTCTTTTCGGCTTCTTGAGTCAAGGATCTTCCATTGGCAGCAAGTGGGAACTTGCCAGTTATGACTGGGTGGCCAGCTTCCTTTGCTTCGTCAGGGGACATTCCGACCGACACTATTTCTGGTTCAGTGAATACGATTGCTGGTACTGCAAGTGGGCTGTAAATTCTATTTTTTCCGGCGATGATTTCAGCAACCATCTCACCCTGGAATGAAGCAACGTGTGCTAACATTTCGCCTAGGTCTGTTAAATCTCCGATTGCATATACGCCCTTCATATTGGTTTCGCATTTCTCGTTAACCTTGACAAATCCTCTTTCATTTAGGGCGACACCTGTTGGTGCTAAACCTTCACTTCTTGGCCTTCTTCCAACAGTTACCAAGACTCTGTCTGCTTCAACGGATTGCATTTTTGAATCGTCGTCAGCGTGATTTTTATCGATGAAATTTAATTTTAGTTTTCCATTTTCTAGTTTTTCGGCACCTTTTGCAAAAACACCAGTGTTGACTTTGATTTTGTTTTTCTTCATGAATAATTCAAGAGGTCTTCGTAGTTCCTTGTCAAATATTGGTAGAACACTATCCATTGCTTCAACGATTGTGACTTCAGCCCCTAACATTCTGTGAACAATGCCTAATTCAAGTCCAATGTATCCTCCACCAACTACGACTAGGTGGTCCAATTTTTCGTCAATATCAAGCGCTTCACGGCTTGAAATTACACCATCGCCATACTTCATGAACGGTAATTCAATCGGTACACTTCCATTTGCTAGAATTACATATTCAGCTTCAATTTGAGTATCGCCAACTACTGCAGTTTTTGCATCCTTGAACTCCGCCCAACCGGTAATCAATTCTGCGCCTGAGGACTTTAGCAAGTGCTCTACACCTTTGTTTAGCCGGTCAACTATGTTGTCTTTCCATCCTTTTAATCCAGCCATGTCAATTTCTGCAGGTACGGGAATTGAGATTCCCATGTGGCCTCCTTCCTTTGCATGTTGAGCAAGTTCGTGGAATTTGTGTGCGGCGTGAATCATAGCTTTGGATGGAATGCAACCTCGGATTAGGCAAGTTCCTCCTGCTTTTTCTCCTTCGACAATAACGGTGTCCATTCCAAGTTGTGCTGACCTTATTGCAGCAACATAGCCACCTGGGCCAGCGCCAACTACCAGAACCTTACATTTTCTAACCTTCATATCTTCACCTCACATGAAAATAGTTGCTGGATGCTCTAGTAGAGATTTCAATCTTTGAACTAAAACAGCGCCATCCCAGCCATCTACAACTCTGTGGTCCCATGATGAGGACAATCTCATCATTCTGCGAATTACAATTTGTCCATCTCTAACAACAGGGGTATCTACCGCATTGTGAACTCCTAAAATTCCGACCTCTGGCTTGTTGATGATTGGGGTAGCTCCCAATCCACCCATTCTTCCTAAGCTTGTGATGGTAAATGTTGATCCTGTCAATTCATCAAGCCCTGCAGTTCCATCTCTTGCCGCTTGGCTAACTCTTTGCATTTCACCCGCTGAAGTCCAAACATCTTGTGCTTCAACGTGTTTGACCACTGGAACATACAAGCCTCTGTCGGTTTGGGTTGCGATCCCAAGATGAATTGCATCGTGTCTGGTAACAACGCCCTTTTCGTCATCGTAAAGTGCGTTACAAACCGGGTTTTCTCCTAGTGCCTTTACCAAGGCTTGCATAATGAAAGGCAGATATGTCAATTTTGGTTGACCTTCTGCTCTGGTTGAATTCAAGTGTACCCTGAGGCTTTCTAGTTCTGTAACGTCCACTTCTTCGAAGTAACTGAAGTGTGGAATCGTGCTGTACGAAGCAGTCATCGACTCAGCAATTTTCCTTCTCAATCCGATGACAGGAATTTCCGTAGTTCCGGTCTTTGCACTTCTTGATGGTCCAGCGGCAGCAACAGGGCTTCCTGCAGACTTCCATGAGTCAAGGTCAGAATGAGTGATTCTACCAGCAGGTCCACTCCCAGCTACCGATGCTAAGTCAATTCCTGATTCTCTTGCTCTCTGTCGTACTGCAGGCGATGCAAGTGGTCTTGCACCTGGAGCGGCGACAACTACAGGTGTAGGCTTAGGAGCAGGCGCAGGAGCAGGTTCTGGTGCCGGCTCTGGCTCATCTTCAACTACCGGTTCTGGTGTTTCTTCAACAACGGCTGGAACCTCTTCTTCTACTTTGGTCTCCGGTTCTGCGACTGCATTACCATCTCCATCGATATCGAACTCGATACAAACTTGGCCGACAGCTAGAATACTTCCAGGTTCTCCTTCTATAGATTTTACAACACCGTCAGTCGGAGAAGGAATTTCAACGGTTGCCTTATCGGTCATGACAGACAAAATTGGGTCGTCTTCTTTTACTGAATCTCCAACTGCGACCATCCATTCGACGACCTCTCCTTCAACAACTCCTTCTCCAATGTCTGGTAATTTAAATGCAAATACTCCCATAATTATGCCTCCTGTGTTTTCTTTATTGCTTCAGCTATTCTTTCTGGACTAGGCAGGTAATCCCATTCTGTTGTGTGAGGGAATGGGGTGTCCCAACCTGTGACCCTGAGAATTGGATATTCCAAATGCCAGAAGCATCTTTCTTGTATCGATGCTGACATTTCAGCACCAAATCCGCTTGTCTTAGGTGCCTCATGAACGATAACACAACGTCCTGTTTTCTTGATTGAATTAACTACTGTGTCTCTGTCCCAAGGAACAAGGGTCTGCAAATCAATAAGTTCAGCATTTATTCCTGAATCATTTATTGCTTGTTCTGCAACATGAACCATTGCTCCCCATGCAATAACTGTACATGCATCGCCCTCTCTTACGACCTCGGCTTGTTCCAATGGAATTGAGTAGTGTCCTTCAGGAACCTCTCCCTTAGGATGTCCCTTCCATGTCGGAACATTGTGTGGGTCGCCATAGAATGGTCCTCTGTAGCATCTTTTGGGCTCGAAGAAAATCACAGGATCATTAGATTCAATCGCACTGGTCAACAAACCCTTTGCGTTATTTGGGTTGGAACAGTAGACTACCTTCAACCCAGGCGTGTGAGTAAATTGCGATTCAGGACTCTGTGAATGATGGTGACCTCCCTTTATTCCTCCTCCTGCTGGGGTTCTAATTGTAACCGGCGTTGAGAACTCACCGCCAGACCTGTGGCGTAACTTTGCAATCTCGTTGACAATTTGGTCATATGCAGGGAAGATGTAGTCTGCAAACTGTATCTCAGCGACTGGTCGCAATCCATTAAGTCCCATTCCAAAAGCAATAGCGGCGATACCACCCTCCGCTAGAGGTGCATCGAAAACTCTGTGCTCTCCATATTTTTCTTGAAGACCGTCTGTAACGCGAAATACTCCGCCAAAATATCCTACATCTTCTCCAAAAATGACGACATTCTCGTCTTTTAATAGCATTGATTCAAGAGCGCTGTTTAGTGATTGTATCATATTCATTTCAGTCATAATATCACCTCACTTACCAAGTTCCTCTCTTTGTTCTTGAACGTGCCAAGGTACTTCTTCATACACCTCTGTAAAGATAGTTGAAGCAGGTGGGAATGGACCATTTGCCAAATCTCCATATTCACATGCTTTCTTGTATGCGACCATTACTTCAGAGTCGATTTGTTTGGATAATTCCTCGTTCTTTTCTTCAGACCATGCCCCTATTTTTATCAAATGGTCCTTTAATCTTTGAACAGGGTCTCCACCTGGCCAACATTCGAATTCATCACCGGGTCTGTATCTACTTGGGTCATCTGATGAGGAATGTGCGCCAGCCCGGTAGGTGTACACCTCAATATAGGTGGCGCCCAAACCGGCCCTCGCTCTCTCTCTTGCCCATTTTGTTACAGAATAAAGCGCCAAGAAATCATTTCCATCAACCCTTAGGGAAGGTATGTCGTAAGCAAGTCCTCTTGCGGCGAAGTTCTTTCCACCTGTTGCTAGGTTTTTGTGGGTTGAAATTGCCCATTGGTTGTTAACAACATTGAGAATTACTGGTGGTTTGAATACTGAAGCAAAGTTAAGCCCATAATGGAAATCTCCTTGAGCGCTTGTTCCATCACCTAACCATGTAATTGTAGCCTGGTCGTCGCCTTTGTAGGCCGATGCCATTGCGACTCCGACGGCTTGGCTGAATTGGGTTCCAACCGGGCTTGAGATCGAAATAAAGTGACCTTCTCTCCAAGAGTAGTGAACAGGCATTTGTCTGCCACGAATATTGTCTTCTGTATTTCCAATACAGTGGCAAATCATGCTTACCATGTCACGGCCTCTGACAAATTGTGCGCCTGGTTGACGATAGGAGGGGAATATCCAGTCATGGTCGTCCAATGCCATTGTTTGAGCAATAGCGATTGCTTCTTCTCCAAATGAGCGCATGTAAAATGAAAGTTTACCGGTTCTTTGCATTTTTATCATTCTATCATCGAAAATTCTTAGCCTCATCATCATTTCAAGGCCTTTGATTAATTCGCTCGCATCGAGTTGCGGGTTCCATTCACCAGATGCACTTCCGTCATCATCTAAGACACGAATTAACCCATTTGCGTGGTCTACTGTGTCTTCTGTTGAACAACTTACAGGGTCAGGTCGATTCAAGTCGGTTGGTTTTTCGGTCCAACTGCCTCCAAAATCAGCGGTTTCGCCGGGCCGGAATGGTGCAGTGGGCACGACATATGTCTCCATCTCACCAGCATCTTTGTCCGACATGATTGCCTCACTCCTTGTCCGTTCTAAGCCTTACCGATGCCTTGGATAGTAATTCTCCAGCCTTGTAAGATGACCTAACCAGAGGTCCACAAGCCCATCCAAGGAAACCTAAGTCCTCGATTTCTTTACTCCATGAGTCGTATTTTTCAGGCTCCGGAAATCTATCAACTGGTAAGTGATTTGGACTAGGTGCAAGATATTGCCCTATGGTTACAAGGTCAACCCTTGCGTTACGAAGAATGGCCAAAACTTCTGAAATTTCTTCGTCGGTTTCACCCAAACCAACCATAATAGAAGATTTTGTAAGTATGTCTGGGCGTAGCTCCTTTGCCTTCTTCAAAATGTCTAATGATTGAAAAAATGATGCTCTAGCATCACGAACTATAGAATCCAACCTCGGCACACATTCCACGTTGTGTGCAAATACTTCGAGATCTAAATTTAGTAACAAAGATTCCAACGCGTCATGGTCGCCAGCCAAATCACTACACAATAATTCCAGAGTTACCTCAGGCGCTCTCTCTCTTACTGCTTCCAAGCACTTTCTATAATGGGACGCCCCACTGTCAGCTAAATCGTCTCTGTTAACGACTGTAATTACAGCATGATTAAGCCCCATTGATGAAATTGCATCTGCAAGATTTTCTGGTTCTTTTTCATCTAGTGGAGGAGGTCTTTTGATGGTTCCAACCGCACAAAACCTGCATCCTCTTGTACACTCTTGTCCAGCAACCATAAACGTCGCATCTTTTGCAGCCCAGCACTCATGAATGTTTGGGCATTTAGCCTCTTGACATACCGTATGTAACATATTATCAGTTACTGTATCTTTGGTTTCATTGAACTTTTGTTGAAGTTCTCCAGATGGTAATTTTACTCTGAACCAATCGGGAAGTCGTTGTCTTGTTTTTGCCATTTGTAATTTTTTTACAGCCACACAATTCCCCCCCTGTAATTGCTCCGAGGAGATTCAGTGCAAAAAGAATAGGTTTGGTGGATTACGAGGTTTCAAGTGGAAGAGGTATTTTGGCATTACAATGAGACTCGCAGTAATTACCGGTGGTGCACGAAGAATCGGCGCAGTAATCGCAAGTAGATTATTGGACGATGGTTGGGCTGTAATAATACACTGTAACCGGTCACTTACTCAGGCAAGGCAAATCCTTTCTAGAGGTGAGGGGGCTGTAGTTTCAGGTGATTTGACTAATGACGAAGACCTGTTCAGAATTATTGAAGAAATCCATGACCATGATTTGGTCAAAAAATGCTCTGGAATCGATTTATTGATTCATAATGCTTCGATTTTTGAAGAAGAAGACTTTGCTAAGGTTACTCCGCAAGAGCTTCGAAGATATTCAGCAGTACACTTAGATGCTCCGTTCTTCATTACGCAGGGCTTGACTCCAAAGTTGAGGTCAAAGAATGGTTCTGTAATAGGAATAGTAGATACGAGTTGGAATCATGCTTGGGACAACTTGTCTCATTATACTTCAACCAAAGGTGCACTACGTCAGTTGATAGTAAATTTGGCTGGTGAATTAGCACCCGAAATAAGGGTTAATGGTGTGGCGCCAGGAGCGATAATGGCCGCCCCGTGGGAAAAAGAAAATTTTGAATCCATCGTAGCGAAGATACCTTTAGAGAGGTCAGGGAAGCCAGAAGATATTGCAATGGCTGTTGAATTTCTTCATGAAGCGAAATACATCACAGGACACATATTACCGGTAGATGGTGGTTGGTCGCTGACTTAGTGGTGCGGGGGGTGAGATTTGAACTCACGAACACATCGTGACCGGATCTTAAGCCCGGCGCCTTTGACCACTCGGCAACCCCCGCTCAGACTTCGGGCATCACTCGGAATTAATGAATGAGTCGGGTACTAACAATATTTCTAAGCGTCTAAAAATACTTCTAAGAATGTCCAAAGTAGCCTGTTTAATTCTGGGACTGATTGTCATTTTATCCATCTTAGGATACGTACTGGTCGATAGTGATTCACAAAAAGAAAACGAGAATTTAACAACTTTCCAATGCAAAATTGTTATTGAAATTGATCCTATTCTCGTCGACGATCGGAAAGCAGATTGCGTAGATGGTTATGATGAGTATAGCCACATTTTAAATGCGCACAATCCACCAGTATTAGACTGGTAACCGCTGGCAATGAGTCTGATTGAAAGCATACAATCTAACTCATTTTCAGTAATTATTTTTAGCAAAATTCCGTTTTTATTATTGTATTCTTGGCGTTTGAGAAAAGGCTGACAGTCAGCCCTGTTTTAATGCATTGAATGCAAAATAGTTTAACACTCCGATGTCGACGAGAACTCGGTGCGCATGCTTAATTCACGGATAGCCCCTCTAATTGTGCTGTTGCTACTGATGTCGATTGTGACACCTACTGTGTCTGTATCCCCCCTTGAAGAAACTAAAAATAAGTCCCAAGTTCCTGCCAATTTACAATCCTACAACCTCTTTTTGGATGAACCCGGAGATTCCGGCGGGGATGGAATGATCACTACTATCGAGCCTGAGGGTTCACATGAAGAAGCAAGCATTCTTTCAGGAGTTGAATTTAGGTCAGATGACTTAATCAGCGACCTTCAGATTTTCGGCCAAGGCTCTTCAGACCAAGTTCAGTTGTATGTTTATCTTCAATTTTTAGGACAAGAAGGTTCAACTGCAGACTTGACATTTACTCTAAATTCGGTTGGTGGACCAACCTACACCGAAACAATGAGCCTTGACGACCCTTGTAATCCTGGCTTCATTGGGCAAAGCTGTTCGTGGACGCTAAATGAGATTTATTTCGATGTACCTGCGGACGGTTTCAAAGTAGAGAAAGATTCCCAACTAAGACTACAAATCGATGGCTCAGCATCTTGTGAAGGGCAAGGAGGAATTGGTGCTGGTGATTGCGATATCTTGGTTGCATACGGTGACGTTGAACAAACAAATGGTTTCTCGAGAATAGCGATGAAAGCTAATGCACTCCAAGATTCAAGCGTAAGGGTTCACGCCCCAGGAGGTGTTTGGACTGATGCGGAACAACTTGAATGGGAGCCAAACCATCGGCCAGATTACAGGACAATACAGTTCTCCGTGGACGTTAGAGACGCCTTTGGTAGAGATGATATTCACTCAGTTAACTTGGTCCTGACATCCCCGTCCGGCACTCAATCAATCTTCGATAGAGAATTTGAAGATGACGATTTAAGACTGGATAACAATGGACTGGTAGGAAATTATACTTGGACATATGACGCAGGTCTTGCTTCTGGAGAGTATAACCTCACACTGGAAATTATTGATGTCCAAGGACACAACGTAGTATACAATCATCCAGGAATCGAGATTATGGAATATGGAATGTTTTTGTCTTTACCAGTTGACCAGCCTGACAGCGTATTAATCGCTCCAGGGCAGGTTTCTAGTGTGGAATTCATGGTAGAACACACTGGTTCAGCAAGCACACCGATGGAAGTCGAATTTGAACTCTTCACCTCCCTGCCCTCGTCTTGGCCTACCCCTGAATGGGACCAGCCGATGGGCTACTACCTAAACAGCGGAGGCTCCTTCAAGATAGCAACTCTAACAATCGAGACACCAGAAGATGACCTTTCAACCGCTCCAGACAGAATTGAAGTCTGGGCACGAGGTTTCATTGACAATGAAGATGGGGTTAGAGAGGAAGTTGTAATTGAGAAAATCGTTCTTGACATCGAAGAAGTAGGCGTCTATGCAGAACCGAGATTGAATGTCTATGAAGATGAAGACCATCAGATAGAGATTGCAGATTCAAATCGCCCAGAGGCATTTGATGAAACAGTTTCCCATTACATCGACTCAGAATCTTTCGAAGGTTCCGAGTTCTACATCGACCTGTTTAATGCAGGATTTGATACCGACCAATACAGGCTCAGAGTAGAAGACCAACCTAGTTCCAACTGGAATTTTGAATTCATTGATAACGATACAAGAGAGCCTCTTACTATCCAAGGACCATATGCGATAACAAACGACATTGGTTCACACGAGATTATGCCTATTCAACTGAAAATTTTCCCCCCTGCAACCCGTGATGATGTTGACATTGGAATTGTCACTATAGCATGTTATAGCGTCGGAGATGTAAATTTACAATCCAGTGTTTCTTTCACTGTTCACCGAACCTTCGGTATCCTGGCTGAAGTTATTGCGGATTCAGATGGCGGACAAGAAATCGGAAAAGTCGGACCAGTAGATCCGGGTTCTGAAGTCTCTTTCGAGGTCAGGATTACAGATAGTACCGATGAATCAGGTGAGAATACTTGGAGATTAATTTCCCCCGGTAAGTTAGACAAAAATACCAATGAAGATACTGGAAACCCTTCCTATGGAACATGGGATTATTCCATCGTAGACGATAACAACAGCGATGTGGTAGCAATTCGTCTTTCATCTGGCCAGACCTCAGACGTCGAAGTTACCATAAAGATGCGCGATAGAGTTGAAGCCGGAAATCATACATTGTATCTCAGAGTAACCGAGGAGCTTTCAGATGGAGATGATGATCCAAGGTATTTCGATTTACCACTTAAAATCGAGGTCAAAGAAAGTCTAGAACCAGGCCGAATCTTCGTTGAAAGAATATCTGGATTGAGCGCTTTCTTGCCCAACCAAGAGCAGAATGTTGAATTCCAAATAGAAAATTCAAACAATATTGAATTGGATATAATTGTCTCAGCTCAGAACCTTCCTGATGGTTGGTCTGCTGGTTTCAACACGGGCGGTTCGTCTGAAATCGGAAATGTAATTCTCCTGACTATCCCAGCATTTGGTACTAGCGAATTCACAATGATTCTAGAGGCCTCTGACGACGTTGTTGCTGGGAAAGATGTAACAGTCACCCTATCGGTTGAACCGTTAAGTCAAAACACGAGTACAAGCAACCTAAAACAAACACCAAAATTCCAATTCACCACAACTTGTGAAGGACTTGATTGCATAATGAATGCGGCGCTTGACTTCCAGAGTCCTCAGACCATTGGATTATATGTCGGAATCCTCCTTGTAGGATTGATTGCTGTTTATCGAAAAGGACAAGCAAGCGCTCGTCAACTTGAGGAAGAATACTTAGAGGAACTCGAGATGGAACAAATGGAATCCGAACTTATCGACATTCCTGAACCTGTGATGGAAGAAGATATCGAAGACGACCTTGAATTACTTGAGGAATTAGAAGAACTTTGATTCAATTTCCCCCCATAGGGGGGAATATTTTGTATGAACATTGTTCCATTTCCCTTAAGTGCTTCCAAAGCACGAGATGATTAGTGGTAGCAATGCATATGTCCTCCATCCAAGCATCGGCGCGCCCTAAATTACTAAGAGAATTAGACAACAATGTGGCTAAGTCCATCGTTTTAGTCATGCTAATGCTATTTTCTTCCTTAGCTTCTATCGAATTTGTATCCTACGCGGCCCTAGCAAATACCGACCAAGATGGAGATGGTCTAACATACGGTCTTGAATATCTCATTAATACACAGCCAAATGATTGGGATTCTGATAATGACCAGCTCCCAGATGGATGGGAATGGCAATATGGATTAGACCCACTATCTCCTTCAAACGATGATGGTGCCATTGGTGACCCTGATGGTGATGGCTTCTCAAATTTACAAGAATACAACTATCGCCAACCATCAAACTGGGACTTAAGTTCTACGACTTCAGTACTCGATAACGGTGTTTGGTGGAATGGAACAATACCCGTAAACAATTGGGATGAAGAAAATGCAATGCAGTACAATCAGCCTGCCTGTGGAGATTCGGGAAGTGATGGAACCGGAAACACAATTTTGTGTGATGAAGATCCACTAGGTAACATCTGTACCGACGGTATCGATAACGACAAAGATGGAATGGTAGATTCAAACGATAACGACTTTGATGGAGATGCAGATTGCAGTTCTAATGACGATGATGGTGACGGAATCGCCGACGAAGACAGAAGTGGATGGGATACAGACGGTGATGGAATGCCAGATGGATGGGAGGCATCAAACGGTCTAAACGCCACCTCACCTTCTAACGCTGATGGCGCCAATGGCGACCCAGATAATGACGGTCTGATAAACATCTTCGAGTACATCAATCCTTCATGGGATTCAACATGTGGGGGGCAACCATGTCTACAACCTGGTCCTGATAATCCTTACACAGAAACAATATCACCTTGCGCTCCCCATCAGCTAATTGGACCGGGCGGCTGTGCTACCCTAACAGCGGAAACCGACGGCATAACCTCTACAAATCCGAATAACGATGATACAGATAACGACGGTTTGAATGATTCATATGAGGCTCTCACACTACTCACCGACCCTACCAATGCAGATACGGATTATGACGGAATTAATGATGGTGTAGAGGTAAACGGGCAGTATGGTAATCCTCCTCAGGCAAGCGATCCCCGCGATAACAACACCGACGACGACGCCTTCGATGACGGTGATGAAGACAAGAACGGAAATGGTTTGGTTGACGCAAATGAAACGGACCCAACTCGAAGAGAAGATTCTGGTGATTTCGATAATGATGGTTTAGAAAACTGGTTGGAAAATCTTTCTTGCACCCTGTGGAATGTCGCTGATACGGACTCTGGAGGAGTTAACGACGGTGACGAATCAAATGTAACCCATGGTACGGACCCGTGCGATTCATTGGTCAATTTTACGACCACCGAAACCCAGTATTCCTCCACCTTTAGTCAGCTAACCGTGGCAGATTCGAGTGGATTTAGTCCAGGAGGAGGTGTCGCATTCTACAATAATTCTGGGACCTATACTCAATTCTCATATGCAGGTGTTGTAAATTTAGTTCTCTCTGGAGTTAATGTCCCGCCTCCAACATCAGGAGTAGCAATCGAAACTAGAAATAATTCTTGGTGTCATGACGTAATAGCGCCGTCCTATCCAGTCTACTGTGATGATGACTACTACGACGCAGATGGCGACGGTCTTGCAGACTGGGAAGAAATATTGGGTGTATATGGCGCATTCTCAAACCCAACTTTAGCTGATTCTGACGGAGATGGAGTAGATGACTTTGAGGAAGTATTGGCGGGAACTGACCCGTTGGAGCCCTGTGACAATCTGCTTGATTCTGATGGAGATGGATTGAACAATTACTTCGAAGTCTCGACTGGCTGTGATAATGCATACATCGGCATAACTAATGGCAGTCAAGATATTTGGTCTACTAATGAAACAATGTTCGATACTGACCAGGGTGGAATCAATGACAAACAAGAGTATTTTGATTCAACAAATCCAGAAAACAACCCAACGGATGATATTTTGCCTGCTGATTTTGATGGGGATGGAATACCTGACGCCGTTGAAAATTCAACTGGAACAGATTGGAGAAATCCAGACACTGATGGTGGAGGTATGCTAGATGGCGCTGAGTGTCCACAAATGTTCTGGTTCACAAACTGTCAAGGTTCTCCCTTCGACCCATTCGACCCAAGTGATGACATAACCAATAACAACAACGATGTAGTATTTTGGGCTAATAATTCAAGTGGAGTCGTTGACCTAAATCGTGAGCACATTTGGAGACTAAACACCTACGATTTCTACACCGGTGGTGCATACGGTATCGAAACTGGTATCCATGAAGAAGAGACTATTTCAACGCCATATGAGAATTCAACCCATTTGGCTCCAACTTCTTACGCAAATAATAGCGTTTCATGGATTATCGAATATATGTCTCCAGCAACTTCTGGCTACGTGCCTATACCTGCATATCAGCACAATATCTCATTGTGGACTGATTTCACAGCCTCACTTTCTAGAACTAATGATACTCATAACTACGAAGTTTTGACAGGCCCTCTGGATTCAGTCTGGGCTGAAGAATATGAGTACTGGTTCGATTGGTCGACCCTATCCGCAGATACGATAGCAGGTACTGATTCCTCTTACTCGCTAATTTTACCTGAATACTTTACAAATAATTCGCTACCACAATCTATTGTAAATAACATCACTACAGAAGTGATCAATGACGCAGGTGCTACCGATGCATATTCCAAGGCAGAAGCAATCGCAACTTTCCTGCGTGATGGCAATGCTACATTTGATTTCAAGAGAAATTACAACGGTACGGGTGGAGACATAGCAGTGGATGTGGTTTATGATATGCTATTCAGAGCAAAGGAAGGAACCTGTTCTCAATTCACTACGACTTTCGTCACTATGGCACGCCTAGCTGGAATTCCAGCAAGATTTGTTACTGGATACAAGGGTGGAATCTGGAATGGAAACGGTTACACTGTTTACGGAAACAGTCTATCTCAATGGGGAGAGGTAAGATTAGAATTATCTCAATCAGCGGGCGGAGATGACCTCGGGTGGATTCCTTTCGATTCTTGTCCGGAGCCAGAGAATGTTGACATTGTAAACATTACATGGACTCCAACAAATTACGACAGAGATGGAAGTACAGAAGTTAACGTAACTGGTACTCTCCAGTATACAGACAACACGACTGGAATCCCAGGGATTTTGCTAAAGGCTTACTTGGTTGATGATGAACTTGCTACATTAGTCCCAGGTATTGGAGCAACCGATGCAAATTACATTGGATTTTTTGAAACCGATTCAAATGGTAACTTTTCAATCAATGGCACGGTGTTCGATGCGCCTCCTACAGGATTTGCTAAGATTGTTATAGAAGCAATTCAAAGTGGATATGTCTCAAATGATGGTATAGATCTGAATGTATTCGTCAATATTACAGATGATGCAAATCTAACCCATGAAACACCTCTTGCAATCGATCAACCAATTCTCGGTGCTGGAGCGACTACAACTTTGACTGGTAGTTTGTTGTTTGAAAATAACATGACTAGTGGAACCGACTTACTGGGTTTATCAGTTTGGCTTGACTTCACTTCATCGGTTGATGGTGCCACAAATCTAACCGGCACAGTAGGGCCCAACGGAATTTGGGAAATCAATGTAACACTTGATGAATTGGAAACTAAGACCAATATTTCCGCTACTTTAGGTTTTAGCGGATGGGTTGATAATTCCCAAGCGTTCTCTACTCCACAGTACCATTTGCGCCCTGTAAGTAAGGCATTTACATTAGACGTCAGAGATGCACCTAATCTAACTGCAACGATTGAGGGTCCGGGTACAAACAACTCAATATTCCAAATCGGCCAGTCGGTATATGTAAACGGAACTGCTGAATCATTTGGTGCTTCACCAACTGCGTTATCTGGAAACCTGTCATTTGGAATGAGAAAAGCAACGGGTGGAGGGGACTACTTTGAAGTGTTCAATATCTCAGTAAATGGAAACTTCGCAATAACTCAACTATTACCAATCAATAACACCCCTATTGAAGCTGGACCAGTTGAATTAGAGTTGATTTTCTATCCAGATAACTTAGACGCAACAGATTCAGTGAATACTTCTGGTACGGATTGGTGGCTGGAAGGATTGCTATTCTTCGAGCTGGAGGCTAACTCACAGTTACGAGGTACTGATGTGTCGATTATTGTCCAAGTTACGGACCATTTAGGGTTTGATTTAGATCTCAATCTAACAGGAAACTTCACGTTCGATTTTGATGGAACATTGGTAAATACTACAACAGATCCAACATTCCCACAAATAGCACCCACCTTCGTAACAAATAGCAATCTTGTTGCCGGCGACTATTCGTTTGACATGAACTTTGATGGAAATAAATTCTTCATGGCCTCTACAAATTCTTCTACTCTTCGAATAATGGGAACAGTTTCTGTAACTGTTAACATTGTAGATGATTGGACTTATCTAGGAAATACTTCATACATCTATGGAAAAATAACAGACGACGTGTTAAACACAGATGTATTGAATAATGATTCAATTCTGATTGTACAAATGATGAGTTCTGATGGTTCGATGTTTGATGCAGCAGTTGGTAATTTAAACAACACAACAGGTGAATACAATCTCAGTATTGCGGCACCAACCACATTCGCTTCAGGAGTATATGATGTAACGGTAATGCCCGATTTCACATCACTCGCACCAGCTGGTGGAGCATACTATCAGTGGGTTGACTCTGCAACTCCTCCTGCGCCTCCATCTATTCCGTCTACAACTTGGGGAATAGTATCAGATGTTGAATTGAATTTAGGGGATAACACACTAGACGATGTTGTAGCGGTGATGAACACAACAGTTGATTTAGATGTCAGAGTTACTGATATCGCAGATGGCTCAAATGTTTCGAATAAAGTGGTAGAATACATTTTTGACTATGGCGGTGCAAATATCTCAATTGCTAATCAGACAACAGATGCTTCGGGCAACGCCTCTTTCCAATGGTTAGTTTCTGGAGTAGACCCTGGTCAGTACATCTTGAGAATGGTTGTAGCTGACGACCTAACAGCTGCTAAGGCTGCGGGTGCTACCAGACACTATGGTAACTTCACAGAGTTGAATATCACTGTTCAAGTTGAATCTTCGATAAGGGTAGATTCTATCCCGGCTAACGTTACAGCAGGTGTCAATTTCCAGGTAGTAGGGCAAGTCGAGGATGGCGATAATCAGAGTAGAAACCTGACTTCTGCAGTGGCTCTTGAAATGTTCTGGTTGGACAATCCACAAGAAAAATTGATCAATGGAGTATACACAACAAGCAACGGAAGTTTCAATCTTTCAGTTCCCACAGATGTTCTAAACAACGGAACGAAAAGAGGACCAAGAACCTTCATTATCTCAGTAGTAGATGGTTCGTCACCATTCTATCTAACAAGTTCTAGTAATCATTCAATTCTTGTTAAAGGTGTTACTCTATTCGAGAATCTTCAACCAGTCAATCCAATTATTGTGAACAGAGGTGGAGATGTCAACATTAGTGCCAAACTAGTTGAATCATCTGATTTGTACCAACCACTACCTAACTTAACGGTGGATGTGTTATTCGATGAAACATGGTTAACCTCTAACACGACAAATGGGCAAGGAGACACAACATTCGTCCATAATGTTCCACTAACCCAACCATTGGGATTGATTACTATTACAATCTATTACAATGGTACACTCGACTTGATGCCAACTCAGAATTCACTCTCAACAGTGACCATTCGATCTTACACGGTGCTGGTCGTTAACCCGATAACAAGTAATCCAATAGCTGGCGAAACATTCCCAATAAATGGAACAATTGAAAGCGATAACGGTAGTTCTCTTCAATTGAGAAGTGGTAGCCTTTTATCAGCAAATATCTTGTTTGCAATCGATGGCATGGCCACCGGTTTCACACTTGGTGATGGCCAAGTGAGAGCAGATGGTACCTGGTCTGCAAACATTACTTTGACTAACGCATTCCCAGCGGGCAATCATACCGCAACTGCGACATACATACCATCTGTTAATTATTACGAAGGTTCTACTGATAACGCCTCTTTTGATAGTAGAGGTTACACGGTTCTAATCTACGTCTCTCCAACTATGGATGGACCAGATACGCCTTCATTGAATGACAGAACTGAGAGGGGTACAGATGTGAACCCTGTACTTCAACTCGCAGATAACACTGGAGCTCCAGTGGTAGGAGTGGACGTCACAGTATTCCTGAATGGTTCATCTGTGTCCGTTGTAGGATTGACTGATTCCTCCGGAAGGGTTGATGTTAACCTAACAGTACCCAACGACTTCTCTGTTGGATTCCATGATTTGTACTCTGTTTTCAATGGAATTAGTGGAACCACGGGATTAATTGGTGATGACGCTGAAATTACCTTCGTTGTTTTAGCTCAAACATCAATCAATATCACTGAAACCTCTGGTTCGATAGTCGCAGGTGATGTACTGCACGTGAATGGAACATTGCTCGATGACCTAGATAATCCACTTCTAGAAAATGGTGTAAATTCAAGCGGAGTAGTTTATCTCTTGGTAGATGGTGTACCGGTGTCTAGTGTTCTTACCAACGCAGATTCAGGACTGTTTGAATTTACATGGAATACACCTGAAAGCATTACTGCAGGTCTACACAACATCCAAGTTGTTTTCAATGGTGGAAGAGATTGGGTAAATCCGATTGGAGAGGGTGACAGTGCAAACCCAGAGTTCTACATGCCAAGTGTTGATTCCGTGAATTTCACTGTAGCAGTACCAACCAAGATTGTAATGCTCACCCAAGGTGGGCAGGTTGATAGAGAAGAATTACTAACAGTGGAAGGAATTCTAAATGATATTGTTGACAATCCTTTAGAAAATGAGACAATTGAAATTTGGTTAGCAGGTGAATTCCTAACAAACGTGACAACTGGACAAGATGGCCGCTTTATTGCCCTTTATCCTGTTCCTGCCGACGCAGACTTAGGACCTGTTACTTTGGAAACTAGGTTTAATGGCTCAACAAATTACCTAGCCTCCAACAATAGTGGTATCTGGTTGATATTCTCTAAGATCATTGTTACCGTGAATATCGATAACCAATTAGCAACTGATCAACAGACCACGATAGACGGATTTGTCGGTGATAATCAGTTGAATCCGCTTGAAGGAATGATTGTATTAATCTCTGTTGAAGGTATTTCAATCGGTAATGCGACAACTGATGCAAACGGAAATTTCACCGTTAACTGGACTGTGCCAAATATCTTCGCAGATGGAGACCACGTGGTAGACGCTAATGTTCCAGCTCAAGGATACTACCGGGCAGGATATGGAAATGCCACATTCTTCTTGGCACACAAAACCGGAATTACGGTACAAATACAGGATTCAGATGCAACAAGAGGTGACTTCTGGTTCATTTCTGGAAATCTGTACGATTTGGACACTGCGCTAAATGATGGATTACCTGGAGAAGCAGTAAATATTTATCTTGATGGGGTACTAGTTGAATCTGTATTTACTTCACTAAATGGAGAATTCATTGCTCAGGTTAGAGCTGAAAGCGCTTATTCGAGAGGAAATCATCAACTTTCATTTGATTTCGAAGGTAGTCCGGGGCACCTACCTGTTATGACAAACAAAACAGTTGTAGTTTGGTCTGAAGTAACAGTCCACATTGATTCGACATCTGCCTATGTTGTAAGAGGAGATAGTATCAATTCTCCTATTGTGATAACTGGAAGAATTTCAGAGATAGGTGGTCAAGGCGTTGTTATCGATGGTTTAGATTTAATTCTTGGTGAAACAGGGGATTGTGGAGGAAATGAGGTTGGTTCAAGGTGTGTTAATTCCAACGTAATCTGGAACGGAGCAACTTTTACCCTAACTGCTACCGCACCTACTTGGATAAATCCAGGTCAAACCCAACTAAATGTTCAGATGCCTACTAATTCAAGTTTGTACTTGCGAGATGGATATTCATGGACTGGAATGATGTCGATCGTAATAGATGCTGAATTCGATGTGGATGTCGAGCCAATCATCGAAAATGAGCAAGAGACAATCATGGGTGAAATACAGGTAACAGCATTGGATACCGATGAGGGAGTATCTGGAATCGCAATTTCGGTTTACCTTGAATATGAAAATGGGACAAGATTGGATGATCTTATCGTGATGACAGACTCCAACGGAGTAGCCACGTTCGAATTCAATTCAGAACCACCTTATGGTGACACATCTGAATATGGAGAACTAATGCTTAAGATGACTGTAACAAGTAACGGTATCCTTTCTACTGACACAGTAAATGAATTCAACACACAATTTAGCAGTGGAGTATCTCCAAGTTATTCTTACGAAGGAGATGCAGAGTCTGTACCTTGGTGGATGTACGCACTTGCGGCCTTGGTCGTAGGTGGAGCAGTTGCCTTCATTATGATGAGAAGAAAGGCGGCAGAAACAGCCAAGGAAATTGCAGACATATTCTCCTACACAGCAGAATTACTTGCAGCCGGAGACTCGATGAGAGAAGCAATCTTCCAGTGCTATGAGAGCCTAGTCCATCTACTGATGGGCAAAGGATTCCTGCGAAGAGATTTCGAAACTGTAAGAGAGTTTGAGATGGCAATCAGAGCCGCTCTTCCTCAATTATCAGAACAGGCGTTATCAAGTCTCGACTCGGTATTCGAAGAGGCAAGATATAGTAGACACGAAATGGGTGAGTCTCACAAGGTCTTCGCGCAAGAGTCTCTAACAAGAGTTGTATCAGAATTGAACCAATTTGGAGATATACCGAATCGATAATTACCAATCTAATTTCAAAATTCGGTCTTCAAGCCTTGCTTGAATTGATGATATGTCTGATGGAATTGGTATTGTTCTCTCAAAGTCAGAGTTAACTGTCAACTTCAAAAGAGAATGGCCTTCAACTTCACCTTTGAATAATTTGATTTCAGATTCATCCGCTCCTAACAAAGGGATTGAGAATCCACGTTCGTGAGTAGAACCATTTAATTCATCAATTATCCATTTCATTCGCCTTTCTGGCGCGATGTTAGCCATATGTTCTTCTGGTAATGATCCAGCTTCTACCAATACCATTTTGTGACGGTCTCTTACTTCTGCCAGGTGGTCTCCTGATATCTCAAATGCTACATGCAGTTGCTCTGGATTTACATCAAGGCCCGTTATTGAAACCTCTATATCGACCTCGTCCCACTTCTCCATAGTCATACCTCACAATATTCATTTAATTGAAACTTTCAGGTTCTGGCTTTCTCTGAACTTTTGAAAAGAATCTCTTTGCATACCTTCCCGTTGCTTCTGGATTTGAAACTTGACTCATCATCAAATTATTTGGGAAACATATAGAATATGTCCTTTCAGTATGCCGTTTATCAAGTAGTAAAATCAGGGCTCGATCTCCAATTGCTCTGATTGGTCTGCCCATTGCTTGGAGGATTGAGTTTATCGCTGGCTGTGAATTTGCATATCTCCAGAAATTTTGGCGACCAAATTTCTCTTTGATGTAATCAGCGAAAGCACTTTGGAAGACAGATGGTGGAGGATTTGGAATTCCAACACATGCTACCGCATCCAAAACTCCACCCGAATAATCGATACCTTCTGATAACTTTCCATTAAAGACTCCAGCAAGCAATATCTTTTTTCCAAATTTATGGGAATCTTCCAAATCAACCATTAATGCAGATATGTCTTGTTTTGACCAGTCTCTGGATTCAACCTTTTTTTCGATACCTGGGATGAAAAAGTCATCAAACACCTCACCTAATATTCGGTAAGAAGGTGTGAATACTGCAACATTGCCTTGGGTATTTCTTACTAATTCAGCAATATGCTGTTTTATTTTTTCAGTATTCTGTGGACTTCTTTCACGATATAATGTAGTTACATCTGAAGCGATAATGACAGGTCTTCTGTTGCTCAAGAACGGTGAAGGATGGACTGATTCTCCACGTTTATTTTGTGCTATGCCCAACAAATCTCCGAACATTCCCGGGGGGTCGAGCGTCCCACTCATCAAAATTGCCCCTGATACTTCATCAAAAATTGGCCCAGCTACCAATCCAGCATCAAGTAAATGAGTTATGATTCTCCCTTCTCTTCCTTCTCCCTCGAATACCAAGCATAGTGCTGTGCCATCTCCAAATTTCACTAAAACATCGATTAGGTGTGCTAGTAGGTGTGCGGATGGTTCATTTTCTCCGTCTTCATCTACTTCCACTTCATTTGTTTCCAATTGTGATTTGAATGCCTGTAATCTATTTTTTTTGTCAGGAATCGAGATAACACTGTCCTCTCCAGTAAGTGTAGACTGAGATATTTCTGCTGCCACTTTGTCGAATGCTTCTTCCAACCAAAGTAACGCAACTGATGCATCTATTCTTACTTCATTACCATCACCAAGTGATGAAACAAGTTTCTTGAATTCTCTAGTTAGTACCAACCTATACTCTTTACAAACTTGCAATGTCCACGATTTTAGGTGAATTGAGATGTTCATAGCCTCGTTTATTGCACCCAATTTTTGTAATTCCCCCAAGTGTTCCTCAACTTCGGTTGCAGCATTCCTGACCATGGTTGGAGTTAATCTTCTTTGCATCCCCATTCTTACCCTATCTGGTAGATTATGGGCTTCATCAACCACGACAATTAGGTCTTCAAGGTTCAATTCCATTGCTTTAAGCGAAGCATTCCTAACCTCTTCAATGAAAATGTGGTTATAATCACAAACGACGACATCAGCAGATTTGGCGGCATTACGTGCAGCCTTCCAAGGGCAGGTTTGCCTCTTTTCTCCGTCCTCTAGGTGTATTTTGCTCATTTCAACCATTTCATCAACGTGGAGTGGATCGCTCAGTATTCGCCTTTCAAAACCTGGAGCATTAGTTAGCCAAGGTCTACACTGTCGATTCTTTCGGTGGTTTGAACAGAGTAAAGAAAAACTTGCACCGCGATTACCCGCAAATGGTTCTACACACATCCCAGATTGACCAATCATGTCTACAAGGGAAAGTTTCCTATCCCTATTCATTTGATTTATTCTCCTTACCGTGTCAACGACAATTCTGTGTTGACTCTGTCTGGGTGTAAGGAACATTACGGTTTTTTTATGCTCAAAACTATTGGCGGTTTCCAGTGCTGCTGCGAGAGAGGCTGCGGTTTTTCCAATTCCTGTTGGCGCACTTGCTAAATGAGAATTACCTTTTGAAAGAGTCTCTAGACAAGCGGCTATCATTTCTGATTGCCCTTCTCGCAAAGTAGGATGTGCCAACCATCTGAATTGTGATTTGGCTGGCATGTTACCATGCTTTTGCCGAAGGTATTTGAGGTTGAGCATAATAAAAATTGCAGTGGCACTAATCGTGTAATTTTGCACCCGGGTGTGGGGTCCGGGTGCTTGTGGAACTAACCCTACTAACAAGCAGGGTTGGAATCGGAGTCCCCCCGCTCTCGCGAGGGGACAAATGTTGGTATGCCAGTTTGTGCTCTTAATGCACGTAGACGTAGTGCTGCGAAACCGATGTAACCTGGCTTGTTTACATCAGATCGGAAGGTGGAATGATTATCATGTTCTGATTTGTCATTCCATCGCATTTTCCCATCCCCTCCATTATGTGGCTCTCACCCTGTTTTCACTCAGTGAACTCCTTACGTCTTGTTGTCTTATCCCGGGCCTCTGCCAAACCCTCGGATAGAATTTCATTCAATTGTGCGTCCTGCGCAATTAGCTTGTGTACATACTCCTGCATGCCCTGTAATGCGGCAAACTCAGGAGTGGTTCCATACATTTCGTACAGGTCTCCAAGTTTAGCCTTGAGTGATCTGCCAAGTGGAATGGTTACCGTGTCCATGTCCGGAAGAAGTGGTTGTTTGTCGAGGAATGCTCTGATTGCTGCACGAATAACATCACTGCGATTTCTTGCACCATCAACACCTACCCTTGAATCAAGTAGTGCCATTTCATCATCGGTAATCCGAAGTGAAATTGGGTTAGTTGGAGTGTTCATCTTGGCCCCTCGTAATATGTCCACACACGATGTAGTATATAATGTATTACATATAATTACAATTTGTATACAAAATGATTACAATTGTGCTAGGTGAATTGGTTTAATTTGTTAAAATTATCTTCCGAGTGAACTATATCGGGAGAAAATACTCAAACTATGAGCGACACCACACATCCATGGCACTAACTGAAAGTAGGGGACTATACCTGTACATCGAAATTATGAAAACGGCCTTAGATGATGAAATAGTTACAGATGATGAGGCGGCGATAATGAAGGTTCTTGCAACAGCTTTAGGAATCTCAGATGATGACCTATCAGACGCCATGGATGTCGCCAAAGGAATAGACCCTTCTCCAATCTCAATGTCAAATGATTATGATGAATCAAGGATGGGAGATGCTTCAACTTACCAATCTGCCTTGATTGCTGCTTTGGATGACGAAGTTATTACAGAAGATGAGTGGGCTATGATCGAAAACCTAAGAACACTGTTGAATATTCAACCAGATGAACACGCTCTAATCGAAGAAGCGATTGTCGCAATGTCAGAAACAGATGAAAACGGATTACGAAGGTTGGAGCGTCTGGAACGCTTCAACACTGTATGTCCGTACAATTAAGCCGTTTTACAGTGGCAATGCTTGTAAAGGGTCTTTAGTTGGGCGAGTCAACACAACAAGTGCTACAGGTGCTAAAAATGAGCGTCGTGAAAGATATTTTCGAGAGAGTAAAAGCAAGAGACCCTGACCAACCAGAATTTCATCAAGCTGTTTGGGAAGTTTTAGAATCCTTAGAGCCAGTTCTAGAAAAACATCCAGAGTTTGTTGAGGCTGGAATCGTTGAAAGAATTGTAGAGCCAGAGCGCTTGATACATTTTAGAGTACCATGGGTAGACGATAATGGAAATGTCCAAACAAACAGAGGATTCAGGATTCAGTTTAACTCAGCCATAGGTCCTTACAAAGGTGGATTGAGATTCCATCCATCTGTTAACGCATCCATCTTGAAATTCTTAGCATTCGAGCAGGTCTTCAAGAATAGTCTAACGACACTACCGATGGGTGGAGGAAAAGGTGGGTCTGACTTTGACCCTAAGGGAAAGTCTGATGCTGAAGTTATGAGATTCTGTCAATCATTCATGAGTGAATTATGGAGACACATAGGTCACAACTGCGACGTCCCTGCTGGAGACATAGGTGTTGGAGGTAGAGAAATAGGTTACATGTTTGGAATGTATAAGAAACTGCAAAACGATTTCCAAGCAGGTGTACTAACTGGTAAGGGATTATCATACGGTGGTTCACTTATTCGCCCAGAAGCTACAGGCTATGGTCTAGTTTACTTCGCACGAGAAATGCTTGCAGCACAAGGAAAATCATTCGAAGGTGCAACCGTTTCAATAAGTGGTAGTGGTAACGTAGCACAATTTGCCTGTGAGAAGGTTTTGGACCTTGGTGGAAAACCGGTCACAATGTCTGATTCATCAGGATGGATTCACGACCCTGCCGGAATCGATAGAGAAAAACTGGCCTGGGTCATGGATCTCAAAAATAACAGAAGAGGAAGAATCAGCGAATATGCAGACAATTTCGCTGGAGTTACTTTCACAGCATCACAACCTGAACCATCATTAAATGGTCTTTGGGGAGTAAATGTTGATGTTGCTCTGCCATGTGCTACACAAAACGAATTGAACGGTGAAGAAGCAAAGATGCTTGTTGCTAACAACGTAATCGCTGTAGCAGAAGGAGCAAACATGCCATGCACCCCTGAAGCCGTTGCAGTGTTCCAAGAGGGTGGAGTATTATTTGCACCTGGTAAAGCTAGCAATGCAGGAGGAGTAGCAACCTCTGGACTAGAAATGAGCCAGAACTCTCTGCGTCTTTCTTGGACAAGAGAAGAAGTCGACAAGAGATTAGATGATATCATGGTTTCAATTCACGAACAGGCTTATTCTACAGCAAAGAAATACGGTAGAGACGGAGATTACGTATTTGGCGCAAACGTCGCAGGATTCCTCAAAGTTGCAGAAGCAATGATGGCTCAAGGTGTAATTTGAGATTGCAAATGAATAAGTATTTATTTTGAATCCAAATCCAAAGCACCATGAAAGGAATCGTTTTCAAAGAATTTGCAGACATGGTAGAGGCTACTTTCGGAGAAGAAATGCTAGACACTGTAATTGAAAACAGTGACCTACCCTCAGGTGGAGTATATACCTCAGTTGGTACATATCCTCACACAGAATTGGTTTCAATGGTTGTAACTCTTTCAAAGGAGACTGATATAGCAGTCCAAGATTTAGTACAAGCCTTTGGAAAATTTCTGTTTGGACGATTTTTGGTTCTATTTCCAATATTTTTCGAACACAAAACCTCATTTGAGTTTTTAGCATCAATTCACGATGTCGTACATGTAGAGGTTTTGAAACTTTATCCCGATGCGGAGCTACCTGATTTTATTGGAGAACTATCTGAGGATGGCAGAACCTTACATTTCGAATATCATTCACACCGACATTTTGCTGATTTAGCGATTGGTTTGATGCGAGGTACATTCGAACATTGGAATGAGACAGTTGAAATCGAAATGGAAGACCGTTCGACAGATGAAAAGCAAGTTGTGATGTTTATTTGTAAAAGAATAGATTAATCTATTTCTAGAAACAAGGTGTATACATGGATATTTTTGATTTAGCAAAGAAGGCTAAAATTAAGAAATCCGAATCTGACCCACAAAAGGAACTCGAGAATAAATTTGTTCGTTTAGATCGTAAATTTAACCGAGAAAAAATGGCAAGAGTACAAGCGGAGGAAGCAATCGAGGAAATATCTCGAAATTTGTATCTAGCCAATCAGGAGATTAATTCTTCTAATCAAGAATTAGTAAAATTAAATGAAGAACTTTCATCAACCATGTCAAAATTAACCAGTGCTGAGTTGAGGAGAAAATCAATTATCATTACTCTTATTGTTGCCGGATTATTATTCATAATTTCTGAATTTGCTATTGAACCCGTCTTAGAAAAAGAAATTGATAACAAAATAATTTTAATTTTATTGAAATTACTAATTTTAGGGATGTTAGTTCCAATTGAAATCATCGTTTCTAAAATATTAGAATCAAATATATCAAAGGATGACGAAATTAACGAATCAATGTATCAAAAAATTCTAGAGGCTGCATATGAGGATGGGATCATTACTGATATGGAGAGAAGTGTTCTCAGGTCATCCGCCAAGCAACTTGGGATCTCAAAGAATAGAGCAGTTGAGTTAGAAGAAATATACCTCTGATTTCAAATCGCAGTTGGCGCTACATGCCCGTCGTTTTTGTCATCAGGTTTTCTTACTCGAGACCAAACTCCACCCATCAATTCTTCATGATGGTCTCCGCAGTAATGGAATCTCCTGTATGCTTCCCTGAAGGAGTAAGCCTTCTTACCAGTTGCAACCAAATATCCTTCAGGAGATAGTCTTGAAATGATGTCTCCTACCTGATTACAACCCGGATAATCACAGACAGCTTCTTCTCCCATGTTACATCCCAACACTTTACTAATCTTTAACCATTGTAATTTTCAAGATTCGTCTTCGGTATCTTCAGGGGTAATTACCAGAAGTGGAACATTAGCCTCTATCGACTGCCCTTCCTCACAATGGATTTCGGTAACGGTCCCTGAAATTGGTGCTTGGATTTCATTTTGCATTTTCATAGCTTCAAGTATCATTACGACTTGGCCTTCTTTGACGTTATCTCCAACAGAAACTTCTACAGTTACTACTTTACCTGGTATATTTGCTGAGACCTTACCCGATTTCTTTGATTTTCCACCCGCTGAAGATCTCTTCTTTGGCGCTGGGGCTGCGTCAGGCATTTTTATTTCGAAACTCTCTCCATTGACTGTAGCAGTCCACATGTTCCCATCATTTGATAATTCAACATCGAATTCTTCACCATTGACAATTACTTTTCTCGTCTCAGTCATTTGATTACCTCCATGGGGAACGGGAACTTCTTTCATGCATCAAAGATGACATTCCCATGTTTATTCTTCTATGGTCAATAGACCACGATTCACCGGTCTGCCTTCCAATATTTGAAGCATCATCTAAAGATGAAGAAGCAGAAATAACAGCCATTATTGCTGCGACCCTTAGTGTATTTATATCACTCAAATTATCACCTCATAAAGGAATATTTCCGTGTTTTCTCGCCGGACGTAGTTCCTCCTTATCCAAAAGCATGGACAAGGCTCTTACTAATTTCATTCTTGTTTGATTTGGTTCTATGACATCATCAATGTAACCAAGAGATGCAGCTTTGTAGGGGTTAGCGAAAGTTTCCTCAAAATCTTCGATTAACCTTCCTCTTTCTCCTTCGGGGTCTCTTGCATTTTGTAGTCTTCTTCTGTGAATGATTTGCACCGCTCCTTCTGCGCCCATTACGGCTAATTGGGCCGATGGCCAAGCGACATTGTAATCTCCCCTGATGTGTTTCGATGACATGACATCATAAGCACCGCCGTATGCCTTTCTTAGAATTACAGTCAATTTAGGGACTGTCGCTTCAGCATATGCATACAATAATTTTGCTCCGTGTCTGATGATGCCACCCCATTCTTGGTTTGTACCCGGTAGGAATCCTGGAACATCTTCCAAAGTAATCAGTGGAATGTTGAATGCATCACAGAACCGAACGAATCTTGCTGCTTTGTCGCTAGCGTCTATGTCTAAGCAACCTGCGAGAATTTTTGGTTGGTTTGCTACAACTCCAACAGTGGACCCGTTCAAGTGTCCAAATCCAATCACAATATTTCCTGCCCAGTTTTCTTGTACTTCCATGAATCCACCATCGTCTAGAATCTCCACTATTACGTCCTTTACATCGTATGGCTTCGAAGGGTCATCTGGAATGATGCTGTCAAGTTTGTCGCACAACCGTTCTCCAGAATCTGATGATTTTTTGATGGGTGGTTTTTCCATATTATTTGCGGGTAGTAAGTCAACCAAGTCCCTTGCAAGGTCTATTGCCTCACCATCATCTGTTGCAGTGAAGTGGGATACTCCTGATTTGCTTCCATGAGTAGATGCCCCGCCAAGGTCTTCAAAGGATACTTCCTCATTTGTAACGGTCTTAATTACTTCAGGACCGGTGATAAACATGTGTGCGGTCTTATCGACCATGATTACGAAATCTGTTATCGCAGGAGAATAAACGGCACCTCCTGCACACGGACCCATGATGACACTAATTTGTGGAACGACTCCACTGGCTCTTACATTTCTGAAAAATATTTCAGCATACGAACCTAAACTTGCTACGCCTTCTTGAATCCGAGCGCCCCCGCTATCGTTTAGACCAATTACAGGACGTCCAGTTTTTAGCGCCATGTCGAGAACTTTACAAATTTTCAAACCATGCATTTCCCCTAAGCTTCCACCATAAACTGTGAAGTCTTGAGCGAATGCAAAAACTTCTCTCCCGTTAATCAATCCGTGGCCTGTTACTACGCCATCTCCTGGGATCACATTTTTGTCCATGTCAAAATCTCTGCACCTGTGCTCAACAAGTGCGTCAATTTCTTGGAACGAACCTTCGTCTAACAGCATCTCTAGACGTTCTCTTGCAGTCATTTTGCCACGATTATGTTGTGCATCGACTCTTGCTTGACCGCCGCCAGCCTCACCTCTTGCTTTTCTTGCACGTAGGTCTTTCAACCGGTCTTCAGTGCCCATCATACTATTCGCCAAAAGGAACACTGCAAAAGGACGCTCTTATTGGTTGTGTGCGTTTTAACTACCGTAAGCCCTTCATACACCTCCCTACACACCTCGAACCATGGGGGGCCGACAGCGTATCGTAATTGCGAAACCAGGTCTCGATGGTCACGATAGAGGTGCGAAAGTCGTTGCGCGGGCTCTACGTGATGGTGGGCATGAAGTGATTTATACCGGATTACGACGTACTCCAAGTCAAATTGTTAGAACAATTATCGATGAGGATGCAAGATTTGTTGGCCTGTCCTCATTATCTGGCGCACACAGTCACCTTTTCCCTAAAATTTGTGAACTGCTGAGAGAGGCGGGATTAAACGATGTTGTTGTCTTTGGTGGAGGAATTATTCCTGAGGATGACAAAAAAGAGTTATTCAGTGCTGGAGTTAGAGCAATATTTGGCCCAGGTACTACCTCAGCAGAAATCCTGCAATTTGTTGATGAAGCCTCAGATAGGAACTGCGGTGTCGGTTCTAAAGATGATTGGCGCTGGGGTGTTTGATTGGACAGGATAAAACTCTCCCGAGAGTTATCTTCTATAGAAAATGGCGAAACTGAGGGGCTGGTCGGTGAAGGCCCAATAATTGCAATTACTGGGCCACCTGGAATTGGGAAATCGTGTCTAATTGACAAGATTTTATTCGAACTAGCTCCGAAAATGAAAGTCGCAGTCCTAGCTGTAGACCCTACCTCTCCCGTTAGCGGAGGTGCCCTCTTGGGTGACCGAATTCGATTCAACGTTCTCGATGATAATGAGAGGGCTGAATCAATTTACATACGAAGTATTGCTACTAGGTCTTCTGGTGGTTCAATTCCGTTAATTGTGCAAGATTTGTCATCACATCTACTTGCCCATGATTTTGATTTGGTCATCATAGAAACCGTTGGTGCTGGTCAATCGGAAATAAGGTGCGCCGCTGTAGCCGAGAGAATTATTGTTGTTGAAGGTCCGGCGAGAGGTGATAGCATACAGGCTGAAAAGGCTGGGTTATTGGAACTGGCTGATTTGATTATTGTTAACAAATCAGATTTAGAAGGTTCAGAGAAGGTTTTCAATGACTTGACAATTTCATTAACCCTATCTGATGACCCACCAAATATTGTCAGAACAAGTGCACTAAGCGGAGAGGGTGTTAAAGAAGTTGCAAATCTAATGCTAAATTTAGAAGCACGTGAATCGTCATCAAGAGCAAGGGCCCGTCAAAAATTACTTATGGCGCATGAGAGTAAAATAGTCACAAATCCGAAGTTTGAGTTGATTCTTGACCGCATCAGTCAAGAAGGGTTGTCAATTCAAGACGCTTTGAGGGAACTCGATGAGTGAACAGGTCGCACTAACTGACCCAGTAAATCATTCCGTGGGTGGTGTAAAAGGCCACATATTCAGAAGGTCATTTCATCTATCGATGTCCTTGATACCATTTGTTTACTTTGAATATGGAGAAAAGATTTCTGAACTTGTTAATCTTGAGGTTGCTCAAGTTGTCTCTGGGCTAACCATAATTCTAATCCTTGCTGAAATGATACGTCTCAAATTAGGATTCACGATTTTTGGACAAAGAGATTACGAAGCAAAACAGGTTAGTGCTCTCGCTTGGGGAGGGATTGCAATAGGTTTGACATTCATTGCGCTACCAGACAATCCAGAATATGTTTGGCCACTAATACTTTCATTGTCGCTGGGTGATCCATTCCTAGGAGAACTTCGTAGGAAGGATTTGAACAGCAAGAATGTTGCAATAATTGGTTCAATTTTTGTTGGAATAATTTGGCTTATGTGCTGGAATTTCTTCGATACACCAATTATTCTTGCCTTGATTATGGCTCCAATTTGCGTGGCCTCAGAATGGCCAAGGCTAACTTGGATTGATGATAATGCCACTATGTTGTTGATTCCTTTATTCACGATTTTATTGACTATACCGTGGTTGTGAAACCATTATGTTGAAATGGCGAGTTTAATTGCGTCGTAATAGGTGAGACATTATGAGTGATGATGAGACATCTAACGACCCGCCTCAGAGCACATATTTGATGACATTTTTACTATCATTCGTCTTCTTAATTATCACATTCTTCGTTTATCCTCTATGGTGAGCAGAAGCAAGCCCTCTTCAAGAGGTAATTTCAGGGATTAATATGTGCGGGATAGGCGGTATGCTTGGTAATCCCGACAAGTCGGTACTTTCACGTATGATTGATTTGATGCAACACAGAGGTCCTGATGGAAGCGGAATTTTCGCCGACGAAATCTGTGGCTTGGCACATGCAAGATTAGCAATAGTCGACGTATCAGGGTCTCCCCAACCATTATTTGGCGATGGCAAGGTATGCGTCGTAAATGGTGAAATATACAATTATTTAGATCTGAAAAGTAGACAGTATAATTACAGCACTAACGGAGATAGTGAAGTTATTTTGTCTCTTCACACTGGTTATGGTTCTGCGAAAGAGCATTCAAAATGGATTTCCAAACTTGATGGAATGTTCGCTTTTGCACTATGGTCAAATGGTCAACTGATACTAGCAAGAGACCCAATGGGTATCAAACCACTTTTTCGAACAATAGTGAACGATACATTATTGTTTTCAAGTGAGGTAAAAGCACTGCGCTCTCATGAAGAATATCATTCAGAAATGGATTTAGAAGCGATAAAAGCAAGAATCGCCTGGGAATATCCTCTAGATGCATCATCTTTATTCAATGGAGTTTACCAAGTCAGGCCGGGAACTGTTGAGGTTTGGGAATTTATTGATGGACATCCCAAGTTGGTCAGCTCATGTCGATTCGAGACTCAAAGGGTTGAACCTGCGGAATTTTGGGACGATCCGCAAGGTTTGCTTGAGAGTTTCACATTGAGTGTGAGTGACCGTTTGATGTCAGATGTCCCGCTAGGCATCGTGCTTTCTGGTGGTTTGGATTCAAGTTTGGTTTGCGCAGTAGCAAGGGATGCTGCAGATATAGCAAATCAACCGGTTCCTGCTTGCTGGACAGTTGCGGAAAGCGAGGATAATCCTGATTGGAAGGCTGCTGAACTTGTAGCATCTAGTTTGGATTTAGAACATCACCAATATGTGCTAGATGAAGATTCATTCAATAACAGGCTACCTGATTTATCTTGGCATGGGGAAGATTTTGATGTAACAGTGCTATTTTTCCAGCCACTATTTGAAAAAATGTCCCAATCTGTTACAGTGGGACTTTGTGGTCAAGGAGCCGATGAATTACATGCGGGCTATCCAAGATATAGGGACCTAGAAGCTCATAGCAGATTGGTTAGAAATCGTTTGGACAACATGAATTTCAATTTGGATAATCTCAAAGAAGATAAATGGTGGACTGAAGACTTAACACCGGAAAATCACACGAAATCACTCAAGGATTTCCTGCAGTTCGAACTTGACCACGGCCAATTATCGAATTTCCAACTAAGGTTAGTAGATAGACACTCAATGGCTCATGGGTTAGAAGTCAGGGTGCCATTTTTAGGTAGTCGTCACAGGAATGAATCAAACCGTCTTCCAATGAAATGGAGATATACAGAAGGGATCGATGAAAAAGCAGCATTGAGAAAAGCCGCAAGTTTGACCAATCTACCCGAAGAAATAGTATACAGGCCAAAATTACCTGCAGGTAGGGCAACCTCTCCAAGATTGATAGAAAAAATCCTAGATGACCTAAACCCCCTCGTACCAGATTATGCAAAAAGGTATCCTGATTTAGAACGAGAGTTAATTAAACAGCCAGAAATTTGTTTAGGTATGGCTCTATTCGAATCGATGCATATTATCGATGGTGGAAGATCCAAAAAGAGCGGTGATGCAAAATCATTAATCGAGGAGGTGATGTGATTTCCATACTACACGAAATTACAAAATCGCTTGAAGATAAGCGGGAAGAAATCACTGAATGGATGAATAAAAAGAGGGCAGAAGTTCCAATTCCAATTTATGGTAGTGTCGACATTAGGGACTGCGGGTGGAAAGTCGCAGTAGTGGACGCAAATCACTTTCCGGCTGGTTTTAATAACGTCTCAGAAGGTGATGAAGAAGTTCTTTCAAAACTTCTCAAGGACCACATAATTAGAAAGCATCCAAATTGCGCTTGGGTTCATCTCTACCCTGAATCTCACACTCGTAATGCGGGCTATGTTGAGAATGTAGCAACAATCAAGCGACTTGTCAAAAAGGCAGGATTTCGTTGTACAGTGGGCTCTCCCGATTTAGAAGGGCACGGTTCCCTAGACGGAATTTCTGGTCCTTTGATACTAGATCAGGTGTCGATAATAGATGATAAAATTCACGTTAATGGTTCAAAACCAGACCTAGTTATGCTAAACAATGACTTGACTGAAGGTATGGTAGATGGGTTGAGTACGAGCAATGTTTCACCACCTCCTCACATGGGTTGGCAAAGGAGACGCAAGTCTGAACATTACCAACATTTGCAAAAATATGTAGAAGAGATTTCAGAGATAATTGGAATAGATTCCTGGCACCTTTTGGCAGATTGGTTCGTCAGCGAAGACAAGTGTTTGGAAAAGGAAACTTGTCGATTGATGCTTGCCACTGAGGTAGATGAATTCTTGGCAAAAATTGCAGCAAAATATGAATCTCTGGGAATAGATAGACAACCCGTCGCTTTCATTAAAAACGATAGAGGTACCTATGGTTTAGGGATAATGGCTGTTACAAGTGGTGACCAATTGTTAAATTTGTCAAATCGTAAATTCAAGAAATTGATGTATTCAAAGGGAGGTGTTGATGTTGAAAACTTCTTAATTCAAGAAGGAGTTCCTACAACCATGAAAACAAGTGAAGGAGCTACTGTAGAACCAGTTGTTTACCTAGTAGATGGGGAAGCTGCTTCCTGGTTTTACAGAATTAATCCAAAAAAGGGTGAAATGGAAAATTTGAACTCACCCTCTGCAGTCTTTAGGTCCTACAGTGAGGTAGGAGATTCATTCGGTGAACATGCAAGGACCTGGCATGCATTGGTTTCAGAGTTATCTATGCTCGCTATGGGTGCAGAATCTCAATCACAATTGGACAATTTTGCAGAATAATCTGGGAGTGGGGTTGAGGTTTGAATAGATTAATTGTCTACGCAGTTACTATAATTGTGGGGCTTTATATTTCAGCCAAATATAGTGAATGGCCGGTAAATATCTGGTGCATTGGATTATTCATTGGCCTGTATTACAAGGCTGAAAGTCGAGAAAGAATCGAAATGTTAACCGTCATTTCTCTCGCAACTCCGATGGAGCTTTTCTTCAGTGAAGTTTGGCTAATTTACGAATATCAACGTGGACTTATGCCATTATTTGTACCTGTAGGGCACTGGTTCTTATTCGATTCAGGAAAGAGGATAGCAGAATATATCAATAAATCAATCGCATTGTATATACTGATCCCATTCGTTCCACTAGTAATCTACGGGGTGTATGAGGGTACAGATACCTCCGGTGTGGTTTTATTGATCCTTGTACTTCTATTTACAAAATTTGGACCTCAACCCTCCCTGTATGTAACGATGGCATGGTTAGCATTAATGATGGAATTATGGGGGACATACTTACAAAATTGGACTTGGGCGAATGAAGTTCCCTGGACAGGTTTGACCGCTTGGAATCCCCCTTTACTGGTAGGTGCATTTTACTGTCTTGGAGATTTTCTGGTTAATCTATCCGTGGATAAATTTGAAAACTCAACTCAAATAGAGGTGAATACATGACCTCTACTGAGGACTTAGCAAAACGCAGGGCGAAAGAAGCCGAGCGTATCGCCATCGCTCTTGCTCGCCAGAAAGGTGAGAGAAGATCACAGATTAAGGGAGGAGAAGGGACAGTAGCTTGGGTTACAGAAAATCTTTGCATAGGCTGTGACCAATGTACCATCGTTTGTGATGATGACGCAATTGAATTGTATCACAAAGATGTAGCATCAACATTGATAAATGTCCCTAGTAATCGAAAAGCTAGAATTATTCGAGATGCTTGCACTGGGTGTAGGTTATGTGTGCTTGCGTGTCCTACTGATGCGATTACAATGATAGATAGGTGATAATATGAGTAAACAACCTGAACATGAAGGAGCACAGAGATTTGGTGGAGAGTTTGGCCCTGTAAGAGGTGCAAAGACTACAGGAGTGTCATTATCAACATTCAAGACATTGGTTTGGGTCTCCAACATTGGAGGGCTTTTGCTTGTGGTGTTCGCTCTGGAGTTTTTGTTTGTTTCACATGACTTTGCCCTAGGTCTTGGATTTCTAATTGCAGGAGTTATTGTGGCTCTATTCCCATCAAATTACGAAATTAGAGGAATGGATGACGAGTCTGAATCGATGTGACTCTAAAACAGCAACTCTGCAAAAATCAAATGCTTAACTGAAAACAGTATTTACGTACTGAATTCAATTAAACATCACAAATTTACTTTGAAAGATTGATTACAAGATGGGCATTTTGCCTTTCCACTATAACCCTCTGGAACCTTTAGTTTTGTATCACAATGCGTACAGTTTGTTACTACCTTCACTTCTGTTTTATTTTTCGTGACCATACTACTTCCAGTAAAAATTGGTAAAGGTGAAAGACCATCGGTCATGTCTGCTATGGCGCCTAAATAATTCGGTCGTCCTTCTTTGAAGTAATTCTCGGTATCAAAAAATAATGGTGTTCCAACTATTAGTAAACAAAATGTCGACAACATCACTGAAAATAGGCCACATGCATCATCACCAGTGCCAAATCCGATTGATAATGGAGTCACTTCATCAATGAAAAACAAGGATAAAGCACCAGATAACAATAATATTCCAACGGCTATCTTTAGTCCCACTTTGTACCCTTGTACAACAATTATTCCAGCAAACACGAATCCTAATCCAATTCCCACCCCAATAACGGCGTGAATTGATGAATAATCAATCCAAAGGAAAGAATATCCAGCTCTAAACATTCCATATAGGATAATGAATACACCCAATATTGCAGGAAGTGTAGAATTATGTTGTGTGACGAATATCACTTGAGGCTGATTATGGGTTACAGTTCCGGAATTAATTTCTACGGGTTTTGGTAACTTTGACTCGTCATCCTCCATCAGTCTGATTACAATTTCAGACTTGTTTCCACTTACTTTCAAACCTCTGTCCTTGCAGATGGTTTTCAACTCAAGAACAGTCAGAGTGTCATAATCCATTAAACGGCCTAAAATCTAGTAATTAATTAAAACCTGTGCCTATAAAGGGGTGGAATCATGCTTCTACGCCAACATTGGCGGTAGAAGTTTCATCAATTAGTGACTTCTTTGCTTCGACTTGTCTTGCTAAGAAGGAAACTACATCTAAAATTTCAATGTCGTATTTTTCTTCATCTTCAAACTTGAGACATTCGAAGTGAGATACACACTTAGGACAAGATGTAATCATCATGTCAGCGCCAGTATTCTTGATTTCTTCCATTCTTGAAATTCTCAATGCTCTTGCGTTTTCATTACAAGACATCATGCTTGATACTCCACAACACATTGCGTCTTCACCATGATGTTCCATTTCAACAAGTTCTACTCCCTCGACTCCTGCAACCAGTTCTCTTGGTTCTTCATAGATCCCCATTTGTCTTCCAAGTCTACAAGGGTCGTGGTAGGTCACAGTTACGTCATTTTCAGCCTTCATGTTCATGTCGAATCCGTTTTCGATTAGGAACTCAGTTGTGTGCATTACTTTGACGCCCTCTAGTTCATAGTCTCTTGCGAATGTCCTGAAACACTCTGCACATGACGATACAAGAGTATCAATTCCCGAGGCTTCGATTTTCTTCTGGTTGTAAGCCTTAAGCTTTTCAAACACTTCATCTAATCCTTGCCACTTTTGGTCGTGGCCACAGCACTTGAGGAAGTCTCTGCCAAGGTATGATACATCAGCACCCATCTCTTCAAACAGAGTAAAGGCTGCAGTAGTAGTTTCACCAAGGTTCATTTCCCCTTCATTGAGGTGGCTGAAGACCATTTCTTGATCTAGATAGTCTACGCATCCAGGGTAGTATCCAACATTGGAATCGATTGGGTAGTCTTCCACTGCTACGAAGTCAGCATCGCTTTCTTCTTCAGCTTCTGCTGCAAGAACTGCTTGTAACACTGTGTGTGGTATCTCTGCCGTAGGTCCACCTACAATCAGTGTTCTTCTAATATCAACATATGAATCGTAATCAACCAATTGTGGACATGCATTGGTACATGCAGTACATGTCAAACATGAATAAAGTGGAACACCATCATCTTCGTTGTTCCATGAGTTGTAAATGATATTCAGTTTGTCACCTGCATTGAACAATCGGACTGGACAAGCATCATCACAAAGGTCACAGCCGTAACATTTGTTCATTTCAAACTCGTATCCCCTAGCCATATTTCTGAGTAATACGAATACAATAGCTCCTAATGTCACACACGGTACAAACATAGCATAGGTCAATTTAGCGTCTAGAGCCTTCGGATTGGCATGGTAGGTTGGATTTTCTGTAACACTCATGTGTTCTCCTTCAAGCTCCATATTTAGGGAGTTGGATAGGTCAACAGTAGTTCCTGCGAGTCCGTTACCAGCATTCTCTCCATACAGTAGCAGAGGCTGGAATGCCTTGATTGTGAATGCGGTTTCAACAGTAACTGTGTCATTCGCAGCAAGTTGATCTACTGAATTGACTCTGAATTCATAATCATATAATCCTGCTCCAAGTTCAACACCGGTTTCACCAGATGTACAATCAGTGTCAATTACTGTTTTGCCACTATCTCTCTCGGTTATGACTAAGCTTGATTGAATCATCCTTGAAGTGGATAATCCTCCATCAATGATAACTTCACTTGCACGAGTTGAGCAGGTAGCATCAACTGGAACAGTCTTGAAATCAATATCATCAGGCCAGTATTGATCGGAAATTGAGAAAGTACCAGATGCCCAAATAGTTTCTTCAGCAGTATAGTTATCGATTCCGGCAGCACCATTTACTCCTGAGTCTAGATCCTGATGTCCATTATTATCTGCGAAATCGATCATGTAGTATCTAGTCGGTTGGTATATATTCCAATCCATCCAAGCGGCAGCTGGTACTATGTCTCCTTCAAATCCTTGTAATGTCATGAACTCATTAACCTCATGAACTTGAATATCTGTTGGTTGAGACCTCATTTCTTCGAGTTCATCATAGTCAGCAATTGTCAGTAATCCTTTGGCTTCCCAGAAACCGTTGTCATAAACTGGGTAAGTTACAACGCTCGCTGCAGTAGCAACTATGAATGCTCCAATTACCAAGCTTTTGCCGTGAGCGGGAGTAAATCTTGCACCCCAGGCATTATTGAATAACCATTTAGCGATGAAATATATCATTATCCACAACAGTATTCCCGTGAGAACCCAAGGTATCATATTGAACAAATCAGCAATCCATGGGTCTCTCGTACCACACAGTAAATCTCCATGACTATCCAACTTACAGTAATCACTTCGATTTTTTCCGTACAACTCCAAAAAGATATTGATAGAAAATACGGAGATAAACCAAATGTGTGCGAGATAAACGACACCTGCACTTGCGAACCACGGGTCTTCAACAGGTCTCTTTTCACGACCTCCTAAGAACGGTGGAAGTGCTAGAATTCCAACTGGGATTCCAGTTAGGAATGCCCCCCACCATGCTGCGTTCCACGGGAATGATGGTTGACCAAAGAAGTCACCAACAGGTCCGAGTGGAACATCAAACTGAGGCAAATATTCTCCCCATCGTAGGTATCCGTATGAGAATAGTACATACCAATCAGGGAACACGAATCCTGCTTGAGCGAATGGGTCTGCGGCGCTGTGCAGTGGAGGAGGGATAAGCCAAGCATAGAATAGCAATACTGCTATCATGAAACCAAAGATTAGTGAATCACGTAGGACTTCATGAGGCCAAAAACCGTGTCCAGACCTTGTTCTTTTTCTTCTCTCTTCGGCGGTTTGGAGTTTTTCCTTTTCTTCCATGTATGTTGATGCTACAGCACCTAAATTTTCCATTAATCCCATACCTTTGACCTCCTATCAATGCGGCTCCGCAATTCCCTGAACCCACACTATGAACAGGTGTATTATGATCAGTGTGGTAACTATCACTGGTAGAATGAAAACGTGAATGAAATACATTCTGGTCACGGTTCTTGGGGAAAGTGATGAGCCGGAGAATAGAAGAGTAGCGATGTACTTTCCAATCAGTGGTGTTGCGTTTGCAAGGTTAATTCCGATAACTGCAGCTCCGTATGCTAATGTGTCCCAAGGTAGTAGATAACCTGAGTAACCGAACACGATTGTTAATGCCATTAGTGCAACTCCGATTAACCAGTTTAGTTCACGTGGGTTTCTGTATGCTCCAGTGAAGTACACTCTACACATGTGAAGGAAAACAGATGCTACCATGAAATGAGTTCCCCAGTGGTGGACTGCTCTTATGATGTAACCGAATGGAAGTTGAGTCATTATGTATTCCATGCTTGCGTATGCAGGCGAAGGGTCTCCCTCTCCACCGGGAACGTAGTAAATTCCTAGAACGGTACCTGTTATTACGAGGATAATGAACGATAGGAATGAAATTCCTCCCAAGCAATACAAAGGATACCAATACCATATGATTCTCAGTTTGTATTTCTCTGCGTGAGTTAGTGGCATTTGTCGGTGCATGTTGTAATAAGCACCTTTGCTCATATTCCAGTAATCTTGAATTCGGAATCTTGTATCAAGGAACGAAAACACCCACAGGAAGGTTCTTTCAGCCAAGCCCATTTTTCCAGATGTTTCGACCGCTCTTAGAATCTCTCTTCGAGGGACATCCTCATTCTCTTTCCTCAATGTGAATGCGATTAATACAATTATGAAGGCTATGAAAAACCAAAGAACCCAAAATATCGTGCTCATATTATTCACCTCAATCGCAATAGGTCAACCAGCCCGTATATTCTGTAGACGCCTCGATAATGTCTCCGTTCATTATGATTGGAATGATAGGCAAACCGACAGGAGCTGGACCTCCTGCTCTTCTAATTCCTAGGTATTCGAACATCTGTCCGTTCGATCTGTTGGCGTTTCTGTTGACCTCGATTGCGGTTGGGTCAAATCTGCTGGAGTGACAGATGCAGAACATCTTAGTTCCTCCATCATCGCCACCACCGGGTGTCCAATTGTCGTCAGTAAAAGAGTTTGAAACGAGTTGCCAACCTGGAATGCAACACAGGTGAGTGCACCTTCCAAATGACATTACTAAGTTGTTATTGGGGTCAAAGACATCAGGGTTTGAGAGTAAGAATTCTGTGGCATGGCCGACATAATTCTTAGCGATATCATATCCTGCCATTTCTTGAAATCGAGGTAGATTATCTGCCACTGGCTTAGACGAGTTTGTGGAATGTGGTACGTAATTGACTATCACAGGAAGTCCGTTCCAAACACCTTGAGCGCCCGAAATCCCGACATTCGATTTGGCGGCTTCCGCTTCAAAAGCAGACTTTGTCATGGGTTGTAGGTGCATAGCTCCGTACCATGCTTCATCTTCACGTCCTTTTGCCCAGAATTTTACGGCTGAATCACCTCCACTGTCTCCGGATGGAGGTAATAGAATCGAAGCGAATCCTAATGCTCCGAGGCTTGCCGCTAAAACACCACCAGATGCATTAAATCCATACCTCATGAATTGTCTACGATTGACTTGCATATCGCCAAGAGCATTTGCAGAGTTTCCACTTTCTGAGGGTGCCGGTCTGAGTCTCATGCCGTCCATTGATATCACCAGTTATATTCTCTCCAGTCCTTTTGATGCTCAGGTATGTATTTGTTTTGAGAGTGCTTGACAATGATTTTGTCAGGCAGTACCCACTTCATGTATACTATACCCATCATCAGAAGGGTCGTTAATCCCATAGCAAGATGGTAGGAAAGTTGTTGCTGGTCCCAGGCACTACCGTTCAGTAAGCCGTAGAGCATGGTGCTGAACCAGTATAGCGTCCAGAAAATTCCCCATGCAAAGAAAAACAATGTCAATGCTGAGTTGCCTGAAGGTGCTAAGCTGGCGGAGATTACCGTGCCTGGTTCTGCGGGGTTGAAAACCCCGTGATTTATTGCTGCATCCATTTGCTCTTCAGTGAGCGATGCATCTTGGAGCGCAGTTCTTGCGTCTTTAACGCTAACTTTGCCCGAAGCTACCTTCTCCAATAGTTGGGTGATTGTATCCTTAGCCATTACTGATCACCTCTTCTGTTGACCTTATATCTTAGTCTCAGTAAATTGCTTCGACCTTTGTAAGATGTTGAGAAACCGTATCTTAGTACTAATCCGCAAAATATGATTACAGCAATGACCGCTCCAAATCCTAACAGTCCCAACCAGTGTGCTCTGAAACCTGCTCCCATGGTCGAGATGTCAATAATGCCGGATGATTTCTCGGGGGCTTCTGGAGTTCCACTGCCAGCGATTAGGGTCTTTGTTCCTCTCTTATCTTCTGCACTACTGTTTTCAGACAGGCTAAATTGAAGTTGGTTCCACAAATCTCCGTCAGGAGCGCCGTTCCCATTAACTGCGTTACCGGTTATCCAAAAGTTGACAATCCCAGAGTCTGTTTCTGGAGCAGTCCAGCTGATTGTGTAAATCCTGCTGTTGGCATTTTGATGTGTTCTTGCCATGTTGTCTCCGTTCCAGTCTTGGCCGTCGCCAGAAAATTCTCCTGCACTGACTCTTGCGGAAAAGCCTCCGCTCGATGATTCGGGCCCACCAATAATCTCCAATCTCATGTCGTAGGTTGCCCCAGCTGCCCAAGTGAATGGTACATCGTCCAGAATAATCATTACCTCGTTGGAGGGTTCAGGGGCGTGACACAAACAACCTTCCTTGGCTACATCGTCTATGTCTCCACCCGCCCAGACTTCCTCGCCGCCAATGCCACTCGGGTAAGCGTTTCCAAGGCCGGGAACGAGCATTAGAGAAATTAGAATTAGGGATACCAAACTTCGGACGAAAACCTTCTGCGTACGCATGGCTAATCCCACTTAGTTAATCCGACCGTCATTTCGCCTATAATCGTTGCTTGTTATTTTCCACAATTTTGGATGCAGTGTTACATTTTTGTCAATTATTCATACAGTCGGGAAATGACAAACCATATGACGAATAAGATTGAGGGGAATCTATGTCGGATTACGCTTTTGACAATACATACGATTTGAGCCATGAGCAACTCGAACAACTCGACAACGCAGAGGAGGAAATGTTGAGAAATAATTTGGGTAAGGCTGAAGAAATTTTACTTGCTATGTTGGATGAAGATGGTGAGTGCATTCCGGCTTTGAATAACTTAGCACACCTGTATGGTAGGCACTTTTCAGATTTCGAAAAAGCGGTAGAACTTTACAATAAAGTTCTCGCACTTGAACCCGACAATTCTTGGGCAAGAGACGCCAGACGTAGATATCTACGATACGTAGGAAGAGATTGATAGACCTCTAAGGATAGGCGAAGCCATGGATGGGGCCCAAATCCTAATTGCAGGGATTGGCGGTTTAGGTTGCTCATGGGCGAAACGTGCTCATTTACTGTGCGGAGAGAATGCTGATTTAGTTTTAATAGATTCAGATGATTCCTCATTCGACTACGACCAAGCACATCTTATCAGACTTGGTAATCAATCAGATGAATCTGGTTGTGCAGCACTCCCTCCTCTTGGCGAGCAAAGGATGAGAAATGCATCTTCAGTTGTTAGGAAATTGTTAACTGAAGTAGAACTAGTCATAATTTTAACCGGACTTGGGGGGGGGACGGGAACCGGAGCTTCTCCCGAATTCGCAAGGCAAGCACGACTCGCAGGGGCCATAGTCATCTCAATTGCAGCGGTACCTTTTGATGCCCAAGAAACTAGGGCTAAGGTTTCGAAGGAAGGACTTCCAAAACTTGATTCAAACTCTGACGTGTGCGTTAGATTGGAATTGGACAGGCTCGCTTGGCAAGCAAGAGAAAGAGGTACTGATTGGAGGGTTGGTGCTTCTTGGGTCGAAGAGTTCGTTGATGGTTTGGTTAGAACTCTTCTTCGTCTGGGCTTAATCAATCTCGATATGATGGATTTGAAAACCATAGTAGGGCACTCAGGAGGATCAACATTATTGGTCGGCCAGGGAGACCCAAATGATGCAGAATCACTTCTCGAGGATGCTTTAGGTGCACCTTTGGCGAACCTTTCGTTTGACGGAGCAAAGGCTTGTTTATTACAAATCGAAGGTGGTCACGGAATGACAGTTGGTCAAGTCGGTGCAATTGCTGATGCATTTACTTCGAGGTTTCATGAAGATGCTCAGGTAATATTAGGTGCTAGAGTAAGCGATGATTTAGTCGGAAGAATAAGAGTTGTAGCAGTTGTTTCTGGTCTGGATGAGGTAAGTCAAATTTCTATAGACTAATCGTCAGAGGTACTCTCTTCTTTCGAATTCCAATCGGTGTCTTCTTCAATACCTGTTTTATTTTCCCAATCGACTTTCTCGTTTTCTTGCCAGTCATTATCATCTAGAATTTCTTCCTCTGTCTCGGAAATTTCAGAATTTTCTTCCTCTTTTGAAGAAATGTCAATCGTTCTTGCCCTAGTAATAATTTCAGTTGAAACTCTGCTTGCTCTGAGGGTTGGTCTCATCAGTAAAATCATGGTGCAGATTGTCAATACGTGTCCAAAAATCATCACTTCTCTGAGGCTTTCAAAGGTTCCAGTCAACATAGCTACGGAGCCTGCATACGCATATCCAAAAGAAATCCCTAGTGGCAAAGATGCGTTCTCAGAAACCAATCTTTTGCCATCTCGTACCGTGTAAGTAGTCAGCGACCAAACAGCAAAAATTACCGATAGCGCCATCAAGAAACCTTCTTCCAATATAGTAGAAATTTCGGTTGGTTCCATCAAAGCTCTTCTGTACACACTAAATGCGTGCCAGGTGATGAATATCTGTGCAATAATCATCCACTTAAACGAAAATGCTGCCATTCCTTTTTCAAATCCGGAATTTTCTCGTTCTGTGCGAGTAATTCTAAGAGTCAAGAATTGGAGAAGAACAGAGATTATCAGGAAAATAAAGCCTCCTTTTAGGGCATCACCAAATGACATCGATTCAGAATTGCTTAGTGCTTGTCCTACCCATATTAGCACAAATGCGAAAGATTGTACTATTGCAAATTGTGTTGCTGTTGAAATTTTCTCCTTGTAGTCGTGTAGTTTAGCATCACCCAAACCATTTGCGAGCCATTCTACCATACCCGTGCGGAAAGATGCAGCTTGGGCGATGGACCAGACTATGAATAACGAAGCTAATAATGGAGAAATCCAAGAGTTATCATTTCCCCCTAGGCTATACCATAATAATCCCATTATTACGCTTGATAGGAGTATTGGGACAATGGTTATTCTAAAGCTTAGGATGAATCTTGCAGTAAGATTAGTTTGATTTTTTTCCGTTGGTAGTTTAATCAGAGTTTGTACGGTTTCGTTATTGGATAAAATGGCAATCAATCCATATGATGCTGATAGAGAAATAAAAGCGAATGAAACAAAATTCTCTTGGCTACTAACCAAGGTTAGGAGAATAATAGAAATTAAACCAATCATCACAATGTGAGGTAGTGTCCTCGTTGAGAACATGTTTTTTATCAAATCCAAGAAACTTATTTGTTTCAAAGAATCTGTATTATCCTCTGACATAAGCTCGCCCCTGTGTTACGGCTGATGAGCCATCATGTTAAGATAGATACCCTTGTAGGAAATATAATGCCGAAGAGATTGACAAAAGCTCTCAGAGGCAAAAGAAGATGGATAGGATGCCATTGTAAAGGATTTTCAAGCCGGTCAGAACTTACCGCTTTCTTGTCTGATTTACCTGTCAAGCTTTTTGATTTCTGTGATGAAAAATGCATACTTCAAGTCAATCTTCTTGACTATGAGATGGTAAGAGATGTTCTTTCATCTGGTAGAGTAGTATCAATTACTTCAAGTGGCAAAATAAAACTTGTAAGAGAAAGGATGGAAATGGAAAATAAATCTCGCAAGTGTTGAAGAATAATAGTGAAGTGGGTTGGTTATGGGAGCAGGAGGGGAAGCACCACCGGTCAAAAGCGAGGATGTTATGATTCTCATCGGGTCATCGATTCTTCTAGTAATGCTGGTTATTCAAACATGGACAGTTCCAACCTCAATCGACGAGGGTGAAGGAAACGAATATACTGTGAAATATGATTTATCAGAGGGTGATGAATTCACTATTTCGGTAAACGATGGCGTTGTTAGACCCACAGTAGTTCTGCCATCTGGTGACAAGGAATACAGTTCAAACAATGTTGAAAGCGAGTGGAAATTTATTGCTGATCAGGACGGAGTCCATACATTTCAAATTCTCGCCTTAGAATCAGCAGAGATTGAATATGATCTTAGTCGCGGAGTAATTATGGATTTCATAATGTATCCCATTGGCATTGCCATATTGGGTTTCGGTATATGGAAGAGGAATGCTAAGAAAGTCTACGAGCCATTGGAAGCAATGCTTGAAGATTAAACCCAATTTATCTCTTCAATCTCATCGATTTCCAATGAACCGATTTTCAATTTGCCATCCTTAGAAAGGCCGAAATTTGGATATTCTATATCTTTGAAAACTGGTGTGCCATAATCTCTGATTGCCGATTTCATCTCTGGAAGTAAAGATTCAAAATCGAAGTCTGGCAAATGTCTTCGTTTTTCAAATATACTTGCAAGGTTCTTGCTCAGATTGAGGCTCAATTCATGAATATTGGTGTCAGATATTTCAGATAAGGATGAATAGGTGAAATCACGTTGGATGTCGTCTGAAACTAAGTTAATGCCGATTCCAAGTACAACTTTTGTCGAATCGGAATTTGAAATTGATTCTATCAATATCCCACCTAATTTTCTTTTTTTGAACATTATGTCATTCGGCCATTTCACACTAATTTCAGGATAATTGATAGTGGCTAAGACTGCTTTTGCAGCAGCAAGTTGCAACAAGCCAGGAGGTACATTTTTGTGCTCGGATATGTCCCATGAACCAGCAAATGAACGATTAATAGACTCCCATTTTCTATTATGTCTTCCTCTACCATTTGTTTGCTTAGGGCTGTAGATATGTTTGTAATTGTTATCGAAAGATAACATGATGTCATTCGTCGATTTGGTCTTATCCAAGAATAGCTTATTTTCGTAATGCTTTGATTGCCATAAATTAACTAAGGCAATACACTCACCATCTTCAAATGTTAAATTTCCGACAATTCTGTGAGACAATTTATATGATTTTTTAACATTTAATTCATTGCACAAAATCCAAACATGTCCTGTATTTGTAAGCAAATGATTACTAATTATACTATTGACCAATCTTACGTCTAATCCTAGATTGTCATTGTCTATTAGAGAAGCATCTTCAAGTGGTCCCAAACCTCCTTCACTGAATTCTCGTATGTATGGTAAATTCCAGATAATCAAGTCGAATTTTTCTGAGAAGGGAAATTTTTCTGGGCCAATACCACCTTCTTTAACAGAACCTTTGAATCCATTTGCCAAAATATTACCTTTTGTTGCAGCTACGGCAAATGGGTTGATATCACAGCAATAAACTTCCCATCCCATTGAACATGCCAATATGCTCAATGCTCCAGTTCCTGAACCTATTTCTAAGAATTTTAAACCGCTGACTGGTCCTCTTGAAATAATTTTTTTTGCGATCATATCTGTGTCTTCTCTCGGTGGGTAAACCGTCTTTGGTACGATTAATTCGTAACAGTGGTTTTTAGATGGACGCCATTCAATAATGTCTGATCTAAGCGATGAGTACTCTATTTCTCGCTGGATATTTTCTTCAGAAAAATGGCTGAAATCTGTCATGTGAGTAGTTGGTCTGAAACCGGCGAAGGTTTTATTTGTGACTCAAAAAATTCGCAGAACGATGAAATTTGGTTGTAATTGAGTTTAGTACTCGTTTCTATGGAAATTTCATTATGCGATGAGTTTAATAATAGGTGGTAGGTCGGCCAAGAAGCCCAAGATTGCATTTGGGCCTGTAGCTTAGTCAGGTAGAGCGACGGGCTTTTAACCCGTCGGTCGCGGGTTCGAACCCCGTCAGGCCCGCCTGACTAACTTCAGGACCAGTGTACTGCGGGCTTACGGGGTGTCAGAATGGTAGTTAAGTCGGCAACAAAAAAACGCCTAATGGAAATGGGAATTGCGGAAGAGTACGCACACAAGTTGGCGACCGACCGTAACATGAATGACATAAAATCCATGACGGCTGATGAAATAGCCTCAACTCTTGGTGTTTCCAAGGACGATCAAACTTTCACTGACGCAATGAATGCGCTTGCTGAGCTAGGTAACCGCAGGCAGAAGAAGAGAGGAAAGAAAATCACCATCTCTAAAACTGCAATAGATGATGCTGAGGATTTGGACCTCGCAGGAGAAAAATTCAACGTATTAAACCACGTACTTGTTCCTCATCAGGAATTAATACCGGTGGAGGATGAAGAATCCGCATTAGAACCGTGGGGGCTCCTTAAGAATGACCCCGAAACTGGAGAAATGAGACTCGCAAAGGAATTACTACCAAAAATTCTGATTTCAGACCCTGTCGTTCAAGTCATCAAAGAAACCCACGAAAAGATGGTTGAAGCGAACGCCGATTCTGAAGACTACGTGCCACTTCCTGCAGGATGGATTTCTGACCGTGTCCTGAAAGTTGTACGCAAATCTCCATCCGCTGGAAAATCAGTTGCTTACAGACTAATCGTGGAGGGCAGTTAAGCTGAGGTGATATCATGAAAGAAATAATTGAGGCATTTTTCAAACAAAGAAGTTTAGTTAACCACCAACTTGCATCCTACGACGATTGTATACCTTCTAGTGACAACACTCTTTCGAGGATGGAAAAAATCGTCAGAAGCATTAGAGTCGGAACTGACGAAGATGTAGTCGATGACGAAGGCGGTTTAATCAAGCTTGACGTTCTAGACCAGAACATAGTAATCAGACTAAAAAACATTCAACTCGGTGAACCAAACATAAGAGAGGCAGACGGAAGTGACCATGCTTCACTGCCTATGGAGTGTAGGTTAAGGAAACTAACATACATGTCTCCTGTGCAAATGGATTTCACCATTTACAGAGATGACCAACCAGGGCTCGCTGAGAAGGGTGTCCAGGTTGGAAGCATGCCGATTATGGTTAGAAGCAAGAGATGTAATCTTCATCCAAGCCACATCGCAGGCGACAGACAACTTCACCCAACTACATCTGAGGAAGACAGAAAGGTCCTTGACAAATTATTGAGGAAGAAAGGAGAAGACCCTCTCGACCCTGGAGGTTATTTCATCATCAATGGAACCGAAAGAGTACTGATTTCAATGGAAGATCTTGCACCCAACCGTGTAACTGTTGAAATTAACAACAGATATGCAAAACAGACAGAAGTAGCTAAGATTTTCTCCCAGAGAGATGGAATGAGAAAGCCTCTGACTGTTGAAAAGAGAAGAGATGGAATGCTGATGGTCAAGATTAGCACGGCTGGTACTACAGCAATCCCCGTAGTTCTTCTTATGAGAGCACTCGGAATCGAAAATGACCAAGAGCTCTTCCAAGCTATCGCTGGTCCTACTGAAACTTTCAAGTACATTGTAGCTAACATCAATGAAGTCAAAGACAACGAAGAATACAACGTTGATTCTGCAGAAGAAGCACATGGATGGTTAGAGAAGAAATTCGCAGCAGGTCAGCAGAAAGAATACCGTGAAGCAAGAGTTATTCAACTGCTTGATAGGGAACTTCTTCCTCACTTAGGTGACCAAGAAGCTGACAGAAAGAAGAAAGCGATATTCTTGGGAAGAATTGTCAGACAAGTTCTTGAAATGGCAATAACAAATAGAAAACCAAATGATAAGGATCACTATGCTAACAAGAGAGTTAGACTTGCTGGAGACTTGATAGAGGACCTATTCCGTGTATCAATGAACCAACTTGCAAGAGATTTGAAGTATCAACTCGAAAGACACCACAACAGAAAGAGAGAACTGAAAATCACTGCATGTTTGAGGCCAGACGTATTGAGTAGCAAAATCATGCACGCTTTGGCCACAGGAAACTGGGTTGGCGGCAGATCTGGTGTTAGCCAGCTCTTAGATAGAACAACATACCTTTCCGCACTCTCTCACATGAGACGTGTTACTTCACCACTTGTTAGAAGCCAACCGCACTTCGAAGCAAGAGACCTTCACCCTACACAATGGGGTCGTCTTTGTCCTAACGAAACTCCCGAAGGTCAAAACTGTGGATTGGTAAAGAACGCAGCCCAGATGATTGACATTTCCGAGGCTATCCCTGAAGACGAAATTAAGGGACGCTTGGATGAAATGGACGTATTCCAACCGGATGATTGGACAGATGGTGACCGAATTCACGTAAATGGAGACATTTACGGAGTGCACAAGAGAGGAAAGAATCTGTTAACCCAATTCAAGAATGCAAGAAGAAGAGGTTCGATAAGACCTGAAGTTTCGATTAGATATGACGCTTCTAATAGAGACATATTCATCAATACCGATAAAGGAAGAATCTTAAGACCTGTACTCATTTTGTATGACGGTGCACCAAGATTAACTCAGAATCACTTGGAAATGGTTGCAAGAGGAGATTTGACCTTTACCGACTTAGTCAATGAAGGTGTTGTGGAGTGGATCGACGCAGATGAAGAAGAAGACCTTTACATCGCACCAAGGCCTTTTGTACTTCCTGAGGTAATCCCTGAAGGAAATGAACACGCTGGAAGACCTGTTAGCCACTCAACCATAACATGGTTGAACCTCGGTGAGCCCGGATCTACTGTAGCAAAACTGCAGGCTAAAATCAAGTTACCAAACGGAGAATCAGCAAACGCTGAGTTCGAAGTTCCATTGGAATATACAAACGAGCACACGCACTGTGAAATCGACCCTCAACTTGTTTTGGGAGTATGTGCTTCACTAATTCCATACCCTGAACACAACTCAACACCTCGTGTTACAGGAGGAACAGCGATGGTAAAGCAATCTCTAGGTCTTCCATCGTCAAATTACAGATTAAGACCAGATACAAGGTTGCACGTATTGCACTACCCTCAGAGGTCTATTACACACACTCAGGCTATGGATACTACAAATTTCGACAACAGACCAGGTGGCCAAAACTTCATCGTTGCAGTTATGAGTCTACACGGATACAACATGCAAGACGCAGTTATCATGAACAGATCAAGTGTTCAAAGAGCACTTGGTAGGTCAACCTTCAATCGAACTTACAACGCAGAGAGAAGAAGATTCCCTGGTGGTCAAGTCGAAGAAATCGAAATACCAGGTACTGGGCTTGAAGAAGTTAAGGGCCTAAAACCAGTTGATGAATATCTGCACTTGGAAAGCGACGGTCTTCCTCACCCTGAGAAATATCTTGAAGGTGGAGATGTACTAGTTGGAAAGACAAGTCCACCAAGATTCTTAGAAGAGACAGGTGCAGGTGCTTTCTTGCAAGCTCAAGAGAGAAGAGAATCTTCAATGCTTATCAGGCACGGGGAGAAAGGATATGTTGACAATGTATACGTCACAGAATCTTTGGATTCCGGAAGGCTTGTGAGAGTCATGGTTAGATCCCACAAGGTCCCAGAGGTCGGCGATAAGTTCGCTTCGAGACACGGTCAGAAAGGAGTTATCGGAAGATTAGTAGATGCTGAGGACATGCCATTTACAAAAGATGGAATAGTTCCAGACCTAATTATTAACCCACACGCAATTCCATCAAGAATGACAGTTGCACACGTTCTGGAGATGATTGGTGGAAAGGTAGGTTCCTTAGAAGGAAGAAGAATCGATGGAACTGCTTTCCGTGGAGAAAAAGAAGGAAGTTTGAGAGACAGTCTAGTCAGAAATGGATACAGCCATACTGGCAGAGAAGTCATGATAAACGGAGAAACAGGAGAAACATACCCTGCTGAAATCTTCATCGGTTGTATTTACTATCAAAAACTACACCATATGGTATCTGGAAAGATCCACGCAAGAAGCAGAGGAAGAGTCCAGATTTTGACAAGACAACCTACGGAAGGTAGAGCAAGACAAGGTGGTCTAAGATTTGGAGAAATGGAGCGTGATTGTTTAATCGCTCACGGTGCATCCATGGTTATCAAGGACAGGTTACTCGATGAATCCGACGGTATTGACTTATTCGTTTGTGCAAAATCAGGCCATATCGCTTGGTACGACCCAAAGAGAAGAACTTACGTTTCACCAATAGAAGGTGACGGCGCAGAAGTCTACAAGGTACAGACTTCTTACGCATTCAAATTATTGTTGGACGAGATGAAGAGTCTCGGGGTGGCAATGAGATTAGAACTGGAGGATAGAAGATGAGTCGAAATGCTACAACACTAATCCCAAAGAGGATTGCAGGAATAAGGTTCGGATTGATGGACCCTAAGGAAATTAGGAAGATGTCATCCGTTGAAGTCAAGACTGCTGACACATACAAAGACGATGGTCACGCATTCAGACAGGGATTGATGGACCCGCACATGGGTGTTATCGAACCAGGTTTGCTATGTCCGACTGACAACTGTAAGTATGACGAAAGCCCTGGTCACTTCGGGCACATCCAACTTGAATTACCTGTAGTGCACATAGGTTTCGTCAACTTAATCAAAACTGCTCTAAAGGCAACTTGTAACACTTGTAGCCAAATACTTCTACACAGCTCTGTTGGAACTCACCCTTCCAACCTTGAACTGTCTGAGCAGGATTACTACAGGCACAGAGTCCGTGACTTGATCACCAAGCACGGTGTAGGTTCAACTGAATTCTCTAAAATTATCAAAGAAATAGAAAAGAAAACCTCTGAAGCAAAGCGTGCTCAGTGCATGCACTGCCACGCTCAACAAGGAAAAATTATTCTTGACAAGCCAACAACCTTCAAGGAAAAGATGACTCATCAAGGAAGCGCAAAAGAAACTGAAAGAAAGCTTAACGCAAGAGACATCAGAGAATGGCTTCAAGGTGTACCTGATGACCAACTCATCTTCTTGGGTATGCATAGGGAGAACAGGCCAGAGTGGATTATTCTGCAGGTTTTACCTGTTCCACCAATTACAGTTAGGCCTTCAATTACCCTTGATTCAGGTGACCGTTCTGAAGACGATCTAACTCACAAACTGGTTGACGTTCTGAGAATCAATCAAAGATTAAGAGAAAACCGTGATGCAGGTGCACCACAACTGATTGTCGAAGACCTTTGGGAGTTACTACAATATCACGTAACGACTTATTTCGACAACCAAACAAGCGGAATCCCTCCAGCGCGTCACAGATCTGGTAGAACTTTGAAGACGCTAACACAGAGATTGAAAGGAAAGGAAGGTCGATTCCGGTCAAATCTATCTGGAAAGCGAGTCAATTTCTGTGCAAGGTCAGTTATCTCTCCTGATCCATACCTTGGTGTGAATGAAGTAGGTGTCCCAACCAAGATTGCAAAGGAATTAACAGTTCCAATCAGGGTTACAACACGAAACAAGGAACAAATGAGACAAATGATTCTCAGAGGGCCAGAGGTTCACCCTGGTGTTAATTATGTGGTTAGAGGAGACGGAAGAAGAGTCAAGATTAACCAGAGAAGCAGACTGATTAACGCTGGATTCAGATGTCACAACCCTGAATGTATGGAGGAAACAACACAACGTTTCGACCTTCATTCAGTCATGCCTGCTCCAAACTTTTTGCCAGGTTTAGTTGTTAAGAAATTCATCAGCAAGGATGAAGCAGCTGGTGAAATGGTCACATATTCTATAGATGAAAGGGCAACTATCCTAAATCTAAGAGGAGAAGATGTTGATGGAACACCTCTTCCAGAGGACGACCCAAGAGCAATCCTACATCACAGATGGAAATTTGAACTGGCAAACCCGGATACTGAATTCCCAGAGCATTTGCAGGTTTCCTGTCCACATTGTGGAAGTCCAGAAAACGAATGGGGAGAGAGGACGCAGGTTGAAGATAGATTGTCCACAATCGATTTCAGAACAGGTAACCCTAAGCCAGGATTACAAGTTGAAAGGCACTTAATCGATGGAGATGTAGTAATTTTTAATCGACAACCTTCACTTCACAGAATGTCTATGATGGTCCATGAAGTTAGAGTAATGGAAGGTCACACATTCAGATTTAATCTTGCAGTATGTACTCCATACAACGCTGATTTCGATGGAGACGAAATGAACCTTCACATTATTCAGAGTGAAGAAGCAAGAGCAGAAGCAAAGATACTGATGAGAGTTCAAGAACATATCCTAACCCCTAGATACGGTGGAGCGGTAATCGGTGGTATTCACGACCACATTTCCGGTGCATATCTACTTTCAAGGCCAGGTACAATGATTTCGAAGAGACATGGTTTGGAAATGCTAGGTAACATCGGCTACACTGGTAAACTACCAAAGGTCCACAAAACAGCAAACGGTGAGTGCTTTAGTGGTGAAGATTTGCTTTCGGTTATCATTCCTGATAACATTCATCTGAGATTCTTAAGCCGTTCCAACGATGATGTAGTAATTAAGGAAGGAAATGTCTCAGGTACATTAGACAAGAGAGCAATTGGTGCAGAAGATGGAAGACTTTTAGATGCCATTGTCCAAACAAACGGACCAACAGAAGGCGCAAAATTCTTGGATGAATTCACAAGGTTGGCTATTGGTGCTTGTACCTCGCTAGGTTTCACTACTGGTATCGATGATGAAGATCTTTCTTCTGAAGCCATCAACCAAATTGAAGCTCACAATGCAGAAGCAAGAAGCCAAGTTCAAGAAGAATTAGACAAGTTTGGAAAAGATGGTCGAGGGTACGAAGTACGCCCAGGAAGAACTCCAAAGGAAACTTTGGAAGAGAACATCATGGTCATTCTTGACATGGGTAAGCAAGCTGCTGGTGAAGTAGCTAAGAACGAACTGAATCAGGAGGGTACAACCAACGCTGCTGTTGGTATGGCAATCTCGGGTGCTCGTGGTTCCATGGATAACCTAACAATGATGGCTGGAAGTATTGGCCAAGCTAAAGTTCGTGGTGCTCGATTAGAGCGAGGTTATCACCAACGTGTTTTACCTCACTTTAGACAAGGTGCATTAGGCGCTCAAGAGAAAGGATTCATCTCATCTTCTTTCAAGAGAGGATTGGAACCAACAGAATTCTTCATGCTTTCAGTTTCTGGACGTGAATCACTTGTCGACACAGCGGTTAGAACAAGTAAATCTGGTTACATGCAAAGAAGATTGATTAACGCAATGGATGATTTGAAAATTTTCGATGATGAAAATTTGTCAGTAAGAAACACTGCAGACAGAATCATTCAGTTCTCCTATGGTGAAGATGGAATTGATCCTAGCAGAGGAGTTCATGGTAAGCCATTTAATATCGATGTTATCGTTGATAAGGCACTAGGGACTGATGGGCCTACAAAGGTCAAAAATACTGAATATCGAGATAGTGGAGATAAAGAATTCGACCTTGGTTATGACGAAGGCGATTCAGAGGCTGCTCAAGGGGGTGACCAGTGATGGTAGTTAAGAGCGCAACCAAAAAGAAATTAATGGATATGCTTGTTCCTGAAGAACACGCTCACAAACTGGCTGATGATAGAAAGTGGGATGACGTAAAAATCCTGACTGCAGACCAAATTAAGGAATACTGTGAAGTTGACGCTGAAACTGCGACGAAGATTCACAACATCATCACAGGCGCTAACTCATCAGTTAGGGAATCGGGTGATAATTCTGCGACAACTTCTGTAAGAATGAAGCGAGCGTCAAGGAGAAGAAGAACTGCAAAAGCTGTCCAGAGTCTAGAAATATATGACAAGGACAAGAAATTGAATTCTTATGAAGATGAATTTGCTGGTGAGGCAGTATTCCAAAGTATCGCAGCTGCTGCTGAATCTTTGAATGTACCACTGACTCAACAAACGATTCACGACCTTACTTCCGCTGTTTTCGAGCGTGAAATGACTAAACTTACCAAAAAACAAGCTGAAACTTTGGTCAAGGAAGCAGGCGCTGCTCAACACATGGCAATGATAGACCCATACGAAGCGGCAGGTATCATAACTGCTCAATCCATTGGAGAACCTGGTACGCAGATGACCATGCGTACTTTCCACTATGCTGGTGTTGCTACTGTGAACGTTACTCAAGGTCTTCCAAGAATCATTGAAATTGTCGATGCAAGGAAAGTACCAACGACTCCTACAATGACAATCAGATTGAGTGAAGGTAACAATAACTCAGCAGACTCCGCAAGAAAACTTGCAGCGGCAATTGAGGTCACAACAACAGTAAATATTGCTGATATTGAAACTGACGTAGCCCAGCGGAGACTTGTGCTGAAACTAAAGAAAGGTAACCTAAAACAAAAAGGTATGACAGGAGCAGAAGTACAAGATAAGTTATCTCGTGCTTTGAGGCTTTACGTCGAAGCCGACAAGGAAAAGAACCCATCTACACTTACTTTGATACCGGGTATACAAACCGAGGACGATAAGAAGACACTCGCTGAGAATCCTCCATCTTACACTGAACTTCTGCAACTTGAGGACAAGATAAGAGATCTAAGGCTGAAAGGCGTTCCCGGTGTCGAAAGAGCGAACGTCCAGTTAGATGATAAAACAGGTGAATTCTATTTATCGACAATAGGTAGCAACCTTGCAAAGATTTCCAACATTGACGGAATCGACAGGTCACGAACATACACAAATAGCATAATCGAAATTTATGAATATCTTGGTATCGAAGCGGCGAGACAGGCTATCGTTGATGAATTACAATTGACTCTAGACGGGGCGAGACTTGAAGTTGACGTTAGACATCTACTACTCGTTGCAGATGTCATGACTAGTGAAGGTGAAGTGAGGGCTATCGGAAGACATGGTGTCTCCGGAACAAAGCACTCAATTCTTGCTCGTGCGGCTTTCGAAGTTACTGTTAACCATCTATTGAAGGCAGGTGTGATTGGAGAAAGAGACAACTTGACTGGTGTCGCAGAAAACATCATCGTCGGTCAACCAATCAGTCTAGGAACTGGTTCTGTTGAACTGTATTACATTCCAGAGTGATTTGGAGACATTGAGAAGCATTAGTGTGGAGGAATGAAAATGGACATAAGTAGACAATTAAAGATAGCAAATTCAACAGGGAAACTGTTGTTTGGACAAAGACAAGCGGTAGATGCATGTGCAAGAGGGGAAGCAAAATGTGTAATCATAGCTGCAAACTGCCCTCAGGAATATATCGACAATCTGGTTGCTAAGCATCCAGGGGTTACAATTCATAGGACAAGAGTTGTCAATCGAGAATTAGGAATCGCTTCAGGTAAGCCTTTCAGCGTTTCAACGATAACGGTCGTTGACGCAGGTGAATCCGATTTGCTTTCACTTGACAGTAATCTGGAATGAGATTATAGATATCAAACCCCCAGCGGGTTTGATGGCATTCGATTTGAAAAAGGCTCTGCAACGCCTTGATGTTAATATCGACCAGTCATCTAAGCCCTTGGTTAAAGATGGAATGATAAGCTGGTTAGGACGAATGTTCGATGTACATCCTGACCATGTGCAATTTGGTTTTACTGAGGGAATGGAAATATGGGTCACTGGTTCTGGAATTGCCCATCTGGACCTTGCCGGATTTGAATCCTGGTTAATGGATGCTCCAAGAGGTTCCCACCTATTGATTAGCGAGAGAGTCGTGGACTTTGATGATACTCAGATGTTTACAAGGACCGATCGAAATGTCATCCTTTGGACTCGGGAAGTATTGGCATCTTTCATTGGCGAAGCCATTCTGTCTAGCAAAATATCAATCGTAGATGAAAATGATGAAACATCTGATGATGCAGATGAAGATGTCTTTGTTGGAAAGGGTCCTTTTCCGATAAAACCCCTCAACGACTTTTCTGTTTTGGAAGAAAACGGTTTGAAGATTTCAGACGCAACGCCGATAATAATACCCGCTATCATTCACAAAGTCAAAGGAAGTTTAGTGGGTCCTGACAAAGAAACTGTTGAAAAGTTGGTGCTTAACTGTAACGGTCTTCATGTAGTAGAATCTATAGAATTAATGCAAAGGGCTCCTTTGCTTAATAAGGAGTATCTAGAGATAGATGACAATCCCAAATTTTCCAAATTATTGTCTGTAAGAAAATCTCACGGCGATGATGTGGGACAACTGTTGCAATGGTGGAAATTTGATGATGAAACTGCTATTGTTGAGAGTTATGATGTACTAATTCCGGGTCATTTTGCCATTCAAGGGAACGGGAAAAAGTGGATTTTGGAGGGAGTAACGAATTCTTTGTACAGAAACATTTGAGCAAAGACTTCATCATCCACCTAATACGACATAAATATATGAGCAGACGTGTTGTACTTGCCACTTTCATAGTACTGACATTAATTTTGAGTGTAATCCCTCTAAATAACCAGATTCTTCTTGAGGAATCAACAATAATAAAGAAAGCAGATTCTGAACCAGAAGCACTAGTACATGCAGGTGCAAATCCAGGCCACGTCAATGCATCTTTTATGGAAGCCAGTTTTGATGGATGGATAATCGCAGGAGATACGAGAAACAGTATGCAATTTGGTTCAATTAGTGTACAAGCAAATTCTCCATATAACAATAATTATGACGGCGACATGTATATCGCTAAAGTCGGTGATGACGGCCAGTGGCAATGGGCAGATATTCCAGATGCCTCAAGTGGACTGATATTCATACAGGCAATGACGAAAGATATGGGTGGTTCATATTACGTCGGTGGGGCATTTGTTGGCACAGTTTCATTTGGCGGTAACATTATTCAAAACCCAAACAGCTACTTGGATGGGTTTGTTGCTAAAATTGACGATGCAGGTAATTGGCAATGGGCAACCGGTTACTCATCGGTGAATAATGGTTCAAGTCAAGTTGATGGAATCGCTGTAGACCCACAATCAGGCAACATCATCGTCTCAGGAAGTAATGACGGTGAGACGAATTTTGGAAGCGTTAACATTGTAAGCAGTGATAGAGATGTAAATCTAGTAAGTATGGATGCTCTCTCTGGGTCAATCAATTGGGCCGAGTCCACAGGTGGAATTGGAGCTGATTCCGCAAGCAATGTAATAATCGATCAATCAGGAAAAGTTTGGCAGTTAGCATTAGCTGGTGGTACTTTTAACGGAGGTGGAGGTAATTCACACCAGGCTGTTTCCAACACTGACTCGATTCTTGTGGGATGGAATGTACTTTCTAACGGCGCATCTGTTACAACGGTGTCAGGGGTTCCGAGTGGAGCCAGTGAAGCAAACATTGCAAATGATTTGGTTATGGACACCTCCGGTGATATTTACGTTACTGGAGCATTTATTGGGACAATAAATCTGGGTGGGCAGAAAACAGTCTCTACTTCTTCAACCCAAGATGTAGATTTCTTTGTGTTGAAATACATACCACAGTCTACTAACTTTGACTGGATAATATCTGTTGGAAGCAGTAGTGACTCTGAATGGGCTGATTCCATTGTAGCTAGCGATAACGGTAAATTGGTTGTTGGAGGAACTCATTCTGGAACTACATCTTTCGGTGGAAATTATATCACTTCAACGGGAAGTGTTGACGGATTTATGGCACAATTGACCCCAGCAGGTACATGGGACTGGGTTGAAACCGTTGGTGGAAATAACTTAGATTTATTTGGTGATTTAGCAGTAAATTCCACAGGAAACTATTCTGCAGTCGGTTCTTTCCAAGGTTCCATCACGAAGGGAACAAAATCAATTTCCTCAACTTGGGGGTTAGACATTTTCGTTTGGATTGTTGACCCTGCAAATAATGCTGATGTGGATAATGATGGGGTTAATGACCTCACAGACAATTGTCCTAACACAAACAACCCTTTGCAAACAGATAGTGATTTGGATGGTGAAGGAGATGCCTGTGATTATGATGATGATAATGATGGCATTACTGACAATGCAGGAGATGATTGCCCGAGGGGTGGTGCATGGAACTGGACTAGTGATCCCACAACAGATTTCGATAATGATGGCTGTAAAGATGACACCGAAGACAACGATGATGACAACGATGGTATCGACGATGAAGATGACGGATGTTTGAGTTCTTACACCCCGCCCAGAAACTGGTGGACTTCTGACGAGTCCAACGATATTGACCAAGATGGATGCAGAGACGCCGATGAAGATACAGACGATGATGGAGATAACTTCTCAGATTCATCTGATGATTGTAACAAGGTTGCTGGAACTTCAGAACTTGGACTTAAGGGATGTATTGATTCTGATGACGATGGTTGGGCAGACACTGAAGACTCATGTCCAAACTCAAACGGAAATTCTTCAATGGGGGGATCGATTGGTTGCCCTGATTTAGATGGTGATGGTTGGGCTGACCAAGATGATGACCTACCAATGGATAAGACACAATGGAGCGATACCGATGGGGATGGATTTGGGGACAATCAGGAAGGAAATAGTCCAGATGCTTGCACAGGTACTGCAGGTACTTCTGTAATCGATAGGTTTGGTTGTCCTGATCCAGATGCGGACGGATACTCATCACCAGACAGTGGATGGGGAACAGAGGATGGAGCAGATGCGTTCCCTCTTGAAGCTACACAGTGGTCGGATTATGATGAGGATGGATATGGAGATAACTATGGCAACATGTCATGGTTTGATAGAGACCAAACTTGGCCGGGTGAATACGTGCAATTTGCAAGTGGGCAAGATGCTTGTCCATCGCAGGCAGGAGAATCTTGGAAAGAAGACATACTTGGATGTCCAGATTCAGATGGAGATGGTTGGGCGAATTTCATGGATGCATTCCCATTCGACTCTGAAGAATATCTAGATACAGACTTGGATGGTGTTCCGGATGGCAAAGACGATTGTCCAATGTTTAGAGGAAATTCAACCGCAGATGTACTAGGTTGTCCAGATTTTGATGGAGATGGCTGGGGTGACCCAGAAACTGGTACAGATTGGAATCCAATTGACCCAACACAGTGGCAGAATTCAGACAATGACCAATATGGAGACAATCCAGTTGGTAATAATCCAGATTATTGTCCAAATGAGCAAGGTTATTCATTCCAAGGAGGTATATTGGGTTGTATAGATAGTGATAATGATGGCTGGGCAGACATCATAGATGATTTCCCTAACGAGGCGTCACAATGGAACGATACAGATAAGGATGGGTTTGGAGACAATCCTTTTGGAAAAGATGGAGATCAATGTCCTGAAATCGCAGGTGTGGCAGAAGAAAATGGGTGTGAAGAAGTGATTGAAGATTCCGCAAACTCAGTAGTAATCTATGTGGGAGCAGGCGGAGGTGCTCTCTTATTGATTGTTTTAGCAGGCTTGATTTTCTCAAGAATGAGTTCAAGGAATGATGATAAAGATTGGAGCACAGAGGAAATCATGGCATCCGAAATGGCTCTTCAAAGCAATCCGGGTCTATATCAGCAAACTGTCCAACCATCTTACCAGCAACAAGTTGTTCCTGAATATGGGCAAAGTCCACAATTGAATCAATTGCCTGGGAACCCACTCGCTACCTCTGTGCCAGCGGAGCCAACCATGTATGATGTCGGTTCGATGAGGTCTGATGGAAATGAATGGTTAGAACACCCTTCAGGGAGTGGTGTATGGTACATGAGAGATCCAAATTCCCGACAGTGGGTAAGAAGAATCTGAGGATTCCGAATGGTCTCGGTAACTATACTCGGTAGTGCTCAAGATGGAGGCGTACCACAAGTTGGTTGCACTTGTTGCTTAGATGTCGATAAAAGATATCCAGTATCTATTGGTCTTACTGATTCAGATGGTGGTAACCATTTATTCGAGGCTTCAAGAGCTTTAGGTGAGCAACTTAGAATTTGGGGAGTAGAGAGAATAGATTCACTTTTCTTAACTCACGCTCACTTTGGACATGTTGATGGGTTAGGCCTTTTTGGAAAAGAAACAATGAATTCTAAAGGAATCCCACTTCATTGCTCAAAACAAATGGTAGACCTAATTGAGCGGACACCGAACTGGTCGATCTTATTGTCGGATGGTGTTTTCATACCTAGGACTGCACCAATAATCCACTATCCTGGTGTATCAATAGAAGCGATAGAGATACCACATCGCAATGAATTATCCGATATGCATGCATATATGATTAAGGCCAAAAAGACCTTGCTATTTTTGCCTGACCATGACACGTGGCAGGAAACATTGCGTGGTCATGACCTTCGGGCATGGTTGAATCATTTTGAAGTTGATATTGCGTTGATAGATGGTACATTTTACAGTAGTGATGAACTAAAGCATAGAGACCAAAAAGAGGTGCCTCATCCGCCAGTTGAGCAAACTCTTCAGATGTTAGGTGAGAGAAGGGAAGGAGACGGAGAAATCGTATTCATCCATCTGAATCATACAAATCCACTCTGTAGGGATGAGACTCCCGTTACAGAATTAGGCTGGAAGGTTGGAAAAGAAGGAATGTCATTCAGCCTCAGTTAAATCATAAGAGACTAACGTGTTGTAACGCATCATCATTGTAATTTCCTCACCATTATCAGCGTTGAGCGGAGTAGCCTGATTTACATCCACTGTGACCTCGAAGATAATTTCACCAGCATCCTTCTCCACAGTAAGTTCAGCAATTGTAACCTGGTGGTTCTCATATGTGTCGGTCTGAACGAATCCATTCCATGTAGCGATGGCTCCCAAGAGATTCTCACCGCAATTCTGTCCAGTAATGTTCTGCAGGTTCCACATGACTCTGAATTCGCTGGGGACATTCGTATCATCATAACTCGATTCTACATTATCACATTGACTACTCAATCCTCCTTCATTGGATTCCGAATAATTTAGGTGGAATGAGGCTCCAACAGCATCGGCTGGGATGCTGAATTGAAAACTCTCGGTCGATCCATCACCGATATTGATTACCTGCTCTTCGAAGTGAGGCTCGAATTCAACGACCAAGTCCCACATTGAATCAGGTTCTGGAGAAGAATTCATCGAAGTAGGAGCATTAGTAGCATAGTAGTATTCTAATGGTATAATCAAAACCAAGATTCCAACACCAAGCGTTGCAATTTTGTTTCGTGAAGGCAGTTTTTCTAACCACTGATCCTGGTTTCTAATCACCATAATGAAGTGAGCAATGAATGCAGCACCCATTCCAGGTACAGATTCAAAAATATGTACATTTAATCCTAAGATTCTCCATGTAATAACTGCGACAAGGGCAGACGACATCATAATTATCGAATGCTTTGAAGATGGTTTGAATCCAGACATTCGGATCAGAATTAGTGGGATAAACATCCCACCTAAACCATACACTGCCAGTACTACAAGAGAGAATACTGAATTATTTTCTGTGAAATATGCACCCAAAGATAAACAGGTTGCTACGAAGGCCATCACCATTGTAGTGATCTTAGTTTTCTTGTGATTAGTAGACCATTCTGGTATAACATCGTCAGTTATAGCTGCTGTACAAGCTAGTACTTGTGAATCGGCAGTAGACATTGTAGCTGCGAAAATCGATGCAAGAATTAGCCCGACCCAAAATGGACCCAAGACGTCCATAGCCAACAACGGCAGTGCTAATTCAGGGTCGAAACTTCCAGATTCTGGGAATATGACACGAGATGCTAAACCGATGATTATCATCAAAGCAAGGAAAGGTGTTTGCCAAACGAAGAACCAAATACATGCTTGCTTTCTATCTTCTTCCGATTCCAATGTCATGATTCTTGATACAACCTGTGGCTGTCCAGCGACTCCAAGTCCTCCAAGGAAAAATGCAAAAACCCACATACTGAATCCAAGCTTTAAATCAGGTGGGGTTATTGATGTAAGAGCAGGGTCAATAGTATTCAAAGAATCATGTAGTCCGCCAAACCAACCTACTTCAGATAATGCTACATAGCAAAGTAACGTACTGCCTATGATCATCACACATGATTGTGCAGCATCAGTCCATATTGAAGCCCTAATGCCTCCTGCATAACAGTAAGCTACTACCAATACAAAACCAATGATAATTCCAATCCACTCAGCCCATCCAAGCATTGCGAACAATGCTTTCCCTCCGCTTGAAAGTTGAGCCCCGGCGTAAATTAGTAAGAAGGCGACAGAACAAATCGCTGCCATTTTAGCTTCAGGAGCACCTTTGACGTTGGCAACTAATGATGATAGGGAACGAATGTTTCTCTCATTGCCTTCATTCTGAATGTATTTGTATAGCCAAATCCAAGCAACTAATTGACCAATAGTTGAAATGATTGAAATCCAAATCGCAGAGTATCCCATTAGCCACATGAAGCCAATAAATCCGATGAACATGTATCCCGAATTCCATGTTGATACAGCTGATAGAGCGGCTAATGCTGGATGCATCCCTCGTCCGGCGACTAAGTAATCATCAGTTGTGTCTTTTTTGACACGGATGCTCGCCATTCCCACTCCGGCGAAAAAGAACATGAAGAGAAGAAATGATAGTATTACCCATACTTCTCCGGACATAGATAAAAACCTCAAGTTAGTACTTCAAGGAGGCGATCTTGCTCTGCAGCACGGCGGATTTCCATTGCAATTCTTCTTCCAGAAGACATTGGTTTTCTCCATGTTGCGTTACCATACGGGTGTCCAACAGATACATGCACATTTGTACCTCCTCCTAATCTAGGTGCAACATCGTAAATTGAATAATTCATATCTTTGTCAATACAGGTTTGTAGGCAGAAAGGACCGATAATTCCAGGGTCATAATGTTCTTTAGAAGCAGTGATAAATTTCTCACCAAGTTCAAACGCCTTTTCAAGAAGGGATTCTCTTATTGTGGCAGTATTATGGCCTACGACCGTCATTTCTGGAATTTGCTGATGTGCAGGCATTGTCATCTGCTGTGGAGCAGGTAGTCTTACATGGCCATCTAGAGATGATTCAAATCTCCAATCCACTCCAAGAAGTTCGAGTTTGGGCATGTCCTCTTCAAGTGGCGAGTAAAAGAAATTCAAGTTGAAAACAGGACCTATTACGTATCTTTCAATTCTTGCTCCATCCAAACTTGCCTGGTCTATTACACCCTCTTTCAATAGCGTATTGCTCTTTTCAAGATATTCTTCATAGGACGCACAAGTAAAGAAACCTCTCTCTAGTTTCTTTTGGGCATGGTGAAGTTTTACGATAACCAAACAGTCAATATCCTGAGGGTCTTCAATTGCTTCTGGGTATGGGAGTCCTGCTTTATCCAGGATCCAATAGTAATCTTGTTCCTCAGTTCTCTCTTCCATACGAAGCATATTTCTCGAACCAAACATAGGTACTTTGAAATTGTTTTCAATATCGCTAATTTTTGAATAGGAAGTGAACGAACGGTTAGGGATGTAAATTACGTTTCTCTTTCGCATTTCATCCTGCATCTTTGGCTCCATAACATCATTAAAAGAATCAAGGACTATTGTTTTGTCAATCATTCCCCTTTTTACCCTACCTGAAGAAGTTCTTTGTGTCTTGAAGTATTGTGAATATGTTTTGTCTCTACCTTTTTGCGCGTAAGCGACAGTTGGGAACCCTTCTTCAATAGCCCCGTCACAAATATCCAAGGCAGAATGACTTGCTGTCATACCTATTCGAAGTTTAAGTCGCTCGTAATCTTCGATTATCCCAGCAATCTCATCACGTTGAATCATGAACAAGCCCCATTGTATTTCTATGAAAAGTCAGTCTTTGAATTTAATCAAAGCGCTGTAATTCCATTAACTCCTCAGTTGATAGTGTATCCCCGCTCATCAATTTACTCATCAAGTCTTGTACTTCTACCCTCGCTCCTCTTTGAGATTCGCCAGACTCTGTACCTCGCATTGACCTTATGATGTCTTGAATTGAGTGTAAGCATCGCAGTGACACTATGTAAAATCTATGAGCTTTATCAGCTTCTTTCTTAGATTTTCTCAACTCTCTGTGAGCACCTTCGGCAAGTTCTCTCTGTCGGTCAACTTCCTTATTCCACTGTAGCATTAAATCATGGGCTTCTTGTGCAGCTTGTGCGGCTTTTTGCACCTCGACGTGTGCTTCTTCTTGAGCGACCATTGCTTCGCGTAGAGTGCCTCTTGCAGACTTTAGGTCGGAATTATTTTCTTCAGATGATTCCATGTCTTTTATTTTAGCACGAATTTCCTTCATTCTTTTCATTACCTTCTTTTCGTTTTGGCCAAGATGTTTCCCCATCTCCATCTCTCGATCGAGTTTTTCAAATTCTCTTCTCAAGGAGTGAACCGTTACTCTTCTTTCTCCCTTTCTTCTTCCTTGACCGGAATCATCCTTGGTGCCCTTTTGAGAGTCCAATTCTGATTTTGCCTGCTTTACTAGGTTACTTGCTTCCTTTCTTGCAGTTTTCTTTTCGCGAACAAGTTCATTCATTTGTTCTCTGATTTCTCTTTGTTGTTTTACATTTTGAATAAGTTCTCTAACTTCTGCGTTCAATTCATTTCTCTGGACTGTAAACTCTTTTGTTCGACTATTCCATTCGTCACGAGTCGTTCGGTATTGAGTTGCCTTTTTATCTACCAACTTTCGCTTCTCATCAAGAGTTTCTTTTAGCCCTGACATTATTCATCGCACCTGTTCGCTTAGTGCTCCCGCACTCCCAGCGTTGCAACCACCGACCTTTGCCATTTAAGCCTCGCTAATGCGATATCAAAGATAATTTTCAATCAAAGAACAACATTGTTCGATTCGCAATCTAGCCTTTCCGATGTTACCGTTCTTAGGTGTTATTGAAATTAATGTTTGACCTGATTGAAATCTCTTACATGAAACGAAGCATTCTGTTGTAACTATAGTTGAAATTTCATATGATTCAACAATTTCCAAAAAACCAACCAATTCGTTTGGTTTGAGTTCTATCGATGTTCTTTCAATTGTGAAACCAGAATCATCAAGCAAAGCTGCAGATGTTATGCATTCGCCATCCACTAAATCGTTGATGACATCCTTCAGCATGGACGATACCAGAGATAGTTAGGTCATGATTATTTCCTTAAATCTCCCCTCTCATTGCATAACCAAGTCCAGATTTGTAGTATCCTTCCAATTTTTGTATTATTTTCAATCCCCTGTTTTCATAGAACTTGATTGCTTTGGTATTGGAAGCTTTAACCTCGAGTTGAATTTCATTTATTCCCTCTTTCCTTGCGGAATTTAAGAGTAAATTCCATGCTTGACTTCCATAGCCATTTGAAACATAATCTTCATCAATCACAAAAGCTACTATTCTTACTTTATTTGGTGGGAGCCTATTAGCCCATAGCAATCCCCTGATGAAATCATTTTCATCATATAGTATCAAATTTCCACCCCAGTTTGGAATTGGAAGAGTCTGGATTGAAATTCGTGCATATTCTTCGCCAGTTTGGTCAAAGAATAATTGTCTTATTCTCTCGATGGAAGGATAGTCCATTTTTCTTGGGGAAATACCGTTTCGCCAATAAGCTTTTTTTGCGTTCGAAAGCATGACTCATTCTTTCCTGTTATACGATCCTCTTGTGCCTCTGTGAGCCGAAAAGTTACCCAATTTTTTCATACCGGCTTTCTTTGAACTTATTTTCTTGGTTTTCTTTGTTGATGAAGATTGACCAGCCTGAGCAAGTAAGTCGGATAGGTCTCCAAGCGTGACGGGGCCTGAAGTTACCTTTTCCCCTCTATTCGAATCTTTTCTACTTCTACCTTTGTTTGATTTTCCTCCTCCCTTAGAAATTCTCAACCAGGCGTCCAACCTACCAATTTCTCTTCTTAGTTTTTGAAATTCTGAGCGACCATTTTGGATTGCTCTATTGATGTTATATACTCTCTTGTCATAACTCTTAGCACCGTTTCTACCCAACTTCAAATCTTTCAATAATGGTTCTTCTGCGAGCAGTTTTGTTGTAACTTCATCATGCTTTGTTTCGAACAATTCTAGCTTCTTTATATCTTCATGCTGTTGCTTTGATAATTCGACATATTTGTTGTGTAAGTTTTCAGCATCTTTCGCCTTTTTGTGCATTTCTTGTAACTCAAAAAACCATGAGAAATCACTAATTTCTTTGTCCAAACTAGGAATATATCTTACATTCAATTCATTTGTTAATCGCTTGTATACTTTGGCTAACTGCTCTTCAATGTATTTCAGTGGGATGACAATGTTTGAATTAATTAAGTCTCTCTCCTTTTTTAGGTCCCTAATTTCTTTACTTCTTTCTTTAAGACCTATGTGTATGCTCTTGTGTTCTGAACGGATATCTGATGTCTCCTCGATTATTCCCTTCATTGCGTTTGCTAATCTAATAGAAACAGATTTCTCCTCTTCAAATGCTTTGATTTTAGTTTCAAGAGCATTAATTTCTCCTTGAATTTTAGTTCTCTTATTTTCAACATCCTTGATTGGCAAATTTCTCAGGTCATGGAACAAATCTTCAGGTTCTAAGTCTGCTAGCCTTTCAGGTTCTACAGTTTCGCATAGTTTTGACCAATTCAATCCGTTTCCAATTTCCACTCTTGCTCTGAGAATTTCATTTAGAATTTGTAATTCGCCTTGTGCAGTTAATACTTTTGAAAGGTCGTGATTAATGTCAAATGGGTCTTGAATTGGTAAGTGGTGCTTGCCAGTTTTTGCATCAGATTTCCCAAGGTTAAGCAAGTCTATTGAAGTCGGATCTTCATTATCCCACGAGACTTCTTCCCTACCCAATTTCCCTCCGTTTCTGATAGAAACCACATCACTAGACCAATCCCAGTTCGAGTAGAACTCGAAGAAACCACAAATCATTTTTGACAATGGTATATCTCTTGATAGTTTGATAGTTTCAGGATTATCCATCGATATATCAAATTCATTTCCATTTATTTCAATCAACATTTTTTCTTCGGTATCTTGTAAATTAGGGACTACTCCCTCTGAAATAAGATAATTCAATGCGAGAATCGTCCAAGCATATGATGAAAAAGTGCCTTCAAACGAATTAGAAATATTTCTGTGGAATGACCAATATTTTACCAATCGAATGAAATCGCTTACCTTCCGGTCAATTTTAGAATATCTTTTGATTAATTCCGTATTGTGCAGTGCTAAAGTATTGTTAACGGAAATATCAGTATGTATGCCACTTCTTGGGTCTTTGAATTTTAGTATAGGGACTATGGCATTAGTAATAGGTTGAACGTTTTCCATTCCTTGCCCCCTCAAGACCTTAGCCATGTTTTGAATTGTACTTTTCTGGTTTGCACCAGGTATTACAAAACAAAGGTCTAGGTCTCCGCCTTTGATATTAAGGCCAGTCACGGAAGAACCGAATGATTTGACATCTGAAGATTTGAATTTTTTACCTAACGTTCTCGATAGGTGATTTGTTAAACTCTCTCTCTGTTTTGAATCACTTTTATGTGGAAGAATTCGCTTTATTGAAGTTGAGATTTCATTTTCAAGTTTTTCGAGATATTTCTCATCAATTTCTTTGGGACTAAACTCTTCGATCATTTTTGAGTGAATAAACTCAAACTTATTCGCATCGTTTATAGACATACCAGTGATTTCACAGAAATCGCTCATTCTTCCTCACCACCACGTACAGACGATTTTTCTTCAGCCAATTTTTTGGCCCTTGAAATTGCAAAGGAAGACATCTTTCCTAATTTCACATTTACGCTATTTTGTAGTAAGGGTTCAAATTTATCATCTTCAATTTTTTGATTCCAATATGACAATGATTTTTCTGAGAACTTCATGATGTCATTTAGTTTCCTCGTTTTGGAGAGGCTGTCCCTACGAACTTTTTCCCACGTCATGAATTGTTCATGCTTCTCATCATTTTCACCAGCTAATTCAACCATGGCTTCATGTGCTTTTTGCGCAATGTCGAGTAATTTTTTGGCTTCTTTTCTTGCGTCTCTCATTTCGAGTAATTTTGGCTGAGAAGATGCATTTGCTTCGACCCACTCTTCGTGTTCTTTTACAAGATTCTTCATTTCATTGATGTATTTCTCTTCTGTCTTATGATTTCCAGCACTTGTCTGCAACTTATCTTCGATAGCCTTTAGATTCGCTTCCAATTTGTCTCTAGCCCATTTTGGGTTAGGATTTTTTATTCCACCTGAATCTAACAATTCGTTGTATATCTTATTAGAATTCTCAAATAAAACTTTGGCCTTTTGTTGGGAGGTGTCTCGTTCAGATTTCAACTTACTGACTTTGGAATTAATTTTGTCCCTTTCAATTCTGGCTGCCTTTGCCAACGGTTCGGATTTTTGGAGATCAGATGTGCTTGCCTCCAATTCCTTTGGAATCTGTTCCATCAAGCGTTCTCTTTGGTGTAGAATTGCTTGAGCCAATAGTTTAGGCGACACTGACAAGAGGTCATCTACATCCATTGCTATCAGTGCGCCGAACTGCCACCCTTGAATAAAGTCACCGACCCACCCTTAAGGGTGGGTGAATGTGAAGAACCCCCTTGGTTTGACATGAAACATGCGGAGAGCCATCGCATTGATGTGTTTGTTAACACTAGCTTTGGTTCCAGTGGTTCAATCATCAGGAGGAGTAATCTCTGAGGTCTTGATTGTTGGGGATGAGCTAGTTGGCGAAGGTCCGATTGAATTGAACATAACACTGACTGGTGTAGGCGGTGCATCATCCTCACAAGTGTTTTGGAATGCAACTCTTTCAGATTTGGAAGGAAATCTCATTGATTCAGATTCAGGTAATTTGCTAGTTGATGATGGGGTAAATTACTACATCGAATCTACACTTGGTTTAGCACCCCTTGGAATCTCAAATCTGACTGTTAGCCTTTCTGGTGATGTTGGAACTCCAAATGCGAATCAATGGACAGTTTTTGAAGAATCAATTACTCGTTTGAGGCCACTCAACATTTCGATTGGGGAGCCAATTTTTAACGGAATTTTTGAAGATGGAAATTTGACTGAAAATCTTACAATAAACGACGGAGATTATGTTGAAATCGAAATTCCAGTGATAAACTCTGGTGATATTGAATGGTCTGGAGATATCAATATGTCAGTAGAGGGTGTGCATGAAAATACATTTTCAATCAATGTTTTAGGAGACGAAACCAATCTAGTTAAATTTCAATATGGACCTGTACAAGAGGGGGATTTAGCTTTTGATTTTGAATTGCATGGAGATGTTGATGATTACACAACCGACAACACGAGATTTGCGATCATCACAATTTCACCCCCTCCCCTGCCGTTTTTGCAAATGAACTTAACCAGAAATATTGAACCAAGTTCTGGAAGTCAGATGTCATGGAATCTCAATGTCATGAACATCGGCCATACTAATTTCACTGGGAACATATCTTGCTACTTCGACAATTCACTTTTGAGTAGTTTTGGTGAGCAAATTAATTCTAATGATTCTGTTAATTATACAATAAGCATGCTATCAAAACCAGGTGTTCTTGAGTGTAAGCCCGAACTCACGAGAGCACTTGGGGACTCAATCTCGAGTGATAATTTAATCTTTGAATCAGCGATAATAACCGGAGCAGGATATAATTCTCCATCCTTGATAAACGGTCCTTGGCATGTGGATGATGACATCGTTGTTTCGATTTTAGTTAGAAATGAAGGAGATGCTGAAGGGAGTGTAGCACTTAGATTTGATAACGGCGACGAGTTACATGAGTCCGAATCAATTTTGCTTCAACCTGGGAGTGCGGGTGAAGTTCCTTTCATTTTCAGTATCGAAGATGAAGGTGACCATATTTTCAATTGGTCAATAGTAAGCGTAGACTCTGTAGTAGATGAAAATCTTTCAGGAACTGTAATAATTCCTATCGTATCAGCGCAAGATATTTCAATTAATTTAGGTGAAATCAAGAGGTCTGAAGATGGTGTAAATATCGAATGGGCAATCGATTTAGAAACTGGTATTGGAAGGGACGTTATTATTGAATATGGTAAAATATTGGATGGAGATAGAAATACCTTAATTTCTGAGGAAAGGGTATTGCTTCCGGGTGTAACCTATGGCGAGATGAATTTAGGGGAGATTAACGCTGATCAGGTATATGTGAAAGTTATAGCAGTTGATTGGACCATTGGATTAGGTAGCACTTTAGAATATCAAATAGAATATCCAAACTATTCCCCCAACCCTTCTATCGTTGTTAATCCTATTACTCAACCTAGAGTTCCCGTAGCAGGTGAACAGGTTACGATTCTTTTTACTTTGAGTAATAATGGAGATGGTGGAATTATACAAAGCGAAATCATAGCAACAGATTCCACTAATTCTGTAATAGGGATGAAAACAGTTAATGGCAAACAAGTTGCTTCTGAAGATTATTCAATGGTTGTCGATTGGCCTAAACAAGAAAATGTTGTAGTGACTCTTTCTTGGTATGTAGACGGTCAAGTAATTTCTGACCAAATTTTGGTAAAATCTGAATTGACATCTGATGAATCATCTGGATTTGAATTACCGATAGGTGGAATACTTGGTGGATTAGCCGCCGGTATGGTCGCCATTTTTGCGATTAGAATAAAAAATTCACCTAAATCAACAATTAAATCTAAACAAAAAACTTCTGAAACAAAAGCAAAATCACCCGAAAAAATCGAGGTTTCATGCCCCACCTGTGACCGAAGATTAAGAGTTCCTAGCGATTATAATGGGTCTGTGAGATGCCCCGAATGTGAGTCAAAATTTGATGTAGAGTCCAAACTAGAAGAAATAGAAAAAGATACAGAAGAGGATGCTACAGTTTCCGAAGTAGAAGAATCAGAACCATGGGCTTCCTCTGATAATGACATCCTTGGTTGTCCAAAATGTACACGGAAACTAAAGGTTCCATATGAGAAAAGGCCTGCAAAAGCACGTTGTCCAGCTTGTGAAACAATATTTGAGGCCCGTGCAGATTAATTTTGGTGATTTTACATGGGAGCAGGGCATTTTCAAGAATTCGAGGATGAATATCTGGAAGCACTCTATGAAATAAACGAAAGAAAACCAGGGCAGATGGTTAGAAATGGAGAACTCGCTGATTACTTATCGGTAACTCCTGCTTCTGCTACGGAAATGGTCCAAAGGCTAGCAAAAAATGGATTTGTAGACTATGTGCCATACAAAGGAGTTTTGCTAACATCGAAGGGTTTAGAGCACGGCAAAGTAATGAAGAGGAGACACAGATTGGCTGAAGTTCTTTTGAGCAGATTACCGTTCAATGGAGACATTCATGAGACGGCCTGCAGATTAGAACATGCATTCAATGATGATTTGGAAGCATCAATCTCGATGCTTTTAGGTAATCCCGAAACAGATCCATCTGGAAGGCAAATACCAGGACCTTCTGAGAATGTCGCTAACAAGATTGGAAATTTTGGGCAATTTATTCTTGCTTCAGACCTGAAAGTCGGTGAATCGGGATTTGTTTCAATGTTTCTTGCAACTGAAGATGACGCATCTTTATTCGATAAAATAGGGTTGAAAATGGATTCTAAGGTCAAAAGAGTTGAAAACGGTGATTTATCTCTCGACGGGCAAGGGAATATATCTGACTATTTGTCTCAGAGGATTTTGTTGAGGTGGGAATTTGACTGAAGTGTTAAAAGAATTGAGAAATAAGGAAGAAAAATTTCACGGTATAGATAAGCAATTTCTCACTGAAGGACTGAGATTAGTATTATTTTTACCAGCCTTCGCATTATTGTTCATATTCGGTTCTTGGGCATTTAGCAGTCAAAGTCCATCATGGTGGTTAGAGAATATTGAGCCTTCACTTGGATTTACGCTTTCTACAGCCTTCATTCTAATCGCATTGACGATATTAGTAGGTTACTCTGCAGGTTTAGCAATCCATCGCTATCGCATGCAACTAACACGATTAGTTTTCAGAGCTGAAGTTAATGCTGCAGCTGAGGATCATCGACCGATAAATAGTATGCACGGCTATTCCTCGGTCGATGGCCTGATTTCAAAGACGATGGCAAGTCATAATACGGCGTTATTTATGTCGTTATTTTCTATATCTGTCTTGGCATTTTCTGTTTACTTTGGTTCCGATTCTGAATTAGGCCAGAGAAGTTTGCTTGCGTGTGCATCCATGTTGGCAATGTCTCTTGGCCAACACCTGTCGACAAGAAATTACAAATTTAACATGGTGACTAATGATGGTCTTTTATCTGCATACGAGCCACCAATTCACCCCTCAACTCTTAGTCTGCCATTTAGTGAAATTTTGAGCAATCATATGGATCCACTACTACGGAGCAAATTTGATGATTTCTTGAGAGATTTCGAATCGAATATTAAGAAAGGTGTGTCTGCTGATTTTGGGGTGGAAAAGTTCCTAATGCTCATGCACAGAAGATTCAAAGGGCGAGTAGACAGGGTCACTACAAATACCGAAATAAAAGAGATTCTTACTGACAAAGGTATCCACGAGATTATGGAACACAACATATTCTCCGAGGAATTATGGGATTCTATATTTGTCAGGTCAGAAAGGCAGTTACCTGCATTTTACAGACTAATTGATAGAATTGAACAAGATATGGCTATCGGTAAACAACCAGACATGCCAGAGTTGTTATTCGATGTTGATTTGGAAAATGTTGTGACAGAAAATGCCAATCTATTCTGCTACATACATAACTTGTCAGATAAAGATAGGCAAGTCGTGTTAAGAGTGAATTCACCTGATTTTAGACCACAGGAATTACTCCTTAGATATAATCTAAAAGCTGGTGAAAATTCATATTGGCCAGAAGAGGCTACACCGGATTTCGACAAAGGGGATGATGACAGATTAGGCCGGATGTCTACACTATTGCAAGAGGGTACCTTGTCTTGGCAAACTTTACTGCCAGAGGGCTCAGGTGATGCAAGTGTCGCAATTCGTTTGGAAAACATAGAAGGGGACTTACTAGTTGGAAGGCAAATCAATGTAAACGTTAGACCAGAGTTTGTAAAGTGGTTTAGGAATACGAGTTCTATAACTTCCTATGTTTCGGGAGCAATAGGGCTTACAGCGGCCGTTATTTTCCAGTTATTGAGCATAATTAATGTGTGAATAATCGCGAAGGGCGCTTCGTCGTCATCAAAGACCACCTCCGTAGCGGGTGTTGTTCCACGCAGCAAGGCGTTCGGCCACTTGGAAGCCGAGGATGAAACAGCGAATGCGTTCTGCGTTGCGGTTGCCGATTCCCTAATAGTAGCATTCAAGGCCAATAAGTAGACGCCCAATCATGAGCGAATCAGAAGAACAGCAGCCTCAGGACAACACTGAGTTGCGAGATCATCTCCATCAGATGGAGGCCAAGGTCAAGAAACTTCGTGAAGCAAGAAATAACCACAACGACCAAGCAAATCGATTTGCAGACCAAAGAAATGCAATCCAATCTCAATACAAGGAACACAGAGAAAAAGTCGACCTTGCAGTAGCAGAAGTTAGGGCAGTCAGAGCCGAACAAAAGGTGCACAAGGAAAGAAGAGATGCGATTCAAGCCCAAATCCGAGACCTAATCGGAGTCTCCAAATCAAAAAGAGGAGAACAAAACGATAAAAATTCCGCGTCAATTGAATTCAATAAGTTAACGAGTGAAGTTACATCTCTCGAACGCATCTTTGAAACAAAAGGCGGAATGTCTCCAAAGAAAGAAAAAGAGACAATGGATAAAATCAAAATCATGCGACGAAAGATGGCAGAATTGGAACCACTAGTTGCAGAACTTCAAATCATCAAAGTTGATATTTCAAATCGAGACGAAGCAATTGCAACTCTAAAATCAGAGGCTGATGATGCTCACAAGCAGTTTGTGGACTGTCTGGAAAGGGCGAAAGAAATGTCGAAAGAACTCGATGAACTCTTTGAACACAGAAATTTCCTCAAAGGTGAAGGTGACAGGTTCCACAACGAATTTGTTGCGTGTAAGGAAAAGGCGAATGAAGTACACTCCAAGATCGTTGAGTTGATGAACGAAGTTAATGAGGTTCGTGATAAGTTAAAAATAGCTCGCGAAGAAAGAGAATCATGGATTGTCGACCACAATGAATCGGTGACTAAAATGATGAAAACCGGCGCTGAGGACCCAAAAGTTGCAGACTCTATGGTCGACCAGCTGTTAAATCAAGGCTCACTTTCTTTTGGAGGGACCATGTCTGGAGATAGACAAGGTTTAGGTTCAAAGAAAGGCAGGTCAGATAAGAAGAAATCCATGAGAAGAGTCGACATGACTGCATCTCGTGGAAGGAAGTGAGAATCTGAAAGGAGTAATAATGGCTGGCGGACGAGGTACTCGTCTGATGCCATTGACTCTAAACCGTCCAAAACCAATGGTATCAGTTCTCGGTAGGCCAGTAATTGACTACGTCAAAGACTCAATGGTCAGCTCGGGAATATCAGAGATTATCGTAACCACTGGCTACAAGGGAGACCAACTCATAAATCACGTTCATAGCTGGAAAATAAATGGAAGAGTGAATCAAGAACTGACCCCGATGGGTACTGCAGGAAGTGTCAGATTGTTATCTGATGAATTAACTGAAACTTTCGTTGTAGGTTCTGGTGATTCAGTTGCTTCATTTGATGTTGCGGACCTGATACAATCACACAGGGAATCAAACGCAAAGGTTACTATGGCTTTGTGGGAGGTTGAAAATCCGTCTGAGTTTGGAATAGTAGGCTTAAGTTCAACACACGATGGGGAACTAGATTCTGGTTTATTTGAGGGATATATCTCCAAATTTTTAGAGAAACCCAAACCAGAAGAGGCATTTTCTAATCTAATAAATGCTGGATTATACATCATTGAGCCTGAAGTTATGGAACTAATACCAAAAGATACAAAATTTGATTTCTCAAAAGAATTATTTCCAGAAATATTAAATCGTGGTTGGAAAATTTACGGGAAAAAGGTAGAGGGCATTTGGTTTGATGTGGGACATCCATTTGAATTATTGAACGCACAACTTTCACTTGTCAAAAATTCTGAAAACCTTCCTTTTCCAATGCCTGAAGGTGAAATTCTCCCAGATGGTTCTTTCATCAGTTCTTCTGCAAGTGTGAGTGGCCACATTGAGAGGTCGATTATACTTCCAGGTGCTTCGGTAACAGGTGCCGCTGTGGATTCGGTAGTTATGTCAAATTCAAGAATAGACGGAACATCTGAATCATCAATAATTGGAGAAAATTCAGTCGTGAAATCAAAAATATTCAGATGCGTCATCGGTGACAATTTGGAAATTGATGTTGACCATCAAGAAGAGAGAATTTCTTGAACTTAAAAGTGTCAGATTCTTATACTTACGGTTGCGCCAAAGAATTATGAACAGCAGTGATGATTTCCAGCCTGTTAGGTCCTACAATCGAACTTGGGAAGAGATTGAAACGATGCTTGACAAAGCCGTTGCTAGAAGAAATAAGTGGAAACAATGGTTTGACCAGTGTCGCGATGATGGAGACCGTGATGGTATGAAAGAAGCTGCAAGAAATCACAAAGCACTCGATGGTGTGATAAAGACCTTGCAGTGGACATTAGGCCAGGAAGGGATCGACCATCCCTTGGATTAAACAGGATGGTTTGATTTTCAATGGGATTACATTATGCTTCATGGATTTCAACGTGTAGCGGCCTTGAAGATGAAAAAATTTACGTTGACGCACTATCATGGCTTACTGGAGATTCGGAATCTGTAAAATTGGAAAAATCAACCTCCTATTCAGGGGGGAATATTCACCTAATAAATGCAACATTGAGTAACAAAAATCAGGCTACTAGATCTATTTCCCGTTTAGGGAAAGATGTTCTTTTCGCCTTAATGAACGAGCTAGAATCTAGAATCGATGATGATAATTGCCTTCACTTGCGATTGGATCTTATTTCACTTCTTTCAGGCGAAATAAAACTTGCGAAACCAAAGCAAAATTCGACTGTAAAAGGGCGCTTAAAATTGGAGGTATATCCTGGAAATACCGCATTTGAAGTAGCTGAGTCGATTATTACAAACGCATTAGAAGATGTCCTACCTCAATAGGATTCAAAATATGAAACATAGCAAGTGATTATATTCTAATTGCTCTAGGGTAAGTCGGAGAGAGAATCATGACCCACGTTGTAACATCGGCTTGTGTAGACCACAAATATCAGGAATGTGTTGCTGTATGCCCGGTTGAGGCATTCAGAGAAGCAGACACCTACTTAATCATAGACCCAGATGAGTGTATTGATTGTGGTGCGTGCGTTCCAGAATGTCCTGTAGATGCTATATTCGCTGACACAGACGTTCCAGATGAAGAAGAAGCATGGATTGAAAGGAACGAAGAGGAATCAGTAGACGCTGAAATTGCTACTGGAGATACTCCTGTTCTTGCAGACTAATCCTGTGGTACACTACATATCTTCATGAGGGTGAACTTTCACCCGCAGACAAGGTGGAAGTATGTCAAATCAAATTAAACCTCTAAGGCACGCTGATGACTTATTGAAAAGAGGGTTTGCCTCTATGCTTAGAGGTGGTGTAATCATGGATGTTGTAACACCTGACCAAGCATTCGTAGCTGAAGAATCGGGTGCTGTTTCTGTAATGGCGCTTGAGAGAGTGCCAGCAGACATCAGAAAAGCTGGAGGAGTTGCGAGAACATCACATCCAGACATGATCAAGGGAATAATCGAATGTACATCCATCCCAGTTATGGCTAAATCAAGAATCGGACACGAGGCTGAATCTCAAGTCCTACAAGCGCTGGGGGTTGACATGGTCGATGAATCTGAGGTTTTGACACCCGCAGACCCCTATTTCCATATTGACAAAAACTCACATGACATACCCTTCGTGTGTGGTGCCACTGGTTTAGGAGAGGCAGTTCGTAGAATTTACGAAGGAGCCGCAATGATTCGAACAAAAGGTGAAGCAGGAACTGGGAATGTAGTTGCGGCAGTCACTCATGCGAGACTGATTGACCAAGAAATCAGACAAATGCAAAGTTTAGATGATGATGGGCTCAATAAAGCAGCTGATTTGATAATAGACAGATATCGCGTTTTAGCAAATTCAAGCGAATTACCAGGAGAGTCACTACTCACTCCATTCGGCAAAATCGACGATGAGATGCATGGTAAAGTTAGAGAAATCTTGGACGAAGTAGTCGATATGGGTAGGCTTCCTGTCGTAACATTCTGTGCTGGAGGAATCGCTACACCAGCCGATGCTTCATTAATGATGCAAATGGGAGTTGACGGAATTTTCGTCGGCTCTGGAATTTTCAAATCTGAAGACCCCAAAACTATGGCAGATGCAATTGTTTTAGCAACTGCTCACTTCGATGACCCTGAAAAGGTTGCAGAAGCTATGTCTATGATGGCAGGTGCTCCAATGCGAGGGGACGAATTGGAAAAATTGGAAATCAGGCTTGACCAGCGTGGATGGTAAGCACAATTCCCAATCAATTCCCTTCATATAGGCCATGTTAGTCGGAAGGTTGCAAGTGGGGTAGCCCCCGCAATCTGAGAGTGATTCTAATGGCAGCCAAGAAGATGAGTGCAAAGGCACGTGCAGCAGCACGAAAGCAGAGAGATAAGTGGAAGAATAAAAGATGGTTTACCATCCGTGCACCAAGACATCCTTGGAATTTCAAGAGAATCGGAGAGACTCTCGGAGAAACCGACGAACAAATTATCGGTAGAGTTTACGAAATGACCCAACAAGAATTTAGCGGTGATTTCACTAAGATGCACGTAATTTTAAGATTCAAAGTTACTGAAACTGTTGGTCAAGATGCACTAACAACATTTGTTGGCCATTCTCACCAATCAGACCACACAAGAAGACAAATCCGCCGATACAGGGGTAAAATCGATGACGTGGTAGATGTAGTTTCAACAGACGGTTATCTAATCAGGATGAAACCATTGATTATTACTGAAAGAAGATGTCAAACATCTGTTAAGCAAGCAATTAGATCAAAAACTGCCGAAATTATTCGAGGTTTTTCATCAAAATCAAATTACTCAAAAGTCCAAGAATCCATGTTAAATGGTGATCTTGAAACAGAAATTAGAAACGCTATCAAGCCAATCTATCCTTGTAAGAATGTTGTCATTCGAAAGAGCCAACTATTACAATCCGGTGTTGTAACTGATAAAGGGCCTACATTGGATGAAATTCATGCAGAAGAAGAAAAGCAAGAAGCAGAACTCAAAGCAAGAAAAGCTGCGGCTCTTGAAAATGCAATGGAAGAAGAAGATCAGAGCAACTTGCTAGCTGCTGCAGAGGCAATGGAATCTATTTCTGAAAAAGAAGAATCTGCTGATGACAAGACTGAGGAAGAAGTTGTGGAGGTTGCGACAGAGCAAGTTGAAGAAGTCTCAGAAACAACAAATGAAACTGGTGAGTCCGAAGCAGATTTGATGAAACTCAAGAAAGACGAATTAGTCGAAAAAGCGAAGGAAGCTGGTGTAGCAACATCGGGAACCAAGGCGGACATTGTAGCAAGATTACTCGAATGAGTTGAATCTGATGAGAATCGGAATCATCGGCGGAACGGCGATGACTGATTTGGCCACAGGTTCAATAGACGTTATGAGTTCTGAAAGCATAACTGCAGAAACGAGATTTGGCGATGTGCCATTACAGGTTGTAAAAACAAAAGAATCAACAATATTCTTTCTTGATAGACATCACGGAAAGGGGCTAACTCCTCCACACAACATAAACCATCTAGCGAATTTGGAAGCACTATCCCAAGCAGGTGTGGACAAGATATTGTCAGTTTGCTCAGTAGGCGCAATACCTGAGGACTTCCCACCTGGTTCGGTAGGTTATGCTACACAATATCTTGATTTTACAGGAGTCGCAGTGACATTTTCTGAAGACGAGGCAAAGTTCACTTCAATGACCAGTCCATTCGATTCAGATATGAATTCGTCTTTGGATAGAACACTATCTTCTTTGCAACCAAATTTGAGATTAGGCCGAACTTATTGGTTGGCTCAAGGCCCCCAATTTGAAACAGCAAAAGAAATAGATGCAATTGAAAAATTAGGAGGAGAAGTAGTTGGTATGACTATGCCTCGTGAATGTAAATTGGCATCTGAATTGAAGATTCCATATTCTGCGATATTGGTTTCCAGTAACTGGGCGGCAGGAAGGGAGCCAGGAGATTCATACAAGGATTTGAGTCACGATGAAGTATCATCAAATGCAAAATCAAAACTTGGACCAGTTGTAGAATGTATAAAATTCATCATCGCGCAATGATTAATCATCGGTTCCTACCAATAAACATCATGGGAATGAGTGTAGATGACTGGATTGCTTCAAGCGAAGAAGATACTTGGAGTTTGATGATGAAAAAAGTAGCTAATTTTCATCACAAGCATGATTTCGCAGGTAATAACGGGCACGATATGGGCTACAGGATAGCACTTACAGTCGAAGAATTAGGTGAGTTGGCTGCTGCTGTAACCAAGGGTAAACCAATAGAAGAATGTGCTGAAGAAATGGCGGATGTTCTAATCCTGTTGATGGGCCATTCTCTAGCAATGGAAATTGACCTTAAATCAGCATTTGAATCAAAAATAGAGAAAATAATGCAAAGGCCAGCAAGAAAAGGTCGCCTTGGAATCCGTGTTACTGAATATCAGGGATAACACAAGTATTGATTTATCGAACACTTTAGCGGCAGTATGGCAAAGTGTGTATCTATTACAAAATCAGGCCCGCCTTCCGTTCTTAAAATAACGGAAACAAAGGACCCTATTCCAAAATCTGATGAAGTTTGTATCGACGTTCATTTTGCAGGAATAAATTTTGCAGATACACTAATGCGGTTGGGATTGTACCAACCTAGACCGCCTTTTCCTTTCACTCCCGGCTATGAGGTAAGCGGAATAATAAGGTCTGTAGGAGACGATGTAACAAAATTCCAATCCGGGCAAAGAGTCGTCGCTGCCATGCCAACCGGTGGACAGAAAAGTGTCGTGTGTGTAAAATCATCCAGAGTAATTGCAATCCCTGATGAAATAAGTTTGGAGTCAGCGGCAGCGATGCCCGTAATCTACCTAACTGCTCATCATATGCTTCACCACTTGGGGAATATGAAAAAAGGAGACACGGTATTAATCCACGGTGGCGGTGGCGGCGTTGGAACTGCTGCTTTACAATTATGCAGATGGGCTGGAATTGAAGATGTTTGGGCAACTGCATCAAAATCTAAAGCAGAGATAATAAAATCGTTTGGTGGTAAACCCATCGATCGGCATGGAGAAGATTTCGTCGAGAAAATCAAAAATGCGACAGGTGGCAGAGGTGTAGACCATGTCCTTGACCCGATAGGTGGTGACAATCTGCGTAGAAGCCTCTCAGTTCTTGCAGAAGGAGGTAAATTGTATTCTTACGGGATGTCAGCGGCTGCTCCGTCTTCAAAACCCTCGATGATCAAAGCGTTTTTTGCTTGGAGAAAGACACCAAAGTTAGACCCACTAAAGTTGATGATGAAAAATCGTTCTGTTTTCGGAGTTCATATGGGGACTTGGAAAGATGAGTCGGTAATGGTTGAACAATTATCTAGGATTATCGAAGGAATGGTTGCGGGTGAATTAGATCCCGTAATTGATTCAATATACCCTGCTACGAAGGTAGCAGATGCTCATCAACATATACATGATGCTAAAAATGTAGGAAAGGTATTGTTACAATTTAATTGATCATTTCTGCCAAATTTGGAATACCATGTCAAATTGGTCTTTGTCTCCTGCTTCGATGTGTCTCTCTTCTTTCAATTCGAATCCCAAACCTGTAATGTCTGGAAAGAAAGTATCAGGTTCGGTTACTCTAGTATCAATGATTGTACGATGCAAAATCTGAACATGTGGAAGAAATAGTTTGTATATCTCTCCTCCGCCAATAACCCACCCATCCATTTCTAGAGCTCTTTCAAAATTGATATTATTCACATTATCAAAATTTTGACTTCTGCTGAGAACATAGTGCTCTCTTCCAGGTAGTTTTCCAGGGAGTGATTCCCATGTTTTCCTTCCCATAATCAAGTTTGAATCCATTGTGATATTTTTGAAATGTTGCAAATCGGTTGATTGTCTCCAAGGTAAGTCGCCATCCTTGCCAATGGCTCCATTTCTATCGCAAGCAACTATCATCCCTAGCATGATATCACACTGCAATAGGGGCTTTTATGTGAGGATGATGTTCATAGCCGATTACTTCTATGTCGTCATATGTAAATTGATCAATATCTTTGATATTTGGATTAAGTTTTAGGGTCGGCAAGGGTTCTATTGGTGTCCTTGAAAGTTGTAGTTTTGCTTGGTCGAGATGGTTATTGTACAAGTGTGCATCTCCAAGAGTATGAACAAATGTTCCAGCATCTAGATCGCATACTTGAGCCATCATATGGGTTAGTAATGCATAAGACGCTATGTTGAATGGTACTCCCAGAAATACGTCTGCACTTCTTTGATATAATTGACAATTGAGTTTGCCATTAGCGACATGGAATTGGAAAAAAGCATGGCAAGGCATCAGAGCCATTTCGTCCAACTCTCCTACATTCCATGCACTTACTATAATTCTACGAGAATTGGGGTTGTTTTTAATCATCTCAATGGCTTGTTTGACTTGGTCGATTATTCGTCCATCTTTAGACTCCCATTTCCGCCATTGCTTGCCATAAACGGGACCTAAATCGCCATTCTCATCAGCCCACTCATTCCAAATTCTTACTCCATTATCTTGCAGGTACTTTATGTTCGTATCACCTGCTAAAAACCACAATAATTCGTGAACAATCGATTTTAGATGTAGTTTCTTTGTGGTAACCATTGGAAAACCTTTCGATAAATCAAAACGCATCTGATGTCCAAAAACTGAAATCGTTCCAGTACCTGTACGGTCACCTTTCTCTTCACCCTCGTCGAGGATGCGTTGCATCAAGTCTAGGTACTCCCGCATCAATCACGACCAAAGTTACGGAAGCCTTTGATGATTTTCACGGAGCGCCTTGCCCCTTTATCCTGTCCATAAATTCATCTGTGAACTCCCGGTAGTATGATGAAAGAGCAGATTTTATCTCATGGTCTTCTTTGTGAGCAAGTGCTTGCAACTCTTCAAGGGTTGCTCTTTTCTCAATCCATTCCCACCAAGTTATTGGTTTTCCGAATGATACGGTAACTCTCTTCCAGAAGCGAGGCATCTTGTGCTTTGAGGGGGTCATGAAGTCTCTTGTACCTTGCAATCCAATAGGCACGATTGGTACGCTGGGATATGATGCGGATAATCTAGCGATGCCAGTCTTTCCTTGTAATAAAAAGGGCGCTTCTTCTTTTTTTGAGCGTGTACCTTCCGGAAATATACCCAATGCTCGATTTGAGTGTAGAACTGTCGCCGCGTTTGAAAGCGCTTCACCTCCTCCAGTTTCGCGATTTGTTTCTATTTGTCCGGTAGCTCGCATAAAGGAAGCGAGAGCGAAATTTTTGAAATGTCCGTCTTTTGCCAAATAGTGGGTTTTTCTCCTAGAGGCTAAAATCACAAGAATTGGGTCTACGTGTGATAAGTGATTAGCGGCAAGTATCGTTGGTCCCTTCTTTGGTACGTTCTTGACACCACGTATTTTCATTCTCAGAATTGTTCTAAAAAATGAACCAAGAGTCCATCTCAAAAAATTGTAAGCATGGTCGCCAGTAATTTTTTCGGCTGCTGGCACTATTTTGTAGTGTTCCTCTAAGGCCATCCAGGCTTTTTTGAGGTCACTCATGTATTTCCCTGAAACTATCTTGTCTTTGATGATTACTTCTATTCTTTAGTTGAAAATAATGAAATGTAGGGTTCTTGAGCGTAATCACATGCGTATGCTGGTCCTCGCTATGTTGCTGTCTGCGACTTTGGCACCTGTGGTCGTTGCGGACGCAAAATGGGAAGAGGATAACTGGCTATATACAATGGGTCAAGATTTTTTAGAGAATGGTGATGAATTTGGTTGCTATGGAATGCCAAACCTCGAATGGAGGGCAGACCCCGGTGCCGTAGCGATTGAATGCAGGGAGTACATTGAGAATAGGGTAGATGCATCAAAGTGGGGGCAAAATGTAATTTCAACCTACACTCCAGATGATCTATCTGCATATCAACACACGATAATTGAAAATCAGGGATACATGGTTCATGGTGATAATACTGGTCAAACAGCGAAAGCGTGGCATAATTCAAGTAATGAGCCATTGCATGAATTTGATTGGTTCGACTTGGGAAGAAGGGGTGGTTCTCTCGAAAAAGGAATTGCAGATGTTAGCGAAGTAGAGTCACAATTAGATTCAGGTGGTTTAGTTAACATGTATTGGATTGGAAGAATTAGCGACCTAAATGTCAGGCACGATTCAGAGGTACTGGAGTTATTCTCGCAAAGGGATGACATATGGTATACTACCTGGGGCGAAGCATATTCATACTGGACTGTTGAAAGATGTAATCAGTTTGATCACCAGATGGATAATCTAACTCTGACATTTATTCACGAAGACACAGAACAGTGTAAGGCAGCAGCACCAAACGCTTGGAATGTTCCTATCACATGGATTGCAAATATTGGCAATTCATTGGTAATTAATTCTTCATTATCGGAGATTTCCGTGGAAGAATCAAATTCTATGGAAGGTTGGAGACAGGAAGGTTCAAATCTATATTTCAGTGTACTAAGAGGCCATAATGTGAGTTTTACACTATCGAATGAAACTGAATATGATGTCACAGGCAGGACTCAATTTTTCAATAACAAATCGGTTGCATTAACAATAGCTGGTCACTCAACAACCGATTTGTTCCAATGGTCTAAAAGATTTGATGACCAAGAAAACCTCAGATTTACCTGGTTGATTAGTCCGAAACCTATTGATTCAGGTATTGCATGGCTTCCATATGCTGGTTTGGCAGTACTGGTAAGTAGTGTTGCGGGAATTTACCTTTTGATAAAAAAAGACGAAAAAGAGTACATAATTTCCGAAGCCTTGATTCGTGATACCGTTGAGGGTGAGGATGATGAATGACGATTTAGTGATAGACCCTTGGGGGTCATCCCAATCAACAGACTATTCTAAGATAATAGAAAAGTTTGGCCTATCATCCACCGGAGACATGAATATTCCAAATCCTTCAAAACTACATCGAAGAGGAATTGTTTTTGCTCATCGAGATTTAGATTCTGTATTTCATGCTAATAATAATGGTAATCCTTTTGGCGTACTCACTGGATTGATGCCATCTGGTAGAATGCACCTCGGTCATTCCATGGTTATTGAACAAGTGGAATGGTTCCAAAAATTAGGCGGTGACGTAACAATCGCCGTCGCAGATCTTGAGTCGACGGCAACTAGGGGTATTTCTCTAGAGCAAGGTCGAAAAATTGCTACAGAAGAATATGTGGCAAACTACGCTGCGTTGGGATTAGATCCAAACAAAACTAACGTATATTTTCAATCCCAGAGAAGCATTGTACAAAGACTTGGATTTCAATTAGGAAAGCGTACGAACCTTTCAGAATTTGAGGCGATTTACGGCTTTGATGGAAGTACTAACCTCGCTCATGTTCAGGCACCACTTGTCCAGGCCGGAGACATTCTACATCCCCAGTTAGATGAATACGGCGGGCTTCGCCCTATTGTAGTACCAGTAGGTGTTGACCAAGATCCGCATCTAAGACTGACACGTGGATTAGCATCCAAAACCAATTGGTTCAATGTTAGTGATGCAAAAATGGGTTTGCAGATTGGAGTTTCCATTCAGGAGGATAATCGAGCAATAATGGGTGTTGATCAAAACGGTAGAGTAAACAAAGAAGTGCAAAATCAAATTTTTGGGAAAATTGTAGATTCCATGGCCTCTTTAGGGTACTCTGACATAAATTCCAACCCCAAACATGGAACTGTGAACTTACCTGCCGCTGCTGGAAAAGATAAACACAGTATCAGAATGAGTTTGTTGAGATTGGAAAGAGAATTGGGTGGAATGGGCCTACTATCGCCATCGAGTACATACCACAGATTTGCAGTTGGTATGACAGGAGATAAAATGTCATCATCAAAGCCAAAAACGACACTGTTCCTCTCTGATGATGTTGATACAGCTACTAAAAAGATAAAGAAATCATTCTCTGGTGGTCAAACTACTGTAGAAGAACATAGAAGATTGGGCGGAGACCCGGATAAGGATGTTGCATATCAGTACATGATGTATTTCTTCGAGGATGATGATAATTACTTGTCTGAAATAAACCGAGATTATCGTTCCGGTAAGATTTTGGCTGGTGAAATGAAACAACTCTGCATCGACCGAGCAACAGATTGGTTGTCTGAACTATCTGAGAAAAGAGATGAAACCGCACACGTGGTCAAAGATTTCTTTGTTGATTAGGCGAGCCTTACAGTTTCCAAATTCTGTGGAGCGTAGGTTCTGACTTTGAATTTCTCTCTTAAAGTTCTTCCCAATTCGTTGCACTTGAAATAATCACCATGATGGCAGATGACATTTTTTGGTGTTGGGCTCATGTTTTCTATGAATTCCAACAATTGCCTTCTATCCGAGTGTCCACTGAATCCGTCTATGGTTACCAATTCACATCCTATCTTGACAATTTCAGTTTTGCCTTCAATAATCATTGGAACTTCACTGAATCCTTTTTGGAGCCTTCTGCCAAGTGTTCCCTCGGCTTGGTAGCCTACAAAGCATAGAGAATTTCTGTTTTCATGAGCCCAATTTTGGAAGTATGACATAACTGGTCCTCCGTTTAACATTCCACTTGTAGCCAGAACAATACAAGGGCTTGTATCCATAATTATTGATTCTCTCATGTCTCTACCCTGAACCGGTCTGAACCACTCACTTGTGAATGGGTTGTTGCCGTCGTCCTGTAACAAACTCTTTCGCAAGGATTGAGTGAGGTAATTTGGATGAGTAGAATGAATTGCAGTTGCTTCTTGAATCATTCCATCCAAATATACAGGTACTGGTTTTACTGCTCCAGACCTAAATAATTCATCAATTGCAATCATAACCTCTTGTGAACGGCCTACTGCGAATACGGGACAGATCATTTTACCACCTCGCTGAATCGTTCGAGTAACAATGTCTTGCAGTTCTTGGTTAGCTTCATCTCTGCTTGGTTGGAAGTCTCCTGATGCACCATATGTTGATTCAATAACCAATGTCTCACATCTTGGGAATCTTGTGTTTGCTGCATCAAATAACCAAGATTTTTCGTATTTTTGGTCACCGGAAAATACGATATTATGCTTACCTTCTCCAATGTGAAGGTGAACGGATGATGAACCCAAAATGTGCCCAGCATTATGGAATGTCAGCTTTATGTCTGGTGCAATGTCTACCGTTTGCCCCCAGTCAACATCAATGACATGTCTCATGCAGGTTCTTATGTCTTCCATGTCATAAGGTGATCTTTTTCCTTCAGCTCCACCAACTTTGAGATAGTCAGTTTGCAATAACAGCATCATATCTCTTGTCGGAGGTGTGCAATAAACGGGTCCTCTATATCCATATTTGAATAGAACTGGAAGCATTCCTGCATGGTCCAAATGTGCGTGGGTTAGGATGACAGCATCCATTTTTTCCATTGGCAAGGCCTCTGGTGCAGTGAAGTATGGCATGGGATCTGTGTCCGAAGCTATGTTTACGCCAACATCGATCATCACTCTACTCTCGTTTGTAGTGACGAGGTGGCATGCTCTTCCAACCTCGCGATATGAGCCTAGGCCGGTCGACCTTACCCAAAAAGAACCGGGGCGTTTTGGTCTGTAAATGTTCAAACCAAATTCTTTCAATAATTTCCTTCTCTCTTGAGCCTGCGCTGCTCTATATCCTCTAATGTCGTGTATTGTCTTTGAATGAATAGGAGGTGTTCTTTCAAATTTGACCAACCAGCCACATTCATCGCGTATTGATTTTGCATTAACTCCTCGTCGACCGACTGCCTCCCCAGGATTTTCGCAAATTACGGTGACTTCACAGTAGCATTCATCAAAATATATCGAATCAATTTTGGTTAAATCTTTCATCAAATCCCGAATATAGATTTCAGTTTCCTTTTGGTCTTTCATTATCGATTTGTGTGGTCTAACAACGATTCTTCTTTTGATAGCCTTGGCGATTTTACCAACTAAACCATCACCTCCCCCAAATTCATCGGGAGTGGGCGTGACAATTGCGATGTCACCAGCCTCTAGGTCTACCTCGTAATCTATTGATTTGGGTACTATTTTTGCTATTTCGTCTTTCATTTCTTTGAAACTAAATCTCATAATTTCACCTCATACCTACAGCCTTCCAATGGGATTCCCGGGAATCCTCGGGCCGAGCCCGTAGGTGGAGTGTAATTGCTCACTTTTTCAGAGCTGAGTCTATTTCTGATTGGAGGACAGGAACATATCCGTCCTTCACTGTGATAACAGCGAGGTCCATTCCGTTTCCAGATGCGGCGTCACGTTGAGCAGAAGCGTTCAGGGCTCTTGCAGCCAGAGCGACTGCGTCTTTTCTTGACATATTTTCTTTGAATCCGTCTTCAAGAACACCATACATGTAAGGCGACCCTGAACCTGTAGCACAGTAAACATCGGGAATTGAACCACCAGCTGAATCAATTGAATAAACAGAGCCACCTTCGTCATCGGCTCCCACGATTAGTAACTGAACCCAGTGTGGTCTTCCTGAGAGGATGTTTGCTACTAATGTGGCAGCACCCTTAACAGTCATTTGATCCCCTCTCTTCAACTCGTAGAGTGATACTTCAGCTGAAAGAGTTCTTGCCAGAGACTGTGCATGTCCGACCAGACCCGCTGTAGTGAGGGCAAGGTTGTCTCCGATTTTGAATAATTTTTGCACGCTTTTATTTGCGACAAAATGTCCCATGGTAGCTCTGTGGTCTGCTCCCACAACAACTCCTCCATTGAACGTGATTCCTACGGTACTGGTTCCAGTCTTTACTGCGTTTGGTCCTTCTTCCATTTTGTCACCTCACAAGACGCCGGTAATTGGGCGGATTATTACTTGCGTTTCGCGGGACCCTTATCAACCAACCGTCACACCATGTCTTTCATGAGCGACGAAGAAGACAATCAGACATCGCTTGATGTATTCACTAATTCACGACCACGTGAACTGAATTTAGGTGGCAGGAATGCTAACCCACTAGGCAATAATAGTTCAGAATCAAAGCGATATCACGACATGGGTAGTCTATATCCGAATGCTCCAGTACCAAGGGTGGCCGATGGTCTAGTCATCCACAGAGCTACCTTACACGATGTAACAGGGACTTTGCAACTCATGGATTGGATTGCGGATGGCGAAGCCGCAATAGTTCGGATGGAGAGATTGATGGGCAGGGAATTAGAATTGGAATCTGCCATAGCAAAACTTACTCAGTTTATCGAAGTAGACATGGGAGGGCAAATCATCGGACTTACTGATTCAAGATTGATGTTATTGCCTCCAGGATGTCGTGGCGTTAACGGTCTAGGGTCTGAGGCCTTTGCTTCTGAACGATATGATTTCAGGTAAGTGTTTCCTATGAAAGAAGTTGAGGTTGAGATTCCTTGTCCAATGTGCTCGGTCGAAGGTCAATTGCGCATGATGACTCACATTGATGAGATACCATATTTCGGTGAGCATACGCAAATTACAGTACTTTGTCACTCGTGCGGTTGGCGACAGACTGATTTCATCCCTGCAGAAGGAAAAAAGCCAGGTATGAGTAAGTTGTTTATATCGAAACCAGAGCATATTCGGTCAAGAGTAGTACGCTCATCATCTTGCACGATAAGAATTCCAGAGTTAGATTTGGAAGTGAGCCCCGGAACCGCCTCAACTGGATATGTATCAAACATTGAAGGAGTAATTGATAGATTTATGGACATAATAATTATGGTTACGAGGCAAGCATATACCGATGACTTGGAAATGACCGAAATTAAAAGGTTACAAGAGATGCATACTACGCTACTTGAACTCAAAGAAGATCCTATTCCAAAACCCGTTACCATCGAGTTACTTGACCCAAATGGGCATTCACAAATACTTCATGAGGATGCAATATTGGAAGAAATACCAGAAGAAATCCTATCGACTTTGCCAAATAGTCCCGAACCCGCATTATTTGAAACTCAGGAAACAAATTAATTCAAAGATTTGGTACATCAAACCCTAAAGATTCAGGGTCAGGCAAATCTTCATAGTCTTGTTCTATAGAAATTTCCACTCCTGTGGAGTTTGTTGAAATAGGGGTGCTACCTTGTAATTTCTGGCCATTATTTTTCATTGAACTGAAAAATATAAACAGAAATGTAAGGCTAAAAATCACTGCCATCGGGAGAATAAAACCTTCACCTTGCATTGTGGAAATAATTGCTACACCGATGATCATGACCAGTGCCCCCGCAAAAAGTAGACTCCTTGATTGGCTTGGCACATTCTTCCTATGAACCATCGACTTGATGAACCTAGCCCATATTGGCCCTTCTATGTACGGTAACTCCAACGCCCCGTCAGCCTCGGGGTCAGCGTGCCCCGGATGGTTGATGACAGCTGTAGCTCCTTGGGGGGAAAACGCAGAAGACGCCTATGACCAAGGACTGGTTGAATTAGGACTAGGAGACTCTAGATTAATTGAAGTTCAGGGTGCTTTCCTTCCGATGGGATTTTCAGCCACACCTCCAAAACCATTGCCTATGGGTTCACTTGTTGAATGTCATCTTGCTACTGCATATGCGTACAATGGGTCAAGTGCTTGCGCAGGAGTAGCATGGGCTGCATGTAAAACCCCTGAGGGTGAAGAATGTGCTGTTGTAGCAAAGATAACAACAGAACTAGATTATGAGGAAACAGAATCTTTACTGAAGCGAAACCTGCAAAGAAGGTTGGCTAGTAGGGATTTGGAGGTAGTCACATTTGATGTGGCGGTAGACGAAGTAACTGCTGCCCAAGAACACTTTGGAGTTGCCATGGCAGCTTTGATTCTTCCAGAATCGCTCAAATTAAGCGGTGGTGGAAACGTTGGAAGAGTTAGACAAGGACTTACAAGAACAGCGAGCGATGCTATGGAATCTGCCTCCAAGCGTGTTGATACAAAAGCACCAGCAGCGCCTGCAATGAGGCCAGGTGGAAGACCATCATCTACCGATGGAAGAACAGACTTTTCACTTTGAGATCGACATGTATCTCGTAGTTCGATGTCCCAGTTGTGAGAAATGCTGGGGGACTAAGGGGAAACCGAAATCATGCCCGCATTGTGGAATTGCAGTTAGAGATGATTTGGAGATATTATCTACAACGGATAGTGCTACAGAGCTTCAGCAAGAAGTTGCGATTTTGAACATGCCCGAAAATCTAAGGGGCCAAATGCGAGAAAAAATGTCAAAATCAGTCGAGATAAATACTGAACCTTCTACTAATCAAATCATAAAATGTATTAGAATAGCCGCTGAAAATGATGTGATAAGGTTGGATAGGCTTTCAGGAGCCCTTCGAGGAAGTGGAATCTCAATATCCGCTTTTGATGTTGCTGAGGAAGCTGTTAGTCAAGGGTTGCTGATGAGATCCAATGATGGAAATTACTTACTTCTACAGTGACATTCAAGAAGGTAAACATGTGCGCACAACTCACAGGGTCTGTGGGTTAGCTTGGCCTATACTCGGGCGTTTGGGACGCTTGGACTCCAGTTCAAATCTGGACAGACCCACCATTTAC